>NZ_FNDD01000054.1 GCF_900100015.1 Vibrio xiamenensis | reverse complement strand
GATATCGATACTTTCGGTGGGACTATCACAACCAAGTGAACGTGATCTGGCTGAATATTTAATTCCAAGACTTCACAATCTTTTATATTGCACAAAATGTAGATCGAGCGGTAAAGCTCCTTACCTACATTACCTTTCAAGATCTTAAATCTATACTTCGGCGTCCATACTATGTGGTATTTACAACGCCAATATACATGTGATGAACTTCTGTAGTCGCCCATGTTTTTAGTTTCCTCTTACTTGTGGTGAATAAGAGACTTACTTCTAACATGGGCATTCCTTCGGGCAATAGCCCCAAGGGACAATCACCACCGCCCTAGGCGGTGGTTTAGAGCTGACAATCAAAAACCCGCACAGCGGGCTTTTTTATTCACGGTCTATCGCCATTAACTGACGGATTCACATCTCACTTGCTGAGTTTTACTGATCTTGGGTTTGCTGAGCACCAACAAAATGCCAATCAAAAATGCGCTGCACGAAACCCACTGCGCCAGCGATAATTGCTCATCAAACACAAAATATCCGCTGATTAATGCAAACACCGACACCAATAGCGTGAGCGGCGCCATCTGACTCATCGGGTATTTGAGCAGCATTTTGTTCCACACCCAATAGCCAAACAGCGTGGTCGGATAGGCTTGAAACAGCACCGAAACCCAAGAGTTAAGCGTCCAGTTTTGATAGGTGAGCGCCAGCACGTCAACACCATTTAATGCCAGCGACAAACCAATCAGTGGTAGCGGCGCAAACAGCATTCCCCACAAATTAAAGGCAAATGTCTGCTTGGTATTGGCGCGTTTCATAATAACGCCTGCCAGCGGCCAGCAAATCGCCGCGACAAAAATCAGCCCAGTACCAAGCAAGGTAACATTGCCATTGGTGAACACAATCGAAATCATAAGCCCTATCAGCGCAATACCCATGCCAATTTGCATTCGCTTTGACAGCGGCTCTTTATACAGCCATACCCCGACCAATACGGTGGTGATCACATCGGTTTGCAGCAGTACCGACGCCATTCCCGACGACAGCCCAAAAGTAATCGAACACGACGCCATCCCCCAGATACCGGTACCAAAAACCACGCCGTAAGCGAGTAGATAGCGCCACGCTACTTTGGGACGGGGAATAAAAAAGATCAGCGGCAAAATTGCGCAGATAAAGCGCATCGCCACGACTAACAGAGGATCGGTTTCGCTTACTCCCAAACGAATCATGGAGAAATTGAATCCCCATATCGCCATCACTAAAATCACTAATCCTGCATCTCTTGCGCTCATTCTCTACTCCTTGTGTCTGTCGAAAGCTGGCTGATTGTGTTTTTTCTGAGTGTCACTTGCTCAGCCATTAGGGTACAGATACAATTTTCAATAAATTTACCAGTACAGTTGGCAAACATGAGCAAATATCAACGCATCGCACAGCGATTTATCAAGGATATTCAAAGCGGCGTACTCCCCCCGGGGTCACGCATGCCGTCACTACGTCAACTCAGCCAGCTACACAGCGTGAGCCTCACCACCGCCGTGAGCTGCTATCAAGAATTGGAATCAATGGGCTGGGTTGAATCGCGCCCCCAGGCAGGTTTTTTTGTCAAAGGCCACGGCGCTACGCTGCAGACACCCACATGGGCATCATTTCAAAGCCAAGTACAAACACCAAGCACACCGCAACCAAGTTCGCCACTAAGCGGCCCACTTGGCATGTCACGTCTCGAGCTGGACGACAGCGCCGTCGAGCAACTCAATAAAAGCTTTCGCCGTGGGATTCGTCTTTCCCAGCCAAGCCTTGGTGAATATCCTGCGCCGCAAGGCGAGTTGCGGCTTAGAAACGCACTTGCCGAACATTTTAGCGCTAACGGTTGGCAACTGAGCAGTTCCGATTTACTGATCACTCATGGCTGTTTGGATGCCGTGCGCAAAGCGCTTGAAGCCACTACTCAGCCGGGCGATTCGGTGGCAATAAGCTCGCCCTGTTACAACGGGTTGCTAACGCTGCTGAGCGAGCTTAAGCGTAACATCGTCGAAATTCCCTCTCATCAAGACGGCGTTGACCTGACTCAACTGGAACAGCACCTCAAAACCAATAAAATTCAGGCGGGCCTGTTTTGCACCACGTACATGAACCCGCAAGGGATCACTATGTCAACCAAGCAAAAGCAGCGCCTCGCCGAGCTTGCCAATCAATACCAAGTGCCGATCATTGAAGATGATATTTACCTTGAGCTAGGCCACCAGAGTGAAGCTATGCTGCCTGCCAGCTACTTTGATACCGATGGATATATGATCTGGTGCGGCTCAGTATCAAAAACGCTTTCACCAAGCCTGCGCCTTGGTTGGTGCCGCCCGGGGCGCTATTTAGCTTCGATGCTCGGCAAAGACTATGGTGTTGCGGTTGCGATGCAATATGCGCTCGCCGATTTTATTCAAAGCGGTCACTATGGCAAACATTTAAAACGCGCCCAGCAGCGACTGAATGTAACCAAGCAGCGCTATCTCAATTATCTCGCCACTGCCCTTCCTGCCAATGCCCGCGTTTCACAGCCAAGTGGCGGTCTGGTGTTGTGGATACAAATTCCCGGACTGGATGCGCCAACCCTGATGGCTGATGCGAAGCAACAAAAACTGGACGTACGTGGTGGTCATCAGTTTACCGCCAGCACGCGTTATCGCGACTGCTTGAGGATTAACATTGGCTATGAGTTTGATAAAGTGGCAAGTCAATTAGCGTGCCTCATGACCTTAATCGAGCAGCACATTGGCGCTCGCTAATGTCGCCAAGGTCACATTTTTCGCCGCCAAAGCGGCAAAGACTTGCGCGGCGCTGTTGCGAGCTACATGGCTACGTTACTATCACACAGATAAGTACTATCACACAGCTAAGTACTATCTCACGGCTAAGTACTATCTCACGGCTAAGTGCTATCGCATGACTAAGTGACGGCTACATGACTAAGTAATTGTCACTCGGCAACGGCACTCAAACGCTTATCGCACATTGAAAATGGCTTCCCAATCCAAGCTTGAACAAAGGTAAAACCGCTTTATGCAACGCTATGTGTTTTTGTCCAACGCCTTTTCAGGCACCATTTCGCGCTATCAAATTACCGAGCAAAATGCGCAAGTGCGACTTGATCATCTTGGTGATACGGCGGTGGGTGAGATGGTGATGCCGATGGCGGTCAATCGCCAGCAAACCCAGCTATACGCCGCGCTGCGTAGCGAACCTTTTTGTGTCGCAAGATTTGCAATCGATAGGACAAATGGCGATCTTAAGTTGATCGACAAAACGTCGCTTGCTGGCAGCATGGCCAATCTAGCGATTGATGCCAGCGGTAAATGGTTACTTGGCGCCTCGTTTAATCAGCAGCTTGCATCGTTAAATGCCATCAACGATCAAGGCGTCATCGATGCCTCAGCGACCACGTTGCCGACAAATGGCGCATGCCACTGCATTCTAGCCAGTCAAGATAACCGCTGGCTAATTAGCACCGAGTTTGAAAGCGATTTGCTCAACGTCTATCGCCACCCCAGCCAAGCGAATGGGCTGCAGAAAGTGCAGCAAGTCGCGACACCAAGCGGCTCAGGGCCACGCCATCTGGTGTTTTCGCCGGACCAAAGCCATGTCTATGTGCTGCATGAAATGAGCACCAGCGTCGCGAGCTACCGTTTTGATAGTCAAACCGGCCAATTACACTTCATCGCACAAAGCGAGGCTTTACCGCTTAACCAGCTTGGCCTTGCCAAAGGCCTGCGCCCAAGCGAGCGAATTGCTAACGACATTGCCCGCGCTTGGGCGGCCGATATTCAAATCACACCGGATGGCCGGTTTATTTATGTGTCTGAACGCACGTTAAGTGTTATGGCTTGCTTGGAAGTGTCCCCGACCACCCAACGCATGCGTTATGTGGGTCATCAACGTGTTGAACGCCAACCGCGCAGCTTTGCGATCAGTCAGGATGGCCGCTATATGCTAGTCAGTGGTGAGCTCAGTGATAGCCTCGGGCTCTACGCTATCGATAGGTTGAGCGGCAAATTAACCCTACTCGATAGCGCACCTTGCGGCGAATACAGCGCTTGGGTGTCTGTGGTGGAATACGCCTAGACCTCACCTGTTCCATAACAGGATAAATCTCATCAGAGATTAAATAACGTCAGATTTAATGAAAAAGTGTTACAAACCACCATATTGTAACTACTTTTAATCAGTATACTCACCGAATCTATGCAAGAGTCAATTTCAACTTATATAGGTCGTTAACGTTATGATATCTATCCCTGAACTTACGTTTAAACACAAAACTTACGTCATCTGCCTGCCAATGACGCTGCTCACGTTTATCTATTTTTGGCGTTATGAATATACCCACGCCAGCTTGATCATCGGCCTGCTACTGACTGGCGCGACTTTGCTGCTCAATAACCCAAGGTTTCGTCATATTTTGCCGTATCTGCTTTACGGGTTTGTCGCGCTGCATATTCACCAATCCCGTGGGGCGACCATGCTGCATTTTGAAGTTTTTATCATGCTCGGTCTCATGACGTTGTTTAACGACTATCTGATGGTATTACACAGTCTGATCGCTGCCGCCCTACATCATGTTGGGTTCTTTTTTCTTCAATCCTCAGGGCTACCTGTGTATATTTTCCATCCCAACGCGCCATTTACCATGGTCATCGAACATTGCTTGTATGCAATCCTGCAGGCATCAATATCGATATACGCGTGTCTGACGCTTGACCGCAGTCTACAACGCATGAATTACGTCAATCAGATGGTCGATAACATGGTGATTGGCGACAAAATTCACCTCAACCTCGACCTCAAAAATCACGATCGATTCTTTGAGCGCTTCAATAAGATCATCACTCAGCTGCAAAACAATTCTCGCGTTCAAAAACAATCCATTGATCAACTCGAGATTGTCTCAAATAATTTCATCACCAACATCAAAGTGGTCGACAACGAGATTGCCAGCAATGCGCAAAACGCCGAACAAGTTGCCTCTGCTATCGAACAACTTAAAGCGTCATTTGATGAAATTGCCCAAACCACTCATCTGTGTAGTGATAAAACCGAGCAAGCGACCCAATTAAGTCACAAAGCACAAGGCCAATCGCAGCAGTGTCAAATCACTTTAGAGCAGCTTAAAACGGTGGTTGCCAGCACCCAGGACACCGTCAGCAAAGTGGTCAGCGATACCCAAAATATCCACCATATATTGGCTTCCATCACTGCCATTTCAGAGCAGACCAACCTGTTAGCGCTTAACGCTTCCATTGAAGCGGCGCGCGCCGGAGAAGCAGGCCGTGGCTTTGCTGTGGTTGCAGATGAAGTGAGACAGCTGGCCACCCGCACCAATCAAAGTGTTGAGGAAATCGGCAAATCACTTGGCGTTCTGGATAAAAACATCCAGCAATCAACCAACAACATTAGCAATATGATCGACATCTCAGACACGGTCTCAACCTCGGTCGGCGACATCATGAACGTGACTCAGGATATTTCTTTGCATATCGATGAAATCAACCAGCATATGTATCAAATGGCCTCCTCAGTCACTGAGCAGAACTCAGCGCTTGAGCTCATCAATCAAAACATGTCGAGCGTGCACGACTCATCGCAAATTATCGCCAATAAATCTCAAGAACAACATGGCTCAATAAGCGAGCTCAGTCACTCAATTGACGATTTAACCCGCGCTAACTCGCGTTTCGTCCTCGCCTAACCGCGCCGACTCCCCCCTCTGGTGCCATGCTGTTTTTCCGCGATAGGCATGGCGCACTAAACGTACACAAAACGCTAAACGTTCGCCAACTGTCACAAATACACAAGTAACATGCAGCGATCGTTTGCAAATTCCACAACGTGATCAAGCGAACAAAATTTATCCACACCACCGCGCTAGACTAAACAAATGTTTGCTATATGGACATTTGTTTGTGACACCGAGAGAACAGCAGATCCTCGCAATATTGCGCGAGAATCCGATGATCGCGCAGCAAGAGTTAGCGGAAAAACTCAACATTACGCGCAGCGCCGTCGCCGGACACATCATGAACTTAACCAACAAAGGATTGATTAAAGGCAAAGGCTATATTCTAACCAGCGAACCCACTGCGGTGTTGGTCGGTGGCGCCAATATGGATTTGTGCGGCAAAGCCAGCGTCCCGCTATTAAACGGAGACTCCAACCCCGGCACCATTCACTCAAGCCCTGGCGGCGTGGCGCGTAATATCGCCGATAACCTTGCACGCCTTGGCAGTAAAGTCGAGTTGGTAAGCTGTGTTGGCAATGATCAATGGGGCGAGCAACTTTTGAGTGCTAGCCTAGCAGCAGGAATAGGTATCGAGCACGTGGTGCGCAGCCCAACTGGCGCGACGGCAACCTATTTGTCGATTCACGATGCCGATGGTGAAATGCAACTGGCGCTTAACGACATGCGCATTCTTGAGCAGCTGGATGCCAGTGCACTCGCCAAACATAAGGCGTTGCTTAACCGTAGCGATCTGCTGCTGATCGATGCCAATTTGCACGACGATGCGTTGGCGTATCTGTTTAACTGTATTGATCATCGCCAAGTGTATGTCGACCCCGTTTCGGCTAACAAAGCCGCGCGTATCAAACCTTACTTAAGCCAAATTACCCTGCTGAAACCCAACTTAATCGAAGCCGAGCTTTTGAGTGGCGTTCGCTATCATGATGAGCGCGACCTGCCGACCATGTGCCAAGCTTTGCACGATTTCGGCGTTCAACAAGTGGTGATTAGCCTTGGCGCTGGCGGTATTTATGCAAGCCAAGCTGACGTAAATACCTCGCCGCAGACACTGCGTTTAACCCCAGCGTCAAGCCAAGTCGTCAATGTTACTGGCGCAGGTGACGCACTGATGGCGGGCTTAATGCACGCTAAATTGCAAAACTGGTCTTGGCATACGCGCATTGAATTCGCGTTTGCTTGCGCCCACCTTGCCACCCAATCCTCAGACACCATTAACCCGCACATCTCACAACGTGCCGTTCATCGTTTTATGGAGATCCCCGATGTACAATGATTATCTCGACATTCACCCTGAAGTTGCCGAGGCGCTTGCCCAAAACCGCCCAGTGGTGGCTTTAGAATCGACCATTATTTCCCACGGCATGCCTTACCCGCAAAACGTTGAAACTGCGCTCAAAGTGTCGAATACCGTGCGTGAATCTGGCGCGATACCAGCCACCATCGCCATTATTCATGGCCGTTTAAAAGTTGGCTTGGAGCCGAGTGAAATCGAACTATTGGGTAAAGCCGGGCTAAGCGTGACCAAAGTCAGTCGCCGAGATATTCCGTTTGTGGTTGCCTCGGGTGCCCACGGCGCAACTACCGTGGCCGCCACTATGATTTTGGCCGAAATGGCGGGCGTGAAAGTGTTTGCCACTGGCGGCATTGGCGGCGTGCATCGCGGGGCACAAACCAGTTTTGACGTTTCTGCCGACTTGCAAGAACTGGCGCAAACGAGCGTCGCTGTGGTGTGCGCGGGCGCAAAATCGATCCTCGATCTTGGCTTAACACTGGAATATCTTGAAACTCATGGCGTGCCGGTGATTGGCTATCAAACGGAAAGTTTGCCCGCCTTCTATACCCAAACCAGCGATTTTAATGTCGACTATCGACTCGATTCAGCCAAAACCATTGCTGATGTGCTCAAGGCCAAACAGCAACTTGGGCTTAAAGGCGGCGCCGTGATCGCCAATCCGATTCCAAGTGAATACGCCATGCCGCAGCAAGAAATTGATGCCGCCATTAACCAAGCGCTGCGCGAAGCCGAGCAACAAGGCATTCACGGCAAGGCATCAACACCGTTTTTGCTGGCGCGCGTATGTGAACTCACTGGCGGTGACAGCTTAGCCAGCAACATTCAATTGGTGCTCAACAACGCCCGTTTAGCCAGCGCGATTGCGATTGAATATTGTAATTGAGCGGTGCAATTGAATATTGTTATTGAGCCGCGCGCATAATCGCGCTTGGCCATCGGCTAATTATCTCCGGGTGGCTGCTGTTTTAAGCTCCACAATAAAGTTTGCCGCGCATGAGCAATGCGCGGCGTTCGCAGTGAACTTGGCGCCCATGCCATGTAGTAATTGAGCGTCGAATCAGCAATGGGCGCCGGAATATGACACAGCCGGCCACTGGCGATATCTTCGCGGCACAAATACTCAGGCATCACTGCCCAACCAAAACCTTTGACGATAAGCTTACGCAGCGCACGTAAATCTTGACCCACCAGCGCTGGCGGTTTTTCATACGCACTGAGTTTGTTTTTATTCAACCAGCCTTCCATCACCGATAACGCTAAATCGTAAGTCAGCATTGGCTCGTTCATCAGCGCCGCATAGAAATCCTCAGATTTTTCAAGCTTTGCCATTATCTCAGGCGAGGTCACTGCATAGACAGGAGCGGCCATCACCAACTCGCTTTTTAAGCTTGGGTCGGTAACCGGATGACCAGAAAAGCCAAGGTCGCAATGGCCTTCTACCAGCATCTGATGAATTAAGTCGCCGTTGCCGGTATGCATGCGCACGCGAATTCCGGCTTGAACCAGGGGCAGTAATCGCTCTGCCAGCACTTCCGACATAAAATCACTGTGGGCGATAATTTGCAGCGCCCCTTCCACATCACGCGAACGCGCTTTGGCTTGCGACAAAGCCAGCTCGGCGCTGTCGAGTTTGTCACCAATGTCCGCGGCAAGCTGATCTGCAGCTGTGGTGGGCTCAACCCCCGATGCGGCGCGAGTAAACAGCGGGCGGCCAATCGCGACCTCTAAACCTGCGACATGTTGCGACACCGCAGGCTGAGTTAAGTTAAGCACGCGGGCTGCTGAGCTGATTGAACGTTGACGATACACTTCGACAAAGGTGCGCAATCGAACCAATGACATAACTACTCCGTTAATGGGTCAAATCACCGAGTAAAATCGTGACCCATAAAATTATTTATACCCCTTACAAAATAACCTTGTTAGCCAAAATAAGCCATCACGCCTAAGATAAATTTCATCGCCAGACGCTACTGATGCCAAAACGTTAAACCGGAAAATAGGTAGCGCCTTATTTATCAGCCAGTGAGGAATTTTTATGTCATCACAACAATCATTTGATGAGCTCAACAGCATTCTAAACACCATGAAGCGCAACCATATTGCGCAAGGCCCAGCCAGCGCTGAGCTACGTAAAGATCGCCTGCAGCGCGCGGTAAACCTTATCAAAGATAACCGCGATCAACTGGCCGAAGCGATGAGCCAAGATTTCGGTCATCGCAGCAAATATCAATCGCTGGTTGCTGACATCGCCACCACTATCAAAGGCTTGCAACACGCTATCGCCAGCCTAGATAACTGGATGCAACCAGAACCAGTATTTGGCCTAGAAGGTGAGCTGCAAGCGCACATACAAAAGCAGCCACTAGGAGTCGTTGGCGTTATCAGCCCTTGGAACTTTCCAATCAACTTAGCCTTTGGCCCGCTGGCAGGTATTTTCGCGGCGGGTAATACCGCAATGCTCAAACCTTCTGAACTTACACCGCACACTTCACAACTGCTGGCAGAGCTGATTGGTCGCTATTTTGAGCCGATGGAACTTGCTGTGGTGCTTGGCGATGCCAACGTTGGCCAAGATTTTAGCCGCCTTGCCTTTGATCACTTAGTGTTTACTGGCAGCACCGCAGTTGGCAAACATGTGATGCGCGCCGCGGCTGAGAATTTAGTGCCGCTAACATTAGAACTGGGCGGCAAATCGCCAGTCGTGGTTGGCGATGATGCCAACATTCAAATGGCTGCCGAACGCACATTGACGATCAAAACCTTTAACGTCGGTCAGATTTGTCTTTCACCTGACTACATGCTGATTCCAGAAGCCAAACGCGACGAATTTGTTAGCGCCGCCAAAGCCTTTATGCGCCAAAGTTTTGCCACCATGCAAGACAATACCGATTACACCTCAATCATTAATCCGCGTCATTTCGAGCGTTTACAAGGATTACTTGACGATGCCGCGCAGCGCGGCGCAACCGTTATCAGCCTCGCGCCACAAGGTGAGCCAAGCATTGACGAAGCAACGCGCAAAATCGCGCCGCATCTGGTATTGGATGTCAACGATGACATGGCAATCATGCAAGAAGAGATTTTTGGGCCGCTACTGCCTATTCAAACGTACACTCAAGAAGCGCAAGCGATTGAGTATATCAATGCTCACCCGCGCCCTCTGGCTGCTTACTACTTCAGTAACGATGAGCAAAAACAGCGTGCTTTTGCCGCGCATACCACCTCAGGCGCACTGGTGATTAACGATATTATGACCCACGCATCCATCGATGCGCTGCCATTTGGCGGTGTCGGTCCATCGGGCATGGGCGCGTATCACGGCGTGCACGGTTTTAATAACTTTACCCACCACAAAGCGGTGGTGATTCAAAGTGAAAATAACGAATCTGGGCAACGTCTGCGTGCGCCGTATGGCGAAAAACAGGCACTCGTCGAAAGCGTTCTTGCTCAGTAGTTTTGCCAGTTGATTAACCACTCAATCTGGATAACCTTGAATAAATAAACCTAATAAATAATCACAACCTGATTCGATGCGGTTTAGCGTGGCACCCAACTTGTGCGTGCCACCACCCATCTCCGCAAAGAGACAGTGAAATTCAGCTAAGGAAACACAATGAAAATTTTAATGGTTCTGACCTCACACGATACACTTGGCGATACTGGCGAAAAAACCGGTTTCTGGCTCGAAGAGTTTGCCGCACCTTACTACACCTTTAAAGATGCAGGCGCGCAAGTAACTCTCGCATCGCCAGCTGGCGGTCAACCACCGCTTGATCCGAAAAGTGCCCTTGCCGATTTTCAAACCGAGTTGACCGAGCGTTTTAATCAAGACTCAGCAGCGCAGCGCGATCTCGCCAACACAGTGAAACTCGACACCATTGATAGCGGTGATTTTGACGCGGTGTTTTACCCAGGCGGTCACGGTCCACTTTGGGATCTCACCAACTGCGCAAAATCCATTGCTCTGATTGAAGAGTTTGAGCGCAGCAACAAGCCAATTAGCTTCGTGTGCCACGCGCCTGCTGTACTTCGTAACGTGAAAGCCGCCAATGGTGAACCACTGATTAAAGGCCGCCACGTCACTGGCTTTACCAACGGTGAAGAAGCCGGTGTCCAACTCACCGACGTGGTGCCATTTTTGATTGAAGATGAATTTAAGGCGCTCGGCGCTTTGTATCAAAAAGGCGATGATTGGGCACCCTATGTGGTTGAAGATGGCAAATTGATTACCGGTCAAAACCCAGCCAGCTCTGAAGGTGTGGCCAAAGCGCTAATCGCTCAGCTGAGCTAATCAGATTTAGCCTCCCCGATAAAAAACGCCGCAAGTGATGCGGCGTTTTTATTTAGCTAAGCGAATTGGCTTAAGATAATCTCTATGCTGCAGCGCCTAAAACGCTGCAGGCATTACTTTGCCACTGCGTCTTTCAGTGACGCTTCAATCGACACGGTCGGGCGACCAATCAATTGCGACAACGTTTTTGAATCATCGAACAGCCCACCTTTAGACGCACCGGTTTCGGAATCTGCTAAAATCGCTGCAAAACCAGCCGGAATACCAACGCTTTCTAATACCGCCGCATATTCGCTTTCAGGCAAATTGTTGTACGCAACAGGCTTGCCACTTAGGTCGGCCAAATATTGGGCAAATTGCTCAAGCGTAAAGCCTTCATCGCCGGCCAATTCGTACACCTTACCTGCTTGATTTGGCTGAGTTAATACTTCAGCCGCCGCTTGAGCGTAATCAGCGCGAGGGGCAGAAGAAATTTTGCCGTCACCAGCACAGCCGAGCATCACACCGTGCTCAAGCGATGCGCCAATGCCCGCTAGGTAGTTTTCGCTATACCAACCGTTACGTAATAACGCCGCCGGAATATCAGCTTGTGCGATATAAGCTTCGGTCTGCTTATGTTCTTGCGCCAATGCCAATGGCGACTGGTTGGCGTTCAAAATACTGGTGTAAGCCAGCAGTTCTATGCCCACTTGTTTGGCCGCATCAATCACCGCTTTGTGCTGCTCAAAACGCTGCCCGACTTCACTGGATGAAATCAGCAAAACTTTGCTGGCACCTGCAAATGCAATCACCAGCGACTGTGGATTGGTGTAATCGGCAAAGCGTACTTGAACACCTTTTTCCGCTAAAGGCGCGGCTTTTTCGACATTACGTACCGCTGCGATGATCTCGCTTGCTGGTACTTTTTTAAGCAATGCTTCAATCACTAATTGGCCCAGTTGACCTGTGGCGCCAGTTACTACATACATAACATTCTCCTTAAGCTGGAAAGACAAAACTAGGCGATAATTTGATCGCGTTGGGTTATACTAACCCCCTAACAAACTAAAAGTAAGTACGTACAAAAAGGTAAGTATGGAAAATCATGATCATTTAGCGCAAATTCTCCACGCCGGAGAGCGCAAAGGCGATGTGTTTTCGGATCAATGCCCAAGCCGTGAAGTGCTCAATCACGTTACTAGTCGCTGGGGTGTACTGGTGTTAATGGCCCTACTTAATGGTGAAAAGCAGCGCTTTAGCCAACTGCGTAAACGCATTTTGCGCATCAGCGAAAAGATGCTCGCACAAACTCTGCAAGCTTTGGAAAAAGACGGCTTTGTATTACGAACTGTGTACCCCGTCGTGCCGCCACATGTGGAATATGAACTGACCGCAGCGGGGTTTGAAGTCGCCAACCGCGTGCAAGTGTTAGCCTCTTGGTTGGAAGACAATATTGGCGATATCGTGGCAAGTCAGCAAGAGTATGAAAAGCAGCGCACCAGCAGTCACTAATGCGCTGTGCGCGCTGAAACGAACCCCAAGAGCAAGCCTGATAAAATTAGTCGAGATAGCTCCAGGTGTTAGCACCATCAAAATGGCGCAGCTTAAGTGACAATGTCACATCAGATTCAAACATGCGATAGTTCACCGCCACTCTTTCACTTGGCGCTTTGTCGGTCGAAGTATAGAGGGTAATGCAGCCACACTGGCCACAATGTTGAAAATCGATCATTTCATCGCCGTGACGATAAGCATTTAACCCGGCCCTTCCCACTTCAATCGTCACTTGCTGCGGCGTGAAATAGCCCCACCAAGCACCGTAACGTGAACATAACGAGCAATTGCACTCAGTAGCGGTTGGGGTTAACTCGCTAAGCGTCAAACGCACATTGCCACAATGACATTGTCCAACCCATTGCGTCGGTGTTAGCGGTTTATTCATCACTAAGCCACTGATACATAAAATAACAATCCACGAGCCCAAGCTTTGCGTGTTGATACGCATTTGGCAAAGTCCCAACAATCTCAAAGCCGAGCTTTTGCCACAGCGCAACCGCAACTTGGTTGGTCGCTACCACAGAATTAAACTGCATGGCTTTAAAGCCCATTTCACGCGCCATTTGCAAAGAGTGCTCACACATCGCTCGTGCAACCCCTTGACCCCTTGCCGCTTCACTGACCATGTAACCGCAATTACACACGTGACCACCCGGGCCCTGAGCATTGGCTTTGATATAATAGGAGCCAAGAATTTCACCATCTTGCTCATAAACAAAACTCTGCTTTGGCAATTCACACCAGATGTGATGGCTTTGCTCTCTGTCCATTTGCGGCGAAAATGCATAGGTCTGCTGCGCTACAATCACTTGCTCAAATGTCGGCCAAAAGGCGTCAAAATCAGCCTTTGTCATCGGTCTTATCACGTTGTATTCCCTTCCCTTAGTGATCAAAAAATCTTCGCGTAGCTAAATTAGCATATTTGTATCGCAAAACGCGCCAATAGCGTTGATTGATTCAAACCTTGCTCGATTCAATGCTGTGAAATAACACTATACCCAAAGTACTTGGAGTTGCAGGTAGGCGGCAAGTGAGTGAGGCCCCATGAGCATAGATAACTATGTGATTGGGGTGAACAAACGTAGCCAACACCGCTGCAGCTTCAAGTAAGACGGGTATATCAATAAAAATCATCCTATTGATAAATAACATAATATTTGCTGAACGTGATTCACCAATCATTGCTGCATGAGAAATTCATCAACTCAATGAACTGAATCACATTCGTTTGTTCAGCACTTTGATCCGCACATTTTGCTGAGTATCTTTTTAGCTGAATCGATTCAGTTGTAGTTAAAAGCATAAATAATAAAAAAACATAAAAGGATCATCAAATGAGAATTAAGCCACTGATT
>NZ_FNDD01000012.1 GCF_900100015.1 Vibrio xiamenensis | reverse complement strand
GCCGCCCATAAGCGCCCCCGAAGGTTTGTTTATGTCGCTGCCGCTCGACTTGCATGTGTTAGGCCTGCCGCCAGCGTTCAATCTGAGCCATGATCAAACTCTTCAATTAAAAGTTTTTTGTGGCTCAATGAATACTGATTACATTCTCTATTCTTTCGAATAGAAGACTGTGAATTGACTGTGCCGATACCACTCTTATAAAAGAAAGTATCGATTGGTCACTCAGTTCATTGAAACCAATTTGATTCCGAAGAATCTAATTTGATTATCATCAACGAGTGCCCACACAGATTGATAGGTTTATATTGTTAAAGAGCTTGTTGTGAGGTTACCCTCAAAACGGACGGCCATTTTAGCGAGTTAACTGAGTGAGTCAACTGTTTTTTAACTCTATTTTATTCAAGTTAAGATATTGAAAATGACTGTCTTTGCTTATCCGAAATCATTGAAGTTTTCCCGGACAACGGAGGCGCATTATAGGGAGGAAAATTTGATAAGCAAGAGGAAATCAGCCAAAAAAGGGGCTTTTCTGGCTGACAGGTTAAATAACCAGCAAAAACTGGATTTTCGCGCACATTATCGACAATTAAACGCCAAGTTTACTCACTCTTTGATTGAGCTTGGTAACTGAAAGACGAACTTCATCAACTAGGTTTTGGTACAAGCTGTCGTCTTGGTGACGATAAACCAATGCACCATTAATCATGCTGGCTTTGATATTAACCGGCTCACCACACATGATAGGTGCCATGCTCTGCGAGTGACACCCAGCTAAACGTGGCTGATGCAAATCATATAAAACCAAATCCGCGCAGTAACCGACTTTTATTTTACCGACTTGATTCAGGCCTAGAATATTCGCACCACCAACACTTCCCCAATCCAGTACTTGTTCAAGTGTGGTGGCTTGAGGGCCACTTTGCGCTCTATGTATCAACCAAGTTAAGTTGAGCTCTTGCAACATCGACCCTGACTCTGCTGAAGCAGAGCCATCAACACCGATAGAAATCGGCATGCCCGCAGCATGCATTTGCGGAATTGGGGCAATACCACTGCCAAGTCTGCAATTCGAAGTAGGACAGTGAGCAATACCTGTCTTAGTTTGCGCGAGTAAAGCGATGTCCTCATTGCTTGCTTGAACAATATGTGCAAACCAAACATCTTCTCCCAGCCAATCACAGCTTTGCGCAAATTCCACCGCGCTCTTTCCGTATTTAAGGCGCGTTTGCTCATCATCAAAACTCACTTCAAGTAAATGAGAGTGCATTCTTAGCTGATGACTTCTCGCATACTCGGCAAGTAAGCGCAAATCATCGGGGGTCGCTGAGTGTGCAATTGTCGTGGGCGCAACCACGAGTTTACGCATCGCGTCGCCACCGGCTTGATGATACCGCGAACGAGTGTTCTCCAAGCGTTCGATCATTTGCGGTGCCGATTCCGGAATCACCCCGGCTTTGGCTAAACCTTTATGCGTACCTTTAATGGTGGCACCGCCACGGCACAGGACCAAGCGAATACCCATCTCATCGGCCGCTTGCCACACCGCCTCTTCAACTTCTTGGCTTGAATTAGCATGGTATAAATAATGATGGTCAGCACACGTGGTCGCTCCTGAACGCAGCAGTTCATAAAAACCAAGCTTTGCAGCGCTGTACATGACATCTGGTGTAATTTGCGGCCAATAACGATATGGAACACTGGCAAGCCAATCCCCTAGTCCGTCATTGAGCCCTTGAGGAATACCTTTTAGCAGCGACTGAGCAATGTGATGGTGAGTATTCACCAATCCCGGATAGACAACGCAGTTTGAAGCATCAACAAGCTCTTCACCATTTATGGGATGCAAATTTTGCCCAAGCTCGGTGATTTTTCCGTCTTGAATACGAATATCGTGCACATTCTCAATCGATGAATACACACCAGTAGCGTTTTTAATTAAATAATCCATGGAACATCCCTTCCTTTAAAACACATCAGTAGTGCTTAACCGTACTACCTAATGAGCAATGTCCCGGAGTTCCATCACTCCTAACCGCTTCTACTCAACACTCAAAATACAATAACACTCTGTATACAATGCAATTAGCAGACCATGAATCCTAGCCATAGCCGACCAACACAAACCGTATATCATGCACCAAAAATGCACAAGAATGAGAATAAAACACACCATTTTAGTGCATTTTAATAACACAAACGCAACATAATCGAAATTATTGTATACAACCTCAGTCGTATTTAATCGCTTACAATCCTTACAAAGCTTGGATTAACTAACGAGGAAATCCTTACGATCCACTTTCTCATAATTGTGGCACACTGCTTGCTGGATACATATTGTACGTGAGTAGAAGCGGTTAGATGCCAATGACGGCGTCGGGACATTGCTCATAGTTAATCACAGTGTGACTGTACTCTGTGGTGAGTGCATCACCTTGTAAAGTGCAAAGGAAGACACGGAGCAACTATGAAACCATTCTCAAAACTCAAAAAACTCACCCTTTCTCTATCCGTTTTATTGGCCTCAAGCCCTAGCTTTGCTGCCGATAAAGTCACTTTCCAACTCGATTGGCTACCAGGTGGTGACAAAGCCCCTGTTTATGTTGGCGTGAAACAAGGCTTCTTCGCCGAACAAGATCTCGACGTCACCATTTTGCAAGGTAAAGGCTCGACAGACGCGATCACGAAAGTGGCGACAGGTACTGCTGATATCGGATCTTCAGATATCACTGCGCTATTGGTTGCAAAAGCGAATGACGATGTTCCGGTTAAAGCTATTTACTCCATTTTTAGTAAAGCGCCTTACGCTTTTTATGCACTTGAAGGCTCTGGCGTGAACTCGGTAAAAGATGTGGCAGGTAAAACCATCGTGACTTCCCCTTTTACTTCCGCCAACGTATTTCTACCTTTATTGCTTAAGAAAAACGGCATTGATGAAAGTAGCGTAAAGGTCCTAAAAGCCGATCCTGGCGCGTTGAATCCTATGCTGATCACGGGTCAATCAGATGTGATGATTTCATGGATAACCGATGCAGTAAAAAACCAGCAACAAGCCAAACAAGCCGGTAAGAAAATCGATATTTTCCCGTGGCACGATGCCGGGCTGCAGTTTTACTCATCTTCGGTTATCGCGAGCGACAAAATGCTCAAAGAGCGCCCAGATGTGGTGAAACGTTTTATCAAAGCTTTTGCAAAATCGGTGGCTTACACATGGGAGCACCCAGAGCAAAGCGCCAAAGACGTACATGACATAGTCCCCGAGGTCGATGTACAACAAGCCACCGACACCATTAAATCGATTCGTGATTTAGTGTTGAATGATGTCAGCCAGCGTGACGGTGTGGGCGCCTTCACTCCCACTCGCTTAGCTGAAACCTGGAAATGGACAGCAGAAGCGCAGAGTTTAGACCTAGGCAAACTCGACCCTGAAGCGGCGATCTCTCGTGATTTCTACCAAGGAGTCAACTAATGCAGCCATTTGTTTCCTTCAAGCAAATCGGCCACACCTACCACACAGACAAACAATCGGTGACGGTGCTCAAAGACGTCAACTTTAACGTCAATAAGCATGAATTCGTTGCGATTGTCGGCCCTTCGGGCTGTGGTAAATCGACCCTTTTGCGTTTGCTCTCTGGCTTAATCGAGCCGAGTGAAGGCGAAATTCGCGTGTTTGGCCATCACATCAACGGACCACGTGAAGATATCGGTATTGTATTTCAAAAGCCGACGCTTCTACCTTGGAAAAACGTACTTGATAACGTGCTGTTTCCGCTCAAACACAAATTTGGTCGCGTTAGCGATAAAGAGCGTGTATTCGCGAAATCCCTGCTCAAAAAAGTCGGCCTCGCCGACTTTGAGACCAGTATGCCCGATCAGCTATCGGGCGGCATGCAACAAAGAGTTGGCATTGCCCGCGCTTTGTTGCTCAATCCCGACATCTTGATTATGGATGAACCTTTCTCCGCGCTTGATGCACTGACTCGCGAAGAAATGGGGTTTGAGTTGCAGCGCATTTGGAGTGAAAAACCGAAAACGGTGCTGTTTATTACCCACTCCATTTCCGAAGCGGTACTACTGGCAGACAAAGTGCTGGTGATGGGGCCAAGGCCAAGTACGGTACTGGAAGAAATCACCATCGACTTACCTCGCCCGAGGAATATTAATACCTTGCAGGATCCGCAATTTGGCGCTTACACCAAACAGATTCGTGAGTATTTTTATCATCCAAAAGCAGAAGCCGATAGCGAGCAAGACAATGTTTCGCCGCTGCGCCGTCTTGCTTAGCCTAAGTAACCTTGAAGGGAATCAAGATGAAAAGTTTTTACGCTTACTGGTCTAAAAATGGCCTTCCTTTACTGGCGATGTTGGCACTCATCCCGATTTGGGAACTTATCTGTCGCGTATTTTCAGTACCCACATTTATTCTTCCTGCACCGTCGGATATCGTCCACGCCTTTACTCAAGTTTCAGCCGCACGCTGGTTTGATAACTTGTGGGCGACTTTGCGCATCGCGCTGCTTGGCTTTGGCCTGTCATTTATCATCAGTATTCCACTGGCGATAATGATGGTTAGCTCCAAATTCCTTACTCGAGCGATTTTTCCTTTGCTGGTCGTCATTCAATCCACGCCAGTCGTCGCTATCGCCCCCTTGCTGATTGTAATTCTGGGAACTGGCGATGCGCCGCGACTTGCCATCACGTGCTTAATCACCTTTTTCCCTTTAGTGGTATCAGCAACCACCGGGATGTTGGCAACACCGCCGGAATTGATTGAATTATCACGTTCGCTCAATGTCGACTCGAAAAAGACCATTTGGCAAATTCGCCTACCTTACGCCATTCCGCACATTTTCAGTGGCGTGAAAGTTGCGATCACCTTAGCGGTTATCGGTGCGGTTATCGCCGAATTTGTCGCCGCCGAAAAAGGCTTGGGGTACTTAGTTCAGTTCTCAACGTCGTATTTCAAAATTCCTCAAGCGTTTGCGGCATTAGTGTTTCTCTCGATCGTCAGTATGTTGCTATTTAAATCCGTCAGTTGGATTCAAAAAGGCTTGTTTGCCTGGAGTCTATCGGAAGACGAGAAGCACAGTTAAAAGGATTTTTTATGCTTAATGAACATATCGATTTTAAATTTCTTCGCTACAGTTTCGCGCTGGCCGAAGACGCCAAATTACGCGGTATTCACCCTTTCTCTGCGGTATTAGTCGATGCCAATGGTGAAATACTACTGGAACAAATTAACGGTTATTTACCGAATTTAGACATGACGGGTCACGCAGAGCGCGTGATTATGACCAAAGCCAGCAAACTGTATCGCCCTGACTTTCTACAAACCTGTACCTTGTACGTTTCGGCAGAGCCATGCGCAATGTGCGCCGGAGCTATCTATTGGGCGGGCGTTGGCCGCGTTGTGTATGGTTTGAGCGAAGCCACGCTTAAAACACTCACTGGTAATCACCCGGAGAACCCGACGTTAGCGCTGCCTTGTCGCACTGTGTTTGAATCCGGTCAACGCGAAGTCGAAGTGCTCGGCCCACTGCTTGAAGACGAAGCGGAACTGGTGCATCACGGCGTGTGGTAATGACCAGCACATAACTTAATTCATCAAACCCACGGAGTAGAAGCGGTCTGCAATACTTTGCTATTGCTGGACATTGCTCCAATAACAAGCAAATGCTTAATTGGAGACTAAAACCATGACACAAACTTGCTATCAATTAGACGAACTGAATTTCGAAACCACGATTGGCGGACGCGGCGTTGAAGCCGATGTCGAATCCATCCCGATGATTGACCTGCACGATTTTGAGCAGCGACGCGAAGAGATCACCGAGCAACTATGGCAAGCTGCAACACAAGTAGGATTCTTTCAGCTCACCAATCACGGAATTGCGTTGACTGATATCGAGAAAGCTTTTGGTTTGAGCGAGCAGTTTTTCTCACTTCCTCAGCAAGACAAACAGCAATTCCCGCTTAAAGAAGGGCTAAATGCGGGTTGGGAATTTAAGCAGCAAGTACGCCCGTCAACCGGCACAGCCGATCAAAAAGAGTCGTATCAAATTACTCTACCGCACATGGATGATTTGTGGCCCAGTGAGCAATTGGTGCCAGAATTTGAGTCACACTTGCTGTCTATGGAGCATCAAGCATGGCAATTGGGAATGAAGGTTCTGTCTTGCTTTGCAGATAAACTGGGCTTTGAGCGCGACTTCTTTACTCGTGCCCACCAGCGCGAATCGCAAGATTACCTGAGCACATTACGCATGCTGCATTACTTGCCGATGGCAGAAATTCCGACCGAAGGCGAGCATTGGCGTGCTGGCGCTCATACCGACTTTGATTGTTTGACCATGGTTTTTCAACAAGAGAACCAAGGTGGTCTGCAAGTTGCGGGCGGTAAAGATGCCAAACAAAATTTGGTGTGGAGCAATGTGGTACCGAAAGCGGGTGTCATCACCTGCAATATTGGCGATATGTTGATGCGTTGGAGTGATGATTTACTCAAATCTACGCTGCACCGCGTCAGAATGCCAAGCGCCGAAGAAAACCAAGGTTCACGCTACAGCATGGCATTTTTCTGCCAAGCCAATCGCGACCAAATCATTCAAGGGCCACAGCAGCGTTATCAACCTATCACCGCGCAAGAGTATTTGAAAATGCGTATTAACGCCAACTTCGCCTAATGCGAAAAAAACCTATCTCCCAATAAAAAAGCCATGCGATTGCATGGCTTTTGTTTTCATAAACAGCGGGTTATTGCGTTGCAACAATTTTGCCATCAACGGCTTCAAGCGTAATCGTTGAACCCGGAACCAAGCTGCCAGCCAAGATAGATTTAGCCAGTGGGTTTTCGACGTTTTGTTGCACAGCACGTTTAAGCGGTCTTGCACCATAAACCGGATCAAAACCAACTTCGGCGATCAGATCCAACGCAGGTTCAGACACATTCAATTCGTAACCTTGATCTTCCATGCGCTGCGCCAAACGCGCCAATTGGATCGAAGCAATCGATTTGATGTGCGCAGTACCCAACGGATGGAATACAACAGTTTCATCGACACGGTTTAAAAACTCCGGTCTGAAGTGTTGAGTCACCACTTCCATTACCTGCTGCTTCATACCTTCATAGTCCAACTTAGCGAAGTTTTCTTGAATTCGGCTCGAGCCTAGGTTTGACGTCATGATAACTACGGTATTACGAAAATCGACAGTGCGTCCTTGTCCATCAGTTAATCGCCCATCATCAAGCACTTGCAGCAGAATGTTAAACACATCTGGGTGTGCTTTTTCGACTTCATCGAGCAAAATAACCGAATACGGTTTACGACGTACAGCCTCAGTCAAATAGCCGCCTTCTTCATAGCCGACATAACCTGGAGGCGCACCGACCAAACGAGCCACGGAATGTTTCTCCATAAACTCAGACATATCGATTCGCACCATGTTGTCTTCGCTATCAAACATAAAGTTGGCCAGCGTTTTACATAGCTCGGTTTTACCCACCCCGGTTGGACCTAAGAATAAGAACGAACCAATCGGACGGTTTGGATCCGAAAGCCCAGCACGGCTACGACGAATCGCATCAGAGACCGCTTCCACCGCTTCGGTTTGACCAATCACACGTTTATGCAGCACTTCTTCCATGCGCAGCAGTTTGTCTTTCTCTGCTTCAAGCATTTTCGAGACTGGAATGCCGGTTTGTTTCGACAACACTTCGGCGATTTCTGCATCAGTGACTTTGTTACGCAGCAACGTCATCTCTTGCATTTCGGCTTGGGTTGCCAAATCCAGCTGTTTTTCCAGCTCAGGAATACGGCCATATTGCAGTTCGGACATGCGACTTAAATCGCCAGCACGACGCGCAAACTCCATATCCATACGCGCTTGTTCAAGCTCAGACTTAATGTGTTGAGTGCCGGATAACGCGGCTTTCTCGGTATTCCACACTTCAGTAAGCTCAGCCAATTCACGCTCTTTCTCATCCAACTCTTGATTGAGCGCTACCAGACGGCGCTCACTGGCGTCATCGTGTTCATTGCTCAGCGCTTGCTGTTCGATTTTGAGCTGAATAATACGGCGCTCTAAACGATCCAGCGCTTCAGGTTTCGAGTCGATCTGCATACGAATGCTGGATGCCGCTTCATCGATCAAGTCGATGGCTTTATCCGGCAATTGTCTGTCTGATACATAACGGTGTGATAAACTGGCCGCCGAAACGATCGCCGGATCAGTGATTTCCACATGGTGGTGCAGCTCATAGCGCTCTTTCAAACCACGCAAAATGGCCACCGTATCTTCCACGCTTGGCTCATCAACCAATACTTTTTGGAAACGACGTTCAAGCGCCGGATCTTTTTCGATGTATTGACGATATTCATCCAAAGTGGTGGCACCGACACAGTGAAGCTCACCACGTGCCAATGCAGGTTTTAGCATATTACCGGCGTCCATCGAGCCTTCGCCTTTACCAGCGCCGACCATGGTATGGATTTCATCGATGAACAAAATGACGTTGCCTTCTTCTTTGGCTAACTCATTGAGCACCGATTTTAACCGCTCTTCAAACTCGCCGCGGTATTTCGCCCCCGCAACCAATGAACCCATGTCGAGCGATAATACGCGTTTATTGCGCAGCCCTTCAGGCACTTCGTTATTGACAATACGCTGAGCCAAACCTTCGACGATGGCGGTTTTACCGACCCCTGGTTCACCAATAATAACCG
The DNA here is from genome assembly GCF_900100015.1 of Vibrio xiamenensis. Taxonomy (GTDB): domain Bacteria; phylum Pseudomonadota; class Gammaproteobacteria; order Enterobacterales; family Vibrionaceae; genus Vibrio; species Vibrio xiamenensis. The sequence goes on along the minus strand of NZ_FNDD01000012.1, from coordinate 135,263 downwards.
GGTTATTTTTGGTACGGCGCTGCAGAACTTGAATGGTGCGGCGAATTTCATCATCACGACCAATAACAGGGTCAAGTTTGCCCTGCTCGGCACGTTCAGTAAGATCAATGGTGAATTTTTCTAGCGCTTGGCGCAGCTCTTCGGCATTAGGATCGTTGACGGTTTGGCCGCCGCGAATTTTCTCAATCGCGCCGCTGACTTTTTTCTCAGTCAAACCAATCTCTTTCAGCAGGCTGCCTAGCGGGCCGCGATCTTCAAGGGCAGCAAGCAAGAAAATCTCGGATGAGATGTAAGCATCTTTGCGTTTCTGAGCAATCTTGTCACACAGATTGAACATATTGCCCATCGCAGAAGAGAGCTGAACATCGCCACCAATACCACTGACTTTCGGTAAGCGATCGAGAATTTCGCCCAGTTTTGAACGTAACTGAGTAACGTCGATGTCCATCATCGTCAGCAGTGGACGAATCGGGCTACCATTTTGATCGAGCAAAGCCACCATAAGGTGTACTGGTTCGATGTATTGATGATCGCGCCCAAGTGCTAATGACTGAGCATCAGAAATCGCAACTTGAAACTTGCTGGTAAATCTATCGAGACGCATATCTACCTTCCTAACCTCAATAAAGATAATCGTGACTTAACTATCAAGGAAGATGGATACGTGAAAGGGAATTTTCAAGGGGGGAGATGCAGGTTACACCAAAAGATCGAACCCGACGCGAATTATTCTGCAATCCAGATAAAACTGGCTTGGCGGCCTGTAACCCCATCACGACGATAAGAATAAAAGCGTTCTGGGTCTTGATAGGTACAGAGATCGCCACCGTAGATGGCCATCACACCTTGGCGTTGTAAGCGCTGGGTTGCCAGCAGCGGCATATTTGCCCACCACTTACCGGTTTGCTTACCCGGTGTAAACGCGAGATGCGCCTGAGAGTGCTTTTCAATAAACGCTTGGCGAACTTCATCACCGACTTCAAAGGCGCTCGGACTAATCGCCGGCCCAAGCCAAGCCATCACATCACCTGAGAAATGGTTTAACGCATTTTCGGTAATGCCGTTAACCAATCCTCGCCAACCTGCGTGCACTGCCGCAACTTGGGTGCCTTGAGTATTGGTGAGTAGAATCGGTAGGCAATCTGCGGTCATGGCGCTACACACCACACCGCCTTGGGTCGTAAATGCGCCATCGGCATCCACCACCATCGATGTTGGCGCGTTTAACACCACGACCTCGGTCGAATGAGTTTGATTGAGCCACACCGGCGCACTCGGCATTTCAGCCAATTGAGTCACGCGCTGGCGGTTTTGCTCAACCAAATGCAAATCATCCCCAACATGAGCACCAACATTCAACCCTGCATAAGGGGCAAGTGAGACACCGCCAAAACGTGTGGAAGACACCGCTTTTACACATTTTGGGGCTGGCCAGTTAGGAATGATCAATTCGCGCATTAATACTCTTCTTCTAGTCCGTGCTGCTCGGCATCTGCTCGAAGCGCTTCTGTCATTGCCACCATATCATCTGGAATTGGCGCATGGAACTCAAGCTCTTCACCCGTAACCGGATGCTCGAAACGCAGCATAGCCGCATGCAGCGCCTGACGATCAAATTGACGAATCATGTCGGTTAGCTGCTGAGTAGCACCGCGAGGAATACGCGCGCGGCCACCATAAGCGGTATCACCAAGCAATGGATGCTGCAGATACGACATATGAACACGAATTTGGTGTGTACGGCCGGTTTCTAGGCGCAAGCGAATACGCGTGTGCTCACGAAAATGCTCTGCAACGCGATAATGGGTTACCGCAGGCTTACCCATTGGCGTCACTGCCATCAAAGTACGCTTGGTTGAATGGCGACCAATCGGTTTGTCGACCATACCACCTGCGGTCATACGACCAATCGCAATCGCCTCGTACTCACGAGTGATTTTACGTTTTTGCAAGGCGCGCACTAAACGAGTTTGCGCTGGTACTGTCTTCGCCACCACCATCAAACCTGTGGTGTCTTTATCTAAACGGTGGACAATCCCGGCACGTGGCACTTCGGCGATTTCCGGATAGTGGAACAATAATGCGTTAAGCACCGTACCATCTGGAGTACCTGCACCAGGGTGAACCACAAAGTCACGCGGTTTATTGATCACCAAAATATCGTCATCTTCATAAACGATATTCAGTGCAATATCTTGTGCTTCCCAACGCTCTTCGTCTTCAAGTTCTGCTTGAACGGTAATAAGCTCACCGCCCATGACTTTGGTTCTCGGTTTGGTGACCACTTCACCGTTCACTTGAACTTTGCCGTCCAATAGCCACTCTTTGAGGCGAGAACGGGAAAAATCAGAAAATAATTCGGCGATCGCCTGATCCAGACGTTGGCCTAATTGGCTGTCACTTACGGTATTCGTTAATTCAATCTGCTGAGCCATATCGAACTTTTTTAAAAACTGTGAGACTAATGCTCACTAGTATGGAAAAATAATGGCTTTATTGTATCCGTTACTCGAGCGAATGTAACGAAGCTTAAGAAATATTTACCTAAAGGAACTCTCTCCTGACATGAAACTGCGTACATTATCTGGCTTATTGGCCATGTCTCTTTTGGTGGGCTGCTCAAGCAGCGACAAAGAGGTTGTTCCGGATATTCCCCCTTCCGATCTTTACTCCGAAGCTCAAGTTTCTCTTCAAGCAGGTAACTGGATGACGGCGATCGAAAAGCTAGAAGCGCTAGATTCTCGTTATCCTTTCGGTGCGTATTCCGAACAAGTTCAGCTCGATTTGATTTACGCTTACTATAAAAACGATGATTTAGCCCTTGGCCTCGCGACGATTGAACGTTTCACACGTTTGAACCCAACCCATGAAAAACTTGATTGGGTGCTGTATATGCGCGGCCTGACTCATATGGCGCAAGATCGCAACTTTATGCACGACATGTTTGGCGTCGACCGCAGCGACCGCGATCCTGAACCGGTCAAAGCAGCGTTCTCTGACTTCAAACATTTACTTGAACGCTACCCAAACAGCCCTTACGCGGCAGATGCGCATCAACGTATGTTTGCACTTAAAAACCGTTTGGCGAAATATGACTTAGCCACAGCGGATTTCTATCTGCGCCGTGAAGCTTGGATTGCGGCAATCAATCGCGCTCAAGAACTGCAAAAGGCCTACCCTGATACTCAAGCGGCACGTGAATCACTGAAAATTCAGCTGAAAGCGTATAAAGCGTTAGGCATGGATGATGCTGTTGCTCATACCCAAGAGCTGATTAAACTCAATCCGGTAAAATAAGCCATTCTTAAAACGCAAAAAACCGCAGTCTTCACTGCGGTTTTTTATATCAAAATTCGATGGTTTTAACTGGCTAATCCATTATATAAATATCAGCAAAAATGGCGCTAGTTTAAAAAATACTCAAGCGTGATGAATAGCAAATTTCCTTATTGTTCAAAGACTAAGCACGCAACTTCCAAGGAACGAACAAAGCCCCTAAAAACGGAAAATTTCTAGCTTGCTACCTTTTCAAACGTAGCGTTATTTATTGCGAAGCTCAAGCTTTTTCGTTGCATAAAGCGAGGACTCTTTGCGATGGATCACAAAGCATTTCGAAGCCCAAAAACCCGTTTTTATCCGTGATCCAAGTCACATCTATTTTGTCTTGAACGAGTAATCTGAAGTTAACCCATGAGGGATTCTACAGAGGAAAAGCAATATGAAAGTAAACATCACTGGTAAAAACATCGACATCACCTCTGCAATCCGCAACCATATTGAGAGTAAGTTCAAAAAGCTAGAAAAATGGCAAGTGGACATTATTGGTTGCCAAGCTTCTTTTAGTGAAGAGCCTAACAAACAAAAACGTTTTGAAGCCGTCATTACGATTCCAAAAGGAAAATTGGTCGCCTCGGCAGATAATGAAGACCTATACGCGGCCATTAATGAAGTGGAGCAAAAACTGGAACGTCAACTGAACAAGCTGCGCCACAAACCAGAAGCTCGCAGAACGGAAAAACCAGTGGTTGAAGAAACCGTAGAATAAAGAGGAATTTTTAAGTAGCGCCGCAAGGCGCTATTTTTTTCTTGACGCCATACAGTGGCTTGCTTATTGTGTTTAACGTATTCACTAACCCGACATAAATATGTACTCATTCACTCTATTCTTTTTTGATTTCTTTTTTATGCGCCGTGTTTAATGGAGGCTAGGTCGTTTCAAAAAGAGCAATCAAAAACGAATAGATAGAAAGCCTCCCCACAAGGGAGGCTTTTTTCATGTAAGGATAATTAGAATGACTGAACAGAAATATTCGCTCGACGAGATTCGTCTTCGCCTAAATGAACTGGACGACAACTTACTAAAACTGCTCTCTGAGCGTCGCCAACTGAGCATCGAAGTTGCTAAAAGCAAAGTTCAGACGTCCAAACCAGTTCGCGATGCCGAACGCGAACAACAACTGTTGGTCAAACTGATTAATTCGGGCCGAGACAATTATGCACTCGATGCCCAATACATCACCAAACTGTTTCACACCATCATTGAAGATTCTGTCCTGCTTCAGCAGTCTTACTTACAAAACCTTGCTAACCCAGAATTAAGTCGTAAACCGATAGCGCGAGTGGCATTTCTTGGTGCCAAAGGCTCCTACTCTCACCTTGCCAGCCGCGAATATTTCAGCCGTAAAAACACCGAACTGATTGAGGTCAACTGCGGACATTTCAAAGAAGTCACTAACACGGTGGAATCCGGCCATGCCGACTTTGGTGTTCTACCGATTGAAAACACCAGCTCAGGTTCGATTAACGAAGTCTACGACTTACTGCAACACACAACCTTATATATTGTCGGCGAACTCACTTTACCTATCGAGCACTGCCTGGTTGCCACAGGCGACATTCGTCTGGAAGACATCAAAGTGCTTTACTCTCATCCGCAGCCACATCAGCAGTGCAGTGAATTTTTAAGCCGCCTTAAAGGGGTCACGCTGGAATCCTGCGCCAGTACTGCAGATGCAATGAAAAAGGTCAAAGAACTCAACCGCAACGATGTTGCTGCAATAGGTAATGCCACCAGCGGTAAACTTTATGGTTTGCAATCACTGCAAAGCCAGATTGCCAATCAGACCGAAAACCATACCCGTTTTATTATCGTGGCACGTAAACCGGTTGAAGTATCGAGCCAAATTCCGGCCAAAACGACACTCATCATGTCGACGTCGCAACACGCTGGCTCTTTGGTTGAAACTCTGTTAGTACTGCAAAAATACGGCATTAACATGACCAAGCTTGAATCGCGTCCGATCATGGGTAACCCGTGGGAAGAGATGTTTTATGTCGATTTGGAAGCTCAGCTCAATTCCGAACATATGCAGCAAGCGCTTACTGAATTAACCAAGCTGACCAAACACCTAAAAGTATTAGGTTGCTACCCAAGTGAAAACATCAAAGCAACTCAAGTAAAACTTGATTAAATACCGCATAGCATATATTTCATAACAAAAATGAGACGACCCTAATTTATTCATTAAATTTATAAATTAGGGTTGTTTGTAAATAAGAAGCTGCTATCTTAACGCGTCTAATAAATACCCAAATGCAGTTATGAGAGCCAGTTTTCCGGTTGCTATTTGTTGTTTATTCAGCGCTTTTGGTCGCGCTGAACCTCCTCCAATCAACATTTACATGTGGGAAGACTCCCTGTCTCCACACGTAGCCCATAAGTGGCAAACTCTCAACAACCAAGAGATCAAAATCTCTAATTTTGATAACGACGACGAACGTAATCTGTTGATGATGAATAGCCCGCAGTTGCCTTTCGACATTATCGTACTCGATAACATCTCCGCTAAACTTTACGGTGATTTAGGTGCGTTTGATGATCTGTCAACTCTGCAAAATACTCAAAATAATGCGCCGAAATGGAATCAAGCTTGCGGACGTTATGCGATACCTTATTTTTGGGGTAACGTCGGCATTACTTATCGTAAAGATCGTATTTCAAATCCACCGCAAACATGGGCCGAATTTCTCAGCCCAGCACCAGAACTGCGCGGTCATGTGGGTATGATTACCGATACGGTTGAAACACTGCTTCCAGCTTTAAGCAGCTTGGGATTATCACCGATTACCGATAACGCCAACGATCTGCATCAAGCCTATTCCACCATGCAAGCCGCTTTACCCAATATCGCTTCATTTGAATATATTTTGAGTTATGTCCGCAGCCATGCTGATGTCGAAGATATTTCGATCGCAATGGCGTACAGCGGTGATAATTACGCCTTGAATCGCTACATGGATAAACCCATTTGGGGTTATGTCGTGCCTAAAGGTGAACCCTATATTTGGGTTGATTGCATGGCGATTAATAAACATTCTAAAAATAAACAGCAGGCAAAAGCTCTGCTCGAATATCTTTCTACACCTCAGGTCGCGGCCGAGAATGCCCAATATGTACGGGCTGCGACACCGAATTTAAGCGCTCTAAAATTGATGCCCGATTGGTATTTAAATGATTCGACGCTATTTCCTGAACAGATTCTTACCGGACACGGACTCATAGACACAGGATTGTCAGCAAATAACATCAATTTAAGGGCAAAAATAATACATAAACTCCTTAAAGATCATGAAACTCAACACTAGAGTGCTGTTATTAGTCACCCCGGTGATTCTTCTGAGCTCGGTTATTTCCAGCTACAGTATTTACTACAGTCAAAAAGATTCATTAATCAAACGCGAATGCAGTTACTTGCAATTAACCATGGAAAAACTGGCCGGACATTTTCGCCAATCGGTCGCCACGCTTAATAGTTATTCCTTGACGCTAACTCAAAGCGATATCGTGCAGCATTACCTGCGTCAACGAAGCAATCCATACAGTGAGCTTGATCTGTACGAAAACCTGCAGCAAACCATTAATGCCCTGCATCATAACGGTCAAGGCAAGGTCTCGATCGCGATTTTGAACAGCAAACAAAAAGTGCTGTTTTATTCCGATAATCAAGACGATCCATTTGCGAAAGCCGATCCACAAGTTCTGTCTCAGGTTGCCGCCGACTACTCAAACAACAAAACGACATCAAACTTGGTGTTTTCCCACGATAGTCTGGGGCAAAGTGCATTGATCCGTTACGATGTGCTGGATAAAAAAACCCTCACCACACCACTGAGCTACAATCGTGATCAGGTGTATTTTGTGGTGGTGTATCTCGCACTCCAGCAGTTTGATACGCTGCGGGAAAAAGTCGAATACGAAAACGACACCAGCTTATATTTCGCCAATAAGCCAGTACACAACCAAGGTATTACTCAATCGGTTGAGCTAATGCCAAACTTATACGCGGTCCTTTCTCCGGCCCAGTACCTGTTGAAAAATGAACTCAAAGGTATCGAGAGAAAACTGATGTTGTCTTACGGTGTGTCGGCGACCGTGACCCTGTTTATTCTTTTGTATTTGCTCTACCAACGTGTGATTCGACCGATCACCAACCTTGATCGTCAATTGAAAGAAGTCGAGCAAAATCAACGTGGTAACATTCAGAAAATCGCTTCGAATGACGAAATTGGCCGCCTCTCTGTTCGAGTACATAATATGTACAACGAACTCAATTCCAGCTACCAAAAAACCAAGGCGATGGCGGAAAATGACCACTTAACCCAACTGGCGAACCGCTATCAATTCCAGCAACACCTTAAAGAAAAGCTCACCGCCAATATGAATCCCTGCACCGCGTGGATTTTGTATATCGACTTAGATAACTTTAAGTACGTCAACGATAAATACGGTCACCATCTTGGCGACTCGCTACTGGTCGATTTTGCTGAGCACATTAAAAAGCTCAGTTTTCTCTATCAAAGACGCTACAGCTTGCAATGCTTACCGGCTCGTTTGTCTGGGGATGAGTTTGCGGTATTTCTGCTCTCAAGTAGCCACACACGAGTGATAGCTGAAAAGCTGGCGCACGATATTTTGGAGCCCATCGAGCATGGCGCTGACTCGCCACTGAGCAATTTCCCTATCACTGCGAGCATTGGGATTGCCGCCTATCCAGACGATGCCGACGACATCACCAAGTTGCTGTCCAATGCGGATACCGCGATGTACCAAGCTAAACGTGCTGGCAAAAACCAAATCGCTCACTATTCCCAAGAGCTGGACAAAACTGTACGCCGCCGCGCGCGCCTTGAACAAGCACTGCGTAACGCTGATTTTGACCTTGAGTTTTCGCTTTGCTACCAACCGTATTTTGACCAAGTTGGCGAACATATTTACGGTGTAGAATCTTTGATTCGTTGGCACTCGCCAACCCTTGGCGAAGTCGCTCCGGGCGAATTTATTCCTATCGCAGAACAAACCGGCATGTTTGGTTTAATTGACCGTTGGGTAATCAAAAACGCCTTTGCCGACTTCCAGCGCCTAAGTGCGATATTTGGTTGTAATGTCGACCTGTCGATTAATCTGTCTTCAGCAGAGCTAGATTCAGCGCAACTGGCCAAATACATCATCGATCTAGCGCAAGCTTACCAAGTGCCGCCAGCGAACGTAGATTTTGAGATCACCGAAACCTTTGCCAGCGACTCACAAAGCTATTCATTGCTGCATGATCTTTCAACCATGGGCTTTAAATTGGCGATCGACGATTTTGGGTCAGGTTACACTTCGATCACTCAACTGGTGGAATATCCGGTACAGAAAATCAAATTTGATCGCGAGTTTCTCACAACTCTTATCAAAACCAACAAACGCCACGTGCTCAAACCTCTGGTCGCTCTTTGCCATTCACAGTCGATGATCGTGACCGCCGAAGGGGTTGAAAATCGCGATGTGCAATATTGGCTAAGTCAAAGTGGCTGCGACTATTTGCAAGGCAATCTGTTATCGGTACCATTGACCATAGAACAACTTGAATTACGCTACATGAACGGCCAAGGAGCCTCCAATGACAAGCCAGACAGTGATTATCGCTTCGCTTAACCCAGCCAAAATCGCCGCGGTACAAAGCGCCTTTGAGAGCACCTTCTCTCATCAAGGTTTTGAATTTAAAGGCGTCAGCGTCGCCAGTGAAGTCGCTGACCAACCAATGAGTGATACAGAAACGCTCGCGGGAGCACGCAACCGGGTACGTAACGCCAAGCGAGCCGAGCCGAATGGCGATTTTTACGTCGGGTTAGAAGCGGGAATTGAAAACAATATGACGTTTGCTTGGATGGTGGTGGAAACTCACCATCAACGCGGCGAATCGCGCTCGGCAAGTTTAAGCCTACCGCCGGTGGTAATTGAAAAACTGGCCGATGCCAACGAACTTGGCGATGTAATGGACGAAGTGTTTGCCACCGAAAATATCAAACAAAAAGGCGGCGCGATTGGTCTTCTGACTCACAACCAGCTCACGCGCAGCTCGGTGTATCATCAAGCGTTGATTCTGGCACTGATTCCGTTTATCAATCCAGAGCACTTTCCCGCGAACTTATGATCAGTCGCTGATCTTAAATCAGGCACAAAAAAAAGAGCGTTTTCACGCTCTTTTTTAATGGTTTTCAAATCAACCCAGCAGTTTTTCCAACAGCTGTTTTTCTTCATCACTGCGCGATTTTAGCTCATTTGAGCCACGAGTGATGGTAGCCACACCCACGCCAAGCATCTGACTGATTTGCCGTTGAGACAACTCACCTTTAAGCAATTCGTTAAAGATATTCACTCGGGCGATGAGCGCCTCACGTTCGTCTGCCGTTAACAGCATGGTCAATAGCATGTTGTGCTGTTCGCTATCGACACTGTGTTTGATTAAATCGACAATCTGTTGCCAGTCAGTGTACTCAGGTTGCTGTGACATAGTTCCTACTCAATACTTGGTATTGATCTCATGTTGATTGAGGAACGTCCCGTCCACTCCCAGCAAATCGCGATAATAGGTTTCAAACATCAAAATATTTTGCACGTAACCTCGAGTTTCATTGAACGGAATCGCTTCAATGAACGCGTATGCATCGAGTTTTCCTTGGGTACGTTCGCGCCAAGTTTTTACTCTGTTTGGTCCAGCATTATACGCAGCAAATGCAAAAATTCGATTGTTATCGTATTGCTGCAATAAACCTTTTAAGTAGTTGCTACCAATCTCGATGTTTTTGCCGACATCAAACAGCTCATCGCTGCTTTGATACTCAAGCTTATATTTACGCGCCGTGTATTTAGCGGTAGCGGGCATGATCTGCATTAACCCTCGCGCGCCAACAGGCGATCGCGCTTCGGAGTCAAACGCACTTTCTTGACGCGCCAGCGACATCAAGGTGATGGGATTAATGCCGGTTTTCTCGCCGTAAAAATCAAACCACCATTGGTGAGCAGCTGGAAAACGCAGCTCTAAATGATCCCACAGTTTGGCTTGAATACTGGCGGTTACGGTTAAGTGATGCCAATGTTGGCTCGCTGCGTAGGCCGCAAGCATTTCTTTGTCCTGAGCCGATTCAACCGAGCGCAATAGCCACTGCCACTCACTTTTCGCAGCGGCGATTTTATCACGAGCAATCAGCTCATCAATACGCGCCAGTGACGCGGTATATGGCGCAACCTTCGCTTTATCAAGGGTTAAGGTTTCCACCGGATAGTGGATGGATTGATGAATCGCTGAGGCAGCCGCAACACTGTAGAAATTGCGCTGACCAATGATTTTCTTCAAGCGCTGCTGACCTTTAGTTGGATAACCAAGCGCAATATCTGCGCGGCCATGCCAGTATTGCCAGCGATTTTCCATTTGCTCAACATCTGGCAGGCGCCCAATCCAATCATTGACGTCATGCCAATCTTGATTTTGGATCGCTAAGCGAATACGACGCTCAATCAGCGCTGAATCTTTGGTGGTTTTGACCGCTTTATCACGCCAGGCTGCAAGTGACGCAGAATCGGTATTCATCGAATAATAACCAATATAATCGGCCATTTTTTGCTGCTGAGCAGCAGAGAAACCTTGTGATTTCACCACGCTGGCAAACACCTGCTGTGCTTTCTCCACATCACTGCGCGTCAAAGCGCGCATCGCCAAATAGGTTTGCTGACGATAAAACGCACTTTGCGGCGATTGTTTAGCAAATGTCGCGACACTACTTGGCTTATTGAACAAATCAATCATCGCCTTAGCTTGACGCTGAGCTTTGTCACCTTTGATCTGTTTTTGCAGATAACGCATCAGGCTAGCGTTACGCCCTTCAAAGGCTTTAACCATGCGCGCCAGAATCAGTTTGTCACTGCGAAGCCCGGCTTTTTGCCAAGCCGAAAATAGATCGTCACAAGCATTCGAGACACTATGACCGCTCAACCAAAGTTTTTCCGCACCTTGATAGGCAAGCTTTTTATCGCCAACCTGATATTGTGCAGTGTAGTAATGACATTGGTAAGTTTCGCCAGTCGGTTCGTGGTCTTGATACTGCAAAAATGTCGACCACTTTTTATCAGAGGCAAGACTCAATAGATAACGAGCACCAACGCGATTCGCAAACGGGAAATCCTGATGCTTGGCGATAAACTGCTTCACCTCGTTTGGCGAGCGCTCACCAATATCAACTAAAAACGCTCGATAGTCGATATAGGGCGTTAATGGGTAACTCGCGATTTCAGAACGCATCGCTTGGTACTGCTCAACTTGGCGGTTGTCGAGCATCGTCTGCGCTTCATCATAGCGCTCACGCTGCTGTTTAATATCAAGTGCTTGGGTAGAAAAAGGAATCGTAGCGCCGCAAATTAACGTGCATAAACCTGCTAGAAAGCGTTGCGGGCGCGAAGGATTACGTGGAGTCATCAATGATCCTTGTTGCTCATGTTCTTGTGAATGCTCATCCATTAAGGCTTATTCTAAGCAAGTGTGTAAAGTGTCTAAGCCCGTTTCCGAATAATTTCACGCAAGCGTGACATAACTGACGCTTTGATTAATCAAAAGCAGTTATTTTCATTGATGTTGCGAATAAATCTTATCTCGGTCGATTGGCGGTTAACAAATCGCGGTTTTATGAGTTAAAATGCTGACCACTTTGACTTTCAAACAGACAATTTAGGAACGATCGGCGATGGCTGAATACGTATATACCATGTCGCGGGTGAGCAAAATCGTGCCACCTAAGCGTCAAATCCTGAAGGACATTTCTTTAAGCTTTTTCCCTGGCGCGAAAATCGGCGTTTTAGGTCTTAACGGTGCGGGTAAATCGACCCTGCTACGCATCATGGCCGGTATCGATACCGACATTGATGGTGAAGCGCGTCCGCAACCAGGCCTTAATGTCGGCTACCTACCGCAAGAGCCTGTACTGGATGAATCTAAGACCGTTCGTGAAGTTGTTGAAGAAGCCGTTTCTGATGTAGCTGATGCGCTAAAACGCCTTGATGCAGTATACGCAGCTTATGCAGAAGCCGATGCAGACTTTGACGCGCTTGCCAAAGAGCAAGGTGAGCTGGAAGCTCTGATCCAAGCTAAAGATGGTCATAACCTAGAAAACACCCTTGAACGCGCAGCAAACGCACTGCGTCTTCCTGAGTGGGACCAAAAAATCCAACACCTGTCTGGTGGTGAACGTCGCCGTGTCGCGATTTGTCGTCTGCTGCTTGAAAAACCAGACATGCTATTGCTTGACGAACCAACCAACCACTTGGATGCCGAGTCTGTTGCATGGCTAGAACGCTTCTTGGTGGATTACACCGGCACTGTGGTTGCGATCACCCACGACCGTTACTTCCTAGATAACGCGGCGGGCTGGATTTTGGAACTTGACCGTGGTGAAGGTATTCCTTGGGAAGGTAACTATACTTCTTGGCTAGAGCAAAAAGATGCTCGTCTACAACAAGAAGCCTCGCAAGAAAGCGCACGTCAAAAGACCATCGAGAAAGAGCTTGAATGGGTACGTAAAAACCCTAAAGGTCGCCAAGCAAAATCTAAAGCACGTATGGCGCGCTTTGAAGAACTACAAAGCTCTGATCATCAGAAACGTAATGAAACCAATGAGCTGTTTATTCCGCCAGGTGAGCGTCTAGGTGACAAAGTGGTTGACGTGAAAAACTTAACCAAGTCATTTGATGGTCGTGTGCTGATCGATGATCTGTCATTCAGCATGCCAAAAGGCGCTATTGTCGGCATTATCGGTGCCAACGGTGCAGGTAAATCAACTCTATTCAAGATGTTAAGTGGCGTTGAACAGCCAGACTCCGGCAGCATCGAAATGGGCGATACCGTGAAATTGGCATCAGTGGATCAGTTCCGTGATTCAATGAATGACAAAAACACTGTATTCCAAGAGATCTCTGAAGGCGCTGACATCATTAAGATCAACAACTTTGAAATTCCGGCTCGTGCATACTGCTCGCGCTTTAACTTCAAAGGTTCGGATCAACAAAAAGTGATTGGTGAGCTATCCGGTGGTGAGCGTAACCGTGTCCACTTGGCAAAACTGCTTAAAGCCGGCGGCAACGTATTGCTACTCGACGAACCAACCAACGACCTCGATGTTGAAACGCTGCGTGCGCTTGAAGAAGCCCTACTTGAATTCCCTGGCTGTGCCATGGTTATCTCACACGACCGTTGGTTCCTTGACCGTATCGCAACGCACATCATCGACTACCGTGATGAAGGCCAAGTAAACTTCTACGAAGGTAACTACACCGAATACATGGATTGGCTGAAGAAAACTCTTGGTCCTGAAGCGGCTGAACCACACCGCATCAAATACAAACGTATTGCCAAGTAAGCGTATTCGCAATCGAACCTTAAACAACGACAAGGCCGCTGATTTCAGCGGCTTTTTTTATGTTATTCACCACACAATTTTGCGAGCCAATCACCGATAGCTCACTCTTAGGTATGATTCTTTTGCTACGCTTTAGGGAAAAATGTCGAGGTCAGAAAATGAGAGAAAGACGCCAATTTTCCCGTATTGTCTATCACGCGATTGCCACACTTGAACAGGGCAGCAAACAGTGCTTTGGGCAAGTCAAAGACATTTCGCTGCATGGTCTGCTGCTCAGTGTTGATGATCCCAATGTTCAATTCAGCGACGAGCATTTAATCGATGTATTTTTTACCCTGCCCGGCAGCGAAATCGAACTGACAATGAGTACCCAAATCGTCGATCAATCCGGGGCCATGCTGCGGATGCGCATAGACCACATAGATATCGAAAGTTTAAGCCACCTCAAACGCTTGGTTCAGCTTAACGTGGGCAACGATGAATTGCTCAATCGCAATATCGAACACCTCTCGGATATCGGCGACGAAGAACATTCTTAACCTATTTAGGACCGGTCAACTGATACAAAAAAGAGCGCTTAAAGCGCTCTTTTTAAATATCAGATTCCGCTCGTTAGCAAACTCGAAATTATCCACGGTGAATCGAGTCATTAGCCTGTTTGAGCAGGTTTTGGCTTTCGGTCATAAATTGCTGTGAGTAATCACCAAACCATTGACTCACTTCGCTAAAGCTGCGAATAAAGGCCTGTTTATTGCCCCCTTCGAGCAATTTCACCGCCTCACCTAAACGCTGATGGAAACGCTCGATCATCTCAATATTTTCTTGCGAAGAGAAAATAATGTCGCCGTACAAGTTCGGGTCTTGGGCAAACAAACGCCCAACCATGGCAATTTCCAAACGGTAGATTGGCGAGCTTAGCTGCAATAAGCGGTCAATATTTGGGTTCTCTTTGCTTAAGTGCAGGCCGTAAGCGAACGAGGTAAAGTGGCGCAGCGCTTGAATCAGCGTCATACCGTGGTCGTGATCCTCTGCGCCCATTTGGCAAAGGCTCGCCCCCCAAATCGAGAACTGCTTAAGTAGCCATTGATATTGCTCAGCGTCGCGACCATCACAGTGAACAATCACTTGTTTTGCCAAGCTCGGTACGTCAGGACCAAACATCGGATGCAAACCAACCACTGGCCCAGAGTGGACTTTAAGCATCGCCTCAAGCGGCTTGGCTTTGATAGAAGTCAGGTCACATAAAATGCAGTCTTTTGGCAAGTTGGTTAACTTTTCAATGACGCCTTGAGTTAAGTGGATTGGCACTGTGACCACCACCAGCCCAGCATCACTGAGCAGCTCATCGGCTTTATCCCAATCTTGGCTACCCAAGACTTTGACTTCGTAACCAGACAAACGAAACATGCGCGCAAACAAGCTACCGAGTTGACCATGACCACCAATCACCACTACCGAGCGCAATTCTGGATTTAAGCACTTAAATCCAGAATCTTTTTCACTGGCATAAGACTCACGCATGGTACGACGCAAAATATCTTCAATCAGTTGTGGTGGTACACCGATTTTCTCCGCTTCTTCACGACGCGATGCGAGCATCGCGGCTTCACGATCAGGCGCATAAATTGGCAAACCGTGGCGACTTTTTACTTCACCGACCTTTTCGACCAGCGCCAAACGCTGTGCCAGAAGGTCTAAAATCTGTTTGTCGACAGCATCGATATCATTACGTAAATCATTCAGTTCTACAGCCATTGATGGTCCTTTACCCTTGCAAACGATTTTCTAAAAACGGCGTCAGTTCACTATGCGCTTCGCGAAGCAAATCTTCCGTTGCTTGCCAATTTATACACGCATCGGTAATCGAAACGCCATATTTCATTTGCTCAAAAGGTAAATCTGAGCTCTGGTTCCCTTCATTGATATGACTTTCAATCATCAAACCAATAATTGAGCGGTTACCTTGGCGAATTTGTTTAAACACGTCTTGTGCCACTAAAGGCTGACGACGGTAATCTTTACGTGAGTTAGCATGGCTACAATCCACCATCAAGGCACAGTCGAGATTACTGCTCGCCATCTCTTGCTCACACTCCGCCACAGAGACAGAATCATAGTTGGTTTGCTTACCGCCACGAAGGATCACGTGACCATTCTGGTTGCCTTGAGTGGTCAGCAATGCAACTTGGCCTTCGCGGTTGATACCCATAAAACGGTGGCTTGAAGACGCCGCTTGCATCGCATTAATCGCTGTAGACAGGCTGCCATCGGTACCATTTTTAAACCCGATTGGCATCGACAAACCGCTGGCCATTTCACGGTGAGTTTGTGATTCCGTGGTACGGGCACCAATCGCCGCCCAGCTAAATGTATCCGACAAGTACTGCGGGCTGATCGGATCCAGCGCTTCGGTTGCAAGGGGAATTTCCATCTCGGCCAATTCAACCAGCAACTCACGACCGATGTGCAAACCGTGTTCGATATCAAAACTGCCATCAAGGTGCGGATCGTTGATAAGCCCTTTCCAACCAACCGTAGTTCGAGGCTTTTCAAAATATACGCGCATAACAAGGTAAATTTGGTCATTTAATTCGGCAGATAATGCTTTTAAACGGCGGGCATAATCTTTCGCGGCATCTAAGTCATGAATAGAACAAGGACCACACACAACCAACAAACGGTGATCACGTTTATGAATGATATCAGCAACGGTTTGACGCGATTCACGAATGAAGCGACGCGCTTTGTCACTCAAAGGAATTTTGTTTTTCAGCTCTTGGGGCGTAATTAATATCTCTTGTTCGCTGATATTGATATCGCTAAGTTCGCTTTTGTTGGTTGTCATGACTTCACCTTGTACACTTTAATTTACAGTTTTATTTTCCGGCCGTTACTACGGAATGAAACGATAAAATAACAGCCTTAAAATCATTTTCAAGTGTAAATAATAAAAAACATTTAATGTAAAAATTATTTTACACACTTAAATATAACCGCTTTATGGCAAAAACACGACCAAGACACTGTGAAGTGAGGCATTTTCTTTTAAACTGTGGCAAACCCAAGGATGTTTATATATGGATCTAATCCTTTCGCTACTGCAACAAATGTGCGTTTACTTAGTACTGGCTTACATGCTGAGTAAAACACCACTGTTTTTACCACTACTAAGTATTTCCAAGCGTTTTAGTCATAAATTTAGCGTCTACCTGCTGTTTTCCCTATTTTGTGTCATGGGCACCTATTTCGGACTGCAATTCAATGACGCGATTGCCAACACTCGAGCCATTGGTGCAGTCATGGGCGGCCTATTCGGCGGGCCCGTCATCGGCTTTCTGGTCGGGTTAACAGGCGGCTTGCATCGCTACACGCTTGGTGGCTTTACCGATGTTGCTTGCGCTATTTCCACCACAGCAGAAGGCTTAATTGGCGGCTTACTGCATACTTACCTGCTGCGTAAAGGCAAAGCGTCGCACTTGTTCAACCCTACGGTGGTGTTTTCCGTCACTCTGGTCGCAGAAATCATTCAAATGCTGATCATTTTGCTGGTTGCCAACCCATTTGCTCAAGCATTTAATTTAGTCTCACAGATTGCAGCGCCAATGATCATCGCCAACTCGGTTGGCGCAGCGCTGTTTATGAGCATCGTCCATGACCGTAAAACCATCTTTGAAGAGTATTCCGCCGCATTTTCGCGTCGTGCATTAAATATTGCCGAACGTTCAGTGGGGATTCTCGCCGCCGGCTTTAATATCAAAAATGCCGAAAAAATTGCCCGCATCATTTACGAAGAGACCAATGTTGGCGCAGTGTCGATCACCGATGAACATAAGATCTTGGCGTTTGTTGGCATTGGCGATGATCACCATAAGCCCAATACGCCAATTTCGTCCCAGAGTACTTTAGATGCGATTAAAACCAATCGCGTGATCCATTTAGATGGCCGAGAGCATCCATTTCAATGCTCGATCTCACCGGAGTGCAAATTGGGCTCCGCGCTGATCATTCCGCTGCGCACCGGCGATAAGGTCATTGGTAGCATTAAGCTCTACGAGCCAAAACGCAAACTGCTATCGACCATCAATCTCTCGATGGGCCAAGGCATTGCTCAGCTGCTATCAAGCCAAATTCTGTATGGGGATTACCAGCAAAAACGTGAGCTTCTTGCCCAAGTGGAAATTAAGCTGCTGCAAGCGCAAGTGAATCCACACTTTTTGTTCAACGCGCTGAATACCATCAGTGCCGTGATTCGTCGCGATCCAACGAAAGCTCGCGAGCTGATTCAGCACTTATCGCAGTTCTTTCGCAGCAACCTCAAACAGAAAGTTGAAAGCGTTTCGCTGCGAGATGAACTCGCCCACGTCAACGCGTATTTGACCATCGAAAAAGCGCGCTTTACCGATCGCCTTGAAGTCGATATCGATATTGAAGAAAGCTTGTTAGACAAGCTACTGCCTACCTTTACCCTTCAACCGCTGGTTGAAAACGCCATCAAGCACGGCGTTTCTAATCTACTCGACAGCGGTCGAGTGCGAATTTTCAGCCAGCCTGTCGCGGGCGGTCACCAGATTGTGGTGGAAGACAATGCTGGCAGTTATGTGGCGCCAAACCCAGACCATAGCGGGCTAGGGCTTGAAATCGTCGATAAACGCTTAACCAATCAGTTTGGCCCAGATGCGGGGTTACACATTGATGTTAAGCCCGAACAATATACACGGATGAGTTTTATCATTCCCAATACCCCATATTAGAGAAGAAAGTGATGTTTTCTGCCTTGGTAATCGATGATGAATTGTTGGCTCGCGAAGAGTTGATTGAGCTATTGGAAGAAACCGGTGATATTGAAGTCATTGGCGAAGCAAATAACGCCATTGAAGGGCTGAAGAAAATCAATCAGCTCAAACCTGATGTGGTGTTTCTTGATATTCAAATGCCGCAAATTACTGGCATTGAACTGCTCGCGATGCTCGATAGCGACACCATGCCACGGGTGGTATTTGTCACCGCCTATGACCAATTCGCCATTCAGGCTTTTGAAGAAAACGCCTTTGATTATCTGCTTAAACCGGTGGATACGGCGCGGCTTAGAAAAACTGTGCAACGCTTGATTAAAGCCGATCATGTCAATGATATTGACTACGCACAGCTTGCTCCGGCGCAACTTGACCACGTGCCCTGCTATGGGCATAACCGCATTGTCATTATCTCGAGCAAAGACATTGAGTTCGCCTATTCCGATTTAAGCGGCGTACACATTCAAACCGCGACGCAAAAAACCACCAGCCAACTAACGCTCAAAGTGCTCGAAGAAAAAACCCCATTGATGCGCTGCCATCGCCAATATTTGATCAATCTAAGCGCGATTAAAGAGATTAAATTACTGGAAAATGGCCTGGCTGAAATCATCACCGCCAGCGAGCAAAAAGTGCCAGTCAGTCGCCGTTATCTCAAAGCGCTGAAAGAGCGGTTAGGCTTTCACTGATCGCAGCGTCAATCGCTACAGCAGAGACGAAAAAGCAGCGCCATTGCGCTGCTTTTATGAACAAACTTAATATCGTAGGCTGGGTTAAGCATCCAATGCGCGCTTAACCAGACTTGACGCGTGACGCCACATATCCGTACGCTGCAGCTCTTTCCAGTCATACGCTTTTTGCTTAGCAAGTACGCCAGCGTGTTCCACTTCAACAATCCGCAGGTGATCCAGAACCGCAACTTGGGCATCGCGTTGATTGCACACCAGCAACATATCGCACCCCGCCGCCAACGACTGCGCAGCGCGCTCAGCAGGACCGCCCATGATAGCCGCGCCTTCCATCGTCAGATCATCAGAGAAAATGATCCCATTAAAGCCCAATTGGCGACGTAGAATTTGTTTGAGCCAATACTCGGAGCCGCTAGCTGGCTGAGTATCATAGTGCGGATAAATCACATGAGCTGGCATCATGGCATCAAGTAGCCCCTGCTCAATTTGGGTTTTGAACACCGCCATGTCCAACTCAAAAATACAATCACGCTGGTCGTAAGGCGTTTCAAGGTGCGAATCAGCAATCACGCCGCCGTGACCTGGGAAATGCTTACCTGTGGTTGCCATACCAGCAATTTTCATACCCTGCATAAACGCCGAGCTGTAGCGAACAATAGTCTCAACATCATCGCCAAAAGCGCGATTACCGATGGCTTTGCACTCATGCCCTTTATCCAGCACCGGAGCAAAACTTAAATCAATGTCGTGAGCAATCAGTTCTGCCGCCATCAACCAGCCAGCATGCTTGGCTAAAGTTTCGCCATCACGGCTTTGCGCATAAAGCTGCGCGGGAGGAATTAAAGAAAAACCGTCGCGAAAACGTTGGACTCGCCCCCCTTCTTGATCCACACCTATCAGAATTGGTCGTTTGGCCGCTTTGCGAATCTCATGATTCAAAGCCAGTAACTGCTGACTGTCGTGAAAATTGCGTGAAAATAGGATCACACCGCCAACAGTTGGGTGCTCAAGAATGTTTTTGTCTTCCGCAGTCAGTTCATAGCCTGCTACGTCTAGCCACAAGGGTCCCATACTTTTCTCTATACAGTCTCTTAAATTAACGAATTTTCGAGATTATTCGCTTTAACAATCCATTACAATAGACACGAGAAACATTTGCACAGCGAGACAGGAATGAGAGAACTGTATATCGGCGTTATGTCAGGAACCAGCATGGACGGCGTCGACAGCGCGTTAGTCGAAATCGATGGCGATAAAATCGAATTACTTGCCCATCACGATACGCCGATGCCCGACGCGCTCAAGCAGCGTTTATTGCAGATTTGTACCGGCCAAGAAACCAATTTGGTTGAAATTGGGGAGCTTGACCATTTGCTCGGCCATCTATTTGCCAATGCAGTTAACCAACTATTGGCTAAAGCTAATGTCAGCCCAAGCGAAATACGCGCGATTGGCAATCACGGTCAAACAGTCTTTCATCAGCCAAACAGCGCAGTGCCGTTTACCATTCAACTTGGCGATGCCAACATCATTGCGGCAAAAACTGGCATCGATACTGTCGCCGACTTTCGCCGTAAAGACATGGCGTTGGGCGGTCAAGGTGCGCCGCTGGTTCCTGCTTTCCATAAACAAATCTTTGCCAGCCAAGATTCAAGTGTGGTGGTGCTTAATATCGGTGGCATCGCCAATATTTCCGTTCTGCCCGTGAATGGCCCTGTCGTCGGTTATGATACTGGACCAGGAAATATGCTGATGGACGCTTGGTGTCAGTTACACACTGGAAAACCTTTTGATCAAGACGCCTACTTTGCACTGCAAGGACAAGTGAACCACGCGCTGCTTGTTCGTCTGTTGCAAGAGCCTTATTTTTCTCTGCCAGCACCTAAGAGTACTGGTCGGGAGCTGTTTAATCTCGACTGGCTTAAGCAGCATTTGACCACCGATGATCTTTTTGCCCATGATGTACAAAGTACTCTGTGTGAGCTCAGCGCTCAGAGTATCGCAAACGAGGTGCGACGTTACCAACAAGGCCCAAATCCAGAGCTATTGGTCTGCGGCGGCGGCGCACGTAATCCACTGCTTATGGGACGTTTGACGGTGTTATTGGATGATTGGCTAGTGACGCCAACCACCGATAAGGGCATCGATGGCGACTACATGGAAGCCATGGCGTTCGCATGGCTTGCTCAGCGCCGTATTCATAACTTGTCGAGTAATTTGCCCGATGTCACCGGAGCCAGTAAGCTAGCCTCATTAGGCGTTATCTATTTCACAGACTGAACAACGTATTTTCTGCACGGCCTATTTCGCTGATTAACAAGGATTACCATGACCAACGACGCACTCATCTCCGCACTTTCTCGCTTAGTTTCAGAAGAGCGCAATCCAGATACCATGGATATCGATTTACTTTCATCTCTGGAAATCGTCGAGCGCCTCAATCAACAAGATAAGTTAGTTCCGCTCGCCGTCGAACAAGTGCTGCCCGATATTGCGAGTGCGGTTGATGCCATTACTGAGGCTTTCCAAAACGGAGGTCGACTCATCTACATGGGCGCAGGCACCAGTGGCCGTTTAGGCGTGCTGGATGCATCGGAATGCCCACCGACATTTGGAGTGTCTGACCAACTGGTGATTGGCTTGATTGCTGGCGGCAGCGCTGCGATGTTCAAAGCTCAAGAAGGCGCAGAAGATTCTCCTCAACTTGGTGCGCAGGACCTTAAAGACATTCAATTTAGCCGCAAAGATGTGGTGGTCGGCATTGCCGCCAGCGGTCGCACGCCCTATGTGATTGGTGGCCTAGAATACGCCAATCAACTGGGCGCAACCACCGTCGCTTTATCTTGCAATCCAGAGTCTAAAATTGCTGAACTGGCGAATATCGCAATAAGCCCAGTGGTCGGCCCAGAAGCATTAACCGGTTCAACGCGCTTAAAGTCTGGCACGGCACAAAAATTGGTGCTCAATATGCTTACCACGGCGTCGATGATACGTGTGGGCAAGAGTTATCAGAATCTGATGGTCGATGTGAAAGCAACCAACAAAAAGCTCGTGGCGCGCGCCGCTCGCATCGTCATGCAAGCGACCGATTGCAGCGAGCAACAAGCGACTGAAAGCTTGGTCGTGACCGATTACGATGTCAAACTGGCAATACTTATGCTGCTAACCGGATTGGATCTAGCCGCAGCCAAAGCGCAGCTCGCGACGCAAAATGGCTTTTTACGCCGCGCTGTGGAAACTTACGACGATTAACGCCAGATATGGCGTTATTTCTCGGTTTGGCTATTTTTCATATAACCAGTCGTCAAAGGCTTCTTGCTCTTTGTCTTTCACTTCCTCTTTTGCGCGTTTTTTTAATTCGTTAGGGTCGGTTAAGTCTTTTACAGTATCGACCTTATCGGTAATTGGGTCTGTCACATCATCAACTTTACGTTTAACGCTGTTTTCAACATAAGTGCCTTGCTCTAACTCGTTCACCGTACGTTTGGTGTTGTTAACGGTTTTCTTAACCTTATGCTTTTCACTTTTGATTTTGCGCTTTACCTTGATGGTTTCACGCACTGGCCCTGATGCTTGAACTTGCGCCGCAAAAGGGACCAGCAGCGCCACCAGCAATAACATTCTTTTAAACATGAAACTTGGCTATCTTTTCGTCTGTGTATGAATCGTCCAAAAACTAGCAAAGCGCTCAATGCAAATCTGTCAGAAAAATCCTCACTTGGTTAGACGCTCAAAAATGATACAAGCTTACTGGTTGTAATCATTCCAACCGCGTTGCCATTCCATACGAAATTTTTGTCCTTGTGGCGTGCCTTCGCAAACCCCTTCGTAATACTGTCCGGAAAGGCCAATCTGATAGGCAAAGGCTGGATTACAGTACTCTTGTACTCCTTCGAGATAACCTTGTGCGTAATCGGCTTGATTGACATTACCCATTGACTGCAAATTGCGCTGAGTGCGTTGACTGTGCCCGGCGATACCATCTTGATAACCGATTTGATGCCAATTGCCTTGCTCAGCAAGTTGCTCTGTGGTCGCACTGCACGCGGTTAACCCTAACACAGCGCAGATCCAAAATACTTTCATTACTAACCTCTTAACTTTTCAACGCGATATTGATGCCGCTCACACAATCAGATTACCACTCAATCGGTCCAAAAACCGCTAAATAGCGCTATTAACCATTCGCTTTGCCATACGACCGCTCAATCGATTAGCCAATGCGAATGGCTACAACTGAGCGTAGTATCCAGCCTGAAGTTATAAAACTGTTAATTACATAATTACAAAGGACGAGAACAATGTTGTGGTTTCTAACCTGTGTCGCCGCGCTGATCGGTGGCTACGTGATCTACGGTGCTTTCGTTGAAAAAGTATTTGGTATCAATGAGAAACGCCAAACTCCTGCTCATACAAAACAAGACGGTGTTGACTATGTGCCGATGTCAACCAAGAAAGTCTATCTAGTTCAACTACTTAACATCGCTGGTGTGGGTCCTATTTTTGGCCCGATCATGGGTGCACTGTACGGCCCTGCAGCCATGCTGTGGATTGTACTCGGTTGTATCTTTGCTGGTGCCGTGCACGATTACTTCTCTGGCATGTTGTCAGTACGTAATGGCGGTGCTTCTGTGCCAAGCATCACTGGCCGCTACTTAGGCAATGGCGCAAAACACTTTATGAACCTTTTTGCTATTGTTCTATTGCTGCTGGTTGGCGTGGTGTTTGTTTCAGCACCGGCTGGCATGATCACTAATCTGATTAACGACCAAACCGATTGGACAGTCAGCATGGGTACTATGGTCGGCATTATCTTCGCTTACTACATTCTGGCGACGATTGTTCCGGTTGATAAAATCATTGGCCGCTTCTACCCACTGTTCGGCGCGCTATTGATTTTTATGTCGGTTGGTCTAATGACGGCTATCGCATTCTCATCTGAACACACCATCATGAGCGACTTTGCCGTTAGCGATATGTTCAGCAACCTTAACCCTAAAGATATGCCTTTATGGCCTGCGCTATTTATCACTATCGCTTGTGGTGCAATCTCGGGTTTCCACGCCACTCAATCGCCATTGATGGCACGCTGCATGGAAAACGAGAAAAATGGTCGCTTCGTATTCTTTGGCGCCATGATCGGTGAAGGCATTATCGCGCTTATCTGGTGTGCCATTGCACTGTCTTTCTTCGGCTCATTGGATTCACTGCAAGACGCAGTTGCCAACGGCGGACCAGGTAACGTGGTTTACACCGCATCGTTTGGTCTGCTTGGCGTATTTGGCGGTATCATTGCCTTCCTAGGTGTTGTGATTCTGCCTATCACCTCAGGTGACACTGCGTTCCGTTCAAGCCGTTTGATTTTGGCTGAATACTTTAACGTTGAACAAAAGAGCCTGCGCAATCGCCTGTTAATGGCTGCACCACTGTTCATTATTGGTGGCATCCTCACTCAAGTCGACTTCGGTATCATTTGGCGCTACTTCGGTTTTGCGAACCAAACTACCGCAGTAATGATGCTTTGGACGGCTTCCGCTTACTTGCTACGTCATAACAAACTGCACTGGATCACCACCATTCCAGCCAGCTTTATGACTTCAGTGTGTGTGACCTTTATTCTTAACAACAGCACACTAGGCTTTGGCCTACCAATGGTAACGTCGACTATCGTCGGTGTGGTATTTGCCCTAGCCGTTGCAACTTACGTTATCAAAGTATCGAAGGGCAAAGGTGAAACGGATTTGGCGGATGAAGAAAAACCGCAAGTCGTCACCAAAACCGCTTAATGGATAAGTCTGTTCATTAATGCAAAAGGGCTCCCAATGGGAGCCCTTTTTATTCGGCGCTAAAGATAACAGCTGTATCAGTCAATTTGCTTGATTTGCAGCTCTTTTGGCACTTCAAAGAACATGTTCTCTTCACGACCTTGAACTTCTTCGACACTTTCGCCGCCAAGCTCTTTGATGCGGTCGAGAATCTGATTGACCAGTTCTTCTGGCGCTGATGCGCCTGCGGTAACACCGACGCTGGTTTTACCGTCAAACCATTGTGGTTCAATATCTTCAGCGCAGTCCGTCAAATAACCAGGCGTACCCAGTTTTTCTGCCAACTCTTTTAGACGCGTCGAGTTAGAAGAGTTTTTCGACCCTACAACCACCAACACATCGACTTGGCTTGCCATTTCGCGCACCGCATCTTGGCGGTTTTGGGTCGCGTAGCAAATATCGTCTTTGCGCGGACCTTGAATATCCGGAAACACGCGGCGCAGCTCATCAATCACATCGGCGGTTTCATCCACCGACAAGGTGGTTTGGCTGACGTAGTGTAGATTGCTTGGATCTTTGACTTTAGCTTGCAGCTCAAGTACATCTTGCGGCTTCTCAACCAAGTACATGCCACCCGTGTCACTGGCGTATTGACCCATAGTGCCTTCCACCTCTGGGTGTCCGGCATGACCAATCAACACCACTTCCATATGCTTGCGGCTGGCACGCGCCACTTCCATATGCACTTTGGTCACCAACGGACACGTTGCATCAAACACGGTTAAATCACGCTGTTTGGCTTCTTTACGCACCGCTTGTGACACACCATGAGCGGAGAAAATGACGATGTTGTCGTCTGGCACTTCACTGAGTTCTTCAACGAAAATCGCCCCACGTTGCTTCAACCCTTCAACCACAAAACGGTTATGCACCACTTCATGGCGAACGTAAATAGGTGGTTGATACATTTCTAAAGCACGCTCAACAATGCTGATGGCGCGATCTACGCCGGCGCAAAAGCCACGCGGATTAGCTAAAAGTATTTTCATGTTCTTGCTCATGGGGAAACTTAGGCTCGCTATTTTATACTCAACTCACTTCTCGATGCGAGTCAGTTTAAGAATTACTTGGCTCAACCGTTAAAATCTCAACTTCAAAGCTAACATCTTGTCCGGCTAATGGGTGGTTGAAGTCAACCGTAACCGAGTCACCTGCGATCTCGGTGATGATGCCCGGAATTTCAACGCCATCGGGGCCAGAAAAAGCCATGATGGTGCCCACTTCAACTTGGTTGTCACCGACAAATTTGGCGCGATCCATATGATGAATGTTGTCTGGATTTGGCATACCAAACGCATCTTGCGCTTTAAGTTCGATGGCTTTGCTTTCACCTTCTTTCAGGCCGATCAAGCACTGCTCAAAGTTGTCGCTGATGCTGCCATCGCCGATCACAAACTTCGCGGGCTTACCCATATTATGAGTACTGTCGGCGACCGAGCCGTCGCTGAGTTTAATGGTGAAATGGAGAGTAACTGCAGAGTCTTGGGTAATTGTTGTCACGTTAAGCTTCCTTTAATTGATTATTTTTTATAATAAAACTTGGTGCTCATGTCTAATGGCCGAGCAACCTTGATAGTAAAAAGCGCCGTTCGAATCAACGAACGACGCTTAAAGTAGGTGGTGACTTATTTACGCCTTTTCGGGCTTTTTGCGAAATGCATCAAGGATGATCATCGCCGCACCGATACAAATAGCAGAGTCCGCCAAGTTAAATGCCGGCCAGTGGTAATTGCCCCAATACACATCGAGATAATCGACCACAAAACCATGCACAACACGGTCAAACACATTACCCACTGCGCCACCAATAATCAGCGCGTAAGCAATGTTGTTCCACTTTTCTTTGGCGGGCAACTTACTCATCCAGTAAGTTAGCATCGCGGTGACAATAAAGGCGATAGCGGTAAACAACCAGCGCTGCCAACCTTCTTCATCACTGAGAAAACTAAAAGCGGCGCCATAGTTATGAACATACAGAAGATTAAAGAAAGGTAAAACCTCAACGCGGTTTTCCCAGCCGTAACCCATGCTGTTCATGATCACCAATTTGATGCCGATATCAGCAACAAAAATAAGGATTGCCAGCCACAGCCAGCGAACCCCAGATTGTTTTAACGTTAGCGTTTGTTCACTCATATTTAACCCTAATATTCAGCGCTAAATCTTAAGCGAATTTACGCACTTCGCCTTCACCTTCAACGTTAGTCACACAGCGACCACAGATGGTTTCGTGGCCAGCAATAGTGCCAACGTCCGCAGTGTGGTGCCAGCAGCGGTCACATTTTTGCGCTTCCGTTGCTTTAACTTCAACAAACAGACCTTCAAGATCCGTCGCTTGCGCGCTGTCAGTCTTGTCGCTCAGCGGCTTAACGACAGCACCTGAGGTGAGTAGCACAAAGCGTAGCTCGTCTTCCAACTTGTTGATTTTCGCCGCTAACGCATCATCAGCAAACAAAGTCACTTCCGCTTGTAGTGAGCCACCGATGACTTTTTCGCTACGCGCCGCTTCAAGCAGTTTGTTCACCGCACTACGCACGTGTTGAATGTCATTCCAGAAGTCGTTGTTCAGCTCTTCGCCTTCAGCCAAACCAAATAGTCCATCGAACCATTCATCAGCAAATACGAATTTACCGCGCTCGCCTGGCATTTCATTCCAGATTTCGTCAGCGGTGAACGACATGATTGGCGCCATCCAGCGAACCAAAGCTTCAACAATGAAATACAGCGCGGTTTGACAGCTGCGCTGTGCATTGCCGCCAGTTTTCGCGGTGTATTGACGGTCTTTGATGATATCAAGGTAGAACGAACCCATCTCGATTGAACAGAAGTGCATCAAACGCTGCATCACTGCGTGAGTGTTGTATTCGTCATACGCTTTCACAATCTCTTGCTGAGCCGCCAATGCGCGACCAACAGCCCAACGATCGAGTGCCACCATCTCTTCAACTGGCACGATATCCGTCGCTGGGTTAAAACCGTTTAGGTTAGCCAAGAAGAAACGTGCGGTGTTACGAATACGACGGTAAGAGTCCGCGCTGCGTTTTAGGATTTCATCAGAAACCGCCACTTCACCAGTGTAGTCGGTCGAAGCAACCCACAAGCGCAAAATGTCAGCACCCAGTTTGTTGGTGATATCTTTTGGCGAAACCACGTTACCGATCGATTTCGACATCTTACGACCTTGGCCGTCAACCACGAAACCGTGAGTCAGCACTTGGTTGTACGGAGCTTTGTCTTTCATCGCGATCGAGGTGATCAGCGAAGATTGGAACCAGCCGCGGTGTTGGTCTGAACCTTCAAGATACATATCCGCTTGAGCGCCATTGAACTCTTCACGGCTATCAACCACAGAAGAGTGAGTCACACCTGAATCAAACCATACGTCTAGGGTATCGAGCACTTTTTCGTAGTTGTCAGCATCAGCGCCAAGTAGCTCAGCACTATCCACATCCCACCATGCTTGAATGCCTTTTTGTTCAACCAGTTTCGCCACTTGTTCAATCAATGCTGGCGTATTTGGATGCAGCTCTGCAGTCTCTTTATGCACGAACAGTGCAATTGGCACACCCCAAGTACGTTGACGAGAGATACACCATTCAGGGCGACCTTCCATCATGCCTTCAATGCGGTTTTGACCCCATTCAGGAATCCATTGCACACCTTTGATAGCTTCGAGTGCTTTAGCGCGCAAACCCGCTTTGTCCATCGACACAAACCATTGTGGTGTGGCGCGGAAAATGATCGGCGTTTTATGACGCCAACAGTGTGGATAGCTGTGCTCGTATGCGTGATGATGCAGCAATGAGCCATGCTCTTTAAGCACTTCAATAACCGAATCGTTGGCTTTGAATACGTGTTGACCAGCAAAGAATTCAGTATCTGGCAGGTAAACACCGTTAGAGCCAACTGGGTTTGCAACTTCAAGATTGTATTTTTGACCAACCGCGAAGTCTTCTTGACCATGGCCTGGTGCTGTGTGAACCACACCTGTACCTGATTCTGTCGTCACGTGATCGCCAAGGATCGCTGGGACAGTAAAATCGTAAAATGGGTGATGGAACTGAGAAAGCTCAAGCGCTTCACCTTTCACAAAACCAAGGTTGTGGTAATGCTCGATGCCAGCTTGATCCATCACATCTTTGACTAGCTCAGCGGCTACGATCAAACGCTCGGGCGTTTCGCCTTCCACTTGTACTAGCGCATATTCAAGATCATCACGTAAACAAACCGCGCGGTTCGCTGGCATGGTCCACGGAGTGGTAGTCCAGATAACCGTTGAAATCGTGCCTTCACCTGCGTGGCCGTTTTCTAAAGTGAATTTTTCAAGCAGCGCCGCTTCGTCGACTGACTTAAAGCGCACGTAGATAGACGGAGAGGTCTTATCTTTGTATTCCACTTCCGCTTCAGCAAGCGCACTACCACAGTCAGTACACCAGTGAACTGGTTTGAAACCTTTCAGCAAGTGGCCGTTGTCAGCAATCTTACCAAGCGCACGAATTATGTTCGCTTCGGTCGCGAAATCCATGGTGCGGTACGGTTTATCCCACTCACCAAGAATACCTAGACGCTTAAACGCTTCTTTTTGACCTTCAACTTGACCATTAGCATATTCACGACATTTCTCGCGAAATTCTGCAGCTGTCACTTTTTGACCTGGTTTACCAACTTTCTTTTCTACCATCAATTCGATAGGCAGGCCGTGACAGTCCCAACCTGGAATATAAGGTGAGTCGTAACCCGATAACGTTTTGGATTTAATAATAATGTCTTTAAGAATCTTGTTTAGTGCGTGTCCCATGTGAATGTCACCATTCGCATATGGAGGGCCATCGTGTAATACAAAAGATTTTTTACCTTTTTTCGCTTCACGGATTGCACCGTAAAGGTCTTCTTTGTACCAACGATTAAGCATCTCTGGCTCGCGATTGGCCAGATTGCCGCGCATTGGAAACCCTGTTTCCGGTAAGTTCAGGGTATCTTTATACTCACTCATCGATTCTTAATTCCGTTATTTTGGGCGGATGTTAGACATTATGTGAATCCATCAGAATTCACGTTCTCACTGATGCAGCCACGCCCTTGCTGCCTCAGCATCCAATTCAATTTGTTGTTTTAGTGCTTCAAAAGAAGCGAATTTTTCTTCGTTACGAAGTTTGTGTAAAAGTTCAATTTCTAACTGTTTGCCATATAAATTGGCTTGAACATCGAATAAATGAACTTCTAGCTGCTGACGTACGCCGTTAACCGTAGGACGGTTGCCAATATTGGCAACGCCACCAAGCGGTTTATCACCAAGCCCTAACACTTGGACAACATAGACTCCAGAGACAGGAGACACTCGACGCTTCAGCGGAATATTTGCCGTGGGAAAACCAATTGTTCTGCCCAATTTTCGGCCGTGCGATACTCGACCACTGATACTGTAATGACGGCCAAGCATTTTGGCCGCTTCATCCAGTTGGTCGCAAGCCAGCGCATCGCGAATGGCGGTGCTGCTCACCCTTAACTGTTCTAAACAGAAGCTATGAGTACTAACGACTTCAAAACCGTATTTTTTCCCGGCTTGTTCGAGCATCGCAAAGTTGCCCTCTCGACCTTTGCCAAAACAAAAGTCATCACCAACCACCAAAAACTTAACACCCAAACGCTTTACCAACAAGTCACGGATAAAATGGTCCGCAGTCAAGTTAGCAAAATGAGCATTAAAATTGATGCACAATAAACGCTCAATGCCCAATTTACTTAACTGCACATATTTATCGCGTAAACGGGTCAACCTTGCTGGTGCCTTTTCTTTAGCAAACAACTCCAACGGCTGAGGCTCAAAGGTCATGGCAGTCGACGGCAAACCCAAACGTTTGGCTTGCTCACTGACCTGCTGTAACACTTGTTGGTGACCTAAATGGACGCCATCAAAATTTCCTATCGTCAACACACAACCATGGTGTCTAGATTGAATATTATGTCTACCTCGAATCAATTCCATTGGATGCTGCTAAATATCCCGTGTTTAGTTGGCTAAGGGTGAAACCGACGGATTATATACTAATCGTACTTAATCTGTCGCTGCTTTTAGGTCTTTTAATCGAATCCCTAAAATCAATAGGCTAAGCAGGTAAATTCCCACCGCCATGGCAATCGACGTCACTAACATAAGCGCGCGTTGTGACAGCCCCCACGAAAGCCATACCGACATATCTTCCAAGCGCCAATACACCACGCTAGCCATGATGGCTCCTGCAATAATAAGACGCGCAATAAACCATACCGTCTGACGTGATACACGGTAGACACATTGAATATGTAAGCCACGATAAAGAAGCGCCATGTTAATAAAAGCAGATAGCGCTGTTGCTATCGCCAAGCCAACATATCCATAGAACCATGCAAAAATTGCGTTAAATACCATATTCGAGATCATCGCAACGATGCCATATTTCATCGGCGTCTTGGTATCTTGGCGCGAGTAATAGCCTGGCGCGAGAATTTTGATCAACATGAAATTCAACAGGCCTGAGGCATAAGCGGTCAACGACATAGACGCTTGATGAACGTCTTCGGCGGAAAACTCACCGCGCATGAACAGTACCATCAACATAGGTTTGGCCAGCACCATCAACCCCAGCATGGCTGGCAGGCCAAGTAAAGTCACCATGCGCACACCCCAGTCCATCGTATGAGCAAAGCCTTTTGCCTCTGCGTCTACATGTTTGCGCGATAAAGCGGGGAGCACCACAGTTGCAATCGCAATACCAAATAAGCCAAGTGGAAATTCCAATAAGCGATCAGAATAGTAAAGCCAACTGATCGAACCGGTGGCA
The DNA here is from genome assembly GCF_900100015.1 of Vibrio xiamenensis. Classification (GTDB taxonomy): domain Bacteria; phylum Pseudomonadota; class Gammaproteobacteria; order Enterobacterales; family Vibrionaceae; genus Vibrio; species Vibrio xiamenensis. The sequence goes on along the minus strand of NZ_FNDD01000012.1, from coordinate 103,407 downwards.
AGGAAACTGGCGATAAACGTATCAAACAGCAAGTTGATTTGACTGACCGAGACACCAAATAACGCTGGAATCATCAAGGTGCGAATTTTTACCACCCCAGGATGATGCCAGCCCCACTTAGGCTTAACCAAAACGCCCGCTTTGATCAGAAATGGAATTTGAAACGAAAACTGCACCATACCGCCGATAAAGACACCGATCGCAAGGCCAATCTCGGGCTGAGCTAATTTAGGTGAAATGAACAGCGCCGCCGCGATGATGGTGATATTTAGAAATACCGGCGTGAATGATGACACGGCAAACTTACCCATAGTGTTCAAAATTGCCCCAGATAACGCGACAAAAGTGATGAACCATAGATATGGGAAAGTAATTTTAAGCATAAAGCTGGCAAGCTCAAATTTACCTGCAGCCGGGCCGTCGTGTAACCAGTCGATAAACCAACCCGCGCCAAACACTGCGGTAATCGCACCGGAGAACAGCACACCAACAAGCGTAACTAAGGTAACGATAACCCCGAGCGTCCCTGCGGCACTGGCAATAAGTTCACGAGTTTTGTCTTTGTCTCCCGTTGCATGATATTCCGTTAAGACTGGAACGAAAGCTTGTGAAAATGCACCTTCAGCAAAAAGGCGACGTAAAAAGTTCGGGATTTTATTGGCAAAGAAGAATACATCAGCGCTTGCCCCTGCCCCCATTAAATTGGCAACCACCACATCACGAACTAATCCTAACACTCGCGAAACGAGCGTCATGGCGCTGACAATAGCACCGGACTTGAGCAGACCTTTACTCACAGTAACCTCAATATATAAATACAACCGACGAAGCTGCTCGGAAGACCTAAAGTCATCGAGAAGAGCAGATAATTATTAGCATTGGAAAAAAAATACTGTTAGAATCCCCGCCATCTTAACCGTGAAGACCTTTTGAATCCAAAGATTGTTTGGACTCGCTGGGTTTTTGCACAAATCATTTGACATTTAAGAGCAAATAGGGGATATTCCTCGCCCTTAAAATGTCACCGAACTAAGTTTTTGGGAGTTAGACCCTTGGCAAATAGTAAATCTGCTAAGAAGCGCGCTATCCAAGCTGAGAAACGTCGCCAGCACAATGCTAGCCGTCGTTCTATGATGCGCACTTACATGAAGAAAACTGTTGCTGCTATTGAAGCAGGCGACAAAGAAGCGGCTACAGCAGCCTTCGCTGCAGTTACACCGATTCTAGACCGTATGGCAACTAAAGGCCTTATTCACAAGAATAAAGCAGCTCGTCATAAGTCTCGCTTCATTGCTCGTATCAAAGCGCTTTAATTCGCTTTTGATAGACAGTGAAAAAAACCGGCGTCAGCCGGTTTTTTTATTTCTTCATTTTCTCAGTTACTCGTCATTATCAGTTACTCACAATATAAACGGTGCAATAACTGAATCATTTCTTTGACTTCACTGCTGCTCAACGTATAAAACACCGTTTGCGCTTCTTTACGCGTCACAACTAAGCCATCACGTCTTAACCAAGCAAGGTGCTGCGATAACGCAGACTGACTTAAAGCCAGCTTCGCACACAACTCCCCAACCGATAATTCACTGTCGTGCAACAGACACAGTATTTGCAGTCGTCGCTCGTTCGCCATGGCTTTGAGCAATACCACCGCTTTCGCAGAGTTTTGCTCCATTTGTTCTAGCTTCATTGGCGATTAACCCCTTGGAATAACAACTTATCCTAGTACACCATACAAAAGTTAGTGTTGGATTTTATAAAATAGATATAAAGTAGGTTTAATAATAATCGATATCGCTTAGTGAATAAACTAAGTTTCAAACAGATTGCGAAAATCCGCATCACAAACATTTTTTACCGCTGGATGCTGAATCATTCGCTCGGCAAAAATAACGTAATATTCCTCTTTGAGATCATCAAGTTGGGCTATGGTTCTTAGTGAAAGCTCATCATCAACTTCTTTTGCGTACAAGGTCGGCGCAAGAAAAATCACTTGGTCATGATAACGAGCAAACGCTTTGATTAACGCCGAATCATCAAACTCGCCGAGGATATTAGGCTGTAATCCCTGTTTATCAAACCATTGCAGCACTTTACGCCCCATCGAAGTACGACTACCCGGGATCAACAACTTACGCTGCTCTAGACCTTGGGGAAACTCGAGGTCATCAATATTGCCAGTACAGAAAAAGCTCATACTACTTTCGCCAAGCTTTTTACTATACAAGCCCGGGCTCTGGCCTGAATCAACGGGACAATCAGACAAAATCATATCGAGCTTGTGCTGGGAAAGTTGCTCTAACAGCATTTCGTGGGTGGATTCAAAACAGCGCAGATGAATACTGTCGTCTTCAGGAACAGTGGTCATCAAAATTTTGCTGACTAAACGCTTTGACAAAGCGTCGGCCACGCCCACATCAAACAGCATATTTGAACGCTGGCTGTAATTGACAATGTCGAGCATTTCATAGCTTAAGCCAAACATTCGATCGGCGTATTTATAGACAAGCTGCCCCAGTTCAGTAGGCTCAAGCGTTCTACCGTTGCGCTTAGTCAGCTTGCCTGACATGCGTTCTTCAAGCGCTTTGATTTGCCCAGTGACTGTTTGCGGAGTGAGGAACAGCGCATCAGCAGCTTTGGTCACCGACCCTTGTTTACATACCATCCAAAAATAGTAGAGATGGTTATAGTTCAAATGTGACATGGCATTAAAGACCTTTAAATAGGCTCAATAATTCACCGAATACAAACATGACAACCATAAATCGGAATTATCGAAGATTTTAAATTAATACGTAAGTTTTACCGAATTATAAGTTAGCTTATATGACGATTTATTTCTGTCAACCGCCGAGTATGACTAGCTAAAATGAAAAAATATCATCAAAAACGTGAATTCAGTCACATTACAGAAAAAGCAATAAACCACTTAATTATCATATAGTTAACAACATAATTTAGTTCCACTTTTCATTACACTATACAAAGCACAGTTAATTTCTGTTTATGACATCACTTTGTAATATTACTGAAATATTTCCGCTCTACTATCGCCCCGAGTTTAACTACCAACCCACGACTTTTGTATTAGATTGGGTCCACGGAGAAATTATTATGAACCAAGCGACAACAGCAGTAACACCTGCAAACAGCATGCGTTGGCTGCGCTGGGCTAACTTGGCATTCATGTTATATCTACTGCTACTCGCAGTATCTATGGTCGGCAGCGGCTTTAAATGGGCAACTGGCGATCAAGCGAAAGTTCTATTTGAATTTGCATCCCACCCTATTGCTGGCTTAATGATTGGTCTGGTTGCCACCGCGCTGATTCAATCCTCCAGCACAGTGACCTCGATCATCGTCGGTTTAGTTGCTGGCGGATTACCGGTTGAAACCGCCATTCCTATGATTATGGGTGCGAATATCGGTACCACAGTAACCAATACGCTCGTCAGCCTTGGTCACGTACGTTGTAAAGAAGAGTTTAAGCGCGCTTTTGCCAGTGCAACAGTGCATGACTTCTTCAATTTACTCGCGGTGTTGATTTTCCTACCACTCGAAATGATGTTTGGCATTTTAGAGAAAATTTCACACTGGTTAGTTTCACCACTTCTCGCCACTGGCGACATGAGTTTGAAAGGTTTTAACTTCATTAAACCGATCACGAAACCAGTTGTCAGCTTGATTAAAGAGCCACTCCACAGCTTTGGCGATACCGTTGGCGGAGTAATGCTGATTTTACTCGGTATTGCGACTATCTTTGTCGCCATCACAGTGATGGGTAAATTGATGAAGAGCCTGATGGTTGGCCGTGCTCGCGATATTTTGAAAAACGCCATCGGTCGCGGCCCAATCCACGGTATCGTATCGGGTTCAATCGTGACAGTATTGGTACAATCATCATCCACAACAACCAGTTTAATGGTTCCTTTGGTTGGCTCTGGTGTTTTGAAAGTACGTGATATTTACCCGTTCACACTCGGTGCGAACATTGGTACTTGTATCACCGCCCTACTCGCTGCAACAGCGGTTTCAGGAGAGTTTGCGGTATTTGCGTTGCAGATTGCCCTAGTTCACCTTGCGTTTAACGTGCTTGCGACACTGCTCATCTTTGGTATTCCAGTACTGCGCGAATTGCCACTAAAAGGCGCGGAAGCGATTGCTGAGATGGCGGTAAAAAATAAGTCGGTTGTGGCGGGTTACTTGCTCTCTGTATTTATCGTAATACCAGGTGCAATTTTGGCCTTATCTGCTTAAAGGCTACGTTTGAATACCCAATACCATCGCAAAAAAAAGAGCCCCTAAGGGCTCTTTTTTTATTTCTCACTTCATTACACTGAGAACGGATACTTAATCGCATCGTGGCACTCGTAGCCTTCAACGCTAAAGTCATCCAACGTTACCCAAGTTTCTAAATCTTCAAGCGAACGAATATCTGGATTGATGTGGAAGGTTGGCGCGGCAAGTGGCTCTCGTTTCAATTGCACATCGCGCATCAGCTCAAGCTGATCTTCATAAATATGCGCATTGACGATTTTGTGGTAAGCCACTCCTGGCTTCTTACCCGTGATTTGCGCCATGATTGCCAAAAAGACATGCACTTGAACCATGTTGAAATTGAGTCCAAGTGGCACATCACAAGAGCGTTGAGTGCTATTCAGATACAAAGTATCTCCAAGCAACGAAAAATGGTGGCTGTACATACACGGGCGTAAGCACCCCATATGGAACTCGCCCGGATTGTAAAAATTGAGAATTTCACCCCGGTCATCGACGCCACGAGTCAAATCATCAACAATCTTCTTCAATTGGTCGATATGGCCGCCATCAGGCTTTGCCCAAGCACGTCCTTGAACGCCGTACACTCGACCCATATCGTCTTCACCTTTTCGATATGGGTTATTAAGCCAAGCATCGTTTAAGTTCGCGTTGGCATCCCAGGTTTTGGTGCCGAGCTTGCGAAAATCTGCCGCGTTATCGTAACCACGAATGTAACCAAGTAACTCAGCGACAGCCGCTTTCCAAAAACTCTTGCGCGTAGTCACCAGCGGAAACTGGTTATTCGCCACATCATAGCTAAGATCTGCATTAATGACGGTTAAACAGCGTTTACCAGTCCGTTCATTTTCAATCCAAACGCCTTGGTCAACAATGCGTTGACAAAGATCTAAATACTGTTTCACATCAAAACCTTAATTAACTTTTTTGCTGTTTTTTACTGCCACATCTTGGTACAGACCACGACGGTAGGCCCATACCATCATCGCAATACCGAGGAAGATCATTGGCGTTGATAAAATTTGTCCCATCGAAATGAAACCACCAAATAGACCCAATTGTGCGTCGGGTTCGCGGAAATACTCAACTATAAAGCGGAAAATGCCGTAACCCATTAAAAATAGACCTGAGACAGCACCAAGTGGGCGCGGCTTACGAATGAACAGGTTAAGAATGAGGAACAGTACCACACCTTCAAGGAAGAACTCATAGAGCTGAGATGGGTGGCGAGGCAGTGGGCCACCGCTTGGGAAAATCATCGCCCATGGTACATCGGTTACACGTCCCCACAGTTCACCGTTCATAAAGTTACCGAGTCGGCCCATACCAAGACCAAACGGAACCAAAGGTGCGATAAAATCGGCGACGCCAAAGAAGGTGCGACCATTCTTATGCGCGTACCAAATCATGGCGGTAATTACCCCAAGCAAGCCGCCGTGGAATGACATACCACCGGTCCACACTTTGAACAAATACAATGGGTCGTCAAGGAATAGACCGAAATTGTAAAACAGCACGTAACCGATGCGACCACCAATCACAACCCCAAGGAAGCAGGCAAACAGTAGATCCGACACTTGCTCACGATTCCAGCCACTGCCCGCTTTATCAGCGCGGCGATTTGCAAGCCACATAGCAAAGGCAAATCCAACCAGATACATTAAGCCGTACCAACGAATCGAAAGCGGACCAATCGAGACTAAAACTGGGTCGATATTTGGAAATTCCATATATCCCTGAGACATAAAAACTACTCTTAATTTATTGATTTAGATTATAAGATGACGTTGTGCTCGCTTAGTTCCAGCCATCAGCAGAAAAACTCGTCACCGCTTTTCCGTGGCCATTAGCTCACTCGTGAAGACCGAGTCAAGAAGCTAAGTGAAAATGGCCAAAGCAAGCATTCGCGCTTATTTCGCACTAGATAAAAGTTCAAGCCAGCAAACACCAAGACAAGGCGTCGAAGCAAACTCGTCGCCAGCTTTTATTTGAATCGCTATTTCTTGCCCGCGCGAATAAATCCGGCAAAACCTTTATCTTCAAAAAAGGCCTGCATCATAGCATAAATATTTTTACCGTAGGGGTGCTTTAATGCTTGCTGCGCTAATGCTTCCAATTCAGCCATGTCGCTGTTACGAAGTAGGTATTTCACTTTAGCGACGTTTGATGTGTTCATACTGAGGGTTCGATAGCCCAATCCTACCAATAACAAAGCGCCAATTGGGTCGCCTGCGAGCTCACCGCAGACACACACTGGTAGATTCAGCGTTTGGCAAGTGGTTTGAATGTGTTTCAGCGCCATCACCACAGCGGGGTGCACGCTTTCATAAACGCCCGCCACGCGAGCATTATTACGGTCAACCGCCAGCAAATACTGGGTAAGGTCATTGGTACCCACCGAGACGAAATCGATCTTATCGGCGATAAGCGGTAACAAATACAACATCGAAGGCACTTCGACCATCACACCGATCTGCGGCATTTTGACGCGCTGATCAAGTTTGGAGATCTCTTGATAAGCGCGATCAATGATCGCTAATGCATCATCGAGCTCTTGGGCACCAGATACCATAGGCAACAAAATATTGAGGTTTTGATACTCGGCACTGGCGCGCATCATGGCGCGAATTTGCATTAAAAAGATGTCTGGGTGATCGAGAGTAAAGCGAATGCCGCGCCAACCCAAAAATGGATTATCTTCTTCAATCGGCAAATAAGGCAGCGCTTTATCGCCGCCAACATCCAGAGTACGCATGACGACTTTCTTATCTGGATAGCTACGTAATACGCTTTGATATTGCTGAGTCTGCTCTTCTTCTGATGGGAAACGATGCTGTAATAAGAACGAAATTTCGGTGCGATAAAGTCCTACGCCATCGACGCCTTGGTTAATCGCAATATTGGCATCCGCACTAAGCCCGGAGTTGAGCAGCACTTCAATCCGTTGACCATCGTGCGTCGCCGCTGGCTCTTCAATTCGTTCATTGACCAAGCTCGCCAATTGGCGCTCTTCGTTATGCAGCGACTTATAAACGCGCAACAATTGCTTATTTGGCGCGACGAAAACTTTACCACTATAACCATCGACGATGCCTTTGCGACCGTTAACAGTTTTGAGGTTCATGTTGACGCCCATAACCGCCGGTACACCAAGAGCTCTAGCTAAAATCGCCGCATGGGAATTGGCGGCACCTTCAAGCGAAACGACCGCCAATAACTTATCTTTAGGCACAGAGGCAAGCAGCGAGGCAGTAAGCTCTTGCACCACTAAGATCACTGGGTTTTCAAAACTGCGCTCTTCGTTTTCGGTATTGTAGAGAAAGTACAGCAGGCGTTGCCCGAGCTCGCGAATGTCTTGCGCACGCTCACGCAAATACACATCTGACATTTTGGCAAAACGGTTGGAGTAAGCCTCAACCACTTGTCTGAGTGCCCAGTCAGCGCGATCCCCTTTTTGAATCTGCGCTTTGAGATCTTTTCTCAGCATCGGATCATTGAGCAAGTGGGTAAAAAGGTCAAAGATAGCCAGTGTGTCTTTATGAATTTCGCTGTCGAGCTTCTTACGCATACGTCGAAAGTCGCCTAGCGCCGCTTCAATCGAAAGCAGTAGCCACTCTTGTTCTTTATCGACATCTAATGTCGAAGCGGGATAAACATTGGCCAACTTAGGTTGACTATCATCCCACCACAGCTCACCAATCGCGATACCAGTTGATGCCGGAATCCCGACAATTTCTTGCTGTTTTTTCTCTAGTCGCCAAGCACCTTGCGTTTGAGCATGCGCCACAATCACCGCCAACTGCGCGGCTAGCGTAACGAGAAAAGACTCTTCCATTTCATCGAATTGACGCGGTGTTTTTTGCTGTACCACCAGCACACCAAGCACTTGTTTACGATGAATAATTGGCGTACCAAGAAAGCTTTGATAGATCTCTTCGCCGAGTTCAGAAAAGTATTTAAAATTGGGGTGTTTTGACGCTTCAGCAAGGTTTAGCAGTTCAGCCGTTCGCTTGACTAAGCCGACCAAACCTTCGTTAAAGTCGATGTGAATTTCATCGCCTTCAAATTTCAGGCCTTGGGTTGCCATCAATTCAAGACGATGCATTTGTTCATTAGCAAGATAGACAGTGCAACAATCCGTGTGCATCGCTAAACAGGTTTGCTGAACAAAAATTTCCAACGCCTGGTGGACGTCTTCGACTTTTGAAACCTGCTCTACGATATCTCTCAGCTGAGAAAGCATGTCTATCCTCTTCGATTTTTCCGTTTGCCTTTGGTTTTACGTTCTTTAAACGGCATTGCCATTGATGCAAACTCTTTCATCGCACGGCGATATACATCGCGCTTGAAAGAAACGACTTGTCGCACTGGATACCAATAACTGACCCAACGCCAACCATCAAATTCAGGAGAGTTTCCACTTTGCATATTGATTCGTGACTCATCACAATCCAAACGCAGCAGAAACCATTTCTGTTTTTGGCCAATACAGACCGGTTTTGAATCCCAACGAACCAAACGTTTTGGTAATTTATACCTCAACCAATGTCGGCTCGAAGCGACGATCTTTACGTCTTTTTTTGTAAGACCAACCTCTTCATACAACTCGCGGAACATTGCTTGTTCAGGAGTTTCACCATCATCAATTCCCCCTTGAGGAAACTGCCATGAGTGTTGTCCGTATCGTTTTGCCCAGAAGACCTGACCATGGTTGTTACAAATCACAATTCCCACATTTAAGCGGTAACCATCGCCATCTATCACTGGCCAACCTCTAATAAAATCTTAATAGCTGTGATTTTTCCACATATCCCCAGCCGGAGCAAACTTCCTAGCGTTATTCCGGCTTAATTTATGATGTCATCGACATAGTCTGGATAACTTTTAATCTTATTTGAGGTTATCAACACCGGAAGCGCTAATAACCCACATTTATTCACCTTTTCTGTGTATAACTATGTGAAAAATTCGCGTAAAAGCGATCTTATACTTTAGATTGAATTATTTACCAAAATGATAGCCAAATACATAGACGACCATTTTCTATTAAAAACATAAAGTTATTTATTTTTTTAAATCAATCTCTCATTATCAACCCATCGCTTGATCCTATACACAACAGATCGGTTAAAGATCCACCACCATGACTTTTATCCACACTCCAACATGGCATTTTTGGATATTCTTTGAAATATCAAGCAATTTAATCCCAATTAACCCCTGTTAATTGATCCAGCATTCTCAATTTATCGACTCTAGCCCCCGTCACCTGTGGATAACCGGTTAAGTGTTGATCTTTTGTGCGTATTGATCGTTATTTATTCACGTCGCACTGTTATGCCAAAAACCGATTCTGTTACAATGCATTTTTTGTCAAAACACCCCACACATGAAATCAGAACCCAAGACCGAACAAGAGCTATTAGATCGTGCCTTTGCCATTGCTGGCATCACCTTTGAGCAACTGGCTGATGAAGCCAACATGCCGGTGCCGCCCGACTTAAAACGCGACAAAGGTTGGGTCGGGCAATTGCTAGAGTGGCACTTAGGCGCGACCGCTGGTAGTAAACCTACGCAAGATTTTGAAAAGCTGGGCATTGAACTAAAAAGCATACCCATCAGCTATTCAGGTAAACCGCTGGAAACGACCTTTGTGTGCGTCGCCCCTTTAGTGGGGGTACACGGACTCACCTGGGAAACCAGCCACGTACGCAATAAATTGTCGCGAATTTTGTGGGTGCCGGTGGAAGGTGAGCGTGAAATTCCACTGGCTGAAAGACGTGTCGGCTCGCCGCTGATTTGGTCGCCAAGCGCCGAGCAGGAGCAGCAATTGAAATCCGATTGGGAAGAATTAATGGAAATGATCGTGTTAGGCGAAGTCGAACAGATCACCGCCAAACATGGTGAAGTGCTGCAATTGCGGCCTAAAGCCGCGAATGGCAGAGCGCTGACTGATGCGTATGGCTCAAGCGGCCGAATCATTAAGACTCGACCGCGCGGGTTTTATCTCAGAACCCAATTCACGGATCAAATTCTGCAAAACCACTATATTCATGCGGCAGGGAACTAAATTCATGCAGCACGAAATTAATCGCTGAGCGCCAAAGCCATTTCACAATACCGATTGCCCTGCCCTGCGCCACATTCATCATACGCATTATGTAAACGCAGGTAAGCGCGCTCGACGCCCATTTGGCTTAGCGCCTGCTTAGCTCGAGTGAGCGAAGGGTATTTCACCATACGCGATCCTTGTTTGATAGGCTCAAGCCGCTGCTTGTACTCAACGGCCAACAGATACTGCGAAAGATCAGAGCACCCAATAAGATACACTTTTGGCGACTGATGACGATCCTTGTGCTCTCCGTGGAGCCACTTAGTCAATTGGTATTTGTGCATAACTCACCTCCACCCAAAGTGTAGCTAAGCTGATAATAAATGCGAATTTGTGCTGAATGCCGCTTTCCATCTTACTGAAATTTCACATATAGTGGGGATCAAAAGAACTCACATTGATCAAGGAAGTGACATGCAAACCACTAAGCTGCCTCATTCAACGTTAGAAATTAGTAAGCTGTGTTTGGGTACCATGACATTCGGCGAGCAAAACACTCAAGCCGATGCCTTTCAACAGCTTGACTACGCGCTTGAGCGTGGAATCAACTTTATCGACACCGCTGAAATGTACCCAGTACCACCGAATGCGCAAAGCCAAGGACTGACAGAGCAATATATCGGTAACTGGCTAGAAAAAAGCGGCAAGCGTGAAAAAGTGGTGTTGGCGACCAAGGTGTCCGGCCCACGTAGCGTACCGTATATTCGCGATAACTTGTGTCTCGATCGCCGCAATATCCATCAAGCGATTGACGACAGCTTAACGCGGCTCAAAACCGATTACGTCGACTTGTACCAATTGCATTGGCCGCAGCGTCAAACCAACACCTTTGGTCAACTCAATTACCCGATGCCAGAAGGCAAAGAAGAGGTCACTTTAATTGAATCTCTGGAAGCGTTGGGAGAGTTAGTCAAAGCCGGCAAAATTCGCTATATCGGCGTCTCAAATGAAACCCCTTGGGGAGTAATGACGCTACTGCGTTTGGCAGAAAAACACGATTTGCCACGTATCGTCTCAATTCAAAACCCGTACAGTTTGGTCAACCGCAGTTTTGAAGTTGGTCTGTCGGAAATCAGCCACTTTGAGGGTGTCCAACTGCTCGCCTACTCGCCGCTCGCGATGGGAATGCTGACTGGAAAATACGCTAATGGCGCGCGACCTGCCGGTGCACGCTTGACTCTGTTTGAACGTTTTCAACGCTACTCTAAACCGCAAGGTGTTGCTGCCTCACAAGCGTATGTCGATTTGGCTAACGAGTTTGGACTCGATCCAGCGCAAATGGCTCTTGCGTTTGTCAATCAGCGTCCTTTCGTAGCTTCAACGATTCTCGGTGCGACGACCATGGAACAACTCAAAGCCAATATTGATAGTTTGGATGTCACGCTAAGTGACGAATTGCTGACTAAAATTCAACAAATCAGCACGGTTTACTCAAACCCTTGCCCTTAATAAATACCGGGGCGTATTACGAATTACAGGGGTAGGCTTTCGCCTACCCCTTTACTATTACGTCGGTATTCGCGCACTTAATATTCGACGCAGATGATGAACACGACGTTTAGCGATGACAGTGTCAGGTTGTGAAAATCCGACCGGGCGACCATCGCTGTCTAAACCGATATCGCGTAGCAAATGTTGATTTGTCCATGGCAAATCATGCGCACTGCGACGTACTTTTCGCTTCCAAATACGCTCTTCACGTTTGAGATCCGCCACCACGAATAGAGTGGCAAGTTTTAAATAAATTGAATGACTCATTGGTTTTCTCCAGATAAAAAATTTACTGGGAAAATGACAGTCAGAGACAAAAAGGGTGTGGAATAACGCTCTATACATGGCTGCCATCTTCCGCAGCCTTTAGAGGTTACGGACTAACTAATCTGCGGGTTTATCCGCGCGGCGATCTCGCGAAATTCGCAGATCTTGGGTGCGCATAAAATCATTGCCCTTTGCGAGAGCAAAGACCAATACCGAAGCGCAAACGTGATGAATAACGTGTTGTTGTTTCATGTTGCGCCTCCTAGCAATTAATTAGTCCAAAACTTAGATGTGATATGAGCCCTGAGCTCATGGTTAAATAGTATGCGAATAAGATGATTATTCAATCAAATATTTCCCACCCAGTGAAAAAAACGTTTTTGCGCTAAAATCACCGAACTTGATAGTAATTAATCGATATATTTCACTTAAGAATATCTTATTCCTTGGCATTTTATTTGGTGCAAAAAAAAGCCACACTTCAATAAGTATGGCTTTAAGTCATTCATTTATAAGCACTACATTGTGCTATCTGAAGATATTAGGTTGTGTTTGTTTAACAAACGATACATGGTTGCACGTGACACACCCAATTCTTTGGCCGCCATCGACACTTGTCCTGCGTGCGATTCAAGCACCAATAGCAGAGCATCACGTTCGCTACGCTCACGAATGCTCTTCAAGCTACGTTTACCATCACTGCGTTTTGGCAGGTCAAGATGAGGCTCATCCAGCATGACGGTTTCCGACATCAGAACCACACGTTTAATTTGGTTCATCAGCTCGCGAACGTTACCTGGCCAATGGTAGCGAGTCAGCGCACGTACTGCATCTTCGGTGAAGCTGCGCGCTTGGGCATTGAACTCTTTTGAGTACTCTTGCAGGAAGTGACGCGCCAGAATCGCAATATCACCTGCACGCTCTTTAAGGCTAGGTACGTTAATTCTCAATACGTTGATGTAGTGATAAAGCTCTTCGTTGAAATCACCGTCAATCAATGCTTTTTCGATATCCGCCGAGTTCGCCGCCAGAATTCGTACGTCAACCTCTTTACGCCCGCTAGAGGTCTCTACGGTGCCCTCTTGAAGGAAACGTAGTAAGTTAAGCTGTTGCGACTTCGGTAGGGTTAGAATGTCATTGAGAAGCACTGTGCCACCGTCTGCACGTTCTAGCATTGAGATTTGTGCTTCATCTTCGCGATTAATACCAAATAGGTCGCACTCAAGGCGACGTTCTGACATCGCACGGCAGTTGACTGAGATAAACTCTTTCTGCGCACGAGCGGAAGTTTTGTGTACTGCGCGAGCAACGGTTTCTTTACCGGTACCGCTTTCGCCATAAATCAAAATACTCACGTCGGTTGGACCGATACGTTTAATTTGATCGCGAAGGCGTTTCATCGGAATAGAATCGCCGATTAAGCCCATGTCGTTGTTGTTACCGTAGTGTGGCCATACTTTCTTCTCAAGCTTGAGCATACCCAATTGGTGACCAATGGTGCTAAGCAATTGCGCATCTGGGATCGGCGCAGTAAAGAAGTCGATACAGAAGTTCACGATGAACTGGCAGATGGTGTCTGAGCTCAACTGTGACTCACGAATAAACGCCAACCAACGAACTTGCTTGTGATTACTCACAAGGTTCGCAATACCATTAAGACTGAACTCATCGTGGCTAAGATCAACAATGCCGATGCAAGGACCTGTTTCTGTAAACAATGCATCTGCTTTACGTAAATCCGCACACTGGGTGCAACGCCAACCGACTTGCTCTAAAACCGAAAGCCAAGGTTCATAAGTGCCACCGACGACGATAAGTGAACCCGGGACAGAATCCATCCGGAATTGAGTACCCATTTATCTGTTCCTTATGTTTAATTATTAGTTTGTAAACAGCGCCAACTAACGCATGTCGTTTAGACGTTACATTATCGAGACTTGCGAAAATAATCTGTCTCATCTTCAAGACAAAGCGATTAATAACTTGTTTTCGCAAAGAGAACGAGACCTTCATTCACAAACTTATTGCAACGATTGCGCGTCATTCATAAGACATATAGAAAAACAGAATAGAAAATTGAGCAAATATTCGCCGTATAAAAAAAGCCATCTGACGATGGCTTTTTTAACATTTCGACTTTAGCGGCGAACTATTACGCTTGTGGACGCATTGCCGGGAATAGAATCACGTCACGAATGGTATGAGTATTGGTAAATAGCATCGTGAGACGGTCAATACCGATACCTTGACCCGCTGTTGGCGGCAAACCATGCTCAAGTGCTGTGATGTAGTCAGCATCGTAGTACATCGCTTCATCATCACCGGCATCTTTCGCATCAACCTGAGCTTTAAAGCGCGCATCTTGGTCTTCTGCGTCGTTAAGCTCAGAGAAACCGTTAGCAACTTCACGACCACCGATGAAGAACTCAAAGCGGTCAGTGAAGAATGGGTTGTCATCGCTACGACGCGCCAATGGCGAGATATCAGCTGGGTAGCCTGTGATGAACGTTGGCTGGATCAATTTCGGTTCAGCGGTTTCACCAAAGATCTCTTCAAGCAATTGACCACATGTCCAGAAGCTTTCTACTTCAACGTGAACCGATTTGGCGATCGACACCATCAATTCACGATCTTGCAGATCTTGTTCGGTCAGGTTTTGAATCGCTTCGTGGTTTGGATTGTAGTGTTTAATGGCTTCAAACATGCTCATGCGGGCATAAGTACCACCAAATTCTACCGTTTCATCACCGTAAGGCATTGAAGTTGAACCATGCACTTCCATCGCCACGGTACTTAACATCTCTTCAGTCAGATCCATCAAGTCTTTGTAATCGGCGTACGCTTGGTAGAATTCCATCATAGTGAATTCTGGGTTATGACGCGGAGACAAACCTTCGTTACGGAAGTTACGGTTGATTTCAAATACGCGGTCAAAGCCACCTACCACCAAACGCTTAAGGTACAGCTCTGGAGCAACACGCAAGTACATGTCGATATCGAGCGCGTTGTGATGAGTTACGAATGGACGCGCCGTTGCGCCGCCAGGGATCACGTGCATCATCGGCGTTTCAACTTCCAAATAGCCTTTTGAGCTCATGAAGTTACGGATCGCAGACACTAACTTAGAGCGAATGATAAACGCGTGGCGAGAATCTTCGTTCACAATCAAATCAACATAACGTTGACGGTAACGCATCTCTTGGTCAGTCAAGCCGTGGAATTTCTCTGGTAGAGGACGCAGCGCTTTGGTCAGCAATTCGTACTCTTCCATGTTGACGTAAAGATCGCCTTTACCAGACTTGTGCAACGCACCTTTCACACCGATGATGTCGCCGATGTCCAAACCTTGATATTTCGCTTTAAGCTCTTTTTGCACATCTTTCGCAGCATAAGCTTGAATGCGGCCTGAGGTTTCTTGAATTACCAAGAATGGACCACGTTTTGCCATCACACGGCCCGCAATCGCGACAACGTGATTAAGCGCTTCGAGTTCTTCTTTGGTCTTTTCACCGAATTGTTCTTGTAAGTCGCCAGCTAGGCTGTCACGACGGAAATCATTTGGGTGACCATTTGCTTTGCAATTCTTGCGAATTTCATCGAGTTTCGCGCGACGCTCAGCAATCAGCTTGTTTTCTTCTTGAAGGTTTTCGTTTTGAACAGCATCAGTCATTTTCGATCTATCCTGTCTGTGGTCGGTGAAAAGCTTACAGGCCTGATTTCAGGCTAGCTTCGATAAATTTGTCTAGGTCGCCATCTAAAACCGCTTGCGTGTTACGGTTTTCAACGCCAGTACGTAAATCTTTAATGCGCGAGTCATCTAACACGTATGAACGAATTTGACTGCCCCAACCGATATCCGATTTGGCGTCTTCGTTAGCTTGTTTCTCGGCATTCTGCTTTTGCAGTTCCAGCTCAAACAACTTAGCGCGCAGCTGTTTCATCGCTTGGTCTTTGTTTTTGTGTTGAGAGCGGTCATTCTGACACTGCACAACAGTATTGGTCGGTAAGTGGGTAATACGTACCGCCGATTCTGTGGTGTTAACGTGCTGACCACCAGCGCCTGATGCGCGGTAAACGTCGATACGCAAATCCGCCGGATTAATATCGATATCGATGTTTTCATCAACCTCAGGGTAGATAAACGCAGATGCAAATGACGTATGACGACGGCCGCCTGAATCGAATGGCGACTTACGAACTAGGCGATGCACGCCCGTTTCAGTGCGCAACCAACCGTATGCGTATTCACCAGAAATACGTACCGTGGCCGATTTTAGGCCAGCGACTTCGCCTTCAGAAACTTCAATCACTTCCGCTTTGAAGCCTTTGGCTTCTGCCCAGCGCAAGTACATACGAAGCATCATATTGGTCCAGTCTTGGGCCTCAGTGCCGCCAGAACCGGCTTGTAAGTCGATATAGCAGTCAGAGCTGTCGTGATCACCCGAGAACATACGACGGAACTCTAATTTCGCCAGCTTCTCTTCAAGCTCGGCGAGTTCAGGTTCAATTTCGTCAAAGGTTTCTTGGTCTTGTTCTTCAACCGCTAGCTCAAGCAGACCATCAACGTCTTCGACGCCTTGATCTAACTCGACGATTGTCTCAACCACGGCTTCAAGAGACGCGCGTTCTTTACCTAAGGCTTGGGCGCGCTCAGGTTCGTTCCAGACATCGGGTTGCTCTAACTCTGCGTTTACTTCTTCTAGACGCTCTTTCTTGGCGTCATAGTCAAAGATACCCCCTCAGGACTTTCGTGCGCTCAGACACGTCCTGAAGACGATTTTTAATAGGATTGATTTCAAACATGTTTGCTCAACATTTTAGCGTAGAATTTAACCGCAGAATTCTACTGAAAAATGTGAGGAAGATACAGGGATTTTTGTCGCCACCACAGACACCAAGACAACTCTGTGGTATTGGCATTCCATTAAGACAAAAAAAATCCCTCACCTAAGCAAAGGCAAGGGATTTTTTACAATCAAAGACGGCTATTATGCGTTGTCTTGAACGGTTTGCGGCTCAGTGGCTTTACCCGCAAAAAACATCACTACAATCGCAGCAATCGTTGGCAGTACCCAGCCCATACCAACATCAAATAGTGGAAGGAAATGCAGTGCTGAGACATTAACACCTGCCACTTTCGCCGCATCAATCAATGCAAACAGAAACGAAACCAGCAAAACAAAACGGTACGCTAAGCGGGGATTTGGAAACTTGCTGCGTAGGAAGGTTAACGCCACCAAAGCGATCGCTACCGGATACAGAGCAAACAGAGCCGGAACCGACAGAGAAATAAGCTGGGCAAGCCCGACATTGGCAACGACCGCACACGCAATACCGGTAATCAGAACCCAAGTTTTGTAAGACAGCGGCGTATGGGTACTAAAGAAATCCGAACACGCTGAAATCAGGCCGATAGCGGTAGTTAAACACGCCAGCAATACAATCAGCGAGAGCACCAGCTGACCATGACTGCCAAACAGCGCTTGAACGTATTGGCTTAGTACCATACCGCCGTTATCCGCCCCAGCGGCCACAGCAGAGCTGGTTGCGCCTAGGTAGAACAGCGAAATGTACACAAACGCCAAACCTGCTGCGGCAATGCATGCTGCGCTAATCAAGTATTTGGTCGTCGCGCGGCGCTCAGTAATACCTTTACCGCGCAGCGCATCTACCATCAGTACGCCAAACATCAGCGAAGCGAAGGTATCCATGGTGTTGTAGCCCTCAAGGAAGCCCTTTTGCAATGGGTGCGTCAGGTACTCACCTTGCGCTGGCATGATTTCACCTTGCGGATTAACAAACACACTTACCGCCAAAATGATCAAACCGATGAACAACACTGGTGTGAGGATTTTGCCGATCATGTCGATAAGGCGGCCTTGATACCAAGCAAACAGCATAGCGACAGCAAAAAACAGCACGGAGAATAGCGTCAGATGCAGTTGAGTTGAATCGCTAATAAAAGGATTAACGCCCATTTCAAATGCAACCAAACCGGTGCGCGGCGCGGCAAAAGCAGGGCCAATGATGATAAAAATCAGCGCCGCCATCAGTGTCGCAGCCTGTTTCGGCAAATCGCGAGTCATGTGCTCCCAAGTACCACCCGCTAATGCGATAGCAATGATAGTCACCAAAGGTAGCCCCACGGCAGTGAGTAGAAAACCGACCATGGCAGGTAACAGGTGATCACCGGCAAGTTGCCCGGCAAATGGAGGAAAGATAATATTCCCCGCCCCTAGAAAAAATGCAAACAGCATAAAGCCGACTGCAGTTACGTCTGAAAATTTTAAAGTCTGCTTCACAGCTAACCCTTTTTATATAAATTATTGATGTTGTGTCGGGGTAAAAATGGTTTTCCAACCCCACCCAGGGCAAAATCTGGGAGCGGGATCATGACGAACTAACCAGCAATACGCAAGTTCAACCATTAAAACGCTATATAAATCCAGACAACAATTATAAAACCAGATATATAAGCCAATAAAATAAGAATATTCGAATTTTAATTCTAAGAATTTTCCTATTTTACTGTATCAGATTTAGTACAATCATCCTGAGTTAGACTAAAAATCAGAAAAACAATCTAATTTTCACATAATTAATAGCGTTAAATACAAGGCATAGCACATTGAAAAACAAACGTTTTTCCTTCAAGAAATTTACCGTTGAACAAGGAAGTGCCGGAATGGCCGTCAGTACTGATGGCGTACTGCTCGGTGCTTGGACTCAACTTAACGATGCGAAAACGGTACTTGATATTGGTACCGGAACAGGCTTGTTAGCCTTGATGTGTGCACAGCGTAGAGCCCACGCACAAATTACGGCGATTGAGATCGATGATTGTGCGATAGCATCGGCCACAGGTAATATCGAACGCAGCCCATGGCAAAGCCGAATTACCCTCATTCAGAGCGATGCGCGAGAGGCGCAATTTGACAATCTTTTTGAGGTCATTATCTGTAATCCGCCCTATTTTTTAAGCGGTGAGCAAGCGCAAATGCCGCAGCGGGCCAAAGCTCGTCATAGTGATCATCTCGACCATCAAATCCTGCTGAGTAACTGCGCAAAATGGCTGACTGAAGACGGACAGGCGAGTTTTATTTTACCTGTCGTTGAAGGGCGAGCATTTATCGCAAGCGCCAAGCACCACGGGCTGTTTGCATCTCGCGTGTGCCAAGTATCGCCAACCGAGCACAAAGCGCCGAATCGACTGCTGATCGAACTGAGAAAACACCAGCAAACCTGCGTTAAAAGCACGCTGACGATTCGAGAAAAGCAAGCTTACAGCGGCCAATTTACCGCTTTGACCAAAGATTTTTATCTAAAGATGTAGAATTACCTGTGATCCTGCTCACTAATGCCCGTATAATACGGCGTTTTGAATTATCCCTTATTTCGCCACTAGGCCTGCGGAGATACTAACGTGATCAAAACTTTCGCTGAACTTGATCTAGACCCAAACTTGCTTCAAGCCATTGAAAGCATGGGTTTCAGCCGACCAACCGAAATCCAAGCTCAAGCCATTCCAGCCGCCTTGGATGGCCGTGATGTGTTAGCTTCTGCGCCGACCGGAACGGGTAAAACTGCCGCATTTGTGCTTCCTGCGCTGCAGTTTTTGCAAGATTTTCCGCGTCGTAAACCAGGGCCGGCTCGCGTACTGATCCTAACTCCAACTCGCGAATTGGCGATGCAAGTGGCTGATCAAGCTCGTGCTCTGGCACAACACACCTCGCTAAATATCTTTACTATCACTGGTGGCGTTCAATACCAAGAACACGCCGATATTCTGGCCAAGACTCAAGATATCGTGGTAGCGACACCTGGCCGTTTGATGGAATACATCGAAGCGGAACGTTTTGATTGTCGCGCGATTGAATGGCTGATCCTTGATGAAGCCGACCGTATGTTGGATATGGGTTTCGGCCCTGTGGTTGATAAGCTTTCAACCGAATGTCGCTGGCGCAAACAAACCTTGCTGTTTTCGGCAACGCTTGAAGGCAAAGGAGTAGAAGGTTTTAGTGCTGGGCTACTTAATGAGCCTGCAGAACTGGATGCCGAGCCTTCACGTCGCGAGCGCAAAAAGATTGCCCAGTGGTATCACCGCGCCGACACCGCCGAACATAAACTCGAATTGCTCAAAGCTATTCTGACCAGCCAGGCTGAACGCTCTATCGTGTTTTTGAAAACTCGCGAACGCTTGGCTGAGCTGCGTACCGAATTGGAACGCGCGGAAATTCCATGTGCTTGGATTCAAGGCGAAATGCCTCAAGATCGTCGTAACAACGCGATTGCCCGTTTTCGTGATGGCGCAGTCAACGTACTGCTAGCCACCGACGTTGCAGCGCGCGGTATCGACCTTCCTGATATCAGCCACGTCATTAACTACGACATGCCTCGCAGCGCCGATGTTTATTTGCATCGCATCGGTCGTACAGCGCGAGCAGGTAAAAAAGGCAATGCCATTTCTCTGGTTGAAGCCCACGACCAACCAATGATGGATCGCGTGGCTCGCTACGTGAAAGAAGATATCAAAGAGCGCTTTGTTGACGGATTACGTCCAAAACACAAAAAGCCTGTGTTTAAGAAGAAAAAGAAAAAAGACGACAAGAAAAAAGCCGCTGCGAAAAGCAAAAAGAAAGTCGCTAAGAAAAAATAAGCGACTCAACACGCAAGCTTAGTGTGTTCAGCACATAAAAAATGCCGCTTCAATGAGCGGCATTTTTACATTTACAACAGGCTGCGATAAATCATCGCAGCCTTATATCAGCTTGTAATTAGTGTTCACGTGTTGCACGGAAGACAACATCTGGAAAACGCTCTTGAGCCAAGTTGAGGTTAACCATAGTTGGTGCAATGTAGGTAAGGTTATCACCACCATCTAGGGCTAAGTTCGCTTGGTTCTTACGTTGGAACTCATCGAATTTCTTGCCATCTTGGCATTCTACCCAGCGCGCTGTCGCAACGTTAACGCCTTCGTAAATCGCTTCAACGTTGTATTCAGCTTTCAAACGCGCAACCACCACATCAAACTGCAGCACACCTACTGCGCCAACGATCAGATCGTTGTTTTGCAATGGGCGGAACACCTGCACGGCACCTTCTTCAGAAAGCTGCACCAAACCTTTAAGCAATTGCTTCTGCTTCAACGGATCTTTTAAGCGAATACGGCGGAACAGTTCTGGTGCAAAGTTCGGAATACCCGAGAATTTCAACGAGCCACCTTGGGTGAAGGTGTCACCGATTTGAATCGTACCGTGGTTATGTAGACCAATGATGTCACCCGCGTAGGCATTTTCCGCACGAGAGCGGTCGCCGGCCATGAAGGTCACGGCGTCGGAAATATTGACTTGTTTGCCAATACGCACGTGGTTCATCTTCATACCTTGAGTATAAGTACCCGACACAATACGCATGAAAGCGATACGGTCACGGTGTTTTGGATCCATGTTAGCTTGGATTTTAAACACGAAACCCGAGAAGCTTTCTTCTGTTGCTTCCACTTCGCGCTCAACTGCCTGACGAGTTTTCGGAGCTGGTGCCCATTCAGTCAAACCATCGAGCATGTGGTCAACACCGAAGTTACCTAATGCAGTACCGAAATAAACTGGCGTTAGTTCACCCGTCAGGAATGACTCAAGATCAAACTCAGGACAAGCACCAATAACGAGTTCCAACTCCTCACGGACGCTTTGTGCCAAATCGGCACCCACTTGTTCATCGAGCTCTGGGTTATCCAAACCTTTGATGATACGAACTTCCTGAATCTCATGGCCATGACCAGATTCATAAAGAATCGTCTCGTCGCGATGAATATGATAAACACCTTTAAACTCTTTACCGCAGCCGATTGGCCAGGTAATCGGTGCGCACATCATACCCAGTTCGTTTTCTACTTCATCCAACACTTCCATTGGATCACGAACATCACGGTCAAGTTTGTTCATAAAAGTGATGATTGGTGTATCGCGCAGGCGCGTTACTTCCATCAATTTACGAGTACGATCTTCGACACCTTTCGCCGCGTCGATCACCATTAAACAAGAGTCAACCGCGGTCAAAGTACGGTAGGTATCTTCCGAGAAGTCTTCGTGCCCTGGAGTATCAAGCAAGTTAACCAGACATTCGTTATAAGGAAACTGCATCACAGAGGTGGTTACCGAGATACCACGCTCTTTCTCCATTTCCATCCAGTCAGATTTTGCATGCTGGTTTGATCCACGACCTTTCACCGTACCTGCGGTTTGAATTGCGCGTCCGAATAACAGAACTTTTTCAGTAATTGTGGTTTTACCCGCATCCGGGTGCGAAATGATCGCAAACGTACGACGTTTGGATACTTCGCTTAAAAAGGCTTCATTTGACATACTACGGCTCTTTTAGGCTTGATATCGGCATTTCAGGGATGCCAATAGCTCAAATTAATTGCGCGGTATTCTCCCCTATCTTGTGCACTTGAGCAACAATCCATCTTGTTTCCCGCCAAAATTCTTTGCGCTGGGCAAGTTAAAAACATCGAATTTTTTAAGCTATAACTAAAGGAGTAATCCAGACTCCGCAGGTTGTAATGTTCACAATGCATCGTTCTTCATCCCTCGCTGTTCGCCAAGCCAAAACTGTCTTTCTCGTCTCTGTGGCGCTGGGATTGGTGTTTAGCGTGTACATGATTTTGCTGGATCTCAACCAAGAGCAACAACGCATCCAAAAACATTACCAACTGCAATTAATGCAGCACTACGTCAGTGCCAGCCAAGCTACGTATCATCTTAATCCATTACTCGCCAATCAGGTGGTCGTCGCCTTGATGAGCGATCCTGCAGTCAATAGCGTTAAGATCGTCGATGATTACGGTGATACTCTCGCGGCGCGCCAACGCGACAATCAACAACATGGGATAATGATCAACGCGTTATCAAATTACTTAACGCCTGATTCAACGCTGTTTACCACTGCACTTCACCAACCAGATTCCGACCTGGTGCAGGGTAGATTGAGTTTTACTATCGATGGCTCCAGTTTGGCGAAAACGTTTGTTTCCAAAGCTCACGAACTGCTGCTGTTTGATCTGCTAAGAACCATAGTTCTCACTTGCATTTTACTGGTATTTTTTTATTACAAACTGTCTAAGCCATTAATGGTGCTGGTCAATTGGGTTCAATCTTTGCAAAACAGCAAACAGACCACTCCTATTCCTCTTAGTCACAGAAAAGATGAATTAAGCCACTTAGCGTCAACTTTTCAGCATATTTGGCAAGAGCGTGAAATTGCCGAAGCAAAATTGAATCAGCTGGCGTATTACGACTCACTCACCGGGCTGGCAAACCGCAGTTTGCTGCTGCAAAAATTGGATGAAACCTTAGATCAAACCGAGCTCACCCAATCAACTGGAGCGCTGTTTTACCTCGACTTAGATCGCTTCAAAACCATCAACGACTCATTAGGTCATACCATTGGCGACATGCTTCTTAAAGCGATTGCCGAACGTTTGGCGGCGTGGATTAAACCCGGCTGTTTGACCGCGCGTATTGGCGGAGATGAATTTGCGATTTTGCTGCCTTGTGTTGCGAAAAGCCGCGCCGAAGAAATTGCCAAGCAAGTGCTAACACTGATTTCCAATCCATTTACCATCAACGAGCATCAGCTCTACTGTACGGTCAGTATCGGCATTGCCACCTTTCCAGCTGAGATTGGCGATAACATTGATATTTTGCGTCAAGCGGATACCGCGCTGTATCGCACCAAAGCAACTCAGCGTAATCACTTTATGTTCTATGAACCCACCATGCATGCCCAAGTGGAAGCATTTCAACAAATCGAACGCGGGTTACATGAAGCGCTTTCACTCCAGCAACTTGAGTTGCACTATCAGCCACAGGTAAACCTTGACCATCAAATCATTGGCGTTGAAGCATTAATTCGTTGGAATCATCCACAAAAAGGGTTGTTGTACCCCGGTCACTTTATGGCGGTGGCCGAAGAGACTGGGCAGATTTTAAAAATCGGCAATTGGATTATTGAACACGCCATCCACCAGTATGCGAACTGGAAACGCCTCGCGGTTTTACCCAGGCACTTTGAACGTTTGGCGATCAACATCAGCCCAGTGCAATTTGCTCAAGAAAATTTTGTCGCTCACATTCGCCAATGCTTAAACGATGCGGGCGTGACTGGCGAACATATCGAGTTGGAAATTACCGAAAATTTATTGCTGGAAAATATCGAAAGCGCGATTCAAAAAATGGCCGAACTCAAAGCGCTCCAGGTCAAAATATCCATCGACGACTTTGGTACCGGCTACTCTTCACTACGCTATCTCAAGCACTTATCGGTCGATGTACTCAAGATCGACCGCTCGTTTGTCACACATTTAGTCGACAATGAAAACGATCAAGCGATAGTCGATTCGATCATTATGATCGCCAGTCGGCTGAATCTGGCTGTGATTGCCGAAGGGGTAGAAAATCTCGCCCAATTTGATGCACTTAAAGCCTTGGGGTGTCAACAGTTTCAAGGATTTGTCTTTGATAAGCCGCTTTGCTGTGAGGCCGCTACGCAGCGTTTGACGAAAGGCGGCTATATTCTTGAGCGGCGTAAAGCTTGAGGGGAAACAAGCTTAGAAGAACAGGTAACTCATAATGATCGCATCTTCCTTGCCTTGCGCCGTTGGGTAGTAATTACGGCGGCGATCCACTTCATTGAACCCTGTCGCTTCATACAAACCGTAAGCATTGTGGTTACTTTCACGCACTTCCAGCCAAGCACTTTCTGCCTTCGCAGCCTCGCACATATCAAGAAATCCGTTAAGCAACGCTTTACCAAAGCCACGCCCTTGATATTCAGGAGCCACCGCAATATTCAACAAGGTGACTTCGCCAACGATATTCTGAGCGTAGAAATAGCCCACAACCTGCTCATCGACCAAAAGCACATGATGACAAGCACCGCGACTTTGAATGTCGCTTAATAAGCTTTCAGACCAAGGGTGAGAATGAGCCGCACGCTCTATTTCAATGATACGCTCAAGGTATTGAGCTTGAAGAGCAACCAATTTTGTGGACATAAGGACTCTATTGATAACGTTGGATTTGCTGCCACAGCGCTCGCTTGCGCTGAGTATCACCATCTATCTGCGCTAAGCTATCAGAGCTGAGCAGATTGACACCTTCAAGCGCTTGGCTTTGGCATCCGGCAAACCACACCCATTTCAGTTGATGCTGGTGAAGTGAAGCAAGCTGAGCAGGATAAATGTGGGCCGCTTGGGCGACGGTGAGTTTGATGGTTTTTAAAATGTTTTCAAACAACTGCGCTGAATCACCTTCGGGAAATTGAGGAGAAACCAAAAGCAGTTGACAGGATTCTGGCAAAATAAGTTCACTAGGTGTGTAACCTACTAATCTTTCGGGATGTAACAGTTGAAATGAAGTGATCCCCATCTCTTGCAAGTACGAAAGTGTATGTTGTGACATGAACGTCTAATCATTTTGCTGAAAGAGCCGCCATCCTAACAATTTTTTTTTCAAAAGTCAGAGGCACGATGAAATATCTTAAACTGTGTGTATTGCTCGGATATCTAATCTTAATCAGCCCAACAAGTTTCGCTAATCAAAGTCAGCCATATTGGGAGCTTATCGACACAGTAACCTTATCGCCTAGCAGTCAAAAAGCACGTTTAAGTTTGAAAAAGATCATCAGCCGCCGTGACTTCAGCCATATCAAAATCACTTGTGTTCAAGGGGATGTCGACATTCAATCACTGAATATCGAAATGACAACAGGTGAAAAACGCGACTATCAAACCTTTAATATTCTCACCAAGGGCGTTTCCACTCGTGCGTTGTCTCTACCGGGAACGAGGCAAAGCCAGCTGACTAAGCTCAATCTCAGTTACAGTAACTGGGGAGGCAAAACCTTAGGCTCGTTTGCCAATGACAAAACCACCAAATTGGAAGTCTGGGGCCTAAAGATTCAAAAAGCCCCAAACAAAAAGCCTTAACCTATCACTGTTATAAACCTAGCGCTGTTATAAACCTAATCGCATTTATAAACCTAAGCGCGGCTATAAAACGGAAAACTCTTGGCTGTAAGTAATCAGACCATGGCGGTCTTTGAGCACATCGGGATACAGCGCTTTGACTTGAAATGCGTCGAGCGGCGCATCCCATTCACAGCGCATATCAAAGTGGTGCGCCGCTTCAAAACCGAATTGTGAATAATATTCTGAACTGCCCAGTACCACACAAGCTGGGTACCCCAATTCACCGAGTGATGTTAAGCCTTCTTCAACTAAACGGCGACCAATGCCTTGACCACGGTAATCAGGTGCAACACACAGTGGCGCTAGACCTTGCCATCCGTCATCTTGACCATCGAGCATAACCGGCGAAAACATCACATGCCCGACCAATTCACCGTCATCGGTGCACGCGACCAGTGACAACGTCAGTTGACTATTTTCACGCAATGTCATCACCAGATTTGCTTCGGCATCAGTGTCAAAGCTCGATTTAAGCAGTCGATCAATCACTAGGATGTCGGCTGGCGCTTCAGTTCGAATAAGCATTCGCTACCTCATTTGTCGGTTTCGGCGATTGTACTCCTTTATAAACAAATTCCGCTAGTTGATTCATCAACATTTGTAATGGCTTAGGCAGTAAATCTAGATCCACACTATCCATTAGATTTTTGACTTCTAGACCTAGTTCGGTATCGCCTTCGATTTGCAATCGACGCTGAAAAAACAGTGTGTCTGGGTCTTCTTTGCGCCCTGCGATAAGCACCAAGTCATTGAGATTGCCGCTAAACGAAACGTCCTGTTGCTGAGGCTTATCCGCCACAACCAACTTGTCATTATTAAAACTAATAAACCAAGCCAGATTCATATCTTTTATTTCTACTTTCAGCCACTTACCTTGTAAAAACTCAAAATCTCCGTCTTCCAGTGCTTCAGAAAATACCGCTTTCATGCCCTCTAATAGTGCACGATTTTGTAATGTCACTGGCAGTAATTGGACTGGAGATCTCAAAATTGTTGCTGCATTTTGAACTAATTGAGTGCGAATCTTGTTTATCACGAGGCTTATCCGTTAGGTTAAATCAATCATGAACGCATCATAAAACATGCGCGAAATTCGATTCCTGTGTTGTATCAAAAAAACGTCCTGCGGGCTTGTAAGCCTTTAATTTTAAGGCGATCACAGTTATAGTTATTTTGACATGCATAATTATTCGCAGTCTGAATAATCAATGCTGATTGGAGATCCGGTGAATCATTAATGCCTTCACAACAACTACTCAACTGGTTTGCTGAGCTCACAGCAAACAGCCCATTTTTCTTCGCCATTTTGGATGAGCAACATCAATATTCGATGGTCAATGAGCGCTACTGTGAAATAGCCGGATTAGTCGCGTCTGAAATGATCGGCATGACTGACAGTGATATTCTTGGCCCAAGCTTTTACCAGCATTTAAAGCCTTATTATCAAAGAGCTTTTCAAGGCGAATCTTTAGAAGCCGAGATCACTTTAGATGAGATTGATTTAGAAACTAGCCTGCATTTTAGCCTCACGCCAGTCACACAGGATGAGCGCATTACGCACATCGTATTTCACGCTATTGATACCACGGAAAAACATCTTCTGATTCGTTCACTCGAAGAATCTGAGGGTAAATTTAGTAAGTTAACGCACTTACTCAGCGAAGGCGTATTGCTGGTCGAAAATGACTGTATTATCTCGGCAAACCCTGCTTGCGCAAGGTTACTTGGCTTTCGTCAACCCGCCGAAATGCTGGGTGAAGAGCTCTCACGGCTATTTGTCGATGAGAAAACGAAGTCGCCTTTCGCCACTCCGCTGGTTAACCTACTCAGCGAACAGCCACTGAGCTGTTTGTCGAGTTCGCAATGTGGCTTTGAACGGCGCATTACCTTGTGCGCTCAACAAGCACTGCTCTTTGGCCAACAGTCACAGCAATTGGTGTTGGTTCAAGATGGTGATTTGATTACTAAATCCGCGCTATCCAGTGAAGATATTCATATCGACTCGCTGACTGGTGAGTTCAATCGCCTCGGTTTTACCAAACGACTTGAGCAGTTTATTCACAATAAAACGCCGCTGCTGCTGTTCTATTTAGACATTGATAACTTCAAGAATATCAATGACTCATTAGGTCACCACATCGGCGACCGGGTGATCAAAGAAGTGGCACAACGCCTTAAGCGATTATTGCCAAACTCTGCGGTTGTCGGCCATCTCGGTGGTGACGAATTTGGCTTAATTTTGCCAAATCCAGAGCACAGCCGTATGGCTGAGACCCTTTCAGAACGTATTATTTCGTCGATTAACCAACCTTTCGATCTGCACCACTTTAGCAAACGCCTAGCCTGTTCGATTGGCAGCGTGGCCTACCCCGAAGATGGCACTGATGCACGTATTTTGCTGCAAAATGCCGATACCGCCATGTACGAAGCCAAAGACCGTGGACGCAATCGTCTGATGAAGTTTAATGATCAGATGAACAAAGAAGCGCGTATGCGGTTATGGCTGGAAATTGAATTGCAAAAAGCGCTGCAGCAAAATGGCTTGGAAGTGTGGTATCAGCCCAAAGTCAACGCTCGCGATTTCAGTATTAACGGTGCAGAAGCCTTGGTGCGCTGGAAGCATCCGGTTGAGGGCTATATTAGCCCCGGAGCATTTATACCGGTGGCTGAGCGTGCCGGTTTAATTGAACATCTTGGCCGAGTGGTGATGCGCGATGTGTTTAATACCGTCAAACGTTGGCGCCTACAGGGGATTTTACCTGGCCGTGTAGCCATCAACCTGTCGCCCGAGCAATTTGGTAACCCGAAGCTGATTAACTACATGGAAAAGCTGCTGCGCAGCACCAATCTTAATCCTAGCGACATTACCTTTGAGCTGACTGAAAGCGCAGTGATGAGCGACAGTGAACACACATTGCAAATGCTCAATGCGATCAAAAAACTCGGGTTCTCACTCTCAATTGATGACTTCGGAACCGGCTATTCATCACTCTCGTATTTGGCACGCTTTCCGATCGATGAACTGAAAATCGACCGTGCTTTTATCGTTGGCATTGATACGCTACCAAAACAAATTACCGTAATTGAAAACATCATCAACTTAGGTAAATCGTTGGAGCTAAATGTGGTCGCAGAAGGCGTAGAAACGTCACAGCAAGCGACGCTGCTATCAAATTTGAATTGCCACTCTATCCAAGGCTTCCACTTTCACCGTCCGCAGCCCAAGCACGAAGTGGAAGAACTGTTTGCTCAAAACCGACGTCACAAAAATTAGCGATGAAAGGCATTTTCATCGCTTAACTGACCCAAACCTGCCTTATATCAAGTTTGCTTCAAAACTCAATTCTTAGAATGTGGGGCTATGTTGATGATCTTGAATGGAAACAATGGAACTTCTATGCCCTGCAGGCAACCTTCCTGCTTTAAAAACCGCCGTCGATTGCGGTGCCGATGCGGTGTATATCGGCTTTAAGGATGACACCAATGCGCGCCATTTTGCGGGCCTGAATTTCAGTGGCAAAAAACTGGATAAAGCGGTGCAATACGTCCGCGATCACGACAAAAAAATTCACGTCGCATTAAATACCTTTGCCCAGCCGCAACGCTTTTCTCGCTGGACTAACGCGGTCGATTTGGCTGCAGATATGGGCGTCGATGCGCTGATCATCGCCGATATTGGCTTACTGGAATACGCCTCTTCACGCTATCCAAATTTGGAATTACACCTCTCCGTCCAAGCCTCTGCGACTAACGTTGCCGCCATTGAATTCTACAAGCAAAACTTCAATGTCAAACGCGTGGTGCTACCGCGCGTGTTGTCTATTCATCAAGTAAAGCAACTGTCACGTAACATGGTTAGCGATGTCGAGTTAGAAGTGTTTGCTTTTGGCAGCTTATGCATTATGTCAGAAGGTCGCTGCTATTTGTCTTCGTATTTTACCGGAGAATCGCCGAATACCGTTGGCGCTTGCTCGCCGGCGAAATACGTTCGCTGGCAAGAAACCACAGACGGTTTAGAATCTCGCCTCAACAACATTTTGATCGACAAATACCAGCATGGTGAAAACGCGGGCTACCCAACCCTGTGTAAGGGGCGATTTATCGCTAATATCGACAATCAGTCTAAGCGCTATCACGCCCTAGAAGAGCCCACCAGCCTAAATACGCTATCACTGCTGCCCGAGCTATTTGCCGCCAATGTTGCTTCGGTCAAAATTGAAGGGCGACAACGCAGCCCGGCTTACGTAGAACAAGTGACTCGCACCTGGCGCGCGGCGATCGATCATTACCTCGCCTCGCCAGACAACTATCGCGTAGAACCGAGTTGGGATAACGCGCTCGCCAATGTGTCAGAAGGTACCCAAACCACGTTGGGCGCCTATCATAGAAAGTGGCAGTAAGGAGTCGTTATGTCATCGAAATTTAAATACTCACTAGGGCCGCTACTCTACTTCTGGCCAAAACAAAACGTCGAAGCGTTTTATCACCAAGCCGCGAATAGCCCAGCCGATATCATCTATCTTGGCGAATCGGTGTGCTCGAAACGTCGGGAACTCAAACATGGCGATTGGCTTGAGGTAGCCAAGTCTCTGGCGTTAAATGGCAAGCAAGTGGTGCTATCGACCATGGCGTTATTAGAAGCGCCAAGTGAGGTCAATATCCTCAAGAAATACATCGATAACGGCGATTTTGCGATTGAAGCCAATGATGTATCGGCGATTCAACTCGCCAGCGAGCACAAGGTGCCTTTTGTGGTTGGCCCGGCAGTGAACACTTACAACGCCCACACGCTTAAACTGTTTTTAAAACAAGGCATGATCCGCTGGTGTATGCCGGTTGAGCTATCAAAAGAATGGCTCAGTAACGTTCTAGTTCAGTGTCAAGAGCTCAATATTCGTGGTCAATTTGAAACCGAGGTGTTTAGCCACGGTTACTTACCACTGGCCTACTCGGCGCGCTGTTTTACCGCGCGGGCGGAAAATCGAGCCAAAGATGAGTGTGAAACCTGCTGCATCAAATACCCAACTGGGCTGCAAGTGGCGAGCCAAGAAGGCCAGCAAGTGTTTAATCTTAATGGTATTCAAACCCAATCAGGCTACTGCTACAACTTGATCAATGCTCTGCCAGAAATGAGTGATTTGGTTGATGTGGTGCGTTTAAGCCCGCTTGGCGATGAAACCTTTAGTCATCTCAGTCAGTTTATCGCCAATGAAGATGGCACTCATCCTGTCAAACTGCCCCATCATCAGTGTAACGGCTACTGGTATCAACTCGCAGGTTTAGAAACCAGCGTGAATTAAATTACAACCAGCGCCTGAAACTAAAAACGCCACGTTATCCGTGGCGTTTTTTGATATTTAAATGGCTATGTCGAAATTACTGAGCGTACGCGTTGCTTGTCGCAGGCGCAGCTAGCTGCGCTTTGATTTTCTTACGGTCAGCATAGAGCATCGCCAACACCACCAAAGCTAAGGTGACATTTGACAGCGGATACGCGAGCCAAATGCCGTCAACCCCCAACCATTTCGGTAATACATACAGAAATGGCAGTTGAATCAGCATATTACCTACAATAACAAACATGGCTTTGCCACCACGATTCGTGGCTTGGTAATAGGCGCCGGCAATCACGATAAAGCCGTCCAGAAACAGTGCCCACACGTGCAGATGAATGCCATGAGTGGTACTGCGAATCAACTCGTCATCACTATGGTTAAAGATGGCAATCACTTGCTGCGGAAAGCTGTTTAACAACAGTACAAAGACGATTCCGAGAGTAATTGTGGTCACCAAACTGATGTTGAGTAGCGTTAAAATATTGGCCGGCTTTTTCGCGCCATGATTAAAACTCACCAATGGCTGCATACCGTTTGCGACGCCTTCAACCGCAAGGTAATAAACCGTGACGACATAGCCAATGATGGTGTATGCGCCAATTAGCAAGGCACTGTCATACTCCACAAACAGATAGTTATGTAACCCGACCATCATTGAGCCATACGCATACATAAAAAAGCTCGAAGTCCCAATCGAAAAAATTCGCGGAATACCTCGCCAATCGACCTGCCAGTGACGCAGCGTTAGACGTAGCTGTGCTCGCGGCGAGAAAAAATACCCAACACAACCCAGCATCACCACCATCTGCGCAATCCCGGTTGCCAGAGCAGCGCCGATTAATTGCCAATCCAATAGCACGATAAACACATAATCGAGCACAATGTTGGTCACCGCGCCAACAATCATCATCACAGTCGCAAAATTCGGGCTGTTATCGTTACGTACCAAAAATGGCATCGCGATTGAGCCAAGCGTAAAGATACAGGTCACAATCAGCACATCTAAGTACTGTTTGCCCATCTCGAACACGCCGCCTTGCGCGCCTTGCCAAGCAAGAAACGTATCGTTATAACGCCACAAACTCAGTGCCACCAATGGCGTGACGATCACCAACAGCGACAATCCGGTGGTTAACTCACTTTTGGCCTGCGCCATTTGTCCTTCACCTTGACGCAAAGAAACTAACGCACCCGTACCAACGCCAATTAACATACCAAGCCCCAGTACCGCACTGATGACAGGCCAGGCGACGTTAATGCCCGCTAAACCATCGGCGCCGAGATATCGACCAATAAAAATCCCATCTACGACCTGATAGAGGCCATTGACTAGCATGGCGGCTAAGGTCGGAATGGTATAGCGCCAAAATTGCTTATAAATAGATGGATTCATATCACTACCCACAACTCACACTTGGCTCATTTAATTAGCCAAGCTAACTAAGTGAGCGAAAAATTATATTTCAGAGCGACTTAACGCTTTCTCCAGAAGCGCGTTAAGCTGCCCTGTCTCTATTTCGGTTAATCCTTTCACGACTTGCTGTGCCAAAATTTGATACACCTTGGTTTCATAATCCATATATTCAAGAGCGAGCGGCGTTAACATCACGCGCTTTACTCTTGCGTCTTCTGGGCTAGCGCAGCGCACTACGAGCCCTTTGCGAACTAACCGTGTCACCATATTTGAAGCGGACGGTTTCGTCACTTCCATCTCTGCGGCTAAATCGGTTAAACGAATCGGCTCATTCGCCAACTGTACAACTTTCAAATAATCGTACTCGTTAAAACTCAGTTGCGAGATGGGATCTTCTTTACTGTTTTTACGCCACACTTTGGAAGCGAAGCGTTCTAACTGCTCTAAGCTGTTTTCTAAACTCATGAGTCACTGATTTAGTTAGCAAGGCTAATTATTTTAAGCTTAGGCATTGGGTTTCGCAACTAGAGAACATAAAAAAGCCGCTACTCAATGCAGCGGCTAAGTGTCTATTGGTTTTTACAGACGATTGTTTTGTACAGTCTATTGGGGTTTTACAAGCTATTGTTGCTCGCTGTTATCATCACCTTGTTGCTGCTTCTGCTCATCACGCACGGTGTGATAGATACGGCTTAATTCAAGCAAGGCATAACGATGCTCCACGTACTCGTAAACGTTAAATGACAGCACGAGCTTATACAATGACAGCGCTTGCGCGTAGTCACCCTCTTGCTGATAGCGTTTAGCTAAGTAGAAATAGGCTTCGGTTAAGCGCTGAGCCAATAAGGTGTTGTCACGAGTGCCTTGCAAAATTGCGTTGAACACTTGGTCATCATTGACATCATGTAACGTGATGGCAACCAATAACCAGCCCCACTGATCATCACGCTCTTGGTAGCTTTGCTCAAGCTCGGCTCTCGCCTGCTTTGGATCTTGCTCAGATTTGATGATGTACAACCACAATGAACGAAATGGGTCTGAAGGATCTTCTTCGTAGTGTTTGGTGATGTCCTCAATCGCTAAGTGAATACGATCGCCGTAATACAGCGCCACGGCGCGATTACGCGCGGCATAACTGTTTTGAGGATCAAGCTCTAATGCA
Source organism: Vibrio xiamenensis (assembly GCF_900100015.1). Taxonomy (GTDB): domain Bacteria; phylum Pseudomonadota; class Gammaproteobacteria; order Enterobacterales; family Vibrionaceae; genus Vibrio; species Vibrio xiamenensis. The sequence goes on along the minus strand of NZ_FNDD01000012.1, from coordinate 69,315 downwards.
GAATCAAAGGAGTCATAAGCCGCATCAAATTCACCCACTTGGGTGTAGTACACGCCAAGCAAGTTATACAGCTCAGGCTGAGCTGGTTCCAAAGACAGCGACTGATCGTAGTCAAGGCGTGCTAAATCTTTTAGTCCGACGCTATCGTAGTAGCTACCACGTTCATAAAACATTTTGGCTCGAACTTGGTCTGAAAGATCCGCTCTTTGCAGCAACTGAGTTAAACGAGCAATTTGAACTTCCTGTTGAATGCCAGCCTGCAAAGGCACAGCCATCGGCGGGTATAGCCATTGCGGTTCGTCATTACCAGTGATAGAGGCACAGCCAGAAACGACTAACAGCGATAAGCTAATTGCAGCGGTATGAAACCATTTCACAAATATATACTCCTGTTGCTGACCTCCCGTCAGCGTTTTATCTGCATCAAAAAAGGGAGCGATGGGCTCCCTTTATAACATGCTTTTACGTTTACAGGGTAAAAACCCTGCTTTTCGTCATAAAAGCGCGGTGTTTATTCCGCTTCTGGTGCAGCGTTGTCTTGCGCAGCTTCTTCAGCAGGCTTTTCTACCGCTTCTTTCATACTTAGACGTACACGGTTCTGACGGTCGATTTCAAGTACTTTAACTTGAACTTCTTGACCTTCAGTTAGGTAGTCAGACACTTTCTCAACACGCTTGTCTGCGATTTGAGAAATGTGAACCAAACCATCTTTACCTGGAAGGATAGTAACGAAAGCACCAAAGTCAGCAAGACGCGCAACTTTACCAGTGTAGATACGACCCACTTCCACTTCTGCAGTGATCTCTTCGATACGACGAATCGCTTCTTTCGCTGCCGAACCTTCAGTTGCTGCAATCTTGATAGTACCGTCGTCTTCGATTTCGATAGTGGTTCCGGTTTCTTCAGTCAGTGCGCGGATAACCGCACCGCCTTTGCCGATAACGTCTTTGATCTTGTCTGCGCTGATCTTCATAGTATGAATACGCGGAGCAAATTCAGAGATATCATCACGAGCGCCAGAGATCGCTTGATCCATCACAGAAAGAATGTGCTTACGTGCGCCTTGAGCTTGGTTAAGCGCAATTTGCATGATTTCTTTAGTGATACCTTCGATCTTGATGTCCATTTGCAGTGCAGTTACGCCAGTTGCTGTACCCGCTACTTTAAAGTCCATGTCACCTAGGTGGTCTTCGTCACCAAGGATGTCAGAAAGAACCACGAAGTCTTCGCCTTCTTTCACAAGACCCATTGCGATACCCGCAACAGACGCTTTGATTGGCACACCAGCGTCCATAAGCGCTAGAGAAGTACCACATACAGAAGCCATTGAAGATGAACCGTTAGATTCAGTGATTTCAGATACAACGCGAACTGTGTATGGGAACTCATCTGCAGAAGGCATAACCGCAGCAATACCGCGCTTCGCCAATTTACCGTGGCCGATTTCACGACGTTTTGGTGAACCAACAAAGCCAGTTTCACCCACACAGTATGGAGGGAAGTTGTAGTGCAATAGGAAGTGGTCTTTACGCTCACCAGTTAGCTCATCAATGATTTGTGCATCACGTTGAGTACCTAGAGTCGCAGTAACCAATGCCTGAGTTTCACCACGAGTGAACAGTGCGCTACCGTGAGTACGTGGAAGTACACCAGTACGAACGTCAAGTGCACGAACCATGTCTTTTTCACGGCCATCGATACGTGGGTTGCCAGCGATGATGCTACGACGAACCACTGTTTTTTCTAGGTCGTGGAAAATAGTGTGAACTTCTTTAAGGTTCAGCTCTTCGTCTTCCGCTAGTAGACGCTCGTTAACTTCGTCGCTGATTTGATGGATACGGTCATAACGCGCCATCTTTTCAGTGATTTGGTAAGCTTCAACCAATTTCGCTTCAGCAAGCTCAGCGATTTTTGCTTTAAGCTCAGTGTTTTCAGCAGGCGCAGTCCAATCCCAAGCTGGAGTTGCAACTTCAGCAGCAAACTCGTTGATCGCTTTAATCGCAGCTTGTTGTTGGTCGTGACCAAATACCACTGCAGATAGCATTTCTTCTTCAGTTAGGTTGTCTGCTTCAGATTCAACCATCAGTACCGCAGATTCAGTACCAGCAACCACTAGGTCAAGTTTAGATGACGCAAGTTCAGTGTTGCTTGGGTTCAGCACAAGTTGACCATCGATATGACCAACGCGCGCAGCACCGATAGGACCGTTAAACGGAATACCAGAAATAGCTAGAGCCGCTGAAGTACCGATCATAGTAACGATATCAGGTTGAACGTCTGGGTTTACAGAAACCACAGTTGCGATAACTTGAACTTCGTTTTTGAATGCATCAGGGAATAGTGGGCGAATCGGACGGTCAATAAGACGAGCGATCAAAGTTTCGCCTTCAGAAGGACGACCTTCACGCTTGAAGAAGCCACCAGGGATTTTACCTGCCGCGTAAGTACGCTCTTGGTAGTTTACGGTTAGTGGGAAGAAGTCTTGACCTTCTACCGCTTCTTTTTTACCAACGACAGAAACAAACACTGCGGTGTCATCCATAGTGACCATAACTGCTGCTGTTGCTTGACGTGCGATAACACCCGTTTCAAGAGTAACCGTGTGGTTACCATACTGGAACGTTTTAACAACTGGTTTTTCGAACATGTTGATTCCTTGCTCTGAGTATTGTGCTCAGATTATGTAAGTTTTGCTCTCACACATTACGAATCGCGACTAGTAAAAACGCGCTGAGTTCTCGATGAGAAAAACATCCGCAAACACGCTTTGAATAGCCGCGACCGTTTGGTCGACTTGGTTGACTGTAATGTAGTGAGTATTGAACGCGAATCCTTTGCGAGGAATTCGCCGTGCGTAGTATATACCCGGTTGCTACAAGATGCTAATTTCAGGCGGCAAAGCTTAGGCATATAACACTAGACGAGTAAATAATAGCCAACAAAAAAGGGGCATAAAGCCCCTTTTTTAACAAACTGTACTATGCAGCCACTGATTAGCGACGTAGGCCTAGACGTTTGATTAGGTCGTGGTAACGATCTAGATCTTTACCTTTAAGGTAGTCTAGAAGCTTACGACGGCTAGAAACCATGCGTAGTAGACCACGACGGCTGTGGTGATCGCCTTTGTGAGCTTTGAAGTGACCTTGTAGATGGTTGATAGAAGCAGTCAGTAGAGCTACTTGTACTTCTGGTGAACCAGTATCGCCTTCAGCGCGCGCGTATTCAGCAACGATTGCTGCTTTAGTTTCTGCATTCAGAGACATAATTCTCTCCTAAAGAGTTAAGTTTATCGTTGTGCCAGCCAATCTCTGATTCAGCCGACACGCGAGCCGCGAATTATAGGAGAATCGAATCACTATCGCAACTGCTATTTCGCGCCCAAATTGAGCGCTAAAGCCAAGAGATTTTTCGCAAAATCGTGGCCGATGAAAAATTCATGATACACTTTTCGCTATCGATAGTTATGCCCACAAGAGAACCTATATGAAAATCGGCATTATTGGCGCGATGGAACAAGAAGTCGCCATTCTAAAAGACGCACTACAACAGCTTCAAGAGACACGCATCGGCGGCAGTACTTTCTATACTGGCGAGCTGAATGGCAAGCAAATCGTATTGCTACAATCCGGAATTGGTAAAGTCGCGGCGGCCGTTGGCACTGCGCTTCTTATTCAACAATTTCAGCCAGATGTCGTTATCAACACTGGCTCTGCTGGTGGTTTTGATGCAACGCTTAACCTAGGTGATGTAGTCATCTCAACCGAAGTACGTCATCACGATGCTGATGTTACTGCATTTGGTTATGAAATGGGCCAAATGGCTGGCCAACCTGCCGCTTTTGCTGCCGATGAAAAACTGATTCAAACCGCAGAACAAGCACTCGCAGAAATCGGCGACAAACACGCGGTACGTGGTCTGATTTGTACCGGCGATGCTTTTGTCTGCCGTCCTGATCAACAAGCCTTTATTCGCCAACACTTCCCAAACGTGATTGCGGTTGAGATGGAAGCGTCTGCCATTGCGCAAACCTGTCATCAGTTCAATATGCCATTTGTGGTGGTTCGCGCTATCTCTGATGTGGCAGATAAACAATCGCCAATGAGCTTTGAAGAGTTTTTGCCACTTGCTGCGCAAAGTTCTTCGGAAATGGTGTTCAAAATGGTGGATATCCTCGGCTAACTTTAGGCGTTTAGATGAACGATTTTTTTCACCATATTTATGCCAACGGTGCGCTCCTCGTCATGTGGGGCGCTCTTATTATCCACACTCTACTGCCGCTGCCCCGCGAAGCTCATCCCGCCACGCTGTGGCACAAATTTGCCGAGCAGCTCGCGAATAAAGTCAATAACAACAGCAGCTACACACAACGTCAGCTTTCTGGCACTTTAGCGATGCTACTGATGATGCTGCCTTTATTGGCGGTTTTGATTGCCCTCAAACCTTTGGTGTGGAAACCGGAACTGTTTAATTTGGCGCTGCTGCTGCTTGCTATCGATTGGCGCAACACCGACAAATTCACCTTTCAATTTACCCACGCCCTGGCGCAACAACACAAACCGCACGCCAAGCAACTCATTACCCCGTGGCTCAACCGCGAAACTCAAGCGTTATCCCCCCTTGGGCTAGGAAAAGCAGGCGCAGAGACATTGATCATGGGCTACGGCCGCAATGTCATCGGCGTGCTATTTTGGTACGGTGTCGGCGGCGGCATTGGCGCGATAAGCTACCGATTGCTGGTCGAACTCGCGCGCGCTTGGTCTCCTTCACGCAGCCGTTTTTTACCGTTTGGTTTAGCGGTAATAAAAGTGCTCGCTGTAATGGATTACCTCCCATTAAAACTGTATGCTCTGATGATTAGCCTGGGCCATCGCACCAGCAACATTTGGCATGCAATCCGCCAACAATCAAGCTCTTGGCCACTCCCCGGCCCGGCTTGGTTATTGATATCGGTCGGCAGCAAACTGGAGCTGTCGCTAGGCGGACCCGCAATTTACGATGACAAAAAAACCGTTCGCGCCAAACTTGGCGGACGTATTGCACCGTCGGCAATTCATCTCGCACAAGTGAGACGCTTACTGATTTGGCGAGCGGCAATCTGGGTCGTAATTCAAAGCCTTGTGATGGGATTAATTTATCAAGGAGTGTGAATGCAAAAACACCTAACGGCCTTCATTTTATTTTTGAGCTGCTTGAGTTCAGCGGTATGGGCGCAACAACCTGTTAAACGAATCATCAGCCTCGCTCCTCACGCGACAGAACTGGCATTTGCCGCTGGTTTAGGCGATAAAATTGTTGCTGTTAGTGATCACAGTGATTACCCTCCTGCTGCGCAAAAACTCGAAGCGGTTTCCAGTTATCAGGGCATCAACATCGAGCGAATCATCGCGCTGCAACCAGATTTGATCATCGCTTGGCCGGCCGGAAATCCAATCCGCGAGCTGGAAAAACTCAAACAATTTGGCCTTAGCATTTACTACACCCAAACCGATTCACTTGAAGACATTGCCGAAAACATCGAGCAACTTAGCCAGTACGCCGATGATCCGACTATCGGCCATCAAGCCGCCAGCGACTTTCGCATTAAACTTAACGAGCTCAAGAAAAAATACGCCACCGACGACAAAGTAAAATATTTCTATCAATTGGCGGAAAAACCCGTCATCACGTTGGCAAAAGGCAAATGGCCAAGTGAAGTATTTGAATTTTGTGGTGGTGAGAATATTTTTGCCGATAGCTCAGCTCCCTATCCAAAAGTGGGCATTGAACAAGTGATTCTTCGTGACCCAGAGGTTATCTTCACTTCCGAACACGCAATCAAAAACGGCACCATGTGGCAGTCTTGGCAAAAGCAGCTTACTGCCGTCAAAAACGGTTACGTTTGGTCGCTCAATTCAGATTGGATTAACCGCCCGACCCCACGCACCCTCAACGCCATTACCGAAGTGTGCGAACACTTCAAAAAGGTACGAGAAAATCGCTAACACTTAAGTATGATTTTGCGTACAATCCGCCACATTAAAGGTCTATACGCAACGGCATACTTACTTTTATGGATTCAACACTTCTTTATCTGATCGACTTATTCGGCACCGCTATTTTCGCCATATCAGGAGTGCTGTTAGCGGGGCGAATCAAAATGGATCCATTTGGCGTAATCGTATTAGGCAGCGTCACTGCGATTGGCGGTGGGACGATTCGAGATATGTCGCTAGGCGCAATGCCCGTATTTTGGGTAACCGACAATAATTATTTGTGGGTGATACTCGTCACCTGCGTACTAACCATGCTGGTGGTCAGACGGCCAAAACGTATTGCTTGGTGGGTTTTACCCGTGTGCGATGCGATTGGTTTGGCGGTGTTTGTCGGCATTGGTGTAGAAAAAGCCATGAACTACCAAAGCTCACCTCTCGTGGCCATTATCATGGGCGTAATCACCGGTTGCGGCGGCGGCATCATTCGCGACGTCCTCGCGCGTGAAGTTCCGATGGTGTTACGAAGTGAAGTGTATGCAACAGCCTGTATTATTGGCGGTATTTTCCATACCAGTGCGTTGGCGCTGGGTTACAGCACCTCAAGCGCGTTTCTTTCCGGAGTGCTTTCGACGCTAGTGATACGCCTGGGCGCTATTCGTTGGCACCTATCTCTACCAACCTTTGCGCTCAATCGCTAACTTAGAAGACGTAAAAAAAGGTCGCTCGAGGCGACCTTTTTATTTTTAACTGACCAAACTTCGCTTACTGCACTTGATAAAGTACCGCTTTTAGCGCTTCAAAATCGTTATTCAGATCTTGAGACAAAAGCTCCATCGCCGCATGTTTGGCAAGCGGGGCTGGCAATTCGATGTTCTCACCCAGAATGTCATCCACCACTTCTTTAAATTTCGCCGGATGGGCCGTACACAAAAACAGGCCGGTTTCGCCTGCTTGCAGTTGCTCATCCAAAACACGATAAGCAATCGCACCGTGTGGCTCACACAAATAGCCTAGTTCAAACAGCTCTTTAACCGATTGCGCGCTTTGCTCATCGCTGACCGCGCCTTTGCCTAGCGTTTCTAAGCCCCAATCTTTAATGCGGCACAGTTCTTCAATGCGCGGCCAGTTATTCGGCTGGCTCACATCCATCGCATTGGATGTGGTTGCCACTGTTGGCTTGGGATCCCATTTACCGGTTTCTAGGTAACGTGGCACCGTATCGTTGGCATTGGTCGCCGCGATAAAACGTTTTACTGGTAAACCGAGCGCTTTAGCAAGTAGGCCTGCGGTTAAGTTACCAAAGTTGCCGCTTGGTACTGAAATCACCAAGTTTTCACGCTCTTGTTTGCTCAATTGCGCTGCGGCTTCAAAGTAGTAACAAATCTGCGCCATTAAGCGGCTGATATTGATTGAGTTAGCCGAGTTTAGACCAACATCTTGGCGTAATTGAGCATCATCAAACGCTTGCTTCACTAGTGCTTGGCAAGCATCAAAATCGCCATCCACTGCAACCGTGTGGATATTTTTGCCCAGCGTACAGAACAGCTTTTCTTGCAGTGGGCTGATCTTGCCTTTCGGATACAGGATCACCACGTTGATGTCTTGCATACCGTAGAAAGCGTGCGCGACAGCCGCACCGGTATCACCTGAGGTTGCAGTCAGAATAGTGATTTTTCCACCATTCGATACCGCCGCCAAAGATTGCGCCATAAAACGGCCGCCAAAGTCTTTAAACGCCAGAGTTGGACCGTGGAACAACTCTAACGCGTAGACACCATCTTTGACTTTATTTAGAGGCGCTGGAAACTGAAAAGCAGCCTCAACTAGCGTACTGACTTGCTCTTTACTCAGTTCATCGCCAATCAAAGCAGAAAGAATTTTGCTGCTGCGGCTGACAAAATCTTCGTCAAGCAGCGCATCGATATCGTCAAAACTTGGCAGAGACGATGGAAAAAATAGCCCTTGATTGCGGCCTAACCCTTGGCGCACGGCTTGGCCAAAGGAAACTTGTTCATCATTTTCTTTTATATTGTAAAGCTTCATAGCTTACTTCCCGTTACTTTTGAGCCCTGTTTGTCGAGGCGACAAATGTGGACAAATCCTTCTTGATTTTGGACATAGTTATTTTCAAGCCAGTTGGCAACACGCTCGGCGACATCTTTCTGCCTACAGATACTAAACAGCGTTGGGCCACTACCAGAAATTCCGGTAGCCAGCGCACCAGCAGAAGCAGCGTACTCGCGTGCTTTGGCAAAACCTGGCAGCAGTTTTTCACGATATGGCTCAGCGATGACATCTTTGATCATCTTGGCGGCTAATTCATCTTGTTTTGAGTGACAAGCGTGAATAAAACCGCCCAAATGACGACCATGAGCAATGATATCTTGGCGACGATACTGAGATGGCAAAATCGCACGCGCTTCAGCAGTCGAAACCTTGATGCCCGGATAAGCCATCACCCAGTACCAATCATCAAAGCAAGGGACTTCTTGGCTAATGATACCAAGCTCTTCAAGCATCAATTGCAAGCCACCGAGATAACATGGCGCCACGTTATCGTAATGCACACCACCTGAGATCTGGCCTTCCATTTCGCCCATCAGAGCCAAAAGCTCCATTTCAGAAAGTGGTTGACCATGAAAACGGTTTAATGCATCTAAAGCGGCAACAATAGAACAAGCGCTCGAACCTAACCCAGAACCAATCGGCATATTTTTTTCAAGCGTCATGGCTAAAGGCTTAAGCTCAACAGACTTCTTTTTTAGCTCGCGAGCAAAGACTTGCCAGCAGTCGTAAACAATATTCTCTTTCGGATTGTCGGGCAATTTTGCAACAAAACTTCCTGCGGTTGCCAAACTGAATGGCTCATTCGATGCCTTCACTTCAACGCGATCGCCCAGCAAAGTGCCATCGACTGGCGAAACGGCTGCGCCTAAAACATCAAAGCCAACACTGACGTTACCAATTGATGCTGGAGCATACACCACTACATCCATATCACTACTCATTCAATTAAACCCCTAATTTCCAACCCAGAGTTCGCATTACATCGGAGAACACGCCCGCTGCGGTTACTTCCGTCCCTGCTCCGTAACCACGTAATACCAATGGAATTGGATTGTAGTAGCGGCTGTAAAATGCCAGCGCGTTCTCGCCATCTTTGATCTTAAACATTGGGTCATTTTCATCGACCGAAGCAATGCTCACTCGGCATTTTCCATCGGCGATTTCACCCACATAGCGCAGCACTTTGCCCTCATCTTTGGCTTTGGCGACCAAGTCACTAAAGTAAGCATCAGCTTGTGGTAGACGAGCCATAAATTCTTCAATGCTACCGGAATCATCAAAACTTGGCGGCAGTGCTTGATCGACAATCACATCCTCCAACTCCAGAGCGATACCCGCTTCACGAGCCAGAATCAATAGTTTGCGCGCTACATCCATACCCGAGAGATCATCACGAGGATCCGGCTCAGTAAAGCCGTTGTCTTTCGCGATGTTGGTTGCTTGGCTCAGCGTCATACCTTCATCCAATTTACCGAAGATAAACGACAGTGAACCAGACAAAATGCCGCTAAAACGCTCCAGCTCATCACCTGCAGAAATGAGGTTTTGCAAGTTTTCGATGACTGGCAAACCAGCACCTACCGTTGTTTCATACATCAACTTACGACGCGAACGGCGCGCAACTTCACGCAACTGATGGTAGTAAGCCATGCTCGCGGTATTGGCTTTCTTGTTTGGTGTTACAACGTGGAAACCGGCGGATAAGAAATCAGTGTACTGGTTAGCAATCACGTCACTGGCCGTACAGTCCACCAGCACAGGGTTAATAATGTGATTACGTTGTACCAGCGCAATTAAGCGCGCGAGGCTAAACTCTTCGGTTGCACCCGCCATGCGATCGCGCCAATGCTCTAGAGGTAAACCCTCGCTATCGAGCAGCAGACCTTTACTGTTTGCTAAACCACAAACACGAATCACGATGCCTTTCTCAGACAACTTAAGCTGCTGACGCTGAATTTGGTCAACAAGCTCACCACCAACACCACCAATGCCAATGACGAACACATCGATAAAGTGCTTAGAGTTAAATAGATTGACGTGACATGCTTTGATCGCTTCTGAGACTTTATCTTCTGGAATGACCGCTGAGATTGCGCGCTCAGATGAGCCCTGAGCAATCGCAACGATATTGACGTTCACTTCCGCCAACGCAGAGAAGAAACGCGAAGCAACACCACGAGACGTACGCATACCGTCACCGACTAGCGTAACAATCGCCACATCATCGATGAAATCAACAGGCTCAAGTAAGCCGTCTTTCAATTCAAGTTCAAAGGAATCCGACAGTGCACGTTGAGCGCGGGCTTTATCGGCCGCTTCAATACAGAAACTGATGCTGTATTCAGAAGAAGATTGCGTAATAAGAACAATCGAAACGCCTGCCGCCGACATTGAGCCGAACACGCGACTTGCCATGCCAACCATGCCTTTCATGCCTGGGCCAGACACGTTCACCATGGTCAAATCACTTAGCGTGGTGATACCTTTGATTGCCAGTTTATCTTCACCAGTGTCCTGACCAATCAAAGTACCCGCGCCTTGGGGATTAAAGCTGTTTTTGATCAAACATGGAATTTGGAATTGGGCAATCGGTGCGATGGTTTTGGGATGCAGAACCGAGGCGCCAAAGTAAGAAAGTTCCATCGCTTCCTGATAGCTCAATGACTTCAATAAGCGTGCGTCTTCAACGAGGCGTGGGTCGCAGTTGTAGACACCGTCGACGTCAGTCCAGATTTCGCAGCAATCCGCGCGTAAACATGCGGCCAGCACTGCTGCCGAGTAGTCAGAGCCATTACGGCCAAGGGTGACCAATTCGCCTTTTTCATTACCCGCTGTGAAGCCTGGCATGATATTGACGTGACCTTCTGGAAGAGGGTTGTGACGGAAGTTCTGAGTAGAGAGGTCGACATCGACCATCGCTTCAAGGTGTGGGCCTTTCGCAAGTAAGTATTTAACCGGGTCAATCAAATGCGCTGGTTGGCCGTTGGCTTCTAGGACCGCTTTCATCAACTCAATCGATACGCGTTCACCTTTACTGATGATTCGAGCGTTAACGTTGTCTGGGCACATACCCAATAAGCTAATTCCGTGCACGAACTGACGTAAAGTCAGCATCGATGTCTGTACTTGCTGCTGAAAAGCGCTGCCATCGATACTTGGCAATGTTTTTTTAATCGCTTGAAACAGTTCGCGAAATGACTCTTCTAACTCTTTAATTTGTAATTCTGCTTCGCCATTTCGCATCGCGCATTCGATAATCGCAACCAACTTGTTGGTTGTCTTACCCGGCGCCGATAGAACGACGGCTACTTCTTCCTGCTGGGCGTTATTGGCGATGATATCCGCCGCCCGTAAAAAACGGTCTGCATCAGCCAGTGAAGAACCACCAAACTTTAATACTCGCATCCCTTCCTCTCCGAATTATAAAAAACTGGTATAAAAAAAGGCCTGTATCTGTTGGGATACAGGCCTTTTTTTAATTTCTTTTACTTAGCAGCCTGCCCCAACAATGGTGATGTCGGTAATAATAATGGTTGTGGTCATTACGTTCAGGCGGCTAAATTTCATCTTTAAGCTGTGTGTTGTGTTTGCTTAACCCTACGTTTACCTTATTTAAAGCAGCGGCGTCAACGAAAACTTTGTATTTTTTAAGCTTACTCTACCTATTTCTTATTTAAATCGATAACTTATAAACTTTTCAGCGATAAATGACACCTCTATCAACAACCAAAGCGCGAATAAATTTTCATCGTTAACCCTCAACAAGCTCAAATTTTATGCTTTAATTAACAGGCAGTGAGAACAACAAGCAAGGAGCGCTAGATGAAAAAAATAATCAGCTCGTGCTTAATATCCTTGGTATGTCTAGGATTAAGCACCAAGGCGCTTGCCGCTTTTTTGCCTGAACTCCCTGCGCATCAGACAACTCCTTCATCCCCATTTAAGTTCTTTATCTCTTCCGAGCAAGATGTTCAGACCTTTGACTCATGGAAAATCGACAGCGGCTATTCCTACAGCTTGTTTGACAACGTTGATATCTATGTCGGCGCTCGAGTCGACAATACCTCATCAGAGAATCAAAGCGGATTCTTAAGCGGCGTCAGCTATCAAATATCGCCACGCTTTTCGGTCAAAAGTACTCTGCATACATCGAGCTATTCAAATGTTGAGGAAGGGAAAGACACCTTGATTTCGGCAGAGGTTTCCAGCCGCATGAGACTGACTGAAAACCTCGATGTGCATGCTACCCTCGATTATCAAGAATGGCAGCAAGGTGTGGAAGTTGGACTCGGGTTTCGTTTTTAAGTCCAGTCAAGCAAATTGACCGATGTGAGAATACCGTTCCAATCTGCGTAAATGTAATCCCCTGGTTGAATCATCTGATTATGCATCGTCAAGGTTACGTTGACATCCCCAGCACCACGCTTATCGGTTTTAAATGGACTGGTACCAAGCGCTTTTAAACCGATTTCCATCATAGCGATGGCCGCCGCATCTCGCACCGCCCCATTAATGATCACGCCTTCCCATTCATTATCGATTGCCAAAATCGCCAATTGATCACCCATTAACGCTTTTTGGCACGAGCCATTGCCATCCACGACCAGCACTTTGCCTTTGCCATTTTGGCTCAACATTTCTCTTACTTTTGAGTTGTCGTGGTAGCAGCGCACTGTAACAATCTCCCCCCAGAACGCACTCTTCTGGCCGAAGTTTTGTAACGGCAAATTAACTAAAGTGACTTGATTCTCGAACTTGTCACAAATATCAGGCGTTATGTCTATCATTGTTCCTCCGTGATACGAATTGTTAGAAATCCTTATTTTAATCGAAAACTTAGCTTACCTATTTCGAGCTGTTGACCACCGATATACAGTCGTCAATTAGGTCTGTCATCACCAACATAGAAAATGGTATTTTATTGATATTTACGCGCGACAATCATCGCTTCATCAATGTCTACCACAGTGACAACTTACCCTTCAGCCCAATAATAATCAGGGCCGACGATAAGTACTTTGAGGTGGGATAAGGGATAAATATCCTTTGCTAAATCCGCATTATTATTCTGGTTTTGTTATTTCGACAACGGCTCACTGTTTGGGTTCCATACACTCATGTTCGCGAATGGTGCAGTTGCTATTGGCTTATCAAATAACAACATACTCTGACAGTATGCCAGCTATAATATCTGGGAAATTTTCATATAAGTAACAATTTTACATTTGGCTGAGACTATTCATATTTGTTACATTTGTTCTATTGATATAAATCAACAAAGTGTTTGGAATTAACATTCTGCCGTTGTTAGCAAGCTGTTAACATTATAGAATCCGCTCAAAGACTAGTAGAAGGTTAAGAGGTCGGGACTCCTCTAATTATCAGAACGCTGTACCACGGATGGCGGGCAGTTAAAGGCGATGTAATTTTTCAGCCTTTCGTTTATTATCAACACCTCATTACCTGTATGTTATGTTTTTTGCCTAGAATTTATTCTATTAGCACAAGTTTATTCACAAATTTAGGTACCGCCAATGCAAACCCCGCATATTCTTATCGTAGAAGATGAGCAAGTAACTCGTAACACTCTTAAGAGTATTTTTGAAGCCGAGGGATACGCTGTTTTTGAGGCAAGCGATGGTGAAGAAATGCACCACGTATTGTCTGAAAATCAGATCAATTTGGTGATCATGGATATCAATCTTCCAGGCAAGAACGGCCTGCTACTTGCTCGCGAACTTCGTGAACAAGCAAATATGGCACTGATGTTCTTAACTGGCCGTGATAACGAAGTCGATAAGATCCTGGGCCTAGAAATCGGTGCTGATGACTACATTACAAAACCATTTAACCCACGTGAATTGACCATCCGTGCACGCAATTTGTTGAATCGCTCAATGAATGCCAACACGGTTCAAGAAGAAAAACGTAGCGTTGAAAAATACACATTCAATGGTTGGGTATTAGACATCAACAGCCGTTCGTTGATCAGCCCAAGTGGCAGCAGCTACAAATTGCCTCGTTCAGAGTTTCGCGCTCTACTTCACTTCTGTGAAAACCCAGGCAAGATTCAAACTCGCGCTGACCTACTGAAAAAAATGACTGGCCGCGAGCTTAAGCCACACGATCGTACTGTAGACGTAACCATTCGCCGTATTCGCAAGCATTTTGAATCGGTTTCAGGTACACCTGAAATCATTGCGACTATCCACGGTGAAGGCTACCGCTTCTGTGGTGATATCGAGGAATAAGCGATATCGAGGAATAAGCTTCGATATCATGAGCCTATGTCGCTCAAGCTAAGAAAAAATAAAAGGCTTGCCATCATGGCAAGCCTTTTTTATTGGCGCATTGGCGCGCTTAACGCTCTGCTAACCACTGCTTGAGAACCTCAATATCGCTTTGATATTCATTTTTGATCTCTTCCACCCAGTCGTTAATATTTTCCCACCATGCTGGCATATCCGGAGATTGCGCTTTTTGCGCTACACGCTGAATACGTTGCAAACCAATCGAACCTGCTGCGCCTTTAATCTTATGAGCTTCAGACACTATGCCATCTTGGTCTTTCGCGACCATGTTAGAATCAAGCACTTGAATGTAATCTGGCATCATTTTTTCAAACATGGTGATACTTTCCAGCACGGGAGCTGCGCCGACAATATCAACATAAGACTCTAACATCGCCAGATCGAGTAGCTGCTCGTAGTCGTTGCCATCAACTTGATGAGAATCTATCGCTTCTTGAGGCGGCTGCTCTGGCGTACTCACATCTTCATTCATGCAATGCTTGGCAATCACGTTCTGAACCGCTTTCACGGACAACGGCTTGCTGATCGCATCATCCATTCCTTGCCGCATATACTCGTTTTTGTCTTTGAGAACGTTAGCAGTCAACGCCACCAGCGGTGGTAGATTTGTGTAGGTTTGACGATAATATTGGGCGATGTCAAAACCGGTCATATCTGGCAGTTGGATATCTAGGAACACCAAATCGTACTCTTGTGGCTCAAAGTTAAGTTTGGCCTCTTCACCCGTCATGGCAACCGTGACGCAGTGGCCCAAACTTTCAAGCAGTGAACGCGCAACGGTAATATTGAGTTCAATATCTTCAACCATAAAGATATTAAGTTGACGGTTGTTTTTCATCACTGGCGCTTCCAATGATTGCTCACTGCCGATCGGGACGTGAATATTGACCGTAAAAGTACTGCCAAATCCTTCTTCTGAGCTGACCAGAATCTCCCCTTGCATCATATGAATAAGTTGCTGGGAAACCGCTAAGCCAATTCCGGTGCCGACCGCATGCAAGTTGTCTTTGCCCGATTTGACTTGATAATACATGGCAAAGATTTTCTCGAGTTCAGCATCTGGAATACCGATACCCGTATCTTCCACTTCAATGGTGATATCGGCAAAGCCGGCGTTTTGCTCAGCGCTGACACTCATCACCACGCCCCCTTCTTTGGTGAACTTCATCGCATTATTGATCAAGTTCCACAGCACTTGACGAAGACGGGTAGCATCCACTTCAATCACCGCAGGAAAATCACTCAAGCGTTCGAGATCAAAACGCAATCCTTTCTGCTCGGCCATTAACGCGGAAATACTTTCCATTTCGGTGACGAACTGTTCAAAGTTCAAAGGCGCAGGGAAGAGTTCGAGCTTGCGGCGATCAAATTTATCCATATCAATGATGTCATTGAAAATGTTACCCAGAGTAATCGCGCTAACATTGATGGTTTGCATGTGCTTGCGCTGCTCCGCCGTCATCGGTGTATCCAACAACATACGACTCAAGCCCACGATACCGTTGAGTGGCGTGCGCAGCTCATGACTTATAGTGGAAATAAACGTGGTTTTGTCACGGCTGGCTTTTTCCAGCGACTCTTCGTGGCGTTTACGCTCCGTAATGTCGCGGCCAAACCCGACCAGACCAAGGTGGCGACCATCTTTGCTGTAAAACGGTACTTTGCGCAGTTCAAAATAATTTTTACGCCCGTCGGGATATTCAAGCCATTGCTCATAAGTCAGTGCGCTATTATTGGCAAACACCTGTTGGTCCGTTTCAACAATCGGTTGCGCGACCTCTTTACTGTACACATCCCAAGGGGTTAATCCGACTAACTGGCTTTCTTTGCGCCCGGTTAACTCTTCCATCGCTCGGTTACAGCCCGAGAACACACCATCGGCGTTGCGGTAATAGATAAGGTCAGGCGATGCATCGATGAAAGAACGCAGCAACGCTGTACGCTCAGCCAATTCCATCTGCGTGCGTTCGCGCTGATAGACCTCATTTTCCAAGTCTTTCATCGCGTTTTCGCGCGCCGATTCAGCTTTGATCCGCTCTTCGATCTCGAGGTTCAATTTGGCGATGTTCTGCTGCAGCTGTTGGTTAAGCTCTTGATCTCGCGAGCGCATATCTTTGAGTTTCGACACCAACTTTGACAAACGTTGGCGTGAATCTTCCAATTGATCGACCACCACCGACAAGAAATACACCGCCCACGGCGTGATAATCAAACCAAAGAACACCGAGCGAACAATATCGATGTTATCCACTTGACCATTAAGAAACAGGGTGATGCCGACTTGAACCACAACCGCAAGCGCCACTAAGGCCAGCGCAAGAAGAATAGAGAAACGTAAAATGCCGAGTTTAACCAGCAGATCAACGTAATATTGAGCAAGATTTTTGATGGTTTTCATTGCGCGTCCTAGCGGATTACGATAAGCGAAGTTTACCGTTTTTCTGCTAGCGAGGTAAGAGTGAACGCTGTGGCGCGACAGCTAAATTACAGATGTGTGAGACGGATAATGCCAAGCTTCAAAATCCTAGAATAACATTATGATTTTGAAGCGATAAACTCAGGCTGAATATATTGAAAAGGTCGTCCAATACTGGAACCTTGCGCGCCCTCTCGGTCCAATGCGCGGCCAATTTCTGTCATCGCTAACCAGCGATTTTCACACCACAATGGCGCAAGCAGTGTTGGGCGGCGCGCCGCAGAACTGACGCGATGATAAATGATCTCAGGCGGAGTCATACGAATCAGTTCACTTGCGGTAGCGACATACTCTTCAAGACTCGGCGCCTGTAAACGCCCCGCTTTCCATGCTTTTGCCATGGTGCTGCCTTCAACAATGTGCAAACCATGCAATTTAATGCCATCTGTACCGGTTGCCAGCACTTGTTCCATACTCTGCACATTATCACTGCGCTGCTCATTAGGCAGACCAACAATCAAGTGAGTACACACTTTAATGCCAAGCGTGCGTGCTCTTTGAGTAATCACGTCGTAACAGCCAAAATCATGGCCGCGATTAATCCGCTTAAGGGTTTGATCATTCGCGGTTTGCAAGCCTAGCTCTAACCAAATTTCGTAGCCTTGCTGAACGTAGTCTGCCAATAGCTCCAATACCGCATCAGGCACGCAATCCGGCCGCGTACCCACACACAAGCCGACAATATCCGCGGCATGCAATGCATTTTCGTACATGGCTTTTAACGTCTGAACTTCGGCATAGGTGTTGGTGTAAGCCTGAAAATACGCCAAATATTTGCGTGCGCGTTTGATTTCACCCGCACGATCATGGAGTTGCTGTTCGATGGTTTGTACTTGCGTGGTTTCGTCAACAAACGATGAGACGTTACAAAACGTGCATCCACCACGACCAATCGTGCCGTCGCGGTTTGGGCAACTAAATCCACCATGCAGAGTTAGCTTATGAACGCGCTCGCCATAGCGCCTTGATAGATCTTGGCCTAGCGTATTCACCAATTCGTGCAGCTGCATGTTACCTCCGCCCAAACAACAATAACTCTCAATCGCATTTGGTAATAAAATTACAACGTTAGTTTACTTAGGCCGAATATTGTACTTGATTCGGTATTTTCCCCTTATGCGAAAAATCAATAAAAATGCACTAAAATACGCAAAAATTCGTTATGTTAACGGCTTGTTATTCATAAAAATTCAAATTTGCGACTTTGTTCTGATTGCCAAACCAACAGTTAAAAATGTAGGATACTTACAGATCCGGCACTTTTTGTTTATTTTATTTCCATAATTTGTGTAGGACATTCTGTGATATCCGCCCCCTCCGCTATAAAGCACTATATAAGTCATATAAAAACTATGGATATCACTAGGGATTAATTTTCTCGCAACACATTTCCTGCGAGAGAGAACGGACTCAAGCCAGTTGCCTAAGCTGGTTTCGACTCAATTTCAAGGACAACTGCAGCCCCAACATACAGCACACGTGCGTCTGGTGGTTTGCAATAAACTGGAAGGATGTATCTATGGTAGATATTAAACAGGAGCCACAAGGCCTTTATACTCCAGAACTGGAGCACGACGCCTGTGGTATCGGTTTTGTCGCCCACCTCAAAAACCGAAAATCTCATCACGTTTTAACTCAAGCTTTGGATATGCTTGCGCGCATGGAGCATCGCGGCGGTCAAGGATGCGATCCTTGCAGCGGTGATGGCGCGGGCATTTTGCTGCAAAAACCCCACGAATTTCTACTTCAAGAAGCTCAGAAAGAAGGCATTAAACTGCCCTCCTTTGAGAAATACGGTGTGGGCGTGGTGTTATTCCCTAAAGATGAGCATCAACGTGCGCAATGTCGTGACATTTTAGAGCGTAATGCCAAGCGCCTTGATTTGGACATTATCGGTTACCGAATTCTACCGACCGACAACAGCATGCTTGGCGCCGACCCGCTCAGCACAGAGCCGCAATTCGAACATGTATTTGTCGCTGGCGGCCCAGGCATGTCAGCTGGAGAGTTGGAACGCAAACTCTACGTACTGCGTAACTACACAGTGCGAGTGTGCTTAGAAAGCGTGTCCAATATTGGCGATGATTTCTACATCAACTCAATGTCTTACAAAACATTGGTGTATAAAGGCCAACTCACCACCGAGCAAGTGCCACAATACTTTCTCGATTTACAAAACCCAACCATGGTGACTGCGCTGGCTCTTGTCCATTCGCGCTTTTCGACCAACACTTTCCCGAAATGGCGCTTAGCCCAACCATTTCGTTATATCGCCCACAACGGGGAAATCAACACAGTTCGCGGTAATTTGAACTGGATGACCGCGCGTGAAGCGATTCTCGATTCAAAGCTGTTTACTCAACCAGAAATCGATATGTTGCTACCGATCTGCCAAGAAGGTAGCTCGGATTCGTCTAACTTCGATATGGTGCTAGAGCTGCTGGTGCTCTCTGGTCGTAGCTTGCCACACGCGTTAATGATGATGATTCCTGAAGCGTGGCAAGAAAACAAAACCATGGATCCAACCCGCCGCGCCTTTTACCAATATCACGCCAACGTTATGGAACCGTGGGATGGCCCTGCCTCTGTCTGTTTTACTGATGGTGTGCAAGTGGGTGCAACCCTTGACCGTAACGGCCTGCGCCCATCCCGCTATACCGTGACCAAAGACGATTTCTTGATCATGGCCTCCGAGTCTGGTGTGGTCGAAGTGGCTCCGGAAAATGTCGAATACCGCGGCCGCTTGCAACCGGGACGTATTTTCGTTGCCGACCTTGAGCAAGGACGCATCATCTCTGATGAAGAGATCAAAGATGGCATTGCTTCAGCGCAGCCGTATCAAAAATGGGTTGACGACAACCTGCTGAGTTTGAAAAAGCTGCCAGAAGCGGACAACGCGCATAGCCAACCTAACCCAGAGCGTTTATTGCATCGCCAGTTAGCATTTGGCCTTAGCAATGAAGAAGTGAACGAAATCATCACGCCAATGGCGCGCGACGGTAAAGAGCCGCTCAGTGCGATGGGCGCCGACTGGCCGCTCGCGGTGCTTTCCCATCAATCTCAGCATCTTTCTAACTATTTCAAACAGTTATTTGCACAAGTGACCAACCCGCCAATCGATCCAATTCGTGAACGCATGGTGATGTCACTCAATAGTTATATTGGTAAAGATCAAAACTTACTCAGCGAAACTCCGGCTCACTGCCGTAAAGTTGAGCTGGAATCGCCAGTCATTTCCAATGCCGAATTAGAAAAACTGCGCGCAATTGACAACGAGCACTTGCAAGCCAAAACCTTGGACATAGTGTTCCAAGCCAGCGGCGATGCCGGCAAACTTGAACGCGCTCTAAAACGGATCTGCCAATACGCAGAAGATGCGGTGATTGACGGTTACTCGATCATCTTGCTCACCGACCGCGCGGTTAACTCTAACCACGCTGCCATTCCGGCGATGTTGGCTGTCGGTGCGGTGCATCACCACCTGATTCGTAAAGGCTTACGCGCCAAATGCGGCATCGTGGTTGAAACGGGTGATGCGCGTGAAACCCACCACTTCGCCACTTTAATTGGTTATGGCGCAGATGCGGTTAACCCCTATTTGGTGATTGAAACTTGCGTTGATCTGCAGCGTCGTAAAAAGCTGCCTCAAGACATCAGCAGCGAAAAAGTCTTTGATCAATACCGTAAAGCGGTCAATGGCGGCTTGCTGAAGATCTTCTCGAAAATGGGCATTTCAACCCTGCAATCCTATCAAGGCGCGCAGATCTTTGAAGCACTTGGTATCAGCAAAGCCGTGGTCGACAAATACTTCACCGGCACGGTGACTCGTATTCAAGGCCTAACCTTAGATGACATCGCCAAAGAAGTGGTGGTTCGCCACCGCGTCGGTTATCCAACCCGTGAAATTCCAGTGCAAATGCTTGATGTCGGCGGTGTATACCAATGGAAACAGCGCGGTGAAAAGCACCTGTTCAATCCAGAAACCATCTCTTTGTTGCAGCAGTCAACGCGCAACAAAGACTACGCGCAGTTCAAACAGTACGCGCAAGCGGTCGACAAGCAATTAGATAATGCGGTGACTTTGCGTAGTCAGCTGGAATTTGTCAAAAATCCTGCCGGTAGCATTGCCATTGACCAAGTCGAACCGATTGAAAGCATTGTAAAACGCTTTGCAACGGGCGCGATGTCGTTTGGTTCTATCTCTTACGAAGCGCACTCAACGCTTGCTGTGGCAATGAACCGTCTTGGCGCTAAATCCAACTCCGGTGAAGGTGGCGAAGATGCGGCGCGCTTTGAACGCAAAGAAAACGGTGATTGGGAGCGCTCGGCAATCAAACAGGTCGCCTCTGGCCGCTTTGGTGTCACCTCTTACTATTTGACCAACGCCGATGAGCTGCAAATCAAAATGGCACAAGGGGCGAAACCGGGTGAAGGCGGACAGCTTCCTGGGGATAAAGTCGATGATTGGATTGGCGCGACGCGTCACTCAACGCCAGGAGTCGGGTTGATTTCACCGCCGCCACACCACGACATCTACTCGATTGAAGATTTGGCCCAGCTGATTTTCGATCTCAAGAACGCCAACCGTGCAGGACGCGTTAACGTCAAACTGGTTTCAGAAGCGGGTGTCGGCACCATCGCCTCCGGCGTTGCCAAAGCCAAAGCCGATGTGGTGCTTATCGCAGGTTACGATGGCGGTACAGGCGCATCGCCAATGTCTTCGATTCGTCACACTGGCTTACCATGGGAACTCGGCCTCGCTGAGACTCACCAAACGCTACTGAAAAACGGCCTGCGTAATCGCATCGTAGTTCAAGCCGACGGACAGATGAAAACCCCACGCGACTTAGCGGTAGCGACCCTGCTTGGCGCTGAAGAATGGGGGGTTGCGACCGCAGCTCTAGTGGTCGAAGGCTGCATTATGATGCGTAAATGCCACAAGAACACTTGCCCTGTGGGCATCGCAACCCAGAACAAAACCTTGCGTGAGCGCTTTGATGGCCGCGTTGAAGATCTCATCACCTTCTTCCAATACATGGCGCAAGGCCTACGTGAAATCATGGCTGAACTCGGCTTTAGAACCATTGATGAAATGGTCGGCCAAGGCGATAAACTGAAAGTGCGCGACGATATCGCTCACTGGAAATATCAGCACCTCGATCTTTCTCCGGTATTGCACATGCAAGCGCCGCGCGAGCAAGATGGTGTGTTCTGCCAAACCGAGCAAAACCATCATCTGGAACAAGTGCTTGATCGCACTCTGATCGATGCGGCTAAACCTGCGCTTGAGCATGGCCAAGCGGTAGATATCAAACTGCCGATCATCAACACCGATCGTTCGGTCGGCACTATGCTGTCCAACGAAATTTCTAAAGTGTACAAAGACCAAGGCTTGCCAAAACCGATGACGGTGAAGTTTAACGGCTCGGCAGGTCAATCATTTGGGGCTTTCCTTGCTAAAGGTGTCACCTTTACAGTCGAAGGCGATGCCAACGACTATTGGGGTAAAGGTCTTTCTGGCGGCACTTTGGTGCTGTATCCAAACGCTCAGTCCAGCATTGTTGCAGAAGACAACATCGTAGTGGGTAACGTGTGTTTCTATGGCGCGACCTCAGGTGAGTCGTACATTCGCGGCCTAGCTGGCGAGCGTTTCTGCGTACGTAACTCAGGCGCTAAAGTGGTAGTTGAAGGTATCGGCGATCACGGTTGTGAATACATGACTGGCGGTGTGGCAATCATTCTTGGTTCGACAGGTCGCAACTTCGCGGCGGGTATGAGCGGCGGTGTGGCTTACGTTTGGGATAAGTCTGGCGATTTTCGCGCCAAACTCAATGACGAACTGGTCGACATCGATCCAATTGAAGCGGAAGACCGTACGCTGCTCAAGAGCATGCTCACTAAGCATGTCAACTACACCGGCAGCGAAGTGGCACAATCCTTCTTGGATAATTTTGAATCGAGCTTAACCTCACTGGTGAAAGTGATGCCACGTGATTACAAAGCCGCATTGAAGAAACGCCAGGAACAGGCACAAGTTAGCGCAGTGGAGGCCGTATAATGGGCAAGCCGACAGGATTTTTGGAGCATGGTCGTGAGCTACCGAAAAAAATCGACCCAGCAACGCGAATTCAAAACAACCAAGAGTTTGTTCTTAATGATGAATTCGGCAGTAAAATCAACACTCAGGCATCACGCTGCATGGATTGTGGCGTGCCGTTTTGCCATAACGGCTGCCCGATTGGCAACATCATTCCCGAGTTTAACGATGCGGTTTATCGCGACAGTTGGGAAGAAGCATGGAACATTTTAAGTTCGACTAACAACTTTCCAGAGTTTACCGGTCGAGTCTGCCCTGCGCCCTGCGAAAGCGCCTGTGTGCTGGGTATCAACCAAGACCCAATCACCATCTGTAATATCGAGAAAACCATCGTCGAAACCGCGTATCGCGAGGGTTACGCGAAACCGAAAACGCCGCGCTCGCGTAGTGGTAAAAGCGTCGCCATTATTGGTAGTGGTCCGGCGGGCTTGGCTGCTGCAGAGCAACTTAACAGTGCTGGACATTCAGTCACGGTATTTGAACGCGATGAAAAAGTCGGCGGTTTGCTGCGTTTTGGCATTCCCGATTTCAAACTCAGCATGGCGGTTATCGATCGTAAAATCGATTTGATGGCGCAAGCTGGGGTGGAATTTAAGGTCAATCAGCATGTCGGCGTTGATGTTAACGCTCAGCAGCTACGTCAAGAATACGATGTCGTACTGCTAACTGGTGGCTCAACCGTGCCGCGCGATTTGCCAATTCCCGGCCGCGAACTTGATGGCGTTTACTTTGCGATGCAGTTTCTGGGGCAGAATAACCGCCGCGCTAACAACATGGATCTTAAAACTAACGAGATTCATGCCAAAGGCAAGCACGTCGTCGTGATCGGTGGCGGCGACACGGGTTCAGACTGTGTCGGCACTTCAAACCGTCATGGCGCGGCGAGCATCACTCAAGTTGAGATCATGCCGATGCCACCCGAAAAGCGCCCAGCCAATATGCCGTGGCCGCAATATCCGATGATTCTGCGCACTTCAACGTCCCACGAAGAAGGCTGTGAGCGTCACTGGAATATTCTCACCAAAGAATTTATCGGTAACGAGCAAGGCCAAGTCACCGGCCTGCGTATCGCCGATATCACTTGGCAACCAGCAAAAGCCGGTGAACGTCCAAGCTTTGAGGAAGTGGCAGGCAGCGAACGAGTGATTGATTGTGACATGGCCTTTTTGGCAATGGGCTTTTTACACCCAGAGCCTCACGGCGTGCTGGCACAGCTGGACATCAAACTCGATGATCGCGGTAATGTCGCAACGCAAGGTTTCCAAACCAACCAAAAAGGAGTGTTTGCCGCTGGTGATATGCGCACAGGTCAATCTCTGGTGGTACGTTGTATTAATGAAGGGCGTGAATGCGCTCGAGAAATTGATGCTTACTTGATGGGCGGTTCAAACCTTGAAGCGAAAGCCGATTCGCTAATGCTATCGGTGTAATGGAGACAAGCAGTCAGATTGCAGTATCTACGATCTGACTGCCTTAAACGCATAAAGACGTCAATTCCTTCCAAACTTTTTTCTTCGACCAGCATATTGTGCTGGTCTTTTTTTGGTTTTGTTTCGTCAATGTTGCATTATTGCAACGACAAAATTCTTATCTATTTGAAATTAATAAAGTTATTCAGATAATTTAGTCGTAAAACCTTACTCAACGTGATATTCCACCAAAAACTTGACCTTTTTCACAATAACCTATACGTTGTGAAGTCGATGAAAATTATCTCATCACAAACCGTTAAATTAATATCGACAATAACTGAATAATTATACAAAAATATAACAAAATTCATAATAGTTAGTCATTTCTCTGCCAAGGGCGGCAGGAAGCAAAGGGAGAATTGCAATGGCTCTTTACGATCCTCGTCTTGAAAAAGATAACTGTGGATTTGGCTTAATCGCGCATATGGAAGGTGAACCAAGTCATAAATTGGTTCGAACCGCAATTTCAGCACTTGACCGGATGACCCACCGTGGGGGCATCGCTGCCGATGGTAAAACAGGTGATGGTTGTGGTTTACTCCTTCAAAAGCCCGATTCCTACCTAAGACTCATTGCCAAAGACAATGGTTTTACACTGAGCAAACAATACGCTGTCGGGATGATTTTCTTTAGTCAAGATCCCGTTAAAGCCCAATTTGCCAAAGACATCATTAATAAAGAACTCACCCAAGAAACCCTGACCGTTGCAGGCTGGCGTGAAGTTCCAACCAATGCTGCAGTGCTTGGTCCAATCGCCGCATCTTCGCTACCAAATATTCAACAAGTATTTGTCTCTGCGCCTGCGGGTTGGCGTGAACGCGATATCGAGCGTCGTCTGTACATCGCTCGTCGTCGTATTGAAAAGCAAATCACCGAAGACAGTGACTTTTATGTGTGTAGCCTTTCTACACAGGTCATCGTCTACAAAGGCCTATGTATGCCTGCAGATTTGCCACGCTTCTATTTGGACCTTGCCGATTTACGTATGGAATCAGCGATTTGTCTGTTCCACCAGCGTTTTTCAACCAATACCCAGCCACGTTGGCCGTTGGCTCAACCGTTCCGCTATCTCGCGCACAACGGTGAAATCAATACCATCGAAGGTAACCGCCAATGGGCCCGTGCCCGTGGCTATAAATTCTCATCGCCACTTCTACCCGATCTGCAAAGCGCAGCGCCATTTGTTAACGAAACAGGCTCGGATTCATCAAGCCTAGATAACATGCTGGATCTGTTCTTGTCAGGTGGTATGGACTTGTTCCGTGCGATGCGCATGCTGGTGCCGCCAGCGTGGCAAAATCACCCAGATATGGATGAAGATTTGCGCGCGTTCTACGACTTTAACTCTAAGCATATGGAACCGTGGGACGGCCCTGCAGGCATCGTATTGTCTGATGGTCGCTACGCGGCATGTAACTTAGACCGTAACGGCCTTCGCCCTGCGCGTTATGTCATTACCAAAGACAAGTTCATCACTCTGGCCTCGGAAGTCGGTATCTGGAACTACGCACCGGATGAAGTGGCTGAAAAAGGCCGTGTTGGCCCAGGCGAGTTACTGGTGGTCGATACCCGTAAAGGTAAGTTGTGGCAATCGAGCGAAATCGATAACGATCTTAAGAGCCGTCATCCGTATAAAGAGTGGATGCAGCACAACGTTCGCACCCTCACACCGTTCTCTGAATTACCAGAAGACAAAGTCGGTCAACGCGAGTTTGATGAAAGCGTACTGCAGACTTACCAAAAGCAGTTTGCGATGAGCAACGAAGAAGTGGATCAAGTGATTCGCGTAATGGGCGATATGGGCCAAGAAGCCGTTGGCTCTATGGGTGATGATACGCCGATGGCAGTCCTATCATCGAAAGAGCGTTTGGTCACTGATTACTTCCGTCAGAAGTTTGCGCAGGTGACCAACCCACCTATCGATCCACTGCGTGAAAAACACGTCATGTCACTTGCGACCAGTATCGGCCAAGAGATGAACGTGTTTAACGAAACTGATGGCCACGCGCATCGCGTGACGTTTGAATCGCCAGTGTTACTGTACTCTGATATGCAGCAGCTGTTAGCTCTGAGCGACGATCACTACCGTAATACCACGCTCGACATCAACTACGATCCAAGCGAAAAAGATCTTAAGCAAGCGCTGATTGAACTGTGTGATCACGCCGAAAAAGTCGTCCGTGACGGTACCGTTCTAGTGATCCTATCGGATCGGGCTTTAGTGAAAGGCCGTTTACCGATCCCTGCGGCTATGGCGGTTGGCGCAGTACAAAAACGTTTGGTGGAAACCAACCTACGCTGCGATGCCAACATTGTGGTTGAAACTGGCGCGGCGCGCGACCCTCACCAATTCGCTGTGCTCCTCGGTTTTGGTGCGACCGCTGTCTACCCATACCTAGCCTACGAAGTGCTGGGTAAAGTGATTGACGATGGCGCTCTGAACAAGAGCTACCGCGAAGTGATGCAAAACTATCAGTACGGCATTAATAAAGGTCTGTACAAAATCATGTCAAAAATGGGCATCTCGACCGTTGCTTCATACCGCTGCTCGCAGCTATTTGAAGCCGTCGGCCTGCACCAAGATGTGATTGAGCTGTGTTTTAAAGGTGTGGCAAGTCGTATTCAAGGTGCAAACTTTGAAGACTTCCAGCAAGATTTGTTCAACCTAGCGCGTAAAGCGTGGACCAAACGTAAGCCGATTGAACACGGTGGTTTGCTGAAATACGTGCACGGCGGTGAATACCATGCCTATAACCCTGATGTGGTTGGCACTTTACAAACCGCAGTGAAATCGGGTGAACACGCCGATTATCAAAGCTTTGCTAACAACGTTAACCAGCGCCCTGTTGCGATGCTTCGTGACCTAATGAAGCTGAAAAAAGCCGATAAGCCACTGGCGCTTGAAAAAATCGAACCTAAAACTGAGCTGTTTAAACGCTTTGACTCAGCGGCAATGTCGATTGGTGCTTTAAGTCCTGAAGCACACCAAGCACTCGCAACCGCCATGAACCGTTTAGGCGGTTATTCAAACTCCGGTGAAGGTGGTGAAGATCCACGCCGCTTTGGTACTGAGCGTAACTCACGTATCAAGCAAGTGGCTTCTGGCCGTTTTGGTGTTACGCCGCATTACCTCACTAACGCTGACGTGCTACAGATCAAAGTCGCCCAAGGTGCAAAACCAGGTGAAGGGGGTCAGTTGCCCGGTCATAAGGTCACCGCTGAAATTGCTAAGCTGCGTCATTCGGTGCAAGGGGTAACCTTGATTTCGCCGCCGCCGCACCACGATATCTACTCCATCGAAGATTTGGCTCAGCTGATCTTTGACTTGAAGCAGGTCAACCCAGATGCCTTGGTCTCAGTGAAGTTGGTTTCAGAGCCTGGCGTTGGCACCATCGCCACTGGCGTTGCCAAAGCTTATGCTGACCTGATTACCATTTCCGGTTATGACGGCGGCACGGCTGCAAGCCCACTGACTTCAGTCAAATACGCCGGTAGCCCTTGGGAGCTTGGCCTTGCCGAGACTCAACAAGCGCTGGTTGCCAATGGTCTGCGCCATAAAATTCGTCTGCAAGTCGATGGCGGTCTAAAAACCGGCCTTGATGTGGTCAAAGGCGCGATTTTGGGTGCAGAAAGCTTTGGTTTCGGTACTGCGCCTATGGTCGCGATGGGCTGTAAATTCCTACGCATCTGTCACCTAAATAACTGTGCAACAGGCGTAGCGACCCAAGATGAAACACTGCGTAAAGAGTTCTTCAAAGGCTTACCAGAAATGGTCATGAACTACTTTACTGGTTTGGCCGAAGAAGTGCGCGGCCTACTTGCTGAACTTGGTGTTGAAAAGCTGACCGACCTGATTGGTCGTACCGATCTGCTTGAAGTGGTCGAAGGGATGACAGCGAAGCAAACCAAGCTTGATCTGTCTGGCATTCTTGAAGCGCCAGTATCTGCGGAAAATCACCCGCTGTATTGGACTCAGCCAAACAAACCGTTTGATAAAGCGGTGCTAAACAACAAGATCGTCGAAGATGCACTTGCGGCTGTAGAAGCACAAACCGGCGCGAGTTTCTTCTACGACATCATCAACACCGATCGCTCTGTCGGCGCTCGCCTGTCAGGTGAAGTGGCAAAACGTTACGGCAACCAAGGCATGGCTGGTTCACCGATTAAGATTTTCTTAAACGGTACGGCAGGCCAATCATTTGGTGTGTGGAACGCAGGTGGTGTCGAGTTGTACCTCACGGGTGATGCCAACGACTACGTCGGTAAAGGCATGGCTGGCGGTAAGATTGTGATCAAACCACACTTAGGTACCGCATTTAAGTGTAACGAGGCAACCATCGTTGGTAACACCTGTCTGTATGGCGCAACTGGCGGCAAACTGTTTGCTGCAGGTAAAGCGGGCGAGCGTTTTGGCGTTCGTAACTCGGGTACCATCACTGTAATTGAAGGTGCTGGCGACAACGCTTGTGAATACATGACTGGCGGTATCGTCGCGATTCTTGGCGCTACAGGCGTTAACTTTGGCGCCGGTATGACGGGCGGTTTTGCTTATGTAATGGACGAAAATGACGACTTCCAAGGTCGTGTGAATAACGAATCAGTCGAAGCGATTTCACTGTCTGATTTGTATATTCACCAAGAACATCTGCGCGGCTTAATTGCTGAGCATCTTGAGGAAACAGGCTCTGTTCACGCAGAGAAAATTCTAGCTAACTTTGATGAATGGATTCCTAAGTTCTACCTCGTCAAACCTCAAGCTGCGGATCTCAATACGCTTTTAGGCCATCAAAGCCGCAGTGCAGCAGAGCTGCGTGTTCAAGCACAATAAGAATTGGAAGGAGCCAAACACAATGAGCCAGAATGTATACCAATTTATCGACGTACAACGTGTTGACCCAGCCAAGAAGCCACTCAACATACGTAAAATCGAGTTCGTTGAAATTTATGAACCGTTCACCAAACAACAAGCGACCGCTCAGGCGGATCGCTGTTTGGACTGCGGCAACCCCTACTGTGAGTGGAAATGTCCGGTTCACAACTACATTCCACAATGGTTGAAACTCGCTAACGAAGGGCGAATTTTGGAAGCGGTTGAGCTGTCTCACCAAACCAACAGCCTACCGGAAGTGTGTGGACGCGTTTGTCCTCAAGACCGTCTATGTGAAGGGTCATGTACCCTAAACGCTGACTTTGGCGCGGTCACTATCGGTAACGTTGAAAAATACATTACTGATAAAGCGTTTGAGATGGGCTGGAAACCAGACATGTCACACGTGGAATGGACCGACAAAAAAGTTGCTGTCATCGGCGCAGGCCCAGCAGGCCTTGCTGCGGCAGATATCCTAGTGCGTAACGGCGTCAAACCTGTGGTGTTTGACCGTTATCCTGAGATCGGTGGCCTACTCACTTTTGGTATTCCATCCTTCAAATTAGAAAAAGGCGTGATGGAAAACCGTCGCCGCATCTTTAGCGACATGGGTGTTGAGTTCCGCTTAAACGTGGAAGTCGGTAAAGACATTCAAATGCAGCAGCTACTTGATGAGTATGATGCGGTATTCCTAGGTGTCGGTACCTACAAATATATGCGTGCCGGGCTTGAGAACGAAGATGCACCTGGCGTTTACGATGCACTGCCGTTCCTGATTTCCAACACTTATAAAGTGATGGACCTTGAGCACGACCAAGCGTTTATCGACATGGCGGGTAAAAAAGTCGTCGTGCTTGGCGGTGGTGACACGGCAATGGACTGTGTGCGTACCTCAATTCGTCAAGGCGCGTCTAACGTGATTTGTGCGTATCGCCGCGACGAAGAAAACATGCCAGGTTCAAGACGCGAAGTGAAAAACGCCAAAGAAGAAGGCGTCGATTTCATGTTCAACTTGCAGCCTCTGGGTATTGAGCTTGATGCGTCGGGCAAAGTGAGCGGCGTAAAAGTGGTTAAAACCGCGCTGGGTGAACCTGATGCTGCGGGTCGTCGCCGTCCTGAGCCTGTCGCTGGCAGCGAACACGTACTGGCCGCTGACGCCGTCATCATGGCGTTTGGTTTCCAACCGCACCAGATGTCTTGGCTAGAACCGTTTGACGTATCTCTCGACCAATGGGGACGTATTCAAGCGCCAGTTAGCCAAGAGTTTATGTACCAAACCACCAACCCGAAAATTTTTGCTGGTGGCGATGCGGTGCGAGGCTCGGATCTGGTTGTAACCGCTATTGATGAAGGCCGTAAAGCTGCAGAAGGTATTTTGGACTTCCTCGAGGTTTAAAACGCTTAAACATTCGTATACTAAAAAGGATTCAGTGATGAATCCTTTTTTATTGCCAATGATAAGGGTCCAAATGAAAGTGCTTATTTTCGCTGCCGCGCTGATGTTAACCGCCTGCAGCCAAACGCAAGGAATGATTGATGATCGCAGCGCGAAGCCGTGTGTTGATAGCCCCAATTGTGTATCCACGCAAGATTCGCGCGAATCTCATCAGTTAGCCCCTTTTGAACTGACAGACTCAGCAACACTCGACAACATCGAACAGGTCGCTTTAAGCCTGCCTAGAGCCAATACGGCAGTAAAGAAAGACAACTATCTAAGAATTGAGTACACCTCGCGGGTGTTTGGCTTTGTCGATGATTTGGAACTAAGAATGGCAAACAGCAAGCTGTGGGTACGCTCGCAGTCTCGCGTTGGTTACTACGATTTTGGCGTTAACCGTAAACGCGCGCAAACACTGCGTGCGGCGTTGCAGCAAGCCAATCTGATTGAGTAATGACGATAGACACAAAAAAGCCGAAGTCTAACAACTTCGGCTTTTGCGATTTATTCTTGTTCGTCGCGAAAAACGACTAAGCGCTTGGGCGCTATCTTGCCATCATCGTTCATTTCACCAACGCCGATAAACAGCTTTTCTGCGCCAGAGGTTAAACGAACCTGCCCCTCGGTCGGTGCGCCAAACACTTGCACTGGCTGACCGTGTTGAATCAGGTCGGTCAATTCAGCATTGACGTTGACTTCAGGCAACGCTTGTACCGCAGTATCCATCGCTAGCAGCAGTGGATCAAGCAGCGTTTTCGGTGCAATTTCTTGCTCGTTGGCTTGTTCAAGTAACGCGTTCAGTTGCTCTAACGTCACCATACTTTCGTAGGGATAGTTCGCCACGCCAGTACGACGCAACATGGTTACGTGTGCGCCACAACCAAGCATTTCACCAAGGTCATCGACGATAGTGCGAATGTAAGTACCTTTTGAGCAGTGCACTTCCATCTCAACTTCGTCACCTTCAAAGCGATGCAAAATAATATCGTAAACGGTAATTTTGCGCGCTTCTCGCGGTACATCAATACCTTGGCGTGCGTATTCGTACAAGGGCTTACCTTGATACTTTAACGCCGAAAACATCGACGGCACTTGATCTGTTTCACCACGAAACTTCTCAATACAAGCGGTCAAGGTATCAAGTTCAACATCAACCGGACGCGTTTCCACCACTTCACCATCGGAGTCTGAAGTGTTAGTGCGTTCGCCCAGTTTGGCAATCACACGGTAGCGCTTATCGGAATCAAGCAGAAACTGCGAAAACTTGGTCGCTTCGCCCAAGCAAATCGGCAACATGCCGGTTGCAAGAGGATCCAACGCGCCGGTGTGGCCTGCTTTTTCTGCAAAATAGATGCGTTTGACTTTCTGCAACGCATCGTTTGAAGAAATTCCAGTCGGCTTATCGAGCAGCACAACACCATTGATTGGACGACCTTTGCGACGACGAGCCATTACTCTTGATCCTCATTCCCTGAATCTTTGTGCTTGAGCTTATCTTGATGAACCACTTCGGTAACCAAGTTTGACATACGCATACCTTCAACCAAGGTATTGTCGTAGTAGAAACGAATTTCTGGAGTTAGACGCAGACGAATGCGTTTGCCAAGCATCATACGCACATGAACTTCATGCTCGCGAAGTGCGGCTAAACAAGATTCTGGCGTTTGCTCACCGACACATAGGAAGGTAACAAATACTTTGGCATAAGCGAGGTCTCGAGAAACCTCAACATCGGAAATGGTCACCATACCTAAACGCGAGTCACGGACTTCACGTTGTAGAATCATGGCGAGTTCTTTTTGCAACTGCTGCGCAACGCGCTGAGTGCGGCTAAATTCTTTTGACATATCTTTTCTCACTCTATACCGAGTCGCATAATTTACGTCATCGGTAACGAAAGAATGGGGGGATGGTTAAACCAGCCCCCCATGGTGTATTCAACAACCAATTACTGTTTCACAGCAATTTTAGTCAATTAGTCGAGTGTACGAATCACTTCGACAGTTTCGAACACTTCGATCTGGTCGCCAACGCGAACATCGTTGTAGTTCTTAACGCCGATACCACATTCGTAACCGTTCTTAACTTCTTGAACGTCATCTTTGAAGCGACGTAGTGACTCAAGCTCACCTTCGTAGATAACCACGTTATCACGCAGTACGCGGATTGGGTTGCTACGTTTGATAAGACCTTCGGTCACCATACAACCTGCTATAGCACCTAGTTTAGGCGACTTGAACACGTCACGAACTTCAGCAAGACCAATGATCTCTTGCTTGAATTCTGGTGCCAACATACCGCTCATCGCTTGTTTCACTTCATCAATCAATTGGTAAATGATTGAGTAGTAACGTAGATCCAAGCTTTCAGCTTCAATAGTACGGCGAGCAGAAGCATCAGCACGAACGTTAAAGCCAAGAACGATTGCGTTAGATGCTGCTGCTAGAACCGCGTCAGTCTCAGTGATACCACCAACACCTGAACCCACGATGTTCACTTTCACTTCTTCTGTAGACAGTTTCAGTAGTGAATCAGCGATAGCTTCAACCGAACCTTGTACGTCCGCTTTAAGTACGATGTTAAGTTCAGCAACGTCGCCTGCTTCCATGTTAGAGAACATGTTCTCAAGTTTGGATTTCTGTTGACGAGCCAGTTTCACTTCGCGGAACTTACCAGCGCGGTAGTTTGCAACTTCACGTGCTTTACGCTCATCGCGAACGACAGTCGCTTCGTCACCTGATGCTGGAACACCAGACAGGCCAAGAATCTCAACTGGAATTGATGGACCTGCTTCTGACACTTCGTTACCTGTTTCGTCACGCATTGCACGTACACGGCCATATTCTTGACCACAAAGTACGATGTCGCCTTTACGTAGCGTACCTGATTGAACCAGGACTGTCGCAACAGGGCCGCGGCCTTTATCAAGACGAGATTCAACAACTACGCCTGACGCCATACCGTCAGCAACTGCATGAAGCTCTAATACTTCTGCTTGTAGCAAGATCGATTCAAGTAGCGAGTCGATGTTGGTACCCTGTTTTGCAGAGATGTGAACGAAGATATTCTCGCCGCCCCACTCTTCAGGAATAACATCGTACTGTGCAAGTTCGTTCTTCACGTTGTCTGGGTTCGCGCCTTCTTTATCGATCTTGTTCACTGCAACGATCAAAGGTACGCCAGCGGCTTTTGCGTGTTGAATTGCTTCAACCGTTTGTGGCATTACACCATCGTCAGCTGCAACCACAAGAACAACGATATCCGTCGCTTGAGCACCACGAGCACGCATTGCGGTAAACGCCGCGTGTCCAGGAGTATCAAGGAAGGTAATCATACCGTTGTCAGTTTCAACGTGGTAAGCACCGATGTGCTGGGTAATACCGCCCGCTTCGCCAGAAGCAACGTGAGTACGACGAATGTAGTCAAGTGTTGACGTTTTACCGTGGTCAACGTGACCCATGATGGTCACAACCGGCGCACGTGGCACTGATTCAGCGTCGTTATCACGGTCTTGTAGTACCGCTTCTTCCAACTCGTTCTCTTTGCGAAGAATAACCTTGTGGCCCATTTCTTCAGCAACCAGTTGTGCTGTTTCTTGGTCGATGACTTGGTTGATCGTCGCCATTGCGCCCATCTTCATCATGACTTTGATAACTTCAGCGCCTTTTACCGACATTTTCTGAGCTAGCTCAGAAACTACGATAGTTTCACCGATCACAACATCAGATTTTGCAACGGTCGCAGTTTTATCAAAGCCGTGTTGCATAGACGCTGGTTTAGCGAGTTTGCCTTTACGACCTCGAGTACGAGTGTTACGACCACCGCGTTCCTGCTCTTCGTTTTTAGAAGAAGGCTTTTTCTTCTTCTTATTATTACGACGAGAGGCTTCTTCACGACGGTCTGCTTCATCTTCGGCTTCACGTGCATAACGTGAAGTCGTTACATGGTAATCTGTATTTTCCATATCACCCTTTTTCTTTTCTTCAGCAGACCAACGCTCTTTGTTTTTCTCAGCCAATTCGCGAGCTTCCTCTAGCTTACGTTGACTTTCTTCTTCGGCCTTACGCTTAGCTTCTTCTTCCTGACGGCGTTTAAGCTCTTCGGCCTCTTTTTGCGCTGCTTCTTGCTTAGATTTATCTTTAGCATCGCGTTTAACGGTTTCTACCGAATCACGCTTCGCTTTTCCTTCAGCGTCACGTTTCGCTTTTTCTTCCGCTTCACGTTTCGCTTTCTCTTGTGCTTCACGCTGAGCTTTTTCTTGTGCTTCACGTTTGGCTTTTTCTTCAGCTTCTTGCTTAGCTTGCTCTTCAGCGCGCTTCGCAGCTTCTTCCGCTTCACGTTTCGCTGCTTCTTCAGCTTCACGCTTCGCTTCATCTTCGATTGTACTACGCTTCACGTAGGTACGTTTTTTACGTACTTCAACCTGAACATTCTTACTCTTACCGCCGCCAGCATTCACGCTGAGTGTGCTGCGAGTTTTACGTTGCAGGGTTAAGCGAGTCGGGCCAGAGTCGTTGGTACTGTCTCCGTGCTCTTTCTTTAGATGCGTCAGCAGTTTTTGCTTTTCATCGTCAGAAACGCTATCGCCACTCGCTTTATTCATCCCCGCATCAGCAAGTTGTTCTAATAAGCGGTCAATTGGCGTACCAATTTCTTCACTGAGTGCTTTAACTGTTCTTTGTGTCATGCCGCTTCCTCCCCCTTGCTGAAATAATTATGCGTCTTCGCCGAACCAACAGATGTTGCGAGCCGCCATGATTAACTCTCCAGCACGCTCTTCGGTTAGACCTTCGATACCTTCTAGATCATCAATGCCCTGTTCAGCGAGATCTTCTAGTGTTGCTACACCTTTCGCTGCCAGTTTGAATGCCATTTCACGTTCGAGACCGTCAAGAGCTAGAAGGTCATCAGCAGGCTCAACGCCATCAAATGATTCTTCTTGAGCAAGTGCAATCGTTGTTAACGCATCTTTTGCACGTGTACGTAGCTCTTCGACCAACTCTTCATTCAGGCCGTCGACTTCAAGCAGCTCGTTTACAGGTACATAAGCGATTTCTTCTAGTGTAGAGAAACCTTCTTCGACCAATAACTCTGCGAAATCTTCTTCAATATCAAGATACTTCATGAAGTTTTCACGTGACGCCTGAGATTCCTCTGCATGTTTCTTCTGCAGATCTTCAACCGTCATTACGTTCAGTTCCCAACCAGAAAGTTGAGACGCTAGACGAACGTTTTGACCATTACGGCCAATCGCTTGAGCTAGGTTATCGGCTTCAACGGCGATATCCATTGAGTGAGCATCTTCATCAACGATGATAGAAGCTACATCGGCAGGTGCCATTGCGTTAATAACAAATTGCGCAGGGTTATCGTCCCACAACACAATATCGATACGCTCACCACCAAGCTCACCGGAAACTGCTTGAACACGAGCACCACGCATACCAACACACGCACCAACAGGGTCGATACGACGGTCATTGGTTTTCACTGCGATTTTCGCACGAGAACCTGGATCGCGTGCTGCGCCTTTCAGTTCAATGATTTCTTCCGCGATTTCTGGAACTTCAACACGGAATAGTTCGGCCAACATTTCGGGTTTAGAACGAGTAACAAACAATTGGAAACCACGCGCTTCAGGACGTACTGCGTAAAGCAGGCCGCGTACACGGTCACCAGGACGGAAGTTTTCACGTGGTAATTGGTCATCACGTAGAATCACCGCTTCTGCATTGTTACCAAGGTCAAGAATGATTGTGTCACGGTTAACTTTCTTAACCACGCCAGTCACCAACTCACCTTCGTTATCGATAAATTGTTCGACAATTTGAGCACGCTCAGCTTCGCGCACTTTTTGTACAATAACCTGTTTTGCTGTCTGAGTAGTGATACGATCAAACGTTACAGATTCGATTTCATCTTCAACATAGTCGCCAAGTTGCACAGTTTCATCATCGTATTGTGCTGCTTCAAGCGAAATCTCTTTAGTTGGAAACTCAACTTCTTCAACCACTAACCAGCGACGGAAAGTTTCAAATTCGCCAGTTTTACGATCGATAGCAACACGCACATCGATTTCAATCTCATGCTTCTTTTTTGTCGACGTTGCTAGCGCAATTTCTAACGCTTCAAAAATACGCTCACGAGGTACACCTTTTTCGTTGGATACCGCTTCTGCAACCGCTAAAATCTCTTTACTCATTTAATTAGCCTCTTCAGCTCTTTTCTCTAGGAGAACTAAAATTTAGGGATCAGGTTCGCTTTGGAAATATTGCTCAGAGCAAACTGCTCGTCTTGGCCATCGACATGGACCGTAATCATCTCGCCATCAACAGCGCGAATCTCACCTTTCCACTTACGACGATTACCAACCGCCATTTTCAACACGATGCTTACCTCGTGACCAATAAACTGTTCATAATGTGCTGGCTTAAAAAGTGGACGTTCTAAACCTGGTGAAGACACTTCTAGGTTGTAAGCCACTGAGATTGGATCTTCAACATCAAGAACCGCACTTGCTTGATGACTCACTTCTGCACAGTCATCTACTGTAATGCCGTTCTCATGATCGATAAAAATACGCAATGTTGAGTGCTCGCCAGCACGAATAAATTCTAATCCAACTAACTCATATCCAGCTGCTGAAACCGGAGCTTCAAGCAATTCAGTAAGTTGTCTTTCTAAACCAGTCATTTAAACCACTCCAGAAACAAAAAAAGGGCTCAGAGCCCAATTTAAATACCAAGCAACTATCCGACTTTCAAAAAGTCAGATAACAAAAAACCCCGAAAGTCGGGGTTTTTTGTTGCTGGACCCTGAATGTTAAGTGAATCTTCACTTAACCCGCAGCGGGTTAACACTGCGCAAACTTGCCCAATCGACTTTCTTAAAGAAAGATTGGTTGCGGGGGCCGGATTTGAACCGACGACCTTCGGGTTATGAGCCCGACGAGCTACCAAGCTGCTCCACCCCGCGTCCGACTTGTGAGCAATTATACGCTCCACAAAGTGTTTTACAAGTTTGTAAAAGAATGGTGCCGAGAGAGGGACTCGAACCCTCACACCTAAGGCACTAGCACCTCATGCTAGCGTGTCTACCAATTTCACCATCTCGGCAGCGAATTCTTATTGAGGAATGTCTTCGCCTGTTGGGGCTGGAACTTCACTCACTGATTCATCAGCTTTTTTCTCAATAGTGACGCCTTTTGAAGGGTCTACCCACTTCGACTCAGTTTTGTGAGTCGACATGTTGCCAAGAACTAAGCTGATGACAAAAAATACGATTGCAAAAATTGCAGTCATTCGGGTTAAAAAGTTACCAGAGCCGCCAGCGCCAAAAACTGTGTTTGAAGCACCTGCACCGAATGAGGCTCCCATATCTGCGCCTTTACCTTGCTGAATCAACACTAGGCCAATTACACCAAGCGCCGCCAACAGGTAAATCACAAGTAGAACAGTAAACATTTTTCCACCTATGTTCCAAATTGTTGAGCCAGCGCCGTTTAATTTACTTAAACAAGGCTAGCGACCTCCTCTGCGAAGGCGGAGCAATACTAGCGGAACCCAGTAGCGCTGACAAGAGGTATTTATTAATTTTTCCCGTGATACGAATCAAATGCTCAAAAAAAGGGCAAGTTCGCCAATAAAACACCGAGTATCCAGATAATTAGGATACTCGGCCAAACATTAACTGTTTGATTTCACCGCTTCGGCGATCTTTAGAGCAGAGAACTGAACCAGTTCAGTGCTTTCGCCTTCGACCATAACGCGAATCAAAGGCTCAGTGCCTGATTTACGCAGTAGTACACGGCCTTTATCACCCAGTTCAGCTTCCACTTCAGCGACTGCGGCTTTTACTTCATCTGACTCCATTGGGTTAGAATCACCAGCGAAACGCACGTTTTCCAACACTTGCGGATAAAGCGTCATGCCTTGAGAGAGATCGTAAAGGGACGTTTTGGTGCTCACCATAGAGCGCAGCACTTGCAAAGACGCCACAATGGCATCACCCGTCGTCACTTTATCTAGCAAAATGACGTGGCCTGAGTTTTCA
Organism: Vibrio xiamenensis; assembly: GCF_900100015.1. Lineage (GTDB taxonomy): Bacteria > Pseudomonadota > Gammaproteobacteria > Enterobacterales > Vibrionaceae > Vibrio > Vibrio xiamenensis. The sequence continues at coordinate 30,563 of NZ_FNDD01000012.1, read as the reverse complement.
GCGCCAATCTGCCAATCATTTTCAAGCAGTTTTTCCATGACATAGCGATCGCCCACCGCAGCACGTTCAAATGGAATACCTAACTCTTTGAGGCCGTTCTCCATACCGAGGTTGGTCATCAAAGTACCCACTACTCCGCCTTTTAACGAGCCACGGCGCTGAGCTTCGCGAGCAATAATATACGCGATTTGGTCACCGTCGACTTTGTTACCTTTGTGGTCAACCATAATGATTCGGTCACCATCGCCATCAAAGGCAATACCAAGGTCAGCTCTTTCTTCAATGACTCTAGCGCGAAGCGCAGTTACATCGGTTGCTCCGACTTTGTCATTGATGTTAGTGCCATTGGGTTCAACACCCATAGTCACCAACTCTGCGCCTAGTTCACTGAAAACACTTGGAGCAATGTGATACGTCGCACCGTGAGCGCAGTCCACCACAATTCTTAGCGAAGACAAGCTCAAGTTATGTGGAAAAGTGCTTTTACAGAATTCGATATAACGACCCGCAGCATCGGTCATACGTGCGGCTTTACCAAGCATCGCAGATTCAACACATTCGATGTCTTTATCTAATTCAGCTTCAATAGCGAGTTCAATATCATCAGGCAGTTTGGTGCCTTCTGACGAGAAGAATTTGATGCCATTATCGTAGTACGGGTTGTGCGAGGCTGAAATAACAATGCCCGCTTCCGCGCGAAATGTCTGAGTTAAATACGCAACCGCAGGGGTTGGCATTGGCCCAGTGAAGATAGCTTTAAGACCTGCTGCGGCAAGCCCTGCTTCTAGCGCAGATTCCAGCATATAGCCTGAAATACGCGTGTCTTTACCAATGATAACTTTCTTTGTACCTTGCTTTGCAAGTACACGTCCGGCAGCCCAACCTAGCTTCAATACGAAATCCGGGGTGATTGGGTATTGACCCACTTTACCGCGAACACCATCAGTTCCAAAATAACGTCTTTGATTTGACATGATGTACCCTTTTTATATTTTTATGGCCTCAGTAATTTGCTGAGACAGCGTTCACCACTCGAACCGCATCAAGCGTTTCTTCGAAATCGTGAACGCGAATAATTTGAGCCCCTTTCATCGCTGCGATCGTCGCACTGGCGACACTCGCTGCCATGCATTGTTGGGGTTGCTTATCTAACAGTTTGAAGAGCATAGACTTACGAGACATTCCCGCCAATACTGGCAGGTTATATTGATGAAACTCTTCCAAATGAGCCAGCATAGAGTAGTTATGTTCCACGGTTTTTCCAAATCCAAATCCTGGGTCTAGAATCAGCTTCTCACGTTTAATACCTGCATCGACACAAATTTGAATGCGCTCTTCTAAAAACTGATGCACCTCAGTCAGAAGATTCTGATATTGAGGATTTTGCTGCATAGTGCTCGGTTCGCCCTGCATATGCATGATACAGACTGGCACATTCGCCTTCGCCACCACCTCAAGTGCACCCGGTTCGGTAAGCGAACGCACATCATTAATAATATCCGCCCCAGCTTCAATTGCTAATCGCATGACTTCCGCTTTACTGGTGTCGATGGATAACCAAATATCGAATTTTTCTCGAATCGCTTTAACCACTGGGACGACACGATCAATTTCCTCTTCCACACTGACTTCCGGTGCGCCAGGACGCGTTGACTCTCCGCCAATATCAATAATAGTCACACCGGCTTTGACCATTTGTTCAACACGCTCAAGCGCTGTATCCACACTATTAAAACGACCACCATCAGAAAAGGAGTCCGGGGTGACGTTCAAGATCCCCATTACCACAGGTTGAGTCAGATCGAGAACTCGATTATTTGCTTCTAATTTCATGCTTAAACTCGTCGTCCTTAAACGGAAAAACCCCGAGTAAACTCGGGGTTTTGATTACTACAGAAAGTTACTCGCTGTCTTTCTTTTCAGCAGATTCACTGATATTGGCGTCTGCATCAGCGGCTGGCTTTGACGTTTCTGCATCTGCAGCTTTTGGCTGTTCTTTTTCAGCATCAGCTTGCGGCTGAGCACTGCTTGAACCACCGCTACGATCATTGTCGCCCCAACCGGCAGGCTCACGAATCACATCTTTACGATCCATTAAGTCGTCAATCTGACCAGCGTCAATGGTTTCATACTTCATCAATGCATCTTTCATTGCATGCATGATATCCATATTGTCTTGAATAATTTGCTTGGCACGGTCGTAGTTACGATCGATGATTTGACGGACTTCGTCGTCGATAAGCTTGGCGGTATCGTCAGACATATGTTTGGTCTGAGTCACGCTGCGACCTAGGAAGACTTCGCCCTCTTCTTCAGCATAGAGAAGCGGACCCAGCTTTTCTGAGAAGCCCCACTGAGTCACCATTTTACGTGCAATATCAGTCGCGCGTTCAATATCGTTCGAAGCACCCGTTGAAACTTTCTCTTTACCGTAGATAAGTTCTTCAGCAAGACGTCCGCCGTACAAACTTGAAATCATCGATTCAAGATGTTGACGCGACATACTGATGCGGTCGTGTTCTGGAAGATACATAGTGACACCAAGAGCACGACCACGAGGAATGATCGAAACTTTGTACACTGGATCATGTTCAGGAACCAATCGACCAACAACTGCGTGTCCTGCTTCGTGATAAGCGGTTGACTCTTTAATGTCATCAGTCATGACCATCGAGCGGCGCTCAGCACCCATCATGATTTTGTCTTTGGCTAATTCAAACTCAACCATTGATACATTGCGTTTGTTGCCACGGGCTGCAAACAATGCTGCTTCGTTAACTAAGTTAGCAAGATCAGCACCAGAGAAGCCAGGCGTACCGCGAGCAATCAAAGACGGCTCAACGTCGCCAGCCAGTGGCACTTTGCGCATATGTACTTTAAGAATTTGTTCACGGCCACGCACATCCGGTAGGCCAACCACAACTTGGCGGTCAAAACGACCAGGACGAAGTAAGGCAGGGTCAAGAACATCTGGTCGGTTGGTTGCCGCGATGACGATAATACCTTCATTACCTTCAAAGCCATCCATCTCAACCAGCATTTGGTTTAGTGTTTGTTCGCGTTCATCGTGACCACCACCGACACCCGCGCCACGTTGGCGACCTACAGCATCGATTTCGTCAATAAAGATGATACAAGGCGCGGCCTTTTTCGCTTGTTCAAACATGTCACGTACACGAGAGGCACCGACACCAACAAACATTTCAACGAAGTCAGAACCAGAGATAGTAAAGAACGGCACCTTGGCTTCACCAGCAATCGCTTTTGCTAACAAGGTTTTACCAGTACCTGGAGGACCAACCATCAACACACCAGTTGGAATTTTACCGCCAAGTTTTTGGAAGCGACTTGGATCGCGAAGATAATCCACCAGTTCTTTAACGTCTTCTTTAGCTTCATCACAGCCTGCAACATCCGCGAAAGTGGTCTTGATTTGCTCTTCGCTCATCATGCGCGCTTTGCTCTTACCGAACGACATCGCGCCTTTACCACCACCGCCTTGCATTTGGCGCATAAAGAAGATCCAAACGCCGATCAGCAGAATCATTGGGAACCATGAAATAAAGATGGTGCCAAGTAAGCTTTGTTCTTCAGGAGGAGTACCCTGAACTTTGACGTTTTGATTAATCAAATCATCGAGAAGCTTTTGATCATAAACAGGCATGTAGGTTACGTTGCGCGCACCGCTGCCACGACGGGTAAACGTGATTTCACTGTCTTTAAAGGTTGCTTCTTGAATCTGGCCTTGGCCAACTTCTTGTACAAAGGTCGTATAATCAACCGCTCTGCCGTTGCTCTCTCCAGGACCAAAGCTCTGGAAAACAGACATCAATACGACAGCGATTACGAGCCACAAAATTAAATTTTTTGCCATGTCACTCAAGGTGTCAGCCTCTCGATAACTAATTGTAATTAAAAGGTAGGGTACTACAGATTATAAACTGTAGCTATAGGGTAAACCTTAGCTTCGGGGAGCTAAATAGTTAACCTTTGTAACCAGTGGCTACAATATAAACTTCACGTGAACGAGCACGAGAGGAATCCGGTTTACGAATCTTCACCGCGTTAAACATGTCACGGACATCTTTCACATACTGGTCAAAACCTTCACCTTGGAAGACTTTGACCACAAAACTACCATTAGGTGCCAGAACTTGTCGACACATATCTAATGCTAGCTCAACCAGATACATTGCACGAGGTTGGTCAACGGATAAATTGCCTGCCATATTGGGCGCCATATCCGACATCACGACATCGACCATGTCCGGTTGAATACGTTCGAGTAGTGCATCAAGCACAGCTTCTTCACGAAAATCGCCTTGCAAAAAAGCCACACCAGCAATCGAATCCATCGGCAAAATATCACAAGCTATCACTTGCCCTTCATCACCAACAATTCCTGCTGCATACTGAGACCAGCCACCAGGGGCCGCGCCAAGATCGACAACCGTCATTCCATGTTTCAGTAGCTTGTCTTTATTTTGAATCTCTTCAATTTTGAAAATAGCACGAGAACGATAGCCTTTTTTCTTAGCCTCATTCACATACTTGTCATCAAAATGTTCCTTCAACCAGCGACCAGAGCTGGCTGAGTGTTTTTGTTTACTCATTCGTTTTGACCGGTAGCGTGCGCTCTAGCCCAATAAATTATAGTCTTGTGGGATAGATGGCGTTAAAATGCAGTTTTTCAACCCTAATAGTAAATAAAATTGGCCGCGTAATGAACCTAAGCACCAAACAAAAGCAGCATCTTAAAGGTCTAGCTCACAACCTCAAACCTGTCGTACTGATGGGCGCAAACGGCTTAACCGAAGCTGTGCTGGCGGAAATTGAAATCGCGCTGGACCATCATGAACTGATCAAGGTGAAAGTCGCCTCTGAAGATCGCGACACGAAAAACTTGATTGTTGACGCGATTGTGCGTGAAACCAAAGCAGAAAAAGTTCAAGTGATTGGTAAAACGTTAGTGCTTTATCGCCAAAGCGAAGAGCGAAAAATCGAGTTACCACGTAAATAATTTGCTGTGTTCGGTATTAAAAAAAGGTCGTAGATACGACCTTTTTTATTTTCTGAGGCGTTTAATGAAGATATACGAGACCCAACTCGAGGTTAGATATAATCGACACGATCGATTTCGTAGTCTTTAACACCACCTGGAGTGGTAATCGACACTTCGTCGCCTTCCATCTTACCAATCAAACCACGCGCCATTGGTGAACTCACCGAGATACGCCCAGCTTTGATGTCCGCTTCATGGTCGCCAACGATCTGAAATTTCTTCTCTTCGTCGGTATCAATATCGATAAGCGTTACTGTTGTGCCAAAAATAACCTTACCGGTATTTTCCATCTTGGTCACATCGATCACTTGAGCAACCGATAGCTTGTATTCAATATCGCGGATTTGCGCTTCGCAAATACCCTGCTCTTCACGAGCGGCATGGTATTCTGCATTCTCTTTTAAATCGCCTAGCTCGCGCGCCTCAGCAATGGCTTGTGAAATTTGTGGGCGGAGTTTTAGCAGTCTATCAAGTTCTTGGCGTAGCTGAGCTTCGCCACTCACTGTCATTGGGACTTTTTCCATTTCATACCTCTATGCCAAAGTAATTTTTGGACAAAATAAAACTACCCAACCCTGTGAGGTTAGGTAGTGTGGTGAATATTCAATTTCTTGTAGTGTAAACAAAGTTAGCGCCGAAATCACTCAAATTCCAGTGGGTGTGATCTGGTTCAAAAAATATGAAAGGTTACGAATTTAGGCAAATTCATAACTGTGGTCAATTTTGAGCATATAAATAGTTATTTAACTAAAAAAAACTAAAATATCACCGCGAAAAAAAATCAGTAAAAATACATAAAAAACCTTTCAAAACAGTATTTTGATATTTTTAGCGACAAAAATAAAACACCGTTCAATAGTGAAATTTATATCATTTTACTATCTACTTACGGAACTTTAGAGTTACAACTAGCACCACGATTCCTTGGCGCTAGTTCGACCTTTTCTATATTTTCTCAAGGTCTTAGATATAAGAAGGTTGGTTGAGGATTTCCCCATAGGGCGCTCTGAATAATTGAAGTGAGTTCCCTAACACAAATTTATTTATGGACAGTAAATTAGGACTAATAAAATGAACAAGACTCTGATTGCTCTAGCAGTATCAGCCGCAGCAGTGGCGACAGGTGTAAATGCCGCGGAACTTTACAACCAAGACGGCAACACTTTGACCATGGGTGGTCGTGCTGAAGCACGTTTGTTCCTACAAGATGGAAAAGCAACAGATAACTCTCGCGTTCGTCTAAACTTCACTGGTAAAGCTCAAATCAACGAGAACCTATACGGTCTTGGCGTTTGGGAAGGCGAATTCACTACTGCCGATGAAGGCTCAACAGATGCAGAAGACGGAAGCGACTTAACTAACCGTCTTGCTTACGCTGGTCTAGGTGGCAACTTTGGTGAAGTGGCTTACGGTAAAACCGAAGGTGCACTCGGTGTTATCACTGACTTTACCGATATCATGGCTTACCACGGTAACTCTGCTGCAGATAAACTAGGTGTTGCAGACCGTACTGATAACATGATTGCGTACAAAGGCAGCTTCCAAAACCTAAACGTGAAAGCAAGCTACCGTTTTGCTGATGCAGACGAAGATTTAAGCGGCGACAACGATGCAGACGGCTACTCAGTTTCAGCTATCGCAGCGCTAGGCAATACAGGTATCAACCTAGGTGCTGGTTATGCGTCTGAAGACGAATCAAACGAGTACATGGTTGGTGCGAACTGGACATTTGATGACCTATACCTAGCAGGCTTGTTCACTGACGGTGAAAAACAAATCGAGACAACCAAAGATACTGTTGACTACACTGGTTACGAATTTGCAGCGGCATACACTATCGACCGCACTGTATTCACTACCACGTACAACAACGCAGAAACCAACGATGAAACTTCTGCAGAAAACATCGCGATTGATGCAACTTACTACTTCAAACCTAACTTCCGTGGTTATGTTTCATACAACTTTAACCTAATCAGCGAAGGCGATACTATCGGTGAAGTAGCAACCGCTAACGGTTCAGCTTCTAAAGCAGATTCTGAAGACTCTATCGCTCTAGGTCTACGTTTCGACTTCTAATCAAATTCAATCACTCGATTGAAGTCATAAAGATAAGACGCCTGCTTGCTAGCAGGCGTTTTTTTTACTAGGTATACTGTTGGCTGTTGTTTCTGGCGTTTTACATAGCATTTTTATGACCAATAGTGTTCGACTTCTGATTTACTCCACCCTATTTTCTGTGTGTTTCGCCAGTTATAGCTTCGCATCTAATTCGACTGCGCCATTACCAGAAGGCACTCGCGTTGGTCTGTACGTTGAAGATCTCACCTCCGGAGAGGTGCTGGAGAAAAGTAACGACGAGGTGTATTTCCCGCCAGCGAGCACACTAAAGCTGGTGACCGCCCTCGCGGCTAAGCTTGAGCTCGGCAATGATTTTCACTATCAAACTCAATTATCTCAAGTTGGTCAAGATCTGGTCTTTCACTTTTCAGGTGACCCGACGCTCAGTTCAGAACATCTGAAATCAATGCTTGAACAAGCCAAAAAGCAAGGTCTAGAACATATCCGTGGTGATATTTGGCTAGACGTCGATGCCTTTTCTGGCTACGACCGAGCGGTTGGCTCTCCTTGGGATATTCTCGGTGTGTGCTATAGCGCTCCAGCAAGTTCTGCGATCATCGATGGCAACTGCATAGAGTCGTCGATTTACACTCAAGACAATGGTAAAACTCGCGTTTTTGTACCAAAGCATTACCCTATTCAAGTTACCACCAAGGCGATTACCGTCACCAAAGCAGGCCAAGAAAGTGCTCAATGCGACTTGGAATTACTCCCAACTCAAGAAAATCATTACCAGCTTCAAGGCTGCTTAGTCGAGCGCAACAAACCTCTGCCACTGCGTTTTGCCGTGCAAAACCCGAATTTGTACGCCTCACAAGTTATCTATGCCCAGCTGCGCCAGCTTGGAATTCAGCTCGATGGTCAAATCAAAATCGGCAAAGCGCCGGGGCGACGCATCGAAACCTTAGTGATCCATCAATCAGAAAATCTCGATCAACTGCTTGATAGCATGCTGAAAAATTCCGATAACCTGATTGCAGACAGTTTAACCAAAACCATTGGTGCGCATTTTTATATTCAATCAGGCAGCTTTACCAACGGCACGGAAGCGATCAAACAGGTATTGTTTGCTCGTGCTGGTATCGATCTAGAAAATGTGCCCATGGCGGATGGTTCTGGGTTGTCACGCAATAACCGCATGACAGTAAAAATGATGAGTAACGTGCTTCGTTACATTTGGCAAAATGATCAGAGCTTAAATTTGATCTCACATATGCCTATCGCTGGTGTCGATGGCACCTTGAAATATCGCAGCAGCATGCGCCGAGCACCAGTACAAAGTAACATCGTGGCCAAAAGTGGATCTTTGTACGGCAGCCATAATATGGCCGGCTTTGCGCTCGACAGCTTTGGCAAACCAAAGACGATGTTTGTTCAGTATGTGACGGATTATTATCCGCAGCCCACGCAAAGTGCTACGCAGACACCACTGGCTCTATTTGAACAGCAACTGTACGAAAGAATTATCAACGCCAGCCAAGCCACAGCGAAAAAATAGTTCGATCAAAAAGGCCTTATCGATTCCCGATAAGGTCTTTTATCTTTGTTATTAGTATAAAAATGCGTTTACCAATACATATAAGCGCTTGCACCTGATGCCAAACTCAATAGCCCGCAAGTAAGGACAATACGTAGCGGCTTGCTGATCATCTTGCGCCACCAGTTCGGTTTAAGCTGCTTAGAAGTCTTCAATCCAAGCTGTTTAGCATAATGATTGGCACGTGACTGCTTGCCTTGGGCTTCCAAAGCCAAAATCATTTTTTGTGCATAACTGATGCTGCAATGTTGCAAAATAGCCACAGCTTCATCAATTGGCATCACATTAAGTAAATGCAGTTGTTGCTGACGCTCGTAGCGCAACCATGCATTGCGTGCTGCTCCAATTTCCTGTTTAGAAAAATGGTTACGGTTGTCGAAATAAGTATTGCTCATTACCGTCATGGCAAATCTCCCGATTAGCTGATAGGTAACGACCATCGAAACAAAGTCACTCACGCAAAACCTGTGATTTAGATTGGTGAGTTACGAATATTTCTGACTAGAAAGAAGTGGAGAAAAATGAAGGGGAAGTAAAACAGAAGCACCCTACCGCAAGGTAGAGATCATGATATCAATACCAAATACGGTTATTTTTCTCCCTTCGTACTAGGAGGATGGTCGGTATTGTTCATGAAAATCTCCAAATAAACTGCCCAACTGGCAGCGCGGCGGATTATAGCAAAACTGGTTAATAAAAGCAGCCAAATTTATCTATTGCTGAAATCTATTTGCTTATCAATATTGCGATGACGATACTACTAGTATCAAATGCAAACTAAATTGAGAGTTATGAACCAAGCGAACTCCCGAAAACAAGCCATCAAACGTAAAGGATATAGCTGCGTTGGCTGGACATGTGTAATTCTTGGCTTAATTGGTGTCACCGTCCCCTTGCTACCGACCGTGCCATTCATTTTGCTGGCTCTCTATTGCTTTGGTTGTTCTTCACCACAATTTCAGCAATGGTTACTTGAACATAAAACCCTTGGTCCTATCGCGCGTCGCCTTAAAGATAAGCAAGGCCTGACTCGACGCGAAAAATGGCAGTCTCTGATCTTAATTTGGCTATCGATGGGCAGCGTACTGTATTTTGTTGCTTACGGAACCCATTGGCAATACGCGATCATTAGTCTGTTAGTGTTTGAAACTTGGTTTATTTTACGTTTTAAGACCTATACGCCCAACGCCGAATAATCGACATAAAAAAAGCGCCTAAGGCGCTTTTTTTATGTCTGGCTTTATTACTGAATCGTAATTCGGGCAAATTTACGTTTACCCACTTGGAACACGTATGTTCCAGCCTCTGGGGTGAACTTCGCATCTGCGATCTTTTCACCATCTAGCTTCGCCGCGCCTTGCTTAACCATGCGCATCGCATCGGAAGTTGATGCACATAATCCGGCATCTTTAAGCAAATTGCTCACTGGAATACCCGCTTCGAAGGTGAACTCAGGCATCTCATCTGGCATCGCACCTTTTTGGAAACGATTGATGAACTCTTGTTCTGCGGCGTCCGCATCGGCTTCAGAGTGGTAACGAGCGATGATTTCTTTGGCTAGCAGGATCTTGATATCGCGAGGGTTTTTACCCGCTTCAACGTCGGCTTTAAACTGCGCGATTTCTTCCAATGGGCGGAATGACAGTAGCTCGTAGTAGCTCCACATCAGGACGTCAGAAATCGACATGATCTTACCGAACATCTCACTTGGCGACTCGCTGATACCGATGTAGTTATGCGCAGACTTAGACATCTTCTTCTCACCGTCTAAGCCGACCAACAATGGCATCATCAATACTACTTGCGGTTTCTGACCGTTGGCTTTTTGTAGCTCACGGCCCATCAACAAGTTAAATTTCTGGTCTGTACCGCCAAGTTCTACGTCAGTTTCCATCGCAACTGAGTCATAACCTTGCAGTAGCGGGTACATAAACTCATGAATCGCAATAGGCTGGCCATTCGCGTAACGCTTTTTGAAATCGTCACGTTCCAGCATACGAGCAACAGTTTGATTCGCCGCAAGACGAATCATGCCTTCCGCGCCCAGTTCAGATAACCATGATGAGTTGAACTCGATTTTGGTCTTGGCTGGATCAAGAATCTTAAACACTTGCTCTTTGTAGGTTTCGGCATTACGCAGAACGTCTTCACGCGTCAACGGTGGGCGAGTGGTGTTTTTACCCGTAGGGTCACCGACCATACCGGTAAAGTCACCAATCAAAAACGTCACATCATGACCAAGTTCTTGAAACGTACGTAACTTGTTAAAGATCACTGTGTGACCTAGATGGATATCGGGTGCGGTTGGATCCGCGCCTAACTTAATACGAAGAGGACGCCCTTCTTTCAGCTTTGCAATTAACTCTTCTTCAGGAATTAATTCTTCCACACCACGCTTTATCTCGGCCAGTGCTGCTTCAATACTCGCCATTCTTGTTCTCTCCCACAGATTTGGCAAAAATTTGATAATTCCACATCTTACTTGAATAGCGATGCTTTTTGAAACCAGTTAGACTTAACAGAGCCGTTTTTTATGATTTTAACGATACGATTTTATAATGTTATCTATTTTTACTCGTTTACCTAGGCTCCACCGGGTCTTAATTACCCTTTGTTTTGTATTCATGATCTTCGCATTTTTTCTGCCTTCACCGCGAAGTTTGCATCAAGAGACGAGTTTTTATCAGATTGGCCAGCCCTATGCGGTCGATATTAACCTCGAAAATTTAACCACACCTGAAGCGCCGCCGTCAGCCGCTCAGCTCAGTTGGGAAAAACATACTGTGCAAAGCGGCGAAAGCGCTGCGCTACTTTTCAAACGTTTAGGGCTTTCATCCCGACTTCTTTATCAACTTACTTCGGCTGATAAAGACATCAAACAACAGCTGACGCATTTAAGGCCTAATGATGTGCTGATGTTTGGCTTTGATTCAGACCACGAATTGGTTCAACTTAAACGCAGCTTAAGCCCTTATGAAACCTTTATTATCACCAAAGCCGACACTGGTTTTGTCTCTGAGCTCGAGAAAAAGGAAGTCCACTATCAATACAATTATGCTCAAGCCTCGATTGAATCGAGCTTTTGGAATGCTGGTCGTTCTGCCGGCCTGACCGCCAACCAAATTATCGAAATAGCTAAAATCTTTGGTTGGGATATCGACTTCGCCCTCGACATTCGCAAAGGCGACCAATTTAAAGTGTTATACCAAGAAGAGTTGTTGGAAGGGGAAGTGATTGGCCGCGGAAAAATCATGGCGGCAATTTTCACCAACCAAGGTCAAACGTTCAAAGCGGTGTTCGATGATCACAGTGAAAACTACTACGACGAAAATGGTCGCGCTATGAAGAAAGCCTTCTTACGCTCGCCACTCGATTTTCGTCGCGTCAGCTCTAACTTTAACCCGCGCCGTCTCCACCCAGTAACTGGGCAAGTGAAGCCGCACCGTGGCACCGATTACGTCGCACCGGTGGGCACGCCAATTTGGGCGGCGGGTGATGGTGTGGTACTCAAATCCAGCTATAACCAATTCAATGGTAATTATGTATTCATTCGTCACAGCAGCACCTATGTGACTAAGTACCTTCACCTTACCAAGCGCAAAGTCAAAACGGGTCAACGGGTTAAACAGGGCCAAACCATCGGTACTCTGGGTGGCACCGGACGAGTTACCGGCCCGCACCTGCATTATGAGTTCTTAGTCAATGGGGTACATAAAAACCCAAGAACGGTTTCGCTGCCGCAATCAGCCTCACTCACCGGGCAAAACAAAACCACCTTTATTGCCAACGCTAAATTGCGCTTGAACAAACTAGAACGCTACAGTGAATTACTGGCCAAACAATAACACCATAATTCCGATACAAAAAAAGCACTGACCAAGTCAGTGCTTTTTACTTTGCAAAACCTTGAATTACACGCTGAAAGACGCGCCGCAACCACAGGTAGTGGTCGCATTTGGGTTATTGACGAAGAAACGTGAACCTTCAAGGCCCTCGGTATAATCGACTTCACCACCAATCAAGTATTGCAGACTCATCGGGTCTACCACTAGAGTGACACCGCTGTTGACGATCGTGGTATCGCCATCATTAACGTTTTCATCAAACGTGAAACCGTATTGAAAGCCGCTACAGCCTCCGCCTGTGATGTACACACGCAATTTAAGCTCAGGATTTTCTTCTTCAGCAATTAAGGCTTTCACACGCGTTGCCGCTGCATTGGAAAACGTTAACGGGACATTGACTTCGCTCACGACGACCTCTCTTATTTTTAGTGTGTTGAATTTATTGCCATTCATGACATATTCAACCGCACATCATTCTTTGCAATCCGCTAATTATCTAATACCTGAGTTCTGCGTTCAAGTATTCACCAATAACAAAGCCATTTGTTAAAGGTTTTTCTTATTCGGCGACGTTTTTTTCATCAATTTGGCGATTATTTCCAAGTTATCATTTCTCGTCTCGGTCTGGGCAGGTACAATGCCCAGCAAATTGGTCCGAGCAATCAAAAGAGGATATACCAATGACCAAATCCGCAGAGCTTTATGAAAAAGCACAGCAACGTATTCCTGGTGGTGTTAACTCACCTGTACGCGCCTTTAACGGTGTTGGTGGTTCACCTTTGTTTATCGAGCGTGCAGACGGTGCGTTGATCTTTGATGCAGACGGTAAAGCTTATATCGATTACGTTGGCTCCTGGGGCCCGATGATCCTCGGTCATAACCATGCGGTAATTCGTGAAGCGGTAATTGAAGCAGCTCAGCGCGGGCTCAGTTTTGGCGCGCCAACCGAGCTCGAAATCAGCATGGCGGAATTGGTCAGCGAATTGGTACCTTCAATGGAACAAATTCGTATGGTGAGCTCAGGTACCGAAGCCACTATGAGTGCGATTCGTCTCGCTCGCGGTTATACAGGTCGTGACAAAATCATCAAATTTGAAGGTTGTTACCACGGTCACGCGGACAGCTTGTTAGTAAAAGCAGGTTCTGGTGCGTTGACATTAGGCCAACCAAGCTCGCCTGGCGTACCTGCGGACTTTGCCAAGTACACACTAACTGCCACCTTTAACGACCTTGACTCGGTGCGTGAGCTATTTGCTGCCAACCAAGGTGAAATCGCATGTATCATCGTTGAACCGGTTGCCGGTAACATGAACTGTATTCCTCCGGTTGCGGGCTTCCACGAAGGTCTGCGTGAAATTTGTGACCAAGAAGGCGCACTGCTGATCTTTGATGAAGTGATGACTGGTTTTCGCGTCGCTTTAGGTGGCGCTCAGGCCCACTACAACATCAAACCAGATCTCACCACACTTGGTAAAGTTATCGGCGGCGGTATGCCAGTCGGCGCATTTGGTGGCCGTAAAGATGTGATGCAGCACATTGCGCCAACCGGTCCTGTCTATCAAGCTGGTACGCTATCAGGCAACCCTGTGGCCATGGCGGCAGGTTACGCATGTTTGAACATGCTTAAAGAAGAAGGCAACGAGAAACGCTTAGCAGCAAAAACTAAGCAACTTGCTGATGGTTTTAAAGAATTAGCTGACAAATACAGCATTCCTTTGGTGGTTAACCAAGTTGGTGGCATGTTCGGGTTCTTCTTTACCGATCAGCCAGAAGTCACTTGCTATGAACACGTGACACAGTGCGATGTAGAACGCTTTAAACGCTTCTTCCACTTGATGCTTGGTTACGGCGTGTACTTAGCGCCATCAGCATTTGAAGCAAGCTTTACTTCACTGGCACACGGCTCAAAAGAGATTGAAGCCACTCTTGAAGCCGCAGAGCGCAGTTTTGCGCAAATCGCTCAAGAAGCAGAAGCTTAACTTTACGAGTATCAGTACCGCTCAGGCCACTTCGGTGGCCTGATTTATTGCCAATTTAATGCCACCAGCACCACTAACACGCCAACCACTAACGCAAACCACGGAATACGCTTGCTGGTTTTAGGTTTACTACCGCAGCAATCGCCACCTTTATCACAACATCCCATTTTTATTTCGCTCCATTGCTAACAAACCACTTTGCGGTCATTATACTCCCATTCCAACCAATGACTGGACTAACTCAGTGAGAGACAACATAAAAATTTCATCAAGCCATTGGGTATTGATCATCGCGCTACTCGCAGCGATGTTTGCATGTTATCAACTGCTTGAGCCTTACATCAACTCGATCATTCTCGCGTTTATCATCTCATTATTGATGTTTCCTCTGCATGAGAAAATCGAACAAAAACTGCCTACGCATAAAAATATTTCGGCATTTTTATCTTGTATCGTACTCACAGTGATCATCGTTATTCCGCTGCTGTTTGTATTATCCGCTATCGTGCAGCAAGGCTCGGTACTATCGCAAAATATTTATGACTGGGTGTCTCATGACGGCATTCAGACCGCATTCAAACATCCTTGGGTCACCAATACGCTCAATTGGGCTAATCATTATTTGCCTTTTGATGCTGTGAGCCCGCAAGAGATAGCACAGAAACTAGCAAAGTTTGCCTCCAGTTTTGGGACTCGATTAGTCGGTATTAGCGCCAAAATCCTCGGTGATGCTACCAACTTCCTGCTCGATTTCTTTTTGATGCTGTTTGTGTTGTTCTTTTTGCTTCGCGACCACGACCGCATTCTCAGTATTTTGCGCCACATTCTGCCTTTCTCTCGCAGTCAAGAAGACCGTTTGTTTGAAGAGATTGAGAAGGTATCTAAGTCTGCTGTCATGGGCTCATTTCTCACTGCTCTGGCACAAGGCATCGCCGGCGGTATCGGTATGGGCATCACAGGTTTTCCGATGCTGTTTTGGGGCACCATGATGGCGTTTGCCTCGTTTATTCCTGTGGTCGGTACCGCGCTAATCTGGATTCCATCAGCGATTTATCTGTTCTTCACTGGCGATACCAGCTGGGCGATTTTCCTTGCGGTGTGGAGCATTGTGGTAGTTGGTTCGATTGATAACCTATTACGTCCGCTGTTAATGCAAGGCAGTAACGGCATGAATACCTTGATGATCTTCTTCTCACTGCTGGGTGGCTTGCAACTGTTTGGCTTAATTGGCTTAATTTACGGGCCACTGATTTTTGCCATTACCACCGTGCTATTCAATTTGTATGAAGAAGAATTCGCCCACTTCCTCGATAACCAAGATCAAAGCTAATACTTCAAGCCGGGGGCGCTTTGTGCGAAAATCGCCCCCAATCTCATTGCAACGAAGTATTTATGTCTGCCTACACAGCCCCAAGCCAAATCGCGCAACGTCAGATCGACTATTTTGCTGGTAAAAACGTTCTCGTCGCTGGCGAAATTGAAGACCTCTTTCCGGTCGAACTCGCACGCCACTGTGAGTCTGTATCCGTGTTTACCACCCACTACGGTTATTATCGCCAGTTGCGCAACTATTCTGAGCTGAATGTATGCTTTGGCGCCGAGTGGCAGAGCCAACAACCCGCAGACATGTTGCTGCTCTACTGGCCAAAAGCCAAAGCAGAAGCCGACTTCTTGCTATCAATGCTCATGAGTCAATTGGGCGCTGGATGTGAAATTGTCGTCGTTGGTGAAAACCGCTCCGGAATCAAAAGTATTGAAAAGCAATTTAGCCAATACGGCAGCGTGAAAAAGTATGATTCAGCACGTCGTTGCTCTTTCTACTGGGGACAATGTCAGCAAGTTCCCAAACCATTTCAGCTCGACGATTGGTTTAAAACTTACCAAGTGGAATATCAAGGTCAGTCTTTAACGGTCAAAAGTTTACCCGGCGTATTTAGCCACGGTGAGTTTGATCTCGGCAGCCGCTTACTGTTAGACACGCTGCCTGAAATTAAAGGTAAAACCTTAGATTTTGGCTGCGGTGCTGGCGTTATCGGCAGCGTATTAGCCAAACTCAATCCAAGCATTGAACTGGAAATGATCGATGTTAGCGCCTTAGCGGTAGCATCAAGCCAAGCGACTCTCGCCGCCAACGGCCTTAACGCCAAAGTGTACGCATCCGATATCTTTTCGGATACCGGCAAAGATTACGATTTCATCATCAGTAATCCCCCATTTCATTCAGGATTGGATACTAGCTATAACGCGACTGAAACCCTGCTTGAGCAAGGTCCCGCACATCAAGCAAAGCATGGTGAACTCTATATCGTGGCCAACAGTTTCCTGCGCTACCCGCCGATCATCGAACAAGCATACGGTCATTGCGAGACGCTAAATAAGACCAATAAATTCAACATTTATTACGCAAAAAAATAACCTTCTAGCCCGAAAAACGCGTGTTTTTCGGGCTTTTTCATCGTATTTCGCCAAAAATGAGCGATTAACCACGATTCCCAGCGGACTTACTTGTCAAAGAAAAAAAACTCGTTAATTTGGTGCTGATAAAGGTTTCCCCTTCCCTTGACGTTCGCCTTCCTGGTACGGATAAAAGCAGCACTTATGTTAAAGTTGTATAAAAAACAGAAATTTAAACGTCTTCACAACACACTAATGCTGGCATTTCTGGTGCTCAGTATTACCCCACTCACCATTACCGCGCTGTTTTTTCTCCAATCTCACAGTAAAGATCTCCAAGAACAAAGTACTTCACACCTGTTGTCTCTCAGAGACAGCAAACAACAGCAAGTGATTGATTACTTACAAGCTAAAGAATCAGAGGTGATGGGTTTTGTGCGCTCAGAACTCGCTTACGCCAGTGGCGGGCGCTTCTACGGCCTAGTTAACGCGTTTCAAAACTTAGGGCTAGATGCCGAACAAGCACGCGAAACGGCGCAGCAACGTTATATCAAAGGTTCTGGTGACCAAATCAAAACGGCGATTTTACCGCAATCGCCACTGTTTAACGGCACTGAGCGCTACCGTTTGCTGCATAAACGCTACCATTGGGGCTACCTTGAGCTGCTTAAACGCTCCGACTTTGACGACATTTTGCTGGTTGATCGTGATGGAAACGTCACCTACTCGGTGTACAAATACGATAACTTTGGCACCAACTTACACAGTGGTCGCTACAAGAATGACAATCTAGGCAAAACTTTTCGCCTTCTGGAACAACAGGTTCAGGAAAAACGTAAGTCGAACGAAGACTACACCCCAGTGGTGATTTCTGATTTCGTCCCCGATCGTAATGGACACGTCGTTGCCTGGCTCGGCGCGCCGATTATTCAGCAAGGTTATTTGCACAGCTACGCCATGTTTCGCCTGCCAAATAATGGCTTAACCAAACTGGTGGCCGATAAGTCCGGCAGCTCGTCAGGTTTAAGAACCTTAGTGGTTGGCCAAGATCACCACTCTCGTACCCTCGCGTATCAGCAGCCAACCATCAACAAAAGTGTCAGTGTCATCGACAAAGCCCTCGCTGGCATCGCCAGTTTCGGGACTTACACCAATACCGATAACGAACAGATGATCGCTGCCTACGCGCCGATTTCGCTCAAAAATATTCACTGGGCTATCGTGGTCGAAGTGCCGCAAAAAGAAGCCTTTGCGCGCGTCAACCAGCTTGAAACCGTGTTTATTTTCGCGATGTTAATTGCGATTGTGGTGGTGGTGATCGCTTCGCATTATTTATCGAATTTCATCACCGCTCCGCTATTAAAACTGACCTGGGCGGCGGAGAAAGTGTCGGCTGGCGAACTGGATACCGAGATCATCCATACCGAGCGTAAAGATGAAATTGGCCGTCTGGCAATAAGCTTTGAGCGTATGCAGCGGTCGATTCACGATAAAATCCAGCTGATCAGCCAGAAAAACCAAGAGTTAGCCGACAACCTAAAACTCATTCAAAAACAAAATGATGAGCTACAACTGGCCAATAAACTCAAAGATGAATTTTTAGCCACCACCTCGCATGAACTGCGTACTCCGCTGCATGGTATGGTCGGCATTGCCGAAGCGCTGGTCAGCGGCGCCAATGGCCCGATTACTTCAGATCATAAATATCAACTCGACATCATCATCAGTAGCGGTCAACGCTTGGCCAACTTAGTCGATGATTTACTCGATTACCACAAGATGCGTTATGGCAACCTTGATATTCAAACTTCGGCGGTGGATCTCGCCAGTTCCACTCGCTTGGTGCTTGAGTTGTCATCACACTTACTTGGTAATAAGCCACTGCGAATCATTAATCAGATCGAAGACACGCCCCTGTGGGTGAACGCCGATCCGCAGCGTCTTGAGCAGGTGCTGTATAACTTAGTTGGCAATGCGATCAAATACACCAGCGAAGGCAAAATCGTTATTTCTGCAGCGGAAATTGACGCGCAAATTCGAGTGCAAGTCGTGGATACAGGGCAAGGCATTCCGGCCGATCAGCTTGAGCACATCTTTGAACCTTTGATTCAAGCAGGCAACGATGCCAACCGTTATCGCCAAGGAGCAGGACTTGGCCTGTCGATCAGCCGCCAATTGGTTGAGTTGATGCACGGTTCACTGTATGTCAGCAGTCAGCCAATGGTGGGCACGACCTTTAGCTTCACGCTACCTGCGGCCAGTGCAGAGCAAATCGCTGCCAGTCACGATGATAATCCACACTTTAGCCTGCCAGATAGTAATGAACTGCTGGCCAGCGACACGCCTGCAATTGAAGAAGATCCCAATGCGCCGCTGCTGTTGATCGCCGATGATGAGCCAGTCAACGTGCGAATTTTGGACAGTTTTTTACGCATGGAAGGTTATCGCGTTCGCAGCGCCGCGAACGGTGTCGAGGCCCTTGAACAAGTGGCATTGTACCAGCCTGAATTGCTGCTTTTGGATGTGATGATGCCGGGCTTAAACGGCTATCAAGTGTGTGAAAAGCTTCGTGAAACCTATGACCACGCCAGCTTGCCAATCATTATGTTAACGGCCTTAAATCAACCAAATGATCGCCTGAAAGGCTTTGAATCCGGCGCCAACGACTATCTGTCCAAACCCTTTAATAAGCAGGAATTGTCTGCCCGTATTAACGCTCATCTTAGCGCCAGTAAAGCCGAGCAACGTCGCGTCGAAAACCAGCAGTTGAAGCTTGAGATCAAACAGCGCGCTATGGTTGAAGCGAGTTTGCTAGAAACCCAAGGTCGCTTGCTTGAACAGCTGGAGTCTGCCCCAGAAGCCATTTTATGCGTGCGTGACGATAACCGCATCCGTTACATCAATGATGCCGCCTGCCAACTGTTTAAACGTCGTCCTGAGCAGCTCAAACGCTCTAACGCCAATGAAGTGATTGCCGACAAATACCTTAGTGTCACGCAAGAGCACTACTGCGGCGACATCGATATTTACATTGACGGCCTGCGCCAATCGATTCGCTGTGACATTTTGACCTTGCCACAAGGCAGCGAACTCAAAGCCATGTACATTTTTACCAGTAATCACAACCTCAATAACAATCGAATCAATGATTTGGAAACCGCCGTCGCCGCCCTATCCAGTTATGCGTTTGAAGGTGACACCAGCCAACTCGATACGCTGAAACAGTTAGGTGGCGAATTCTCGCAACTGGTCAGCAAAACCGGTGACGACAACCTATCTAAGCAAGATTTGATGCGGGAAATTTTAGTCGAGTCGATGACCAACGCCATGGAATATTGGGAAAGGGTCACCGGGCAAACCAAGTTTGCGTTTGCCGAGCAAAGCGGTTTGTGGCGAGTTTATCTCGATCGTAGCACGCTGCAAACGCGTACGCTGGATAAGTACTTACGCATTGAAACATTGCCGAAAACGCCACGTTGGCGCACCGTTCTCAGCACCCTGGATTACATTCTTGACCACTGTAAAGAGCAAAGCCCCGAGCGTTCACATATTGAAATGTTGCGTGATAAACTTCAGCACCTGCTCACTCACTAAGCCGCCAGAAAATTGCCTGGCGGCGTAAACTAGCGATGATTTATCACCCCACTCACGACCATACTGCTTAATGTCATTGACGCCGCTTTTGTCTGTTTATTTATTGGCAATCGCGGCTTTATATTCATCAAAAATTAACCGCAAAAACGAACCTGAAAATCCGTCCCAATAAGGATAAGTTAACGCCAAATAGTGCTGAAATTGGCTCTATATACGCCGAATTTGACGCTAAAACAGTGAGAATGCGAGTGCTATCACAACATTATGACAGCTTTAATTTAAACAAAAAAAACAACCATTAAAGCGCGAGTGATGGTGATCTCACCAAAGGAAATAAAGGCTAAATCACTTTATATTTAAAGGACCACAAAGTAAGTAAACACTTACATTAAATTTTGTAAAGCCAGAAAGTTGCGAGTGACTTCATGGTTAAAATCCACGCCAGTTTGGGGATCAATATGACGGTTTTGACGTTATTAACGAAACGACGCGTAGTTTTGACGGTTTTGACGAGCAAGGCAATTGCCAATCACTTCGAGAAGGTGTTTTCTTAATCCTAACTAAGGCCTACAGGCCACTCATATCACGCCGTTATCAAACCGCGAATCACTGAGGTGGGTCTTAGAGAATGTTCAACCCGTTGGTGACATTCGACACACAAGTGAAATGAAAGCAAATAGTAAGGAACAGCTATGCTTGCCAATATAAAAAAAACCGCTCTCGCAACTGCGATGATCGCAACCGCTGCAACTGGATACAGCTCAGTTTCAGTCGCTGCAGAGCGCAGTGAGTTAACGATTCACCCAAAAGAGTTCACCACCTTTGTTCGTAACTTCAACCCGTATTTAGGTGCGACGAACCTTCACACCACCACCGACTTTATGTATGAACCATTGGTGGTATTTAACGAAATGCACGGCAATACTCCAGTTTTTCGCCTAGCGGAAAATTACACCATGTCTGATGACTTAATGAGTGTTACCTTTGATATTCGTAAAGGCGTGAAATGGTCCGATGGTGAAGCCTTTACCGCCGATGATGTGGTGTACTCTTTTAAGTTAGTGAAACAAAAACCGGAACTCGATCAGAGCGGCATTAACTCTTGGGTCGCAAGTGTCGAAAAACTTAACGATTACCAAGTCCGTTTCCGTCTAACAGAGGCCAATTCTAACGTTCCTTATGAAATTGCTAAGGTACCCGTTGTGCCTGAGCATATTTGGAAAAACGTTAAAGACCCTGCAACCTTCACCAACGAAAATCCTGTCGGTTCTGGGCCATTTACCGAAATCGACACCTTTACGGCGCAGCTTTACATTCAATGTCGCAATCCAAACTACTGGGACAACGCCAATCTAGATGTGGATTGTTTACGCGTGCCGCAAATTGCCAACAACGATCAATTCCTTGGCAAAGTGGTTAACGGTGAAATGGACTGGACCTCTTCGTTTATTCCCGACATCGACCGCACCTACGCAGCGGCAAGTCCGAATCACCATTACTGGTATCCGCCATCAGGCACACAAGCGTTTGTGGTCAACTTCAAAAACCCTGATCCGGCTAAAAACGAAGCGCTGACTAACGTCGATTTTCGCCGCGCGTTTTCGATGGCTCTCGACCGTCAAACCATCATCGATATCGCTTTTTATGGTGGCGGTACGGTGAACGATTTTGCCTCTGGCCTTGGTTATGCGTTTGAAGCTTGGTCGGATGAAAAAGTGCATAGCCAATACAAGCAGTACAACTCGTACAATCTTGACGGCTCAAAAGCGCTGCTTAAAAAAGCGGGCTTTAAAGACGTCAATGGCGATGGCTTTGTTGAAACACCATCAGGTAAATCGTTTGAGCTTCTGATTCAATCACCAAACGGTTGGACTGACTTTAACAACACAGTGCAACTGGCGGTTGAGCAATTGGCAGAAGCTGGAATTAAAGCCAAAGCGCGTACGCCAGATTTCTCGGTGTACAACCAAGCAATGTTGGAAGGCAGTTATGATGTGGCTTACACCAACTACTTCCACGGTGCAGACCCATACACCTACTGGAACAGCGCCTATAACTCAGCGTTGCAAGCTGGTGAAGGTATGCCGCGTTTCGCGATGCACTTCTACAAAAACAATAAGTTAGATGGCTTGCTCAACAGCTTCTACAAAACGGCTGATAAAAAAGAGCAAATGGATATAGCCCACGGTATTCAGCAAATCATCGCTCAGGATCAAGTGACGATTCCAGTGATGTCGGGCGCTTACATGTTCCAATACAACACCACACGCTTTACCGGTTGGTGGAACGAAGAAAATCCAAAAGGCCGTCCGAACATCTGGGCAGGCATTCCTGAGCGTCTACTGCAAGTGCTGGATTTGAAACCAGTTCAGTAACGACGTAAATCGTTGCGGCGTGGCCTACGCGCCGCAACTTATCCCTCAATTTCAACTATTTAAGGTATAGCGCACAACGCTAGGGGGACGCTCACTTTGAATTTGGCAATTTTGAAGTGACCTCAAGCCAGAACCAACAATATCTGGGTGAGTTTAAGGTGTAAGTTATGGGTTATTTTTTTAGACGTCTGTCGTTTTATTTGGTCGCACTTATCGTGGCTGCGACGCTTAATTTTGTTATTCCACGTGCAATGCCCGGCGATCCGGTGACCATGATGTTTGCTAACGCATCGGTTCAGGTCACGCCGGAACGCATTGCGGCAATGAAAGAGTTATTGGGCTTTGTTGATGGCGGTTTGGTTACCCAATACATCGCCTATATGAAAAACATTCTTAGCTGGCAACTCGGCACCTCAATTCAATTCTATCCGCTGTCGGTGAATACGCTGCTGGGTAGTGCGTTTGGTTGGTCGCTGTTTTTAGCGGGCAGTGCGGTGATTTTATCCTTCTCGCTTGGCTCGATTCTCGGCATTTTCGCGGCTTGGAAACGAGGCAGTAAATACGACACCTTTATCACGCCTGGCACGCTGATACTGCAAGCGGTACCGCAAGTGGTCATCGCAATGCTGGCACTGTTTGTATTCGCTATCGGTCTCAAATGGTTCCCAACCGGGTACGCCTACACACCAGGCACCACGCCGGATTGGACCAGCTGGGCATTTATTAAAGATGTTGGCTACCACGCAGTGCTGCCACTGGTGTGCGCCTCGGTGGTTCAGATCGGCGGGTTTCTGGTCAATATGCGTAACAACATGATCAACTTGCTGGCAGAAGATTACATCACCATGGCAAAAGGCAAAGGTCTGAGCGAAAACCGAGTGGTATTTAATTACGCGGCGCGCAATGCGCTGCTGCCGAGCGTCACGGCGCTATCGATGTCACTTGGGATGGCGATTGGCGGTCAGTTAATTGTCGAGATCATCTTTAACTACCCAGGCCTTGGCACAGTGCTGCTAAACGCCATCAACGCACGCGACTACCAAGTGCTGCAAGGTCAGTTGCTGATCATGACGCTGTTTATGCTGTCGTTCAATTTGCTCGCCGACATGCTGTATGTCGTGCTTGACCCGCGTCTGCGCAAAGGAGGCAAATAATCATGCAAGCTCTATTTCAACTCATAATGCGTAATAAGGTTGCGCGTGCAGGCTCTATCATCGTCGGGCTGTTCATTTTTGTCGCCTTAGCCGCGCCATTATTGACCAAGCACGCACCGGATAAACGCACTGGCAATCCACACGAATACCCAAGTTGGATAACTCACGCGGCCAAAACCAACCCAAATGGTTGGGTGGCGACCCACTTAGCTGACGATCGCCGAACGCTAGCGCTATCGAAAAAACAAGATCATATTCTGGGCACTACGCGTATGGGACGCGATGTGTGGTCACAACTCGCCCACGGCGCACGCGTGTCGCTGGCGGTTGGCTTTGGCGCAGGAATCACCGTGTGTTTTCTCGCAACCGTCATCGGTATTTCTGCGGGCTATTTTGGCGGGCGTATCGATGATTTTCTTACCGCCGCGATGAACATCATGCTGGTGATTCCGCAATACCCTTTGCTGTTTGTCCTCGCCGCGTTTATCGGCGAAGCGGGGCCGCTGACCATCGCCATTATCATCGGTTGCACCTCATGGGCTTGGGGCGCGCGCGTGGTGCGCTCACAGACGCTGGCGCTGCGCGAAAAAGAGTTTGTCAAAGCCGCTGAAGTGCTTGGCGAAACCTCGTTTCGAATCATTTTCGTTGAAATTCTACCTAACCTCATTCCGATTGTTGGCGCCAGCTTTATCGGCTCGGTGATGTACGCCATCACCATGGAATCGATCATCTCGTTCCTAGGGCTTGGGGACCCCAATACCATCAGCTGGGGCATCATGCTCTACAACGTGCAAACCTCCTCTTCAATGCTGATCGGCGCCTGGTGGGAACTGCTTGCACCTTGTATCGCACTCACGCTGCTGGTCACTGGCTTGGCGCTGCTTAACTTTGCCGTAGATGAAATTGCCAACCCTCAACTGCGCGCGCAAAAAGGTATGAAGCGCTGGAAAAAGCTCACCGCCCAGCAGCAAAGCAAGCGCCAAGTCGAACCAGCCATCACTACTCACAATGCCATTATTAGCGGGGACAAATAACCATGACGGACGCTCTCATTTCAATCCGCAACTTGTGCGTGGACTACATAACCGACGCAGGCGACGTACGCGCCTGCAGCGACGTGAGTTTTGATATCGCGCCTGGTGAAATCTTTGGTCTCGCTGGCGAGTCTGGTTGCGGTAAGTCTACCGTGGCGTTTTCGCTGATGCGTTTACACAAGCCACCAGCATTCATCACCAGCGGCGAGGTGATTTTTAATGGTGAAGACATACTCCGTTACAGCGAAAGCCAAATGCAGGCGTTTCGCTGGAGTCAAATGTCGATGGTATTTCAAAGTGCCATGAATGCGCTTAATCCGGTGTTGACCATGGAAGAGCAGTTTTGCGATGTGATCATGCGCCACACCAATATGACTCGCGCTCAAGCGAAAAATCGCGCCGAAGGCTTGCTTGAGATCGTCGATATTCATCCGAGCCGTTTAAACGATTACCCGCACCAATTCTCTGGCGGCATGCGCCAACGCTTAGTGATCGCCATCGCGCTAGCGCTTAACCCCAAAATGATCATTATGGATGAACCGACCACTGCTCTGGATGTGGTAGTTCAACGCGAAATCTTGCAAAAGATCTACGCGCTAAAACAAGAGTTTGGCTTTTCGATCCTATTCATCACTCACGATCTGTCGCTGATGGTCGAGTTTTCTGACCGGATCGGCATCATGTATTCCGGTGAACTGATCGAAGTCGCACCATCCAAGCAGATTCTACAAAGCCCTTATCACCCTTACACCAAAGGCTTGGGTAGCTCTTTTCCACCGTTAACGGGGCCGAAAACCAAGCTGACGGGCATTCCCGGTAACCCGTTAAATTTACTCGACATTCCAACTGGATGTCGCTTTCAAGCTCGCTGTGAACGGGTGCATGAAACCTGTACTCAAACCCCAACGCAGCTACGTCAAATCGAGCAAGGGCGCTTTTCCAATTGCCATCTGTATGGCGAACCTATCGTGCACAGTAAGTTGTAATCGCGGATAACAAACTGAATTTTGGAGTTTTTTATGAGTAATCAATACGGTGAGTTACTGATCGAAGGAAAGAATCTGGTCAAAGACTTTCCGATCAATAGCCATTCGCTCAATCAACCTATGATGCGCGCGATCAATGATGTGTCATTCAAAATGTACAAAAGCCGTGGCTTGTCGGTGGTCGGTGAATCGGGTTCGGGTAAATCCACCACAGCGAAAATGATCGCCAAAATGTACGCGCCGAGCGGCGGTGCGATTGAATACAAAGGCCGCGATATCGAAACCATTCGTGGCAAAAAAGATCTGATCAATTACCGTCAAGGCATTCAGATGGTTTGGCAAGATCCGTTTGGTTCGCTTAATCCCACTCACAATATTTTTCATCATATTGCGCGGCCGCTGCTGATCCACAATAAGGTCGCACGCGGTAACAAGAAAGAGCTGCAAGAGCGCGTGCATGAACTGCTTGAACAAGTGGGGCTGATTCCGCCTAAAGAAACCGCCGAAAAATTCCCCCACCAACTATCAGGCGGGCAAAGACAACGGGTCAATTTAGCGCGCAATATTGCCGTCGGTGCCGAAGTGGTATTGGCTGACGAACCCACCTCGATGCTCGACGTATCGATTCGCGCCGGCGTGCTGAATTTGATGGAAGAGATGAAGTTTGAGCGGCAGATGTCGCTGCTTTATATCACGCATGACATCGCCACCGCACGCTACATCGCCGAAGATCTTGCGGTGATGTACGTCGGCCATATGGTGGAATGGGGCGATACTGAGCAAATCATTCACGATCCTCAGCACCCTTACACTCAATTGCTGGTTTCAGCGGTGCCGGATCCGAGTAAATCGATTCATACCAAACTGAAAGGCAACAAAGGTGAGATTCCACTCTGGACGCCAAGCTCAGTCGGCTGCCCATTTGCGGGTCGCTGTGAGCACGCTAGCGAGCAATGTCAGCAGCAGCTTCCCGAGGTCACCAAATTGGCCGACAACCATTTTGTGCGCTGTTACTTGTACCAATAACACTAAGCACCGTTACTCCGCCATTTCCCCCCAGCGCACTGCCCTGCTTTGGTTGAAATGGCGCGTTATTACCTCAATCCGGCATGCAGTGCCGCTTTGAATTGAACAATTTTGGCTGCGGAGACAAGCATGCAGTTACTGATCAATCATCTAGGCTATGAACCTCAAGCGCCAAAGCATGCGATTCTGGTGACCAAGCAGCCACAACTTGACGATACAAAAGTGCGTTTGGTCAATGCCGATAACGGCGAAGTGTTAGCAAGCCTAAACGCGGTTGCTCAGCCAGACGTGGCAAATTGGCAGCGCGGTTACTTCCATCGCATTGATTTTTCCCACTTGACGCAAAGCGGGCAGTTTTATCTTGCTCATGCGAAGACCCACTCACAAGTTTTTGATATCAAAGATCAAAACATGCTCACGACGACCTTTTCCGATCTGCTGCACTACTTTAAATCGCAGCGTTGCAGTGGTGAATTTGAACGCCATGATCGGCAAATCAAACTCTATGATTCACAGCAACGAATTGACGCACGCGGCGGATGGTATGACGCCTCAGGCGATGTGAGTAAGTACTTAAGTCATCTCTCTTACGCCAACTATTTTAACCCTCAACAAATTCCGATGCTGGTGTGGAATCTATTCAAAAGCGCCGAACTGGTGAATGAAAATGACCAGTTTGCGCCGTTTTTACTCAGGCGCCTAAATGAAGAAGCACTGCATGGCGCCGACTTTTTAGTGCGAATGCAAGCGCCGCAAGGCTTCTTCTATATGACGGTGTTTGACCAATGGAGCAAACAGACAGAGCAACGCGAAGTGTGCGCGTATGCTACTCAGCAAGGCATTAAATCCGCAGCTTATCAAGCCGGATTTCGCCAAGGTGGCGGTGTGAGCATAGCCGCACTTGCTCGGGCGGCGCGTGGAAGTGAAGGCGGTGAATACTCCCCTCAGCAATATTTGGACGCCGCCGAGCGTGGCTACCAACATTTACTTGAGCACAATACGGCCTATCTTGACGATGGCATCGAAAACATCATCGATGATTACTGCGCCCTGCTTGCCAGTGTTGAGCTGTATAAAAGCTGCCAGAAACTTGAGTATCTCGACCGCAGCCGTCAATTCGCCCAGCGCTTAGCTGCGCGCCAACAAAGCGACAGCCATATACGCCATTTTTGGGCGGCCAATCACGATGGCTCGCGTCCCTACTTTCATGCTGCTGAAGCTGGGCTGCCTGGCATTGCGTTGTGTGAATACGTTCGTATTGAAACCGATGCCGAGCGCCGCACAGAAATAGTTAAAACCATCACTCAAGCAGCGCAGTTTGAACTGGCGATAAGTGCTGAGGTCAGTAATCCATTTGGCTATCCACGCCAGTACGTAAAAGACCTCGATGGCCCCAAACGCAGCGCGTTTTTTATCGCCCAGCACAATGAAACTGGCTATTGGTGGCAAGGTGAAAATGCGCGCCTTAGCTCACTGGCATGCTTTGCCTATCAATCGGCGCAAGTGATTGACGATAAAAAACTTACTTCCCAACTCGCCGGTTATGCGCAGCAAGCGCTGAACTGGATATTAGGCCTGAATCCGTTTGATATTTGCATGTTAGACGGCCACGGACGCAACAACCCGAATTATTTACCCGAGCTTGGTTTTTGCAACGCCAAAGGCGGGATCTGTAATGGCATTACCGCTGGGTTTTCCGACCCGCACAGCATTGCTTTTAATCCCGAACCTTATGCTAACGATCTACTGCAAAACTGGCGCTGGGGGGAACAATGGATTCCTCATGCGGCGTGGTTTTTACTCGCGGTAAGCCATCACTCACATCATTACCATTCGACGAACGTCGCTTAAGCGAACGCTATTACGACAACACTCCATTATCTGATAGGAAGCACCATGAATTATCGCCTCGACCTGACCGTTCTTTCCGAAACCGACGCTAAACCTGGATGTCGTCTTGCTCTGGCGCTGCATAATCTGAATGACCACGCGCTGCACCACTGGTCGCTCGAATTTCTCTATGACCGTTATATTGAGCCAAGCAGTCTTCAAAACGCCGACATCGAGCAAATTGGCAGTTTTTGCCGTTTGACCCCGCATCAGCCTCTGCTGGCCGACAATGGTCATTTCTACTGCGAACTGTTTGCTCAATCGATGCCAATTCGCTTTTATACTGATGGCTTCAAAGATGCAGCGCTGGTGACCTCGGCAGGTGAACGTTTTGAGGTAGTGATTACTCCCATCGCACTTGCCGCACCATACAGTCAAAAAACGCGATTGCCCAATGTTGAGCAAAGCGAATTCGCCTTGCTGCCGATGCCAAATCATCTTGAGCGCTATGAGGGAGAGCTCGCCTTAAACAAAGTGCATCTGCAATGTCATACGCCACTTGCCGCCAATGCCATCGATTGGCTTAGCGCAGAACTTGCAAACCAATTTAGCTGCCAGCCAAGCACTGAACACGGCGAGCACAGCATTCACTTTAAGCTCAACCCAAGTTTCAACGCTAGCGAGTACCGTTTAAAAGTCACCACGTGCGATATCACCATCGAAGCGCGCGAACGTTGTGGGTTTATTCACGCCAGTGCCACGCTGCTGCAACTGCTTACACACTCTCCAGACAACGCTAAACCGTTATTTGCACCGTGCGTGGTGATTCGCGATCAGCCGCGTTTTCAGTATCGCGGCATGATGCTAGATTGCGCGCGCCATTTTCACTCTGTGGCTCAAGTTAAACGCCTTATCAACCAACTGGCACGTTATAAATTCAATACTTTCCATTGGCACCTCACTGATGACGAAGCGTGGCGAATCGAGATCAAAGCGTTTCCTGAGCTGACCCAAATCGGCGCTAAGCGCGGCCATGGCTGTGAACTGAAGCCGCAATTTAGCCATATCAATGACATTTACCAAGGCTTCTATACCCAAGAGCAGATCAAAGACGTCATCGCTTATGCCGATGCGCGTGGTATCAGTGTGATTCCAGAAATCGATATTCCCGGTCACTCACGGGCCGCTATTTTTTCATTGCCTGAGCTGTTAAAAGATCCAAGCGATCACTCTCGTTATCGTAGCGTACAGCATTACACCGATAACGTGCTGTCTCCGGCGCTGCCCGGCACTTACCAGTTTCTTGATACCGTGTTACAAGAAGTGGCGGCACTGTTTCCCGCGCCGTGGATACACATTGGTGCTGATGATGTGCCAAAAGGAGTGTGGAGCGATAGCCAAGCGTGCGCTGAATTAATGGCTAAGCACGGTTACGAGCAGCCAAGTGAGTTGCAAGGTCACTTGCTGCGCTACGTAGAAACCAAACTTAAAGCATTGGGCAAACGCATGGTCGGATGGGAAGAAGCGCAACATGGAGACAAGGTCAGCAAGGATACGGTGATCTATTCTTGGCTCAGTGAAGACGCGGCGCTTAAGTGTGCCAAACAAGGCTTTGATGTTATTTTG
>NZ_FNDD01000014.1:100813-129643 GCF_900100015.1 Vibrio xiamenensis | reverse complement strand
CGCCCCCGAAGGTTTGTTTATGTCGCTGCCGCTCGACTTGCATGTGTTAGGCCTGCCGCCAGCGTTCAATCTGAGCCATGATCAAACTCTTCAATTAAAAGTTTTTTGTGGCTCAATGAATACTGATTACATTCTCTATTCTTTCGAATAGAAGACTGTGAATTGACTGTGCCGATACCACTCTTATAAAAGAAAGTATCGATTGGTCACTCAGTTCATTGAAACCATTGTGCTTCCTAAGAAGCTATGATTATCATCAACGAGTGCCCACACAGATTGATAGGTTTATATTGTTAAAGAGCTGCTTTTAAAAGAAACTTTCTTCTCAAAGCGGAGGTGCATTCTAGCGAGTTAATTTGAAGAGTCAAACACTTTTTCAAATTTTCTTTTTTAGAAGTCTTACCCTCTCTGACTTAAGCTGAAGCCTTGTGACGTCTGCCGTGTCAGTGAGGGCGCATTATAGGGAGTTGGTTTTTATTGGCAAGAGAAAAAACGCCAAAAATAACTAAAAATAGCGCGTTCGAACACTTCTTATCCAAAGGCATTTTTATCGACATTTCGCCCCCACTCAAAACACAACTTACTCACAATTTTCTGTGGATAACTGAACTTAATTGTCTGAATCGAAGAAATAGGAAATGCGTGAGCGTGGATTTAAATAGTCACGAACTTTATCAGGAAGCTTGTTTGGAAGTATTGCACTGACAATTTTGATCTCTTTCTCTGCTAAATCGATGATCGGCGCTTGAGTTCTTGGTACTGATGGATCGTAAACCAGCACGCTGGGAAACAATATATGCTTGGAATTGACAGAGATAACCAAGCCGACACTGTCGTTCGATAACTGCACCGCAGTCCCCGGAGGATACACCCCCATAAATTTAATCAGTATATTGAGGTTTTCCTTGTTAAAGCGGGCTTGACCGTTCTTATATAGATAAGAAAGCGCAACATAAGGAATCTTTTGCTCTGACACTATATTGGAGTGGCAAAGGTTATCGTATGCGTTAGCAACAGCGACCACTTGAGTAATCTCATCAATTTGGTCTTCAGTCAGAGCGTCTGGGTAACCGCTGCCATCATTGCACTCATGATGCTGAGCAATCACGGTTTTAGCACTTTCAGGAAAATTTTCGATATTTTCCGCAATGTCCAAACCGTATTTGGTGTGCAGTTTGAGATAATTGGTCTCAGGCTCCGTTAGCGCTGTGGGTTTACGAAGTATCGCGGTGGGCACTTTTATCTTACCAATGTCATGAAAAAGCGATGCGAATGCGACCTCTTTAATTTTGTCTGCTGGCCAATTTTTGGCTCGCGCGATCATCATCGCGATAACACCGACGTTTAACGAGTGAAAATAGATATCTTCAAACTCACTCTTACCATTCATCAAGTGTAAGGTGACGTCATCAGCACTTAGAAGATTTT
This sequence comes from Vibrio xiamenensis, assembly GCF_900100015.1. GTDB lineage: Bacteria > Pseudomonadota > Gammaproteobacteria > Enterobacterales > Vibrionaceae > Vibrio > Vibrio xiamenensis. The sequence goes on along the minus strand of NZ_FNDD01000014.1, from coordinate 128,215 downwards.
CAACGATGCTATCTACGAGTAGCAGCGCCTCATCGACAGCATGCTCTGGCCGACTACGTATCTTATTCATTACCGCTCGCATGCGAGCTAACGATTGCTCAAATTCCTTTTCACACTGCAACACTTTACGTCGATAACTATTTAGCTTTTCGATGCGCTGCTGTTTTTCATCCCACATTTTTTGGGTTTCATCATCAAGGCGCTGCTCATCATCAGCAGGTAAAGCTTCCACTTGGTTTGGAGGTAATGGCTGGCTGTCACTCTGAGCGGGATTGAGATAGACGTGCGTGATCCCAAGGTGGCGAATCATTTGCACTTGCTGATCATTTTTGATTTTGAAGCTATTAAAAAGAAAAGGGTGATCGTTCCACTTCAAAGGCAGACGTATATGTAATCCGGGTTGAAGTCGGTCTACGGTAATTTTAATGCTTGCCACTCAGTGCCATCTCACAACAAAACCTAAGATTTAGTTTAGAAGAGATAATAAACAAATTCATGATTTAATAGGTCTTATGCAGCGGCGCACATAAAAAAGACCTCTTCATGAGGTCTTCTCTTTGGCTATTGGTTGTGTACATCCACGTTATAGCTACCGGGCTTGAATACGTCCGGATCACTGCCAGCTCGAATGCCAGTATCTAAGCTATCAATACTCGCCACTTCAGAAGCGGTAAGTGAGAAGTCAAAGACTGCGAAGTTCTCTTTAATTCTATGCTCGTGAACCGATTTAGGTATGACTGAATAACCATGTTCTAAGTGCCAGCGTAGAATAATTTGCGCAGGTGTTTTTTGGTATTTTTCCGCCAATTGTACAATCACTGGATGTTTCAGCGGGTGATCATACTCTCCAGTCACCGCTTTACTGTTGCGAGAATATACGCCACCAATTGGCGACCAAGCCTGAGTGACAATACCAAGGGCTTTATGAACATCCACCAGCGCTGGCTGTGCAAAATAGGGATTCAGCTCAATTTGATTCACCGCTGGTACAATATCGGTTTCCGCCATCAAAGTCTTTAAATGTCCCGGAGTAAAATTACTCACACCAATCGCTTTGACTCTCCCTTCTGCAAGCAACTTTTCTGCCGCTTTCCAAGCTTGAATCGTTTGGGCAAAATCGGCGGGAACAGGCCAATGTAATAAATAGAGATCGAGATAATCCAAGCCAAGACGCTCGACACTTGCATCAAATGCCTTTAGCGCACTATCGTAACCAAAATCGCCTACCCAAAGTTTGGTGGTAATAAAAAGCTCATCACGAGCCACCTCGGCCTGACGAATCCCCTCTCCTACTTGGCGCTCGTTTAGGTACGCGGCTGCGGTATCAATTAATCGATACCCCGCTTGTATCGCAGTAGTAACACTTGCGACGGTTTGCTGAGCCGGATTGAGAAAAACACCTAACCCTAAAATTGGCATCTCAACACCGTTATTCAATGTGATCTTCGACTGCATGCTTACTCCTCACTGATAGTGCCACTCGGCCAACAGCTGAAAGCCAAGTCGCATTATAAATTCGAAAATAAGCCAACTAGCATAGGCTAAGTCACGATACGTATTTGGGAGCTGAGTAGTGTATCTAAACAGCTAACCTAAAAAAGCCTCGTTGTGCGAGGCCTTGAGACACTAAGCTTAACGTTACTCGATCACGCGACATCTTGGTCTTGGCGGTATGAATAGGTATCTTCAAAGCGCGATAAAATCCAATCTCCCGCCGTTATCATTGGGTAACCTTGAGAATTTGCGCCTTGCGCTAAACACGAAGCCAATGTGTGAATCGGGGTATCAAAGTCTGGTTCAACAAAAAATGGCATTGAGAATCGTGTTTTCCCCGATGTTGGGCTGGTCACACGATGCGATGTCGAGCGATAAATATCATTAGTCCAACGCTGCATAAGATCGCCTATATTGACCACAAAACTGCCTTTAACTGGCGGCGCATCGATCCACTGATCTTGCTTATTCAAAACCTGAAGACCACCGCTTTGATCTTGATACAACAAGGTAATACAGCCATAGTCGGTGTGCGCACCGGCGCCATTTGTCTCTTTCAACTGACTTGGATAATGCAACATACGAAGCACTGAAATCGGCAGGGTAAAATATTGGGCAAAGAACTGCTCGTCTTCACCCAGTGCCAATGCCATCGCTTTCAACAGCTTAATCCCAACGTCCAGGGTCAAGGAATAATGTTGATTCACGGCTTGAGCAAATCCTGCAACATCTGGATATTGATTGGGGCCATATAGCGCAGGGCAGCGAGCGACTTGGGAATGATATGGAGAAAGGTCGAGCGCCATATCAAACGATTCTTTACAGTCTAGTTCACCGTTAGGATCGAGCTTTTCTGCATTCAGCCTTCCCCAACCTCTATGGTTGTCACTGTTCTCAATCGAAATCGCCTGCTTTTGCTCAAGCGGTAAGCCAAACAACGCATCCGCCATAGATTCAATATGGTCAAACTGTTGCTGTGGAATCCCATGCCCGGTAACGTAAAAAAAACCTAACTCTCGGCAAGCGTGATCAATTTGCTCAATTACAGGTTGCCAGTCGACGCGGTTTTCTGAATGCAGTGGTGAAATATCGATGATAGGCAGTGACATGTGTTCTCCTTGTCTGCTTTTATCTACCTTCCTAGTTTCAAGATAAAAGCTTGATTATGATTTGGTTTTATTTTGAGTTTAACGAGGCTTAATTAATATAGAAGCAAAAAGCGAGATGCAAAAAGCTGACCATCTAGCCAAGTATTCTCTACACCATCGTAGCGCCTCTGCTTAAACGAAATAGAGAAGCCATTACAGAGCGATATTGCACGCAAACCGCTCAAGATAAACCCTTAACGCACCACTTTAGGGAGTGCAGCGAATAATCAAAAAAGGCGCTATTAAAAGCGCCTGATATTTCATCGATAAGCCTATCTACTCACTGTCTTCTTCACTGGTATCAGAACAATCTCGCTCCCACCACTCTTGCATGGTTAAGACTTCGATTTCACCCGCGTCGCGCGCTTCGGCAAGTTTATCGATCCAGGTTCGATAAGTATCAATACTGATGTTAACACCTTCAGCCCCCTCATCTAGAATATTGTGGAAGTAGAGAATGGTTGTTGTGCCCGCAGCTTGGGGATCCGCAATCCATGATTCGACTTTCTCTTCAGGATCATCATCTGCGCTTAGAAACGCACCTCGTGATGGTGCGACGAGACCATAATCGCCGACACAATAACGCGAATACATAGTGTTAGGCCGAGTCGTTCTGCCGATTTTAAATCCCGCATCTTTGAGTTTTTGTTGCAATTTCCAGGTATAAAATTCGTCAGAGTCATCAACGAAACTCATATAATTGCTCGGCTCATCCAACTCTTCTCCACCGCGCCCTACGCCAAGCGACTCATTATCCAAAGTGACGGTATTTTTCCTTGTATTTACCTTAACAACTCGAGTTCCTTTTGGGAAACTTCGTGCTTCCGCAATCATACCCACTTCAATGTCAGAAACGTCGTCCATTTCAACAACCGCCGACCCAATTTCGCCACTCACATCAGTTTTGATAATCGGGCTTGAATGATTTTCATAAGTACCATTGGGGTAGGCAAAAAATCGCGCATAATCATTTAACTCATTCTCCGCTAACCACTCTCTCCCTTCGACAAGGGAATCAACCGTTTCTTGAGCAGTATCAAAGCTCGTCATAGACGCATCATTACTAGTACCATTTAACTCAATATCCCATCCAGCTTCCTTTAATTCTTTGAGCTCAGACACCGTTAACTTTCCATCAAGTCCTTCATAATCCCAAGGATAAAAAATTGTCCCTTTGATATTCTGATCCTTCGTGTAATCAAGTTGTTCCCAAGGACCAGTGCCACCATCGTCAAAAGTTAACACTATGGTTGGCACTCCTTGAGCTCTTTTGATCAACTTTCCCCACCCTGTGTACGAAGAGTAAGGAGCAATGGCGGAGTTTTTTATTGAAATGGTGACTTCATCTCCTTCTTCAAATCCAGCGTCAACCAAGTCTTGAGCGGCAATATAGTGCCAACCGATCCCGCCAACAGTATGATACCCTCCAAGGTATTTCATCCCCCCAATTGACACCGTTACGGTTCCATTACTAATTTTAATTTTGCCGCCATTTTGGTTAGCCGGAATGAAGGAATCATGGCAAACAGGGATAGCAAGCGTCCCCCAATCTTCTGAAAATGTCTCATTCAACGTTTTAGTAATCGTCCCCGTCGTCTGAGCGACATTTTGAGAGATCAAAAGCGAACTTGTCGCACCAGACCAATCATAAGAAGATGACATGGACAACAGTTGCCCCGAGTATGGTAATCCATCAACTGGATACTTGAATACTTGAGCACTAACTAATGAACATCCAGAAATATCTAAGGTATCTTCAGTATCTGTTGCTGCCAGCACAGTCCCCACATAAAGCAAATTTAGTAACATCAAAAAGAAACGCATATAGCCAACTCCCTAAAGGTAACTTAATGCACGTACTGAATAGAAAATGACAAAAAAGAAAATATGAACATAAACTCATAAAAGAGCATACCAAGATAATTGGCCTATCTTCTTTACCATTTATGGTTATTCATTTAATAAACAAGCACGGTAAACAGTATGAAAATCCTAGCCCTACGGAAGAGGCGTGAGCAATGATAAAAAAGGGAAATAATGGAATTTATGATCGACCTAACCATATAAAATGGTAATTACATGATGTCACATAAAAAATAAGAAACAACGAAGAATTTACTTTTCAATGGATGATAAAATCAAAAAAATAAAATAGAGAAAGGATAAGCTTAATGATAGGATTTAATAATTAAAAATAAAACTAGAAGAAACAACCAGTTAACAATGAAATCATAAAAATATAAAGAAACAAAAATAATGCATAAAGTGTTATAATCCTGAACCAAAACAAAAATATGACATATATAGGCAAGGATTAACATAGTAAAAAAACCCACTAATATACCGGACTCATATCCTTTGTCATTATTTATGAATTAAAAACACTTATTAAATAAAAAGAGAGGCTTAAAAGCCTCCCTTTCTATTTTATTTTCCAGAACAATCTCGTTCCCACCACTCACTCATAGTGAGGATTTGGATTTTGCCCTCATCTCTCGCTTCTGCTAGTTTATCAAGCCACATATGATAAGTATCAACACTAGTGTTTATACCATCTTGAGAACCTGTAACATCATGGAAGTAGATAAGCGTAGTGGTACCGGCTTTCTGTGGATCAGCAATCCAAGACTCTACACGTGCAACCGGATCATCACCCGATGAGATACTCGAACCACGCGCAGGCGCAACTAACCCATAATCTCCGACACAATAACGTGAGTACATAGTGTTTGGTCGAGTGGTACGCCCCACTTTAAAGCCTGCTGCCTTCAATTTACGCTGCAAGTTACCAGTAAAGAACTCATGTGAATCATCATAAAACGTAATGTAGCTATTAGGCTTATCATACGTTTCGCCACCACGTCCTGTTTCAAGTGAAGCATTATCTAAGGTCACTGTCTTATTCTCAGCATCAACTTCAATAACACGGGTCCCTTTAGGGAAAGTTCGACCTTCAGCAAGCATACCAACAGTCACACCTGTGACATTTTTCAGTTGAAGCACAGCAGAACCGATTGCACCTGTAACACCAGTTTTGGTTATCGGACTTGAATATCTATCATAGCGACCATTTGGATAAGCAAAGAAGCGAGCGTTGTCGTTTAAGCCATTTTCCGCTAGCCACTCACGCCCTTCAACAAGCTGTGCAACTGCAGCATCGGTACTTTCTAGAGATGTTATAGATACATCATCACCAGTACCATTTAACTCAATATCCCAACCCGCATCTTTTAGATCTTTCAATTGGGCAACACTTAACTTATTGCTTCGACCTTCATATAGCCAAGGATAGAAAATCGTCCCTTTGATACCTTTCTGTTGGGAGTATTCAAGTTGATTCCAAGTTCCTAAGCCACCATCATCAAAAGTAAGCACTAACGTTGGAACACCCTGAGCCTGCTTCAATAATTTTCCCCAACCTGTGTAAGAGGAATATGGTGCAGCCGCAGAGTTTTTGATCTTCACTGTTACTTGGTCACCATCTTGGAAACCATTATCGATCAGCGTTTGAGCGCTAATGTATCGCCATCCTTGACCATTAACTGTATGGTAACCACCTAAGTAACTAATACCACCAATGTTCACTGTATTCGTTCCATTGCTGATACTGATAACCCCGCCATTTTGGTTTGAAGGGGTATAGAAATCATGACAGACCGGAATTGCCAATGTTCCCCAATCTGAAGAAAATGGTTCCTGTATTACCTTACTCACTGTTCCCGCAGTTTTCAGTACATTTTTGCTCACGTCCATTGACGATATACCACCTGTCCAACCGTAAGGTGAAGACATCGATTCTAGCTGACGAGCAACTGGCAACCCTTCAGCCGGTTGAACATACACTTCCTTTGAAGACATCGAACAGCTTGAATACTGGTCAGCATTAATCGCTGATAACGCAGCTATATTGGCACTTTTTGTTGCCACATCGGTACTTGCATTGGCGACTGCAACGCTAGTAGCTACTAGAGTCAAAGCCAAAGGCAAATATTTCATAAAAATTGACCTCTACATCTGAATATTTCTAGAGAGACGGCCTCAAAATTAAGAACCACCTCTCATTTTGTTAATAACCATTCATTAACATGAAAGTTAAACATTTCGTACCAGCCATTCCCCATCAAAAAGGCAAAATATGAAATATCATTCTGTAGAAGAAATACTAGCCTTGCTGTTTATTTAGACGCAATAGGAATAAGTGTAAATTGATAAAAATAGGATAAAGATGACGCAAAAAACAAAACTAAGCATTTACAATATAAATAAAACTATATTAATCAATATTTAAATACAAAAAACCAAATAATTAAAAGTGAAAAAATATATTTTATAAATATAAACTTAAGGTCCATCTTTGTAATAAAATGTCTAGAAAGATAAATTCTTGCATGTTGTCAGAAGGTAAACCATCGCTATAATTTCGAGATAATAGTAATAAAAAAGTCTCGTATAAAATCTGCTTGAATATAAGTAATCAGTTATTTAAAGCCACAAGATAAGAAACTGAACACTTATAAAAAAATAAAGCTAGCCAAATAAAAATTTAAATGATTTAAAAACCGTTTTTTTAAAGAGAAGATAAGTAAAGAAGCATTGCGGTAAAATGGTCATAAAAAACATGCAGCTGCGAACAACGAGAAGGGTTGATAGATGGTAATGATGGGCGGGCTGGGCTCGCATTCGAGCCGCCACGCTGGATTTCAATTCACATACTGTAGAAACAACAAAGCCCCGACTTACGTCGAGGCTTTATCGTTTAAATATGGTACCAGTGGGCGGACCGATTGGACAGGCATTCCTGCCGCCACCACGAAGATAACGCTTGGACAGCACATCTATTTTCAAACGCCTAGAACGACGAAAGGCCGCTATAAAAGCGACCTTTCTATGTATGGTACCGGTGGGCGGACTTGAACCGCCACGCCCGAAGGCAACGGATTTTGAATCCGTCGTGTATACCAATTTCACCACACCGGCATCTTTGGGCAATTGCCCTTTGATGTTTGGCATTATACGTAAGCTTTTCGGTTGCGCAAGCACAAAAGACTGAAAACCTTATCGTTTGCTGATAATTTCGCCACAGACAGATAAAACCTGCAGCAAACACAATTCCTACCCTGCTCTATCGGCTCATTGAAGCAGAATTAAATACAGTTTTATCACTGTGGAATAGCGCAAATCGCCAGATAAACACTGCGCAATCCAAGCCAAACACGGAGAACAAACACTACAGCCTCTGTGCGTAAATTATCACGCTCAGAAGTGGTGGAATTGCTTACTGTGAGTCGAAAAAGAAAATGTGCGCCACGAGAGGCTGGAAAGGATGATAATTCTCGCGACGCACCAAAGGGAAAACGGCTAATTCATGACGTAGTTAGGGAACCAAGTCACCAGTTCAGGGAAAATCATTACAATGATCAGTACCACCAGCTGCACGGTAATAAAAGGCAAGACTGACTTATACAAATCCATCATGGTGACGCCTTTAGGGGCGATACCTTTTAAATAGAACAGTGCAAAACCGTATGGCGGCGTCTGCACCGCAATAACAATGTTCAGAATCATCAATACGCCAAACCAGATCGGATCGTAGCCAAGCGATACCGCAACGGGGGTGAAAATTGGCGCGCACATCAATACGATAATAAATTCATCGATGATGAAACCCAGTAGCAGCATGATCACTTGGAACAACATGATGATCACGATCGGAGGCAAGTCGAGGTCGCGGGTAAATCCTGCCACCATGCTTTGAATGCCCATCAGTAAGTGGAAGTTACTAAATACCGACGCACCTAAAATGATCCACATTGCCACGCTCACCAACATGGCGGTTTGCATGCCCGAGCGCAGTAACATTTGCGGTTTGAAGCGTTTAAACAGGATCGACAATAAAATTGCGCCCATCACGCCAAGTGCACCCGACTCGGTTGGTGTTGCAATACCAGCAATAATACTGCCGAGTACCACGATAATCAGTGCGGCGGAAGAGGCACCATCACGAATGGTTTTAAAACGCTCATAACCTTTAGGAATTTGCACTTCAGCATCGTGATCCATCGGTGCGCGTTCAGGGCGTAGCTTACAAGAGATGATCACATAGGCGATAAGCAAAATGATGGTGATCAGTGCAGGCCCCATCGCACCTAAAAACATACGTCCAACGGAGTTTTGAGTGGCCGAAGCAAACATGATCATTGGAATACTTGGTGGAATCAGGATTCCCAACGAACCACCAGCCATGATCACGCCAAGGGCCAATTTGCGATCGTAACCCCGATCCAACATAGGTTTTAACGCGATGCTGCTTGATGTCATGATGCCAGCACCAATGATCCCAACCATGGCTCCGATCATCGAACACACCCCGATCACACTGATCGCCAGCGATCCACGCACGCGCCCAATGGCCAATTGGCTGGCGTTAAACATCGCATCGCCGATCCCAGAACGAGTCAGTAGTTGCCCCATGTAGATATAAAGAGGGATTGCGAGCAAAATAAAGCTAAAGAAAGTGCTCTCAATGGTGGTTGGAATAATATTAAAAATCGTATCTCCCCAAGTGAGATAACCTACCGCCATCGCGATACCACCGAGCGCAAGCCCAACTTGTGCGCCGAGAACAAACGCCAGCAAAATACAACCGAGCAATACCGCGGTTAACATCTCAATTCCCATTGACACTCTCCTTGTCAAAACCTTGGTTATCTTGCTTTTGCGCACTGACTTTAAACGGCTGGTCAAGCAGCTCACTATTGCTTTCTTGCTTGCCGATCAAATCTCGCCCAGTGATGAGAAAGAACAGATTGGCAATCAACTCAGTCGAATATTGCAGCAGGAAAATCACCGCAGAAACGGTAATCATCAACCAGAAATGATGTGTATGTGGCGCCCATTCGCTCTGGGTTTTGTAACCAAGCTTGAACGCTTCGAGAAACATCGCCAGACAAGTTTTCGCCATCACGAAGAGGAAAAACATCGCCAGAATTGATGTCAACACATCAAAGATACGACGCGTTTTGACCGACACTTTGCCATGCACAATATCGACATTGATATGAGCATCTTTTTGCTGCGCAAGCGCACCACCAAGAGCCGCAATATAGCCAAATAAAAACAGCGAAGTGTCGTATCCCCAAATGGTTGGGCGGTCAAGAACATAGCGGGCAAACACACCGTAAGCCACCACCAGCGCCAGAACAGGCATTAGGTAAGACACCGATTGACCAATCAATCGAATGACAAAATGCACGCTTTTACAATACGTGCGAAGAATTTCCGTAATCATGCGAACTCCAAACAAAATAGGGTGAGCCACACGACTCACCCTACTTATTCCTTGTTATTGTTGCGTTTTTTCTAGAATGTCGACTAACTGCTTCGAGTAGCTGTCTGCTTTAGCGTACTCAGCGGCCAGTGATTTTCCAGCATCGGCCCAAGCCTGCTTGTCTGCATCTGACGGCGCAGGGCTCCACTTAAGGCCTTTGGCTTCCATGTCAGCCACTGCTTGAGATTCCCAAAGTTTTGATTTGGTAATCTGCTCAATGGCGTGCTCAGCTGTCGCGCCACGAACGATGGCTTGCAGGTCTTTTGGTAGCTTATTCCATTCACGTTGGTTGACGATGATTGGCAATACTTGCGCGCCTGCGATTGGCAGCGGGTACATGTATTTCGCTACTTCGACGTGGTTACCGTCACGGTGGTCAATCATGTTTGAACCGATTGAACCGTCGATAACGCCAGTTGCTAGAGAGGTGTAGATCTCACTCCATGCCAATGACACAGGAGAGGCGCCTAAATTGCGCAAGAATTTTCCGTAAGCACCCGGCGCACGAATTTTCATGCCTTTAAAGTCAGCAATCGAATTGATCGGCTTTTTGGTGATGATGTAAACCGGTGGCTGAATGTAAGGTTCAAGCCAAACCAGGCCTTGTTTGCCGTACGCTTCGGTCAGCACTTTGCCCCAGCCGCGTTCTTTAAACAGAGTCATCAGTTCACCCACATCGGAGGTACCACCAGGGAGACCCACTTCCACCACACCTGCTGGGAACTCGCCCGCATGCATAGGTTGGAAAGGTGCGCCCATAGTGATAAGACCCGATTTCACCGCATTAAGAATACCGCTGGTACCAACCCCTTCTCCAGAGTAAAGCACTTGCACGGCAATGCGGCCGTTTGACATGGTTTCGATGTTTTTGGCTAAGTCTTCATAAACTTCACCAAATGCAGTGCCACGTCCGTAAAGATTGGCGAAACGCCAGTTGTAGTCTGCAGCAAAGGTTGCCGCCGACGTCACCAAAGCGCTGACGCCTAAAGTAACTGCTAAAACTCCTTTAGCAAGCTTCTTTCCTTTTAAACTGAACATAGAAAGTCCTCTTCTGTGTCGTTACTTGTTGTTATGAATTTATGTGCCGAGCCAATATGACTAAAGATTTTATAAACCGATAGAACCAGTGGAGGATTTCGTATGGTACCAGCGAGGGTTTTGTACGTGGTACCAGTCCAACTGGTACCAACAAAGAGAAGTAACTGGTACTTCGTTCAAACCAAGGTTAGGTCTAACATCAAAATACAGCCTTAAATAAGAGATGAGTTACATGGACCAAATCGTTAATAAAAGTCTGCTCAACGCGACTTGCGATGCGAGTGAAGAAGCGATTGCGGTATTGAACCCAGCGACAGAAGAGATCGTGGCGTACATTCCGTCGATTCCGACCACAGAAATCATCGCCCTCATTGAAAAATCTAAGCAAGCACAAAAACTTTGGCAGGCAAAACCTGCCGCTGAACGCAGCGCAGTTCTAAAGCGTTGGTATGACTTAATGATCGAAAACGCCGATGACTTGGCGCGCATCATGACCATTGAACAAGGTAAGCCGTTTGCCGAGTCAAAAGGTGAAGTCAACTACGGCGCTTCATTCCTGCAATGGTTTGCCGAAGAAGGCAAACGCACATACGGCGAAGTGATTCCTGCACCTGCGGGCAACAAACGCATGATGACCATTCGTCAGCCTGTCGGTGTTGCTGCTGCAATTACGCCGTGGAACTTCCCGATTGCGATGATCACGCGTAAAGCTGGCCCAGCTTTAGCTGCAGGTTGTAGCTTTATCGTTAAGCCTGCCAACCAAACACCGCTTTCAGCATATGCCACGGCTGAACTGGCTTATCAAGCTGGCTTGCCACGCGATTTGCTGATCGTGGTTAATAACCATTCATCGGTTGCGGTTGGCGATATTTTCTGTAGCCACGACGACATCAAAAAGCTGTCGTTTACTGGTTCAACCCAAGTTGGTCGTCACTTAGTCAAACAGTGTGCCGATACCATCAAACGTACTTCAATGGAACTTGGCGGCAACGCACCGTTTATCGTATTTGACGATGCCGACATCGACGAAGCAGTCAAAGGTGCCATCGCATCCAAATTCCGTAACGCCGGACAAACCTGTGTTTGTGCCAACCGTTTCTACGTTCAAGACGGCGTGTATGAAGAGTTTGTCGAAAAATTCATTAAAGCTGTGGCGGAATTGAAAGTCGGCAACGGTCTTGAAGATGGCGTCACCATTGGTCCACTTGTGGATGCTAAAGCCAAAGAAAGCGTGTTGGGTTACATCTCAAATGCCGTCGAACAAGGTGCCAGTGTGGCATTTGGCGGCGAATCACTTGATGGCCTGTTCGTGGCACCAACAGTGCTCACCAACGTCACTCAAGAGATGGATATTGTTCAAACCGAACTGTTTGGCCCAGTCGCGCCAGTGATTCGCTTTAGCCAAGACCAAGAGCTGGTTGAAAAAGCCAACGACACCATTTATGGCTTAGCAAGCTACTTTTATACCGGTTCAATCGCCCGCGCATTCCACATCGCCGAGCAACTTGAATACGGCATGGTCGGCATAAACGAAGGCCTGATTTCGACCGAAGTCGCACCATTTGGCGGCGTCAAACAATCAGGTTTTGGCCGCGAAGGCGCGAAACAAGGTATCGACGAATACCTCAACATCAAATACATGTGTTTCGGCGGCTTATAAGTCGCTGATAAAAAGACAGAACTGAACAAAGGATACGATCATGACCAACTTGGAATGGCAACAACGCAAAGAAAAAGTCGTCGCAAACGGCATGGCTAACCTCGCACCGATTTATGCTGCGAGCGCAAAAAACGCGTTGATTACCGATATTGAAGGTAAAGAATACATCGATTTTGCTGCAGGCATTGCGGTCAACAACACCGGTCATTCTCACCCACAAATTGTCGAAGCGGTAAAAAAACAGCTCGATAACTTTAGCCATACTTGCTCTATGGTCACTCCATACAGCAGCTTTGTTGAGCTTGCTGAGCAAGTAGTGGAAATCGCACCTATCAGTGGCGACAAGAAAGCCGCTTTTCTGACAACAGGTGCAGAAGCGGTTGAAAACGCAGTGAAGATTGCACGCGCTGCGACGGGTCGTTCCGGTGTATTGGCATTCAAAGGCGGATTCCATGGTCGTACCAACTTGTGTATGGGTTTGACCGGTAAAGTTGCGCCTTACAAAGCTGGTTTTGGTCCTTTCCCTAATGAAATCTATCACTTACCGTTTCCAAATGCCTACCACGGTGTGACTGAGCAACAAAGTTTGGACGCGCTCAACGACTTGTTCGCATGCGATATCGAGCCTAGTCGCGTTGCGGCCATGATCGTTGAGCCGATCCAAGGTGAAGGTGGCTTCTACCAAGCGCCAGCAAGCTGGGCACAGCAGCTACGTGAGATTTGTGATAAGCACGGTATCGTACTGATTTGTGACGAAATCCAAACCGGTTACGCTCGTACTGGTAAATGGTTTGCGACCGAATATTTAGGTATCGAACCAGACCTTATCACGATGGCAAAAGGCATGGCAGGCGGCTTCCCTCTTTCAGGCGTAGTCGGTAAAGCAGCGATCATGGATGCGGCCAACCCAGGCGGTATCGGTGGTACTTACGCAGGTTCACCACTTGCGTGTACGGCAGCACTTGAAGTGATTGACATCATTAAAAAAGAAAACCTTTGCGAACAAGCACAACACATTGGTTTGCTGTTCAAAGAACAGTTGGTTGAGATGCAAAAATCGATTGCTCAAATTGGCGATATTCGTCAAGTGGGCGCGATGATCGCTATCGAGCTTAATGATCCACAAACCAAAGCACCACTGGCTGACATCACTAAGAAATTGGTCGCCAACAGCAACCACGCTGGCGTCATTCTGCTGTCATGTGGCGTGAAAGGTAACGTTATTCGTTTCCTACCACCATTGACCATCGAACCTGAGCTAGTCGTCAAAGGCTTAGAGATTGTCAAAGCTGAGCTGCAAAAACTGATTGCTTAATCGGCCACTTGTGCTTAAAAAGGTATGACGATAAATGTCATGCCTTTTTTTGTTTTTGGACATTATCGTTTAGGACGCATTACCGAACAGGAGTTGTATGCTAGGCCGCTACATTCACATCGACCAAAACGATTCTCGCACGCTTCAAGAGCAGATCAAAAGCGCCATTTCGCAAGCGATATTTGATGGGTTTGTTCCCTCGACACAAGCGCTGGAATCGTCGCGGCGCTTAGCGCAGAAGTTGCATGTATCGCGCAACACCATTTTGCGCGTCTATGAACAGCTGACCGAAGAAGGCATTCTGATTTCAGTCGAGCGCAAAGGCTACTTCGTCCATCCAGATCTTGATGTTCAACCCGCGTATGCGCAAGCCAAACGCACTCAAAGCGCGCCTCCGCTTAACTGGCAGAGTTATCTGCTGAAAGAACACGCGGCACCAATCGCCGCCGATAAAGACCTGCGTGCGTTTCGCTATTTATTCGTCAGCGGCATGGTCGATGAAGATTTGTTTCCGGTCTCCGAGTGGCGTAAATGCAGCATTCAATCGCTCAATCGCAGCAATCATCACAGCTGGACCTCGAGCCACGACGACTACGCCGACTTGATCGAACAAATTCGTACTCGTGTGCTCCCCAAGCGCGGCATTTTTGTCGAAAGTAATCAAATTGCGGTCACCCTTGGCTGCCAAAATAGTCTCTACTATTTGGCCAAATTACTAGTAGCCAAAGACACGCCTGTTGGCGTTGAAAACCCAGGTTACCCAGAAGCACTGCATCAATTCCAAGCGCGGCGCGCCAACATTTTGCCGCTGGATATTGATCAGCAAGGGCTGATCGTGGATGACAAACTCAAGCAGTGCAAACTGATTTACACCACGCCAAGTAACCAGTTTCCAACCACAGTACGCATGACCGGACAGCGCCGCGAAGCGTTAATGGCCGCCGCTGAACAACAAGATGTGCTGATCATCGAAGACGATTTTGAGCACGATATTAACTTTATTGAAGATGCTTGCCCGGCGCTACGTGGTGAATACCAAAGTGAACGCATCATCTATATTTCCAGCTTCACCTCGACCATAGCGCCGGGACTCAGAATTGGTTTTATCGTCGCTGCGGCGCCGCTTATCGCCCAGATTCGCACCTTTCAGCAGCGCACTCATAGCCTGCCGCCAAAGAACAATTGCCAAACGCTGGCGCTGTTTTTAAAACTCGGTTACTACGACACCTTGACCAATAAAATGCTACGTCGCTACCGTGAAAAATGGCTAACGATGGAAAAAGCGCTCAACTATTATTTCCCGCAATCGGGCGTGTTGCCGTCACTCGCGGGCACGGCCTTTTGGATCGACTACAAACAGGATTTTGATGCCGAACGTTTTGAACAGCTCGCCAAACAACACGGCATTTTGCTCAATAATGGCGCGCAGTATTATTACCATCAAAAACGCACCAACAGTTTTCGATTAAGTTTCCAGTCGATCGCCAGCGATAAAATTCGTCAAGGCGTGGCGGAACTGGCGCAAATTGCCAAGCAAATTCTGCCAATAGAAACGCTTGAGCAGTGCCAAGCCAAACCGTTAAAAAGCAAAGCGATTCGCAAGTTGTTGACCAATCAAATCTTGCTGACCAAAGATTGCTTTAACATTCCTTATCGCATTACCTTTCAAGCCGATGGCAAAATGACCGGCGTTTCCGAGCGGCCCAATGACATCGACGAAGGCTACTGGTGGGTGGAAAACGATAAGTTTGTCTACCAATGGCGTAACTGGCAGTTTTCCGATACCCGCTACATCACCGTCGTGGTCGAAAATGGCGAAGTGAAACGCTTTGATGAAGATGGCTTTTTTATCGGCCAAGCACAACTGGTCACGGCGTAATGTCATTTAGCGATTGCGTTGTAGTGTGTGATTGAGCGCTAATGTGCTGGGTTTGAGGCTTTGCAGTCAGGCGCTTAGCCGTTATTCTAATTACCACTTCATGATTAAGTGCTCGATTTATGACGCAACAAGACTTACCTAACGCTGGCTTTTTTCGCCGCCTAGCCGCCCTGTTTTACGATACGTTAATGGTAATCGCGATTGAGATGATTGCAGCCGGTGTGTTAGTCGCGATTCTGCAGGCGCTGCAAGCGGCCGGAATATTTAACGTTGCACCTTATCTCGACATCAGCGATTTTCTGACTCGTCATCCGATATTTAGCCCGCTATTCAGTTTGTATTTGCTGGCGGTGTGGATCTACTTTTTCGTATTTTTTTGGACTCGCGCTGGGCAAACTTTGGGCATGCGCGCATGGAAACTGCAAGTGCGCCAATTAGACAACTCGCCAATCACTAAACGCCAAGCACTGATTCGCTTAGCTACATCGCTATTTGGGCTGGGAAATCTGATGGCGTTGGTCGATAGCAAAAAACGGGGCTGGCAAGACTATTTTGCCAAGACTCAAGTGGTGGTGTTAGCCAAGGCGGAATAATTGGATAGCGGCGGTTTTGCGCGCTAAAGATCGATACGCTACAAAACAAAAAAGGAAGGGCAATGCCCTTCCTTTTCTCTTTCAACAAGCCAAATGATCAGTTGACTTTCAGCTCGTTAAGCATCGATTGTGGCAGCGCCAACTCATCGTTTTTATTCACGCTGATACCAGATGCAATCACGTTTTGCGCGATTTGTTTGGCTTCTTCTAATGAGTGCATCGCAGCGGTGCCACATTGGTATTCGTTAAGCTCAGGGATCTTGTTCTGATCTTCGACTTTAAGCACATCTTGCATTGACGCTAACCAAGCGTCCGCGACTTGCTGCTCTTTAGGTTCGCCAATCAAGCTCATGTAGAAACCCGTACGGCAGCCCATTGGTGAAATGTCGATGATTTCAATATCGCTACCGTTTAGGTGCTGACGCATAAAACCTGCGTACAGGTGCTCAAGAGTATGAATACCACGCTCAGACAGAATATCTTTGTTTGGCAGCGTAAAACGTAAGTCAAACACAGTGATGGTATCGCCTTTTGGCGTGGTCATGGTTTTCGCCACGCGCACTGCTGGCGCATGCATGCGAGTGTGGTCAACCGTAAAACTATCTAATAATGGCATTGTCTTTCTCCCTGCTGATTTAGAAGAACCAGCTTCGATTACTTTCCAATTCTTGGCGGCACTGCTTAAGTTGCCAACCATAATCCTTTGCTTGCTGCTCGACTTTACGTGCGACGCGAAGTAGCGAAGGTTTGGACTGATAAGTCCTATTTTTGTATCCCCCTCGACCTTCATGGTAAGCGAGATATTGGTTATAAGTATCCCATTTCGAGATGCCCAGTAAACGATGCGATTCAGTGGTGTACCAACCGACAAACATCAGTGAATCACCAAAATCGCTACGCGAACCACCGTAGTCGGTGGCATCCTGAAAATCTTCCCACGCTGGATCTTGCGCTTGGGCGTAACCGTAAGCACTGCTGACGCGTCCCCAAGGAATAAATCCTAGCAGATAATCTCTAGGAGGTTGAGCGTTGTGACGAAAACTGCTCTCTTGCTTGATAATCGCCATCACGATTTGGATCGGTGTGCCCCATTCATCTTGCATGTCGAGCGCATCTTCGTACCAAGCGGATTTTTCGCGAAAAATATCGCACAAGTTATTCTGATTAACCGGCGGCGCGGTTGAGCAACCTGCCAATAATGCGCAGGCCACTCCAATCAGTAAGGCGTGTTTCAGCGCTCTCATTGCTCTAGATAAGAGAAATAGTCAGCGAGAAATTCATCAAAGCTTGGCTCTGGCACCGCTTCAAGCGCTTGCTGCTGTTGACGTGAGCGCACTACTTCTTGCTCCATCAATTGCGCAGAATAAATTTGATACTGATGCTCAAGGTTACTCAAACGGTATTCGGCGCCAAACTGGCAACCCACTTTGCCAAGCCCGCCAAGCTGTTTGGTATCGCGCAGCAATTGGCCAGAAATGGTTAGCTCTGGATCGTCAATCCACGCTTCGAGTTTACGGCACACGCTTTGGTATTCATCGCCGCCACTGGCTTGATCAAACTGTTTCGCCACCAGCGCTAATTCGGCAAACACGCGCTTAGCCCAAGCTTGCAAGCTCAACACTTCACCATCGCAACCAAGTTTTAATTCAAGACCAGGCTTGCGACCTTCGGTCACCACTTTATTCCAGTTTGCACGCCAGCACTGCAGTTCGCAGTCAGTCATCGGTTTCGATTCAGACAGCGCAGCCCAAGTTAAGAACAGATCCAAAAAGCGGACTTGATCTTCATTGATGCCCACCGCGCTGTACGGGTTCACATCCAAAGAACGAACTTCGATGTATTCGACACCACCTCGACCTAGCGCTTGAGAAGGCTTTTCACCACTTTTTGCCACACGTTTTGGACGAATCGGCGCGTAAAGCTCATTTTCAATCTGCAGCACGTTGGCATTGAGCTGGCGATATTCATCGCCGACTTTCACGCCAATTTCGGCAAATTCCGGTGATGGCGTACGAATCGCTTGGTTCAACCCTTCCAAATACTGCTCTAGGCTGTTAAAACCGATTTTCAGCGAGCTTTGCGCATTATTGGTGTAGCCAAGGTCGCTCAAACGCAGTGATGTGGCGTGAGGCAAATACAGCGTCTTACCAATATTTTCAAACGGTAGCTTGGTATCGCGCCCACGAATAAACGAAGAACAGATCGCTGGCGAAGCACCAAAGAAATACGGAATCAGCCAGCCTAAGCGATAGTAGTTACGGATCAGCGAAAAATAGCCTTCAGACTTGCTGTCTTGACGCTCCTGCTCGGTTTGCTCGCCATATAATGAATCCCAAAACGAATCTGGAAACGAGAAGTTAAAATGCACACCCGAGATAATTTGCATCAAGCTACCATAGCGGCGCTTTAGGCCTTCGCGATACAACGTTTTCATGCGCCCCGAATTTGAACTGCCGTACTGAGCTAAATTAATTAACTCTTCATCCGCCACATAACAGGGCATCGAAAGCGGCCACATTTTCTCTTCGCCCATTTTGGTTTGCGCGAAGTGATGAATGTCTTTGAGCTGACCAAGCAAGGTTTCAACTTGATGCGAAACTGGCGTAATAAACTCCAGCAACGACTCCGAGAAATCGGTGGTTATCCATTCATTGGTGTAAGCAGAACCTAAACCTTGAGGATGGGGCGTCGTCGCCAGCGAACCATCGGCATTGTAACGTAGCGTTTCACGCTCGACACCACGGGAAAGCTGTTGGAAAGTGTTGGAATTACGTGCAACTCGCTCAAGTCGCGTAGCAAAATCAGTCAAAACGAGGTCGCCTATGTCTGATGCTGAAAGATGTCTTTCAGCTGGCTAAAGATGTGAAAGGGTGGCATCGCCACCCTTACTGATGCCTAATTTATGTGTACTCTAACGGATGATTTCAAGCTCTTCCATCGGAATATTTAACTTTTCAAGTTGTGGTTTCAGCGTTTTGGCGTCGCCAACCACCACAATCTGATAATCATCAGGGTTGAACCACTTGCTCGCAACGTCGTTAAGCGTCTGTTTCGAGACCGATTCAACAATATCATTACGCTGCTTCAAGTAATCTTCATCGAGGCTGTAAGTCAGAATATTACTCAACAATGCCGCTTTTTGGGCTGGCGTTTCGTATTTCAGCGCATCTTGCTGCCCGACAGCCAAACGCAGAAATTTCATTTCCTTGTCACTAAGACCTGACTTACTGAACTTCGCCATCTCTTGCTGCATTTCAACGATCGAGTCAACCGTCGCATCTTTACGCACTTGCGTACTAAACACGATTGAGCCCACTTCCCGATTCGCCGTTAAGTAGCCGCTAGCACCGTAAGTATACCCTTTGTCTTCACGCAGATTCTGGTTGATGCGGCTGTTAAAGTTGCCCGCCAGATTAAAGTTCGCCAGCTGAGTTAAATACACTTCGCCAGTGGCATCAAACGGTAGACCTTGCCTTACCAGACGCAGCGATGTTTGCGGCGCATCCGGTTTGTCGATGAGATAGATTTTTTGCTCAGTCAAAGGCGTGACCATCTGCGGACGCAGCAGTGGCGCTGCATCGCCTTGCCACTGCTTGAGAAACGCAAGCTTGTTGCGGACTTCTCGCTTAGTCACATCGCCAACCACCACAATTTGCGTGCCTTGCGGTGTGTAATGCTTGGCATAAAACCGCTTCACATCATCTAAAGTCAGGCTTTGAATCGACTCTGCCGTACCGCCTTGAGCACGTTCAAACACAGTGCCAGCGAAGAGAATCTGACGCGATGCCTGCGCTGCTAACCAACTTGGCTGCTGATGATTGTAAACCACACTTTGCAGCATTTGCTGCTTAATGCGTTGGAAATCTTGCGCGTTAAACGCCGGGTGGAACAGCACTTCCTGCATAATTTCCAGCGTCTGGGCAAAATTCTTCTCTAGGCTTGAGACAATCACACTGGTGGTGTAATTGTTGGCATCGACGCTGACTTCAC
The DNA here is from genome assembly GCF_900100015.1 of Vibrio xiamenensis. Classification (GTDB taxonomy): domain Bacteria; phylum Pseudomonadota; class Gammaproteobacteria; order Enterobacterales; family Vibrionaceae; genus Vibrio; species Vibrio xiamenensis. The sequence continues at coordinate 107,771 of NZ_FNDD01000014.1, read as the reverse complement.
TGCCAAGCTTGTTGAGTTGGGCTTCAAGCTCTTCCAGTGAATGCTTTGTGGTGCCCTCTTGCAATAGCGATGCGGTCAGATCGGCCAAGCCTTCTTTGCCACGTGGCACATAGCGCTCACCTGCAGGTAACTTCAGTACCAGCTGCACGGTTGGCGTTTCGCTGGTTTGGCTTCCCAGTAAATCGATGCCATTGTCAAAATGCAGATCGTAAAGCTTTGGCATCTGCGCGGTAACACTTTGCGCGACCTGCGGCATCACCGAACGATCAAAATTATCTTGTGGACGGCGATAGTTAAGGTCTTGCTCTTTGACTGGCTGATAATCAGGCAAGTGACGCTTTGGCGTAACAAAATTTTCAGCCGCGACTTGGTAATCAAGCTTGCCTTTTGGCACCACACTGAGCGTCACTTTGTTCTGATTGGCAATAAATTGGTTATAAGCTGCCATCACCGACTCTGGCGTCACCGCGCGAATGTCTTCAAGCTGTTGCTCTAAACGGTCGGGCTTATTAAAGAAGGTTTGATTCGATGCCAAACGCGTCACCTTGCCACGTACGCTTTGCAGCGAAAATACCGCATTGGCTTCTGCAGTGCCAATGACTTGATCAAGACGTTCTTGCTGCACACCCGTGCGTTTGAATTCATCAAGCGTGTCCATCAACTCATGATACAGCGGGGCTAAATGGCCTTTGTCACCGGTTGGCGCCATGGCGTAGACATAAAAAGTACACGCTAGCTCTGAGCAATCTTGAAACGCACCAGCATCGACGGCTTGTTGGGTTTTCACTAATTTCTGATACAGCAGACTGTTGGCACCACTACCAAGAACGGTGGCCAGCATATCCAAAGATTGCTGCGAATCATCGCCAAGATATTTGGTTGGCCAACCAATCATGACCATTGGCTGTTCAATGCGATCTTGCATCGTGACAAAACGATCCGCATCGAGTTTGGCTGGCTGCTTCGGCGCGTTGATAACTTCTGGTCCTTTCGGAATCGGCCCAAAATATTTGGCAATCCAATCGAGTGTTTCATCGACATCAATGTCACCACCAATCGTCAGCACCGCGTTGTTTGGACCGTACCAACGTAAAAAGAACGCTTTTAGATCATTGACGTTGACTCGATCGAGGTCTTCAACATAACCAATGGTTTGCCAAGAATAAGGGTGACCTTCCGGATACATGGCCTCGCCCATTTTTTCCCACATCAAACCATAAGGGCGATTATCAAAATTTTGCGCGCGCTCGTTTTTAACCGTGGCGCGCTGAATTTCAAACTTGCGCTGCGATACCGCATCAAGCAGATAGCCCATACGATCAGACTCAAGCCAAAGCATTTTTTCTAACTGGTTGGCCGGCACCGTTTCGAAATAGTTGGTGCTGTCACGATTGGTCGAGCCATTAAGCGTACCACCCGCCTCAGTGATCAAACGGAAATGCTCTTGATCCGCAACGTGCTCGCTGCCTTGAAACATCATGTGCTCAAAAAAGTGGGCAAAGCCCGATTTACCCACTTGCTCACGAGCCGAACCGACATGATAAGTCACATCGACATGGACAAGCGGATCTGAGTGGTCAGGAGAAAGAATCACGGTCAAACCGTTATCAAGGCGATATTTGGAATATGGAATCATCGTCTTGCCGGGCTCGGCTGCCACACTTTCCACTAAAGTGACACCTTGTGGAAGTGAGGAGAACAACGACGCGTTATGGGAAGAACAACCGAATAAAGTGAACAGAGAAAACGCGCCAAGCCAAATTTTTCTCATGACATCTCCTTTAGAAAAAACCAAAAAACAGTGCTGCAAGCAATGAATAACGAAGCGCTTTACCTATGAAAATCAGCAATAAGCTAGGCCAGAAAGGTAAACGCAGCCAACCTGCAGCGAAACAGAGTGGGTCGCCAATAATAGGCAACCAACTAAATAAAAGCGACCAAAAGCCATATTTCTGTAGCCAAGTCACAGCAATATGACCGCGACGATTCGAATCGGTTCGATTAGGAATCCAGATGCCTATTAGATAGTTGGTGATTCCACCGAGAGTGTTACCTATAGAAGCGATGCTGATCACCGCTAAAGTGGAATATTGATGAAGTCCGAGGGTGGCGATAAAGCTTGCTTCAGAGCCACCGGGAAGCAGCGTGGCACTGAGGAATCCGCTAAAAAACATCACCCATAAAGCGGAATGAGAAAACCACAGCGCCAATTGCTCAAAGGCGTGATTAAACGCCTCGATCATTGCATGTCGAGCAGTACTTTACCGCGAGTGTGGCCAGTTTCGATTTGTTGATGGGCTTGCGCCGCTTGCTCTAGAGGATACGTGGCAAACACTTCGGTTTTAAGCAGTCCAACACTGACCATGTACAGCATGGTATCAAGCTGCTCTGGGTTAGGATCAACTAACATCCCGCTGGCTTCAAAACCTAATAATTTGGCTTTCTCACAGATCATTTCAGCGCTAATGGTCGGCACAGTAATCACGCGAGCATTATCATTAAGACACTTAAGTGCATCTAATGCCGCATCACCACCGACTAAGTCGATCAACACATCGATACCATCAAGGCGCTGCGAAACTGGCGCAAATTGATAGTTAATCGCATGGGCGCCAAGAGTAGCCATGTAGTCAAGATTGACTTCACTACAGGTGGTATACACTTCTGCTTTAGCTGCAACCGCAATTTGAATCGCAAGATGACCAACGCCGCCGGCACCTGCGAGAATCAAAACCTTCTCGCCCTCTTTGAGCTGCGACTTATCCAGCGCTTGCACTGCGGTTTGCCCGCCAAGCGGTAACGCAGCCGCCGCTTCCAGCATCACCGAATCAGGCACTAAGCTGAGTTCTTGTTCTGATACGCAAACATACTGGCTATAACCGCCGCCTTGCAGTGGAAAACCGATGAAACCAGCGACTTTATCGCCACAGCCAAAACGTGATGCACCATCGCCAAGTTCCACCACTTGACCAGAAATGTCATAGCCTGGAACCCAAGGCAAGTTATCTTTATTTTGGCTTGCGGCCCAACCAAGGCCCGCACGCGTTTTTACATCAATCGGGTTTACGCCAGCAAACGCAACTTTCACCAGTACCTCACCGGCTTTAGGCTTAGGGACTGCAGTCGTTTGCAGCGCTAAAACTTCCGGCCCACCAAACTCAGTGATGGCAATTTGTTTGTTTTCCATAAAAACGTTTCCCTATGATGTAAAAAAGGGATGCTTGTAGCATCCCTTTGAATATATACCATTTATTCCCAACAAGTTAACCGTTTTGTCGAAAATTCGTGCTAGTGAACCAAGGCTAAAAGAATCCCTGCTGCAACCGCAGAGCCTAAAACCCCAGCCACATTCGGCCCCATCGCATGCATCAACAAAAAGTTTTGCGCGTTGGCTTGCAAGCCAACTTTGTTAACCACCCGCGCCGCCATTGGCACAGCAGAAACGCCTGCGGCGCCAATCAATGGGTTGATTGGATCTTTGGAAAATTTCCCAAGCAACTTCGCCATTAGCACCCCGGCTGCGGTGCCAACACTGAACGCTGCCGCACCAAGAGCTAAAATACCCAAGGTTTCAAAGTTTAAAAACTTATCCGATTGCAGTTTCGAACCGACACCAAGACCAAGGAAAATCGTCACGATATTAATCAGTTCGTTTTGCGCGGTTTTCGATAAGCGTTCAACCACGCCCGCTTCACGCATCAGATTACCAAGACAGAACATCCCCACCAGCGGCGTTGCCGACGGCAAAAACAGAATCGTCATCAATAGCACAACCAAAGGAAACAGGATTTTCTCGGTTTTACCGACGTGTCTGAGCTGCTTCATCTGAATTTTTCGTTCTTCAGGTGTGGTCAGCGCTTTCATGATCGGCGGCTGAATGATCGGCACTAACGCCATGTAGCTATATGCGGCGACCGCGATAGCACCCAACAACTCAGGTGACAGACGGCTGGCAAGGAAAATCGCCGTTGGCCCATCTGCACCACCGATGATTGCAATCGACGCCGCATCGGCCATGGTAAATTCCATTCCCGGTATGTAATTGAGCAATATCGCGCCAAACAAGGTAGTAAAAATACCAAACTGCGCAGCGGCGCCTAACCATAAGGTTTTCGGGTTCGCAATCAGAGCACCAAAATCAGTCATCGCGCCAACGCCCATAAAGATCAGCAGCGGAAACACTCCAGACTCAATCCCGACATGGTAAATGTAGTAGAGCATTCCGCCGGGCTCGGTAAAGCCCGCATTAGGAATGTTTGCTAATATCGCGCCAAAGCCAATCGGTAGTAACAGCAAGGGTTCAAAGCCTTTGCGAATCGCAAGGAACAACAGTAAGCAGCCGACCATAATCATGCAAATTTGGCCGAACTCAAAGTTCGCTATGCCCGTTTCCTGCCATAACGTCAGTAATCCATCCATGTTACGTCCTTACACTAGGCTAACGAGTGGCGCGCCAACAGTAACCGAATCACCTTCTTTGACGTGGAGATCTTGCACAACACCACTGCGCGCCGCGCGAACTTCAGTTTCCATTTTCATCGCTTCAAGGATCAGTAACACGTCCCCTTCAGCCACTTCGACACCACTTTGCACCACCACTTTGAAAATATTTCCGGCTAATGGTGAAGGTACCGTTTCAGCATTGGTCGCGACCGGTTTAGCAACCGGAGCCGCTTGTGGCTTGGCAGCGCTTACTGAGCTCAGTTGTCCTTGCGGCCCAACTTCAACCTCATACACTTGACCATCCACTTTAACGCTATAGGTTTCGATGCCACCCGAAGTTACCGGCGTACTGGCAACAGGCGCAACCACCGCCGGCTCAGATCCAGGTGCAGGCTCAAACGCCTCAGGGTTGTGGCGATTTTTCAAGAACTTAAGTCCAACTTGAGGGAACAGCGCGTATGTCAATACATCATCAACCGTGTCATCGACAAGCGCAATCCCTTCCTGTTTGGCTTTGGTCAGTAATTCATCGGTCAAAGCGACCAATTCCGCGTCAAGCAAATCGGCTGGGCGACAAGTAATAGGCTCAGCGCCATCCAGCACCTTAGCTTGCAACTCGCTATTTACTGGCGCAGGTGCCGTGCCATATTCGCCTTTTAAAACACCAGCCGTCTCTTTGGTAATCGTTTTATAGCGCTCACCGGTTAGGACATTGATAACCGCCTGAGTGCCGACAATTTGCGAAGTTGGCGTCACCAGAGGAATGAAACCTAAGTCTTGGCGAACGCGTGGGATCTCTTCCAGCACTTCATCAATACGATCCGCAGCCCCTTGTTCTTTGAGCTGCCCTTCCATGTTAGTCAACATGCCGCCCGGTACTTGGGCGATAAGAATCCGTGAGTCGACGCCCTTAAGTTGGCCTTCGAATTTCGCGTATTTTTTGCGTACTTCACGAAAATACGCAGCTATCGGTTCAAGCTGATCAAGTTTGAGCCCAGTGTCTCGCTCAGTACCTTGCAACATAGCAACAACTGTTTCTGTTGGCGTATGACCGTATGTGCAGCTCATTGAAGAAATCGCAGTATCGAGGATATCAATTCCGGCCTCAGCCGCTTTTACCGCGGTTGCGGTGGATAGCCCGGTGGTTGCATGGCAATGCAGCGCCAAAGGCACATCACAAGATGATTTGATTCGCGTGATCAACTCTTCGGCTTCATAAGGCTTTAATAGCCCGGACATATCTTTAATACACAGCGAGTGGCAACCCAAATCTTCCAAACGTTTGGCTAGGTCGACCCAAGTGTTCGAGTCATGAACGGGACTGGTGGTGTATGACAAAGTGCCTTGCGCGTGGGCGCCAACATCAATCGTCGCTTTAACAGCTTTTTCAAAGTTACGCACATCGTTCATCGCATCAAAAATACGAAACACATCCATACCGTTGTGATGAGCACGCTCGACAAATTTCTCAACCACATCATCAGCATAGTGGCGATAACCAAGCAGGTTTTGGCCGCGCAACAGCATCTGCATTGGCGTGTTTGGCATCGCTTTCTTCAGTTCACGAAGGCGCTCCCATGGATCTTCGCCAAGAAATCGAATACAAGCATCAAAAGTGGCACCACCCCATGTTTCTAGAGACCAGTAACCGACTTTATCCAGTTCGGCAGCAATGGGTAACATATCTTCAATGCGCATGCGGGTAGCAAACAGTGATTGATGCGCGTCACGCAGGACAACATCAGTAATCGCAAGTGGTTTAGACATGCTCATAAACTCCTTTTAATTCATGTAGCTAGACTATTTGGCAGAAGAGTTGCGATACTGATGTACCGCGCTAGAAATCGCAGCGATAACCTTAGGATCCACACCAGATACAGGCTTCGAACTTGGGGTTACAAGCGGTTGAGTTGCGGGCTCCGGCTGTTCCTCTGGAACCAGTTTTGACATTAATTGAACTAGGTAAACCAGCACGGTGAGAAAAAGATAGACAACGGCCATACCCGTCACCATTAACGTTGCAGCATCGACGAGCAGCGTTCCAATATTATCCATGTAAGCTTCCTTTCGTTGTCATCCTGACAAACACCAACACTTTGGCGAACAATAACGAAACCATATTTCGTTCCGTTTATCGGTCTAGGATTATCGTAATTGATTAAATTTTGTCAATTTGCTTTCCGGTTCAACGAGCCCTATTGCACACTTATTGTGAACAATTGTTTTGTCAGTCACATTACTCTGCCTGATCAAGACTTTTCGACACAATTAACTGTGTCTTTTACTGAATTTAACGGAATTTAGAAATCAATAATGGGATTTGGTTAAAAATTCGACGCTTAAGATTGTATAAACAATGAGTTGGATATGAGAAAGTTACAAAAATGTTAAAATGGCAGGCATAAAAAAACCTTGCCGAAGCAAGGTTTGAAAGGATGGCGCGCTCGGAAGGATTCGAACCTTCGACCGCCTGGTTCGTAGCCAGGTACTCTATCCAGCTGAGCTACGAGCGCGC
>NZ_FNDD01000014.1:0-100220 GCF_900100015.1 Vibrio xiamenensis | reverse complement strand
ATGGCGGTGAGGGAGGGATTCGAACCCTCGATGCGGCTACAAACCACATACTCCCTTAGCAGGGGAGCGCCTTCGGCCTCTCGGCCACCTCACCGTCTTGCGGAGGCACATATTACGATTTACCAAAAATATGTCAAACATTTTCTTGGTAAAATCTCCAAAAAGTCGCCTAACCGTTGGCTATTTAATCAAAGCGCAGCGAATTCGTTCTTTTTACTAACAATCTTCTAGAAATAGATACAAAAAAGGCTGACTTTATGTCAGCCTTTCTCAACAATTAGTAGTTGCCTGACGCAACATTACCATTGCCTTTTTCTGCCTGTATGCGCATGTAAATTTCTTCGCGGTGAACAGACACTTCCTTCGGAGCATTTACGCCGATACGTACTTGGTTACCCTTAACACCAAGAACCGTTACTGTAACTTCATCACCAATCATTAGGGTTTCGCCAACGCGGCGAGTCAAAATTAGCATTCTATGCTCCTTGAGTAATCTCTGATTTATCTTGCTACTAAGCCATTATCCAACAAAATTTATATTTTGGTAAACTCTAATCAATTAGAATCTAACCCAAAAATGCATGTTTTTGTTGGCAATCTATCGCTAAATTGGCTTTGATATAAACGTCATGCAGTATATTTGCAGCACGATCTATATGTGCCGGAGAAAGAATCAGTGCCAACGACTGCTTTTCGCAACTGCTGTGTTGGACGTCTATTCCCTCTTCATTCAGTAACATGCACGCGTGCTCTACCAGTCCCTCGGCTTGGCTTCCAACCGCAGTAAGAAGACTTACCTCTTCACTATTGCGGATTTTATCGCGGAAAACCAGTTCCAACTTTGGACGTGCATCTTGTTTTATCACAATACCCGCCCATTCTGCCCGTTCGATCACATTACTGACATAGATGCCTAACATTTGACATTGAGCGACTAACGCCGAGAGTGCACTGTTATCAGTTTGAATCAAAACAACATCTCGCTGAATCGCTAAGCCACAAATTGCGGCATTGCACTCTTCGCCAGCAACCAAACTGCCAGCGCCAGATTCAAAAGTCGACAACACGCGCAGTGGCACATTGTGACGCCAAGCAAATTGAACGGACGGCAAGTGCAGAACTTTCGCCCCTTTTCTCGCCATTTCTTCCATCGAAGGAAAATCAATCACATCCAACTTTTGCGCTTGATGTACAACGCGCGGATCACAAGTATAGATGCCATCAACATCGGTGAAGATCTGACATTCGTCCGCTTGCAACGCGCCCGCAAGCGTCACTGCAGTGGTATCCGAACCGCCACGACCTAACGTAGTGATATCCCCTGACTCGTTCATGCCCTGGAAACCAGCGACGATCACGATATTGTCCAGTTCAAGCAGTTGCTCTATGGCTGACGTGTCAATATGCGTAATCGTCGCGTCGTTATGTTGATTGTCGGTCACAATCTTAGCTTGTGATCCCGTCAAAGAACGCGCCGCGTACCCTAGCTTATTGAGCGTCATCGCCACCAGCGCCATCGATACTTGCTCGCCTGCTGACAACAACACATCCAACTCTCTTGCCGTTGGCACACTGTCGACTTGTTTAGCCAAATCCATCAGGCGATTGGTCTCACCTGACATGGCCGAAACTACGACAACAACTTGATTTCCATCATCCTTCGCTTTGATGATGTGTTCAGCAACGGTATTGATTCGCTCAATTGAACCTACCGACGTTCCACCGAACTTCTGTACGATAAGGGGCCTTTTCACCAGTCTTCACCTTCCCAAGACATAAAGTCTCATAGGCGCTAATCAATAGGCAACTAACTGCCTAAAAATCAGCAGAGATAAACAAAAACCAAGCGCTCTTAGTCACTAACGACTGAGATAACGCTTGGCTGTATTTGAAACATTAACGCTCACCTTAAGTTGAGGTAAGCGGTTATTGCAGCTCTATCTAATTACAAACGCTCTTCCAACCAAGCATTTGCAGAAGCAAGTGCCGCAGGCAGAGCACTGGCATCACTACCACCAGCCTGAGCCATATCCGGACGACCGCCGCCTTTACCACCAACTTGCTGAGCAACCATATTGACCAGCTCACCGGCTTTGACTTTGCCAGTCAGATCTTTGGTTACACCAGCAATCAGGCCCACTTTGTCATCCGCAACGTTACCGAGCATGATGATGCCGCTACCGAGTTGGTTTTTCAGTTCATCAACCATGCCACGTAGAGCTTTGTTGTCAGCGCCGTCAAGCTGAGCGACTAACACTTTCACTCCCGCAATTTCTTTAACTTGGTCAGTTAGTGACGCGCTGGCTTGAGCTGCGAGCTTTTCTTTAAGAACTTGAATTTCTTTTTCCAAGCTCTTCGCTTTGCTAGCAGATTCAGCTAATTTCTCTTCAAACTTGGCTTGTTGAGCTTCGAGTGCATCAAGAGCCACATCACCAGTTACGGCTTCAATACGGCGAATACCCGCAGCAATACCACCTTCCGAAATGATCTTAAACAGACCAATATCACCCGTGTTGCTCGCGTGAATACCACCACACAATTCAGTTGAGAAATCGCCCATTGAAAGCACGCGAACTTGGTCATCGTACTTCTCACCAAACAGCGCCATCGCACCTTTTGCTTTCGCCGCTTCAATGTCCATAATTTCAGTCTGAATATTATGATTGCGACGAATTTGAGCATTCACTAAACGCTCAACTTGTTTAATCTCATCACTGGTCATCGCTTCTAAATGCGAGAAGTCAAAACGTAGACCTTCTGCACGAACCAAAGAACCTTTTTGTGCCACGTGCTCACCAAGGACTTGGCGAAGAGCCGCGTGAAGCAAGTGAGTAGCTGAGTGGTTCAATGAACTTGCCAAGCGACGTTGCTCATCAACTTGAGCTTGTACTTGGTCGCCTTTGGCAATCACGCCTTCAACCAATTCACCATGGTGCGCAATTGCACTACCCAATTTTTGGGTGTCAGTGACTTTAAACACACCGGAGTCGGTTTTAAGTACACCTGTATCACCACATTGACCGCCCGACTCTGCATAGAATGGGGTTTGGTCTAAAACGATGATCGCATGGTGGCCAGCTGAAAGTGATTCCACTTCTTCACCATCAACAAACAACGCAGTGATATTGCTGTTGCCTTGAGTTGCGCTATAACCACAAAACTCGGTTGCACTATCGACTTTAATGCTGTTGTTGTAGTCAGTACCAAACTGACCCGCTTCACGCGCACGTTGACGCTGCGCTTCCATCGCTTGCTCAAAGCCTTGCTCGTCAATAGAGAAGCCTTTTTCACGCGCAACGTCGTTGGTTAAATCTGCTGGGAAACCGTAGGTATCGTAAAGTTTAAATACGGTTTCGCCGTCTAACACTTTGCCATCAACGGCATCCAGCGCTTCGTTAAGAATCGCCATACCGCGATCCAAAGTACGGCCAAAGTTTTCTTCTTCAATACGTAGAACTTTTTCAACCAACGCCTGCTGTTTCTTCAGCTCAACGCCAGCACTGCCCATGACTTCGGCGAGTGGTCCAACTAACTTATGGAAGAAAGTACCTTTTGCGCCGAGCTTGTTACCGTGACGAACTGCACGACGAATGATGCGGCGCAGAACGTAACCACGACCTTCATTAGAAGGCATCACACCATCAACAATCAAAAACGCACATGAACGAATGTGGTCAGCCACAACGCGTAGTGATTGATTTGATAAATCATCGTAACCAATGATATCTGCCGAAGCTTTGATCAGGGTTTGGAATACATCGATTTCGTAGTTGGAATGCACGCCTTGCATAATGGCAGAAATACGTTCAATCCCCATACCGGTATCGACTGATGGTTTTGGTAAAGGTTCCATCGTGCCGTCAGCGTGACGGTTGAACTGCATGAAAACGTTGTTCCAGATTTCGATGAAACGGTCACCGTCTTCTTCTGGTGTACCAGGACGTCCACCCCAAATATGTTCGCCATGATCATAGAAAATTTCGCTACATGGGCCACAAGGACCGGTATCACCCATCTGCCAGAAGTTATCTGACTCGTAAGGTTTGCCGCCTTTTTTGTCGCCGATACGCACGATGCGATCAGCAGGCACGCCCACTTTCTTATTCCAAATATCAAACGCTTCGTCATCTGTCTCATAGACAGTCACTAACAGACGGTCCGCAGGAAGCTTCAGAACTTGAGTCAAAAATTCCCATGCAAAAGCAATCGCGTCTTCTTTGAAGTAATCGCCGAAACTAAAGTTACCTAGCATTTCAAAGAAAGTATGGTGACGCGCAGTAAAGCCGACGTTTTCTAGGTCGTTGTGTTTACCACCTGCACGTACACAACGTTGAGCCGTAGTCGCTCGAGTATAAGCTCGCTTCTCTAAACCAAGGAAACAATCTTTGAACTGGTTCATCCCTGCGTTAGTGAACAGCAAAGTTGGATCGTTATGTGGAACTAACGATGAACTTTCTACGATTTGGTGTCCTTTGTCTTCAAAGAACTTGAGGAACGAGTTACGAACCTCATCAGTGCTCATGTACATGCAGCTCTTCCTGAAAATATCGAGTTAAAATTTTGGGGTATTGTATACTCAAGCCACTACTTGATGCTAGTTTCAACGACATTTACTTAACATCCAGTCGTTAGGCCTATCGAGGACGCAACCAGCGATTCACGATGTGATTTGCTTATTAAAGCAAAACTAGTCCATTCCAATCTCACCGTCTTGGCTCAAAGCATGAGAAATTTGTTCGAAACTATAGCCGCGATACTGCAAAAAACGAACTTGTTTCGCGTACTCTTTTTGATCGGCCGCTTTGCGACCTTTGAATTTCTTATTGGCGGCTAAGCTTGCCAATTCAAACCAATCTTGCGGCTCTTCATTCAACGCTTGCTCCACCACAGATTCTGCCACGCGTTTTTGATTAAGCTCTTGACGAATACGTCTTTCGCCGTGCCCTTTTGCGACATGCTGGCGCACCTGACTTTTGGCAAACCGCAGGTCGTCGAGATAGTTAAGCTCGGCACAAAAATTCAGTGCCTGATGAATATCATCATCGCTATAACCTTTCTGCACTAGCTTTTGCTGCAGCTCATATTGGCCATGGTCACGACGACTGAGCAGCTGCATCGCCATCTCTTTGGCCGATAAAGTAGGAGGAGTCGAGCGTCGAAACATTGTTAATATCCAAATTAGAGAAACGACAAAGCCCTGCATTGCAGGGCTTTGTGAAAATAAAGAAAGAAGACTTATAGCTCTTCTGATTGCTCAGGCATAGCACCAAACTCTGGATCTTCAGCTGGAATTTCAGCCGGAGAAAGCAACAACTCACGCAGTTTGGTATCGATGGTTTTAGCAATTTCTGGGTTTTCACGCATGTATTTACACGCGTTCGCTTTACCTTGACCGACTTTGTCGCCGTTGTAGCTGTACCAAGCACCCGCTTTTTCAATCAGCTTATGCTTAACCCCAAGGTCGATAAGCTCACCTTCGCGGTTAAAACCTTGGCCGTACATGATTTGAGTGTGTGCTTCTTTAAATGGTGCTGCAATCTTGTTCTTAACCACTTTGATACGCGTTTCGTTACCCACCACTTCGTCACCTTCTTTGATAGAGCCAGTACGGCGAATATCAAGACGAACAGATGCGTAGAATTTCAGTGCGTTACCACCTGTTGTGGTTTCTGGGTTACCAAACATCACACCAATCTTCATACGGATTTGGTTGATGAAGATACACATACAGTTTGACTGTTTTAGGTTACCTGTCAGTTTACGCATCGCTTGAGAAAGCATACGCGCTTGAAGACCCATGTGGCTGTCGCCCATTTCGCCTTCAATTTCTGCTTTTGGTGTCAAAGCCGCTACCGAGTCAATAACCATAACGTCAATCGCGCCAGAACGTGCTAATGCGTCACAAATTTCCAGAGCTTGTTCACCAGTATCAGGCTGAGAAACTAATAGTGCATCAATATCTACGCCCAATTTTTTCGCGTAGACAGGGTCAAGAGCGTGCTCGGCATCGATAAACGCACAAGTTTTACCTTCGCGCTGCGCCGCTGCAATAAGTTCTAGAGTCAGCGTAGTTTTACCTGATGATTCAGGACCGTAAACTTCAACGATACGTCCCATTGGCAGGCCACCTGCACCCAGGGCGATGTCTAATGAAAGCGAACCGGTTGAGATAGTTTCAACATCCATGGCACGGTTGTCACCGAGGCGCATGATTGAACCTTTACCGAATTGCTTTTCAATTTGACCTAACGCCGCGGCCAGAGCTTTCTGTTTGTTATCGTCCATCACTTTCTCCGTTGCGCTCACTCTATTGTGAACTAAATATCGTGAACTGAATCTGCTTTACTCAATAAATGAGTTCGAATTGCTGGTTATTATACTGTTGATTCATACAGTGTCTATACCTGTACAAAAAAAATTTGCGTCAATCGCGCTAAGCGTGAGGTTTAACTCAAAGCTGAGCGCAAATCCGCGTTATTCAGCCTTGCTGCTAAGGTACTGATAGACCTTGAGTAACGCATGATACGTCGCTTTTTCTCGTACTCTACTGCGATCGCCACTAAATCGTTGGGTTTCAACTTGTAGCCACCCTTGCTGATCTGCCCATGCAAAACACACAGTACCTACCGGCTTTTCATCGCTGCCACCGCTTGGCCCAGCAATACCGCTGATCGCCACACCAAGAGTTGCGTTTGAGCGCGCCAATGCCCCTTTGACCATATCAATCACGACCGCCTCACTGACAGCGCCCACGCTATCAAGTAAGCCAGCGCTAACGCCCAGCATTTGCATTTTGGCTTCATTACTATAGGTAATAAAAGCGCGATCAAACCACGCCGAGCTGCCAGCAATATCGGTGATCGCACTGGCAACACCACCACCAGTACAAGACTCGGCGGTGGTCATCACTTGCTGGTGCTGCTCAAGCAACTCACCCAGCTGCGCGGATAAATTTTTCAAACTCTGCATAACTAAAATCCGATTTCGTCTTTTCGCGTCAATACCTTTCACGTATCCTAATCGCCAACACCAATAAACACAAAGACGTAACCTGTGAAAGCGGACCAAAAACATACCCCAATGATGCAGCAGTACTTGGCGCTTAAAGCCGAAAATCCGGATATTTTGCTGTTCTATCGTATGGGCGATTTTTACGAGCTTTTCTACGATGACGCCAAACGCGCCTCCCATCTGCTCGATATTTCTCTGACCAAACGAGGCTCATCTGCTGGCCAACCCATTCCTATGGCAGGAGTCCCTTACCACGCTGTGGAAGGTTATCTCGCCAAGCTGGTTCAGCTCGGAGAGTCAGTCGCGATTTGTGAACAGATCGGCGATCCGGCAACCAGTAAAGGTCCAGTTGAGCGAAAAGTCGTGCGCATCGTCACGCCAGGTACCGTCACCGATGAAGCGCTGTTATCAGAGCGTGTCGATAACTTGATCGCCGCCATTTATCACCATCAAGGCAAGTTTGGTTACGCAACCCTTGATGTCACTTCCGGACGCTTCCAACTCTGTGAACCGCAAACAGAAGAAGCGATGCTGGCCGAGTTGCAACGCACTTCACCACGTGAACTCCTGTTCCCTGAAGATTTTGAACCCGTACAGGTGATGGAAAATCGCAAAGGCAATCGCCGCCGTCCTGTGTGGGAGTTTGAGCTCGATACCGCCAAACAGCAACTCAACCAGCAATTTGGCACCAAAGATCTGGTCGGTTTTGGAGTCGAACAGGCAGAGTATGGTCTGTGCGCAGCAGGATGTTTAATTCAATATGTGAAAGACACCCAACGTACTGCGCTGCCGCATATTCGCTCGCTCACTTTTGATCGCCAAGATAGCTCAGTGATTTTAGATGCGGCTACTCGCCGCAATTTGGAAATCACCCAAAACCTCGCTGGCGGCAGTGAAAATACCCTCGCTGAAGTTTTGGATCACACCGCCACTCCGATGGGTAGCCGAATGCTAAAACGTTGGTTACATCAACCGATGCGTAATAGCGAAGCATTAAATCAACGTTTGGATGCGATTGGTGATATTAAACGCAGCGCCCTATTTACTGAACTGAATCCGGTATTAAAACAAATCGGCGATATTGAACGTATTTTGGCGCGTTTGGCCTTGCGATCCGCTCGCCCACGTGACATGGCGCGGCTACGTAATGCCATGCAGCAATTACCAGAACTCGCGCAAGTACTGACTGAGGTTTCCCACCCGTACTTGCAAAAATTGACCGAGTACTGCGCACCACAAGAGGAAATTTGTCAGCTGCTAGAGCGCGCCATCAAAGAAAACCCACCGGTCGTGATTCGCGATGGCGGCGTGATCGCTAGCGGCTATAACGCCGAACTGGATGAGTGGCGCAACCTAGCTGATGGCGCAACCGAATATCTTGAAGCGTTAGAGCGTGAAGAGCGCGAACGTCACGGCATCGACACGCTTAAAGTAGGCTACAACAATGTGCATGGCTTCTACATTCAAGTCAGCCGTGGACAAAGCCATTTGGTGCCGCCGCACTATGTTCGTCGTCAAACCCTTAAAAACGCTGAGCGCTATATCATTCCTGAGCTTAAAGAGCATGAAGACAAGGTTCTGAATTCAAAATCCAAAGCGTTGGCGCTCGAAAAACAGTTGTGGGAACAACTCTTTGATCTCCTGATGCCAAGTTTAGAAGCTTTGCAGAACCTAGCGTCAGCACTATCGCAATTGGATGTGTTGCAAAACTTAGCAGAACGCGCCGAAAGCCTCGACTACTGTCGACCAGAGCTAACCGACCACGTGGGTATTCATATTCAGGGTGGGCGCCACCCGGTGGTGGAACAGGTGATGGACGAGCCGTTTATCGCTAACCCAATCGAGCTCTCGCCTGAGCGCAAAATGCTGATCATCACCGGGCCAAACATGGGCGGTAAATCGACCTATATGCGCCAAACCGCCTTGATTGCTTTAATGGCACATATCGGCGCTTACGTGCCGGCTGAATCCGCACACATTGGCTCTATCGATCGTATTTTTACTCGCATTGGCGCTTCCGATGACCTCGCCTCCGGCCGTTCAACCTTCATGGTAGAGATGACTGAAACCGCGAATATTTTGCACAATGCCACCGAGCGCAGCTTGGTCTTGATGGATGAAATTGGTCGCGGTACCAGTACTTATGACGGCCTTTCACTGGCTTGGGCAAGTGCAGAATGGCTCGCCAAGCAAATTGGCGCCCTCACCCTATTCGCTACCCATTATTTTGAGCTGACCGAGTTACCGAAGCAGATTGCAACACTGGCCAACGTGCATCTTGATGCGGTCGAACACGGTGACAGCATCGCCTTTATGCACGCAGTACAAGAAGGCGCAGCAAGTAAATCTTACGGTTTAGCCGTTGCAGGGCTTGCGGGTGTACCAAAGAGCGTGATTAAAAACGCGCGTACTAAACTGACCCAGTTAGAACAACTCAGCAAAGCAGAAAGTTTGACCACGGGCGCGACAAGCTCAGGCAATGGTGTGGATATCGCCAATCAACTCAGCTTGATTCCAGAGCCCAGTGAAGTAGAAGAAGCTCTCGCAACCATCGACCCGGATGACCTCACGCCACGCCAAGCTCTTGATGCGCTGTATCGCTTGAAAAAGCTGCTTTAGTGGCATCAGCCACTAAGATAAAACCTAAAAAGGCTGCCAATCGGCAGCCTTTTTCTTTATTTCAAAATCAACGCTATTTCAAATCAACGTTTTGTGCTTATAGTTTGCGTCGCAGCAACAATACCGCAATGGTCAAGAACACGATACTTGGCGCGATAGCACCAAAGGCTGGCGGTATCTCATACACTAAGCTCAGCGGGCCAAAGAATTCACTGGAAATGTAAAACGTAAATCCGGCGATAACCCCAGATAAAATTCGCGCGCCCATGGTGACACTACGCAGCGGGCCAAAAATAAACGACAGCGCCATTAGCATCATCACCGCAATCGAAAATGGCTGAGTCACTTTACGCCACAAAGCCAGTTCATAACGTGACGAGTCTTGCTCAGAGGCATCAAGATAAGTGACGTAATCGTAAAGCCCAGTCAGTGATAATTCTTCCGGTTTTACGGTAACCACCGCAAGCTTATCTGGCGCTAGCGTAGTATCCCAGCGATAGGTATCTAAGCTCTTCTTAGAGATTTGTACGTCGTCTTTTAAGTCCGTGACCTGAACATTTTTCATCAGCCAGTGACTCTTATTAAGAAAGTCGGCTTCTTTGGCATAAACCACAGTGTCGAGCTTTTTATTGGCATCAAAACGCCACATGTTGACACCGTAGAGTTTGTCATCTTCCACCTTGCCAATAAAGATAAAGTCATTGGCATCTCGCGCCCAAACCCCGGCTCGCACCGATAACAGCTTGCCGCCTGAGGTTGAAAACGCGCGCATATCTCGCGCCATCTTTTGCGCTTGTGGTGCGCCCCACTGACCAAGCAGTGTGACCGCAATCATTAACGGTACGGCCGTTTTTAATACCGACAAACCGATGTCGAGTTTGGAGAAACCCGACGCCTGCATCACCACCAGCTCTGAGCTTGATGCCAACATGCCAAGACCAATCAAAGCGCCAAGCAACGCCGCCATTGGAAAGAACATTTCAATATCGCGAGGAATACTCAACACCACAAATAGCAGCGCTTGAATTAAATCGTACGTTCCTTGCCCTACTTTACGTAGCTGCTCTACGTATTTGATGATGGCAGACAAGCCAACAAAGGTAGCTAACACCAGCGACGTGGTCGCTATGATGGTTCGACCTATATATAAATCGAGAATTTTAAACACTAATTACGCTGCCTTCTTTTTTCTAAATCTGTCTTTGATACGTCGTGCCGTGACGCTATCCATTGAGTTAGCGAACAAGGCAGTGAGAAGCAGTGCGGCGTTGATTGGCCACATACCAACGATAGGCGGAATAGCGCCATCTTCAAGAGCGGATTTGGTCGCGCTGATTGCCAAGAAATAGGCCAGATAAATCAAAATCGCCGGCCCCATTTTGGCGAATCGTCCTTGGCGAGGGTTAACCGCCGATAGCGGCACAACCAACATTGTCAGCAGTGGAATACACACCACCAAAGAAATACGCCATTGCAATTCAGCTTGCGCTTCTGGGTCAGAGTTTTTGATAAGCTGCAACGTTGGAATCGCTTCCCAATCTCGGCCACGTTTTTTGACTTCACGTTGGCCAATCAAACCTTGGTACTCATCAAATGTCGTGGTCATGTAATCGATGCGAGTTGGCACGCCTTCGTAACGAGTGCCGTCGTACATACTGATCACTTGGCGACCATCGCTGAGCTCTTTAACATCACCAGAATTCGAGAACATAACACTTGGCAAAATCGAATCACGTGGCGTTAGCTGAGCCACGAAAACGTTGGACAACTTTTTGTTCTGAATATTATCGATAAACACCACAGACGAACCGTCTGGCGTACGTTGAAAATGGCCCTTTTGCAGCAAATCAACGCTGTTTTCCGATTCAAACTGCTCAAACAATTGCGCTTCTTTATCTTGGCCCCAAGGTGAAAGCCAAAATGAGTTAAACGCAGCCGCTGCGCCTGTAATCACAGCCAGATACAAAGCCGCACGAATAAGAAACTTATTTCCTATTCCAGTCGCATTCATGACGGTAATTTCACTTTCAGCGTACAGGCGCCCAAAAGTAAGCAAAATCCCGATAAATAGACTCAATGGCAGCATTAATAAACCCATCGAAGGCATGTTCAATGCCACGATGGAAAGAATCATACGAGCAGGAATTTCACCGTCTGAGGCATCCGCTAAAACTCGAATAAATTTTTGGCTGACGAACACCAGAAACAGTACAAAAAAGATCGCTAACTGGCTCTTGAGTGTTTCGCGGATCAAATATCTAACAATAATCACGCTGAAATTACCTATACAAAACTTGTATTTTTAGTCGAATCACTATAGTTTTCCGTTGAACCTTTTATTTTTAAATTTTTCACTAACTGTTAGGTTGCTTAATTTAAAGGTAGTTCCATTTAGTATGGCGACCATTATCTAACATTTAGAACTATTTGTCTTTAGGATGTAGGAGTACGCATGGAGTTCAGTGTAAAAAGTGGAAGTCCAGAGAAACAGCGCAGCGCTTGTATCGTTGTCGGCGTCTTTGAACCACGTCGCCTTTCTCCCGTAGCAGAACAACTCGACAAAATCAGTGATGGCTATATCAGCTCACTACTGCGTCGCGGTGACCTTGAAGGTAAACCCGGACAGATGCTACTGCTTCACCAAGTGCCTGGAGTGCTGTCTGAACGCGTTTTGCTAGTAGGTTGTGGCAAAGAGCGGGAACTTGGCGAACGCCAATACAAAGAGATCATTCAAAAAACCATCAGTACATTGAACGAAACCGGTTCGATGGAGGCAGTATGCTTCCTCACTGAGCTGCATGTCAAAGGCCGTGATACATACTGGAAAGTACGTCAAGCTGTTGAAGCGACAAAAGATGGTTTATATACCTTTGATCAGTTCAAGAGCAGCAAGCCAGAAACTCGCCGCCCACTACGCAAGCTCGTCTTCAACGTACCAACTCGTCGTGAACTTAGCCTTGGCGAGAAAGCCATCGCTCACGGTTTGGCAATTGCCTCTGGCGTGAAATCTTGTAAAGACCTTGGCAACATGCCGCCAAACGTTGCCAACCCAGCGTACCTTGCATCTCAAGCACGTCGCCTAGCTGACGATTACGAGACCATCAACACCAAGATCATTGGTGAGCAAGAGATGGAAAAACTGGGTATGACCTCATACCTTGCCGTTGGCCGTGGCTCGAAAAACGAGTCAATGATGTCAATCATCGAATACAAAGGTAACCCTGATGCCGATGCCAAGCCGATCGTGCTGGTTGGTAAAGGATTAACCTTTGACTCAGGCGGTATTTCACTTAAGCCAGGCGAAGGCATGGATGAGATGAAATACGACATGTGCGGTGCAGCTTCTGTCTTTGGCGCGATGAAAGCGCTGGCAAAACTGAACTTGCCAATTAACGTTGTCGGCGTACTTGCAGGTTGTGAAAACATGCCTGGCAGTAACGCATACCGCCCTGGCGACATCCTGACTACTATGTCTGGTCAAACGGTTGAAGTACTCAACACAGATGCAGAAGGCCGTTTAGTATTGTGTGATGCTCTCACTTACGTTGAACGCTTCGAGCCTGAGTGTGTGGTTGACGTTGCAACCCTAACGGGTGCGTGTGTTATCGCTCTTGGCCATCACATCACCGGCGTGTTGTCTAACCACAACCCACTGGCGCATGAGCTTATCAATGCTTCTGAGCAAGCAAGCGATCGCGCTTGGCGTCTACCAATGGCCGATGAGTACCACGAGCAGCTCAAGAGCCCGTTTGCTGATATGGCGAACATTGGCGGCCGTCCTGGTGGCACCATTACTGCAGGTTGTTTCCTGTCGAAATTTGCTAAGAAGTACAACTGGGCGCACTTAGATATAGCTGGTACAGCTTGGAAATCAGGCGCAGCCAAAGGCTCGACCGGTCGTCCGGTCTCGATGCTTGTCCAATTCTTGCTAAACCGCAGTGGCCAAGATACCGAAGAGTAATTGAAAAGGGCCGCAAGGCCCTTTTTTGATTCCCCCACCAACAGACCGTGTAAGCGCTTAAGATTATGTCCAACGCCACTTTCTACATCGTCAATCCACAATCGCCACAAGCTCATCGTGAAGGGTTTGCGCGTTATGTATTGTTCTTGGCTCAACATTTTGCCAAGCAAGGGGCGAAGGTGTATCTCAATTGCGACGACAAGTCTCAAGCCGAGTGGTTGGCGGAACATTTTTGGCAAGTGCCACCAGAGCAGTTTATCGCCCATAATTTGGTTGGCGAAGGACCGAAATACGCCACCAGCATCGAAATTGGCCATCAGGGAGTGAGACCAAGTTGGAATCGCCAACTGGTGATAAATATTGCCGATAATCAGACAACCTTTGCGAACAAGTTTGCAGAGGTGGTAGACTTCGTCCCCTGCGACGAAAAAGCCAAGCAACTCGCACGAGAAAGATATAAAATTTATCGTCAAGCTGGCTACCAATTGCAGACGATCGAGATCGATCACCCTTAACCGTCAATCCTTATAGTTAAGCTCTCTATTAAGAGAGTTCACTTATAAAGATTGACCAAGATTTACCATTAACCAGAATCAAACCTCTAAATAATTGAGCATCAGGCAACGCGCCGATAAGCGACGGCCACACCACATTGGCTTGAGTTTATGCATGTGTTCAAAGCTCGCTGCGCAATTATGATGAGGAAAAATGAGCGCTATGGAAAAGACATACAACCCAACTTCAATCGAACAAGCTCTGTATCAAGCTTGGGAAGAGAAAGGCTACTTTAAGCCGCACGGTGACACGACGAAACAATCATTTAGCATCATGATCCCGCCACCAAACGTCACGGGTAGCCTGCACATGGGCCATGCTTTCCAAGACACGATCATGGACACCCTAATCCGCTGCGAACGCATGAAGGGCAAAAATACCCTTTGGCAAGTCGGTACCGACCACGCAGGTATCGCCACGCAAATGGTGGTAGAGCGTAAGATCGCCGCAGAAGAAGAGAAAACCAAACACGATTACGGTCGTGATGCGTTTATCGACAAAATCTGGGAATGGAAAGGCCAATCTGGCGGCACCATTACCAAGCAGCTACGTCGCCTTGGCGCGTCTGTGGATTGGGACCGTGAGCGCTTCACGATGGATGAAGGCTTCTCCAACGCCGTTCAAGAAGTGTTTGTGCGTCTTTACGAAGAAGATTTGATCTACCGTGGTAAACGCTTGGTTAACTGGGATCCAAAACTGCACACTGCGATCTCTGACCTTGAAGTTGAAAACAAAGACAAAAAAGGTCATATGTGGCACTTCCGTTACCCGCTTGCGGATGGCGCTAAGACAGCAGAAGGCAAAGACTACATTGTTGTCGCGACTACGCGTCCAGAAACCGTACTCGGTGACACTGGCGTCGCGGTAAACCCAGAAGATCCTCGCTATAAAGACCTGATCGGTAAAGAGATCATTTTGCCATTGGTTGATCGCCGTATTCCAATCGTGGGTGACGAACACGCCGATATGGAAAAAGGCACCGGCTGTGTGAAAATCACGCCAGCGCACGACTTTAATGACTACGAAGTCGGTAAGCGTCATCAACTGCCAATGATCAACATCCTGACCTTTGATGCCAACATTCGCGCCGAAGCGGAAGTGTTTACTACCAACGGTGAACCAAGTGATGCCTACCCTGCAGATATTCCAGCGCAATACCAAGGCCTTGAGCGTTTCGCAGCGCGTAAAGCCGTGGTTGCAGAATTCGAACAGCTGGGTTTACTTGAAGAGATCAAAGATCACGATCTTACTGTGCCTTACGGTGACCGCGGCGGCGTAGTCATTGAGCCTATGCTCACTGACCAATGGTACGTGCGCGCAGCACCTCTTGCGCAAGTCGCAACCAAAGCGGTTGAAGATGGCGAAATCCAATTCGTGCCAAAACAGTACGAAAACATGTACTTCTCTTGGATGCGTGACATTCAAGACTGGTGTATTTCACGTCAGCTATGGTGGGGTCACCGCATTCCAGCTTGGTACGACAACCAAGGCAATGTGTATGTCGGTCGTAGCGAAGACGAAGTGCGCAGCAACAACAACCTTGAATCTGTAATTGAACTGCGCCAAGACGACGACGTTCTAGATACTTGGTTCTCATCTGCACTATGGACTTTCGGAACTCAAGGCTGGCCTGAGCAAACTCCAGATCTCAAAGCTTTCCACCCATCAGACGTATTGGTAACGGGCTTTGACATCATCTTCTTCTGGGTTGCGCGCATGATCATGATGACCATGCATTTCATTAAAGATGAAAACGGCAAACCACAAGTACCGTTTAAAACCGTTTACGTTACCGGTCTTATCCGTGATGAGAACGGCGACAAAATGTCGAAGTCCAAAGGTAACGTACTTGACCCAATCGACATGATTGACGGCATCGACCTTGAATCTCTAGTTGAGAAGCGCACCGGTAACATGATGCAGCCTCAACTGGCGGCTAAGATCGAGAAAAACACGCGTAAAACCTTTGAAAACGGTATCGAAGCCTACGGTACTGACGCGCTACGCTTCACTCTCGCCGCGATGGCCTCTACGGGCCGTGATATAAACTGGGATATGAAGCGTCTTGAAGGTTACCGTAACTTCTGTAACAAGCTGTGGAACGCGAGCCGTTACGTATTGATGAACACCGAAGAGCAAGATTGCGGCTTCAATGGTGGTGACATCGAATACTCTCTTGCCGACAAGTGGATCGAATCTCAGTTCGAACTTGCCGCTAAAGAGTTCAATGGTCACATCGATAACTTCCGCCTTGATATGGCAGCGAACACCATTTACGAATTCATCTGGAACCAATTCTGTGACTGGTACTTAGAGCTGACTAAACCGGTATTGTGGAAAGGTAACGAAGCGGCGCAACGTGGCACGCGTCGTACCCTGATCACCGTACTTGAGAAAACGCTGCGTTTGGCGCACCCAGTGATTCCATACATCACAGAAACCATCTGGCAAAGTATCAAGCCTTTGGTTGATGGTGTGGAAGGTGACACCATCATGCTACAAGCGTTGCCTCAATACGATGAAGCGAACTTCCATCAAGAAGCACTGGATGATATCGAATGGGTGAAGAGCTTTATCACCAGCATTCGTAACTTGCGTGCAGAATACGATATCAATCCAGGTAAACCTCTGGAAGTGATGCTCAAAGCCGCTAGCGAAACCGATGCTGCGCGCGTTAGCGCCAATGAACAAGTATTAGTATCACTCGCCAAACTTGAAAGTATTCGCGTACTGAAAGATGGCGAAGAGACACCAGCCTGTGCAACGGCACTGGTTGCGAAATCTGAATTAATGATTCCAATGGCTGGCATCATTGATAAAGACGCAGAACTGGCTCGCCTTGACGGTGAAGTGAAGAAAACTCTCGGTGAAATCAAGCGCCTAGAAGGCAAACTGGGTAACGAAGGTTTTGTGGCGAAAGCGCCTGAAGCGGTAGTTGCTAAAGAGCGTGAAAAGCTTGAAGGCTACAAAGAAACATTAGCCAAACTTGAAGAGCAGAAAGTCACCATTGCCGCTCTTTAATTAAGAGTTTGACAAAAAAAGCAGCGCTAAGGCGCTGCTTTTTTATTGCTAATCACATTAATGGCTACGCTCGATTCGCTCTTCCATATTGGGGTGAGTACTCAACCATTCAGGCGCTTCTAAGCCGCCCTGTTGTTTGAGTAACAAAAACACCTCACCAAGGCTGTTCGCACTGCCATACAGGGTAATTAAGGCTTGGCGTGCGAACGCATCCGCTTGCTGCTCATCACCGCGAGAGCGACGATTGGCTAACAGAAATACCCCTGCGCCTGCCATATTATCAATCACCCCACTCGCTTCCCCTGTCATCAGCGCGACGGCAACCGAAATGATGCTCGACTCGACCAAACGCGTCATCATATGGCGATGGTAAACATGACCAAGCTCATGCAGTACGATTGCGTCTAACTGTTGCTCGGTTTTCGCCAAATTAACCACGCCATCCAAAAGCACAATCGTGCCTCCTGGCAGTGCAAACGCATTGGCTTGCCCGTCGTCGGAACGAAACTCGATATTGACCTTATATGGCATTGTGGGAAGCCTAGGTAGAAAATGATCCACACGACGACGAATCTCAGCCTGCCGCTGAGTTGAAAGGTTGGATGGCTGACAATAGTGATCAAGGGTTGCCAGCACTTTATCTCCCAACTGCAAAGCCCAAGGTGTCGGAATCGCTTGCGCGGTTTTATGACTGACCCAAGGCAGCGCATATTGGTAACCACCAATCACCATCACGGCGCACAACATAATACTGCCAGCCCACGCCAACCAGTTCGACTCGAACCAATCCAAGACAAATGCCCAAGGCCGCGTGGGAGCCAGCCAAGTATCTAGCTCTGGCGTTCGCGGTGTGACAAACACTCGTCCGTCTGGCAAGCTGATGCGAATCGGCCTATCACCAACCGGATCACTAAACGTCACTTCATCAGCTGAGTAACTGAGCATTCCACTGTGGGTGATGAGCAGCCACTGCGAATCTGACTGATATTGAAATTGCGCCGCACTGCGCTCTGAACTGCGCGGCGCAAAAACATGACCACTGAGTTGCATTAACCGATGCCTAGATTTAAATCAAAAGCTTGAGCCAATTCATCAGAAATAGCGGAATCAACGTTTGACGGTTGATCATAAGAGACCAACAGAGACATATCTCCCACCACTCGCGTGTTATCTGCCACGTAGCGAGCGGAGCGCACCATGACCCAAGGCCTTGCAAATCCTAAGCTAACGACTTGTAATAGGAAATTAGACAGGATCAACCACATATAACCGCGCGTATTAAACTGAGAAATAAACGTCAATTTAAGTTGAGAGGTTTCACTGTGAGTAAGCAGCATACACGAGAACAGATAATTACGAACTCGCGATGCGGTGTAAGCGGTTAACGCTAAAGTGATGAGTATAAAGCCAATGTACATCATTACGAACGGCATCACTTGGTCGATACCAAAACTTGGCATCTGACCTTGCAACATATCGGTAATTCGGCCGCCAGAGAAACTGGACGCGATGGTAACAATACTTAAAGCAATGAAGCCCAGTATTCCGTAAGCCATCGCCGAAAAGTAAATTTTGCTAAATACCCCTTGCTTGATATCCGCAGAAAATGCCCAGTCACCATAACGGTAACCATTAACAAAATAGCGCATCATTCCGCTTACCACCCAAGAATACAGCAGCGCCATGACGATCAGAGCCCCAAGCCCCAAAATCACCGATAGCACAATAGAAACCTGGGCAGTCACGGTGATGACGACAATATACAGCGCCATCAACACCAAAGCGCCAATACCACGTCCTAAGATGTGTTTGTAGGCTAATGCCAAAGAGCCTTCAAACGAAAAATGCACATTGCGGTAACTGGTCATCGCAGAATCAAAACGCGCATTACTCCACAGCAGCCAAGGAAGAGCGAGATAGAAACCAAGTAGCATTATCGCTGAAATCGGACCGCTGGTTTGGCTGACTAACGCCCAGACGAGAACGCACACTAAAGCGACAAGTCGTCCTTTGAGAATTTGCCCTGGCGTACCGTGATATTCAAACACATCACCGGCAAGCTCGGTACTGCCATAAAAATAACGTTTGGTACGAACTTTGGCCCAAGCCGAATAAATACCCAAAGTGACGATAGAAAGGAAAATATTGACTATCCAAATACCCAAATAGGTTTCCCCCTGACCTTTAAAGATCAGAGGGTTAATATGCTGATTGTTATCCATGAGTTTGTTGTTCCTGACGTTGTTATAATTGTATCTAGCCATAAATAAGCAAAACATTGCCTATTTAAGATTACCAATTAGCGCACAAACATTCATCAAACTCATGCAATTGAATGGGTAAAATTCACAAAAAAACCACCTCATTTAACTAACAAAACTATCAGCATTTAGCGTTAGTTTAAAACCGGCCGTTTAGAGGGTGATTTGGTTAAATTATTGAGTAATCTAACAATTAAATTATTAAAACGATGCGCTTTAAACGATGCGGTTTTGTTGTTCGCCGCGCTCAAAGGCCGCAATATTATCGATAAGGATCGCCACCAACTTTGAAATCGCCGAATCACTGCCCCATGCAACATGCGGCGTCAGTAGCAAATTAGGCAGAGCGCTATTTGCTAGCAGCGGATTGGAATTATCGGCAGGCTCTTGAGTAAATACATCTACACCCGCGCCTGCAATGTCCCCTTGTTTTAAGGCGTTAACTAGCGCACTTTCATCCACCAAACCGCCACGCCCAGTATTGATTACAACAGCGGAGGATTTCATGGTCTTCAGCTCATCGGCCCCAATCAGGCTTTCGGTCTGCTCATTGAGTGGGCAATGCAGCGTCAACACATCCGCCTGCTTGAGCACTTGTTCAAATGGTGTAAAGCCCTCACGGCACGCCTTAGCACCTTTACGTTCGGCAAACAGCACATGCATGCCAATCGCTTTGGCAAGTGACGCCGTTGCTTGACCCAAGGTGCCACTGCCGACAATACCAAGCGTTGAGCCGGCAATGTCATTAATTGGATGAGTAAAAAAGCAGAACTGACCGCTGCGCTGCCAGTGGCCATCGGCGATATCTTGATGATAAGCAAATAAGTTGCGGCGCAGCGCAAATATCATTGCGACCACATGTTCCGGTACAGACTGAGTCGCGTAACCTTGAATATTGGTTACCGCAATATTGTTAGCGCGGCACGCTTCAATATCGACATTGTTATAACCGGTCGCCGACACGGCAATCAGCTTAAGATCAGGAAGTTGGGATATCAGTTCGCCTTTGAGTACCACTTTATTGGTGATCACCACAGTCGCATCGTAAATACGCTCAATCACTTGCTCTGGCGTGGTAGTGTCATATTCGACCCATTGGTGATCAAATGGCAGATGAGGCACATGAATGTGCGCAGGAATCGTGGCGCGATCCAGAAACACGATTTTAGGTAACGACATAACACTCTCCTTGAGCTACCCAACATCCTTATTTATGGCTTGGGCAGAGTTTTATAATCCGGCAGCTTTCTCTCTGGGTCAAAGTAATCAAAGATCATCTCTTCGCCCTCAGGATAAAAATCACAAGCCACAAACAGGCTTCGCAGCCAATGGCTACGAGGGTGATAAAAACTTAATTCTGCGGCGTGGAGCTCTAACCTATCAGAAAACGCAAAAGCTTGCTCGGATGCGTAAAACTCATCGCCAACAATCGGATGTCCGAGCGCTTGCATGTGCACGCGCAACTGATGAGAACGTCCTGTTACCGGCAATAAACGGACAATCGTCGTTTGCGCTTCACGCTTAACGACCTGATAAAAAGTTTTCGCCGGTTTACCATCTTGGTAGCAGACTTTCTGGCGCGGCCGATTTGGCCAGTCACACACAAGTGGAAAATCTAACTCACCTTGCTCGTTTTCAACCTGCCCCCAAACCCGCGCGTAATACACTTTATGCGTTAAACGATATTGGAATTGCTTCTTTAACGCCGATTCAGCGCGTTTGTTTTTAGCAAACACCATCAGCCCAGAAGTGTCCATATCAAGGCGATGCACAACTTGAATTTCAGGATAAGTTTGTTGCAAGCGACTCCACATACTGTCGTGATGCTCGGCCAAACGCCCTGGCACTGACAATAATCCTGAGGGCTTATTGACCGCCAAAATGTGCTCATCTTGATAAATTATTTCAACCCAAGGATCGGTCGGTGGGTTGTACTCTTGCATCGCCATTAAAGATGTTCTCTTGTCAAAAATCGCCGCGATTATAACAGACTCAACATCATCCCAAACCCCAAACTGTCAACCTGGAAATACCAAAATAAAAAAATAAGTAAAATTAGTTTGACACAATTATCACATGTGATATCCATACCATCTATTGACAAAAACTATAAAACATAATGCAAACACACACGTATAAGGATTAACCATGGAGAATGCTGCCGAATATCGGCCCGCCGAAGGGCGAGCTTCCCTGTCGCAATTTGTAAAATCATTGGGCCCCGGAATCATGACTGCTGCCGCTGCAGTTGGTGGGTCACACTTAGTCGCTTCAACTAAAGCTGGTGCGATTTATGGCTGGCAACTCGCCGCACTGATTTTGCTCGTCAACCTATTTAAATACCCATTTTTTCGCGCTGGTGTTCAGTACACCATGGGCACTGGTGAAAGCTTAGTTGAAGGCTACTCAAAACTCGGACGCCCATATTTGTGGGTGTTTACGCTGTTAACTACGGTTTCCGCCGTGGTAAATACCGCCGCGCTTGCACTATTTAGTGCCAGCTTGCTCGGTTACTTTATTCCCGTTGAGCTTTCAATGGGAACACTAAGCGCAATCGTCTTGTTCACTTGCTTGGCAATTCTGTTCGCAGGTCACTATAAAGCACTGGATTCACTGTCTAAAATCATCATGGCCGTTTTGACGATTGCGACATTGAGTGCGGTGGTCATGGCATTTTCTAACAGCGCTGCACCTGCGGTTGCTGCTGCGGAATCGCCATCACCTTGGACCATCGCCGCGATCGGTTTTATCGTTGTGACTATGGGTTGGATGCCTGCGCCAATTGAGATCTCTAGCCTGACCTCAATGTGGCTTAAGAGCCAACGCAGCCAACAAAATGTCACTGCGCGCTCTGCTCTGCTCGATTTCAACGTCGGCTATATTGGTACTGCGCTGCTGGCGATTGTGTTCCTCGCATTAGGCGCTTTGGTACTGCACGGCTCTGGTGTTGAACTGTCGAAATCTGGAATTGGCTTTTCTCATCAATTGGTTGGTATGTACGCTTCAACCATTGGCGAATGGTCTCGCTACTTGATTGCGGTCATTGCTTTCTTCTGTATTTTCGGCAGTACCATTACGGTTATCGACGGCTACGCACGAGTGATTTCTGAATCGCAACGTTTGCTACGCGGCCAAGCCAAAATGAATGGCAAAACCACTCAATACTGGATGTGGTCTGTCTCTGCGCTCGCCTTAGCCATTATTCTATTTTGGGCATCAGCACTGATTCCAATGCTGAACTTCGCTATGGTACTGGCGTTTATTACCACGCCTTTCTTCGCATTGCTGAACTTCATTTTGGTCACCAAAACACCACTGCCAAAAGCGTTGGCTGTGGGCACTAAATTGAAATGGCTATCGATTGCTGGTTTGATTTACCTATTCGGTTTCCTTGCACTATTCGTATGGTGGAAATGGTTGATGTAATTCACCATCGATAACATCCGCGATCAAAAAAGGCCTTCATATGAAGGCCTTTTTATTTGCTGATATGTCATTGGTTATCAGTTGTGTGACACTACAATCACACGCAGCGAATCCAGCTGATACTGAGCACGTTCAATATAGCTATTTAGCGTGTTCATCTGCTCATCCAGTGCAGTGATCTCTTCATCACGAATATTGGGGTTGACCGCTTTCAACGCTTGTAAGCGCTCAAGTTCGCTATTTAAGCGGCTGTGCATATCGCGCTGCGCCTGCTCACGTACCGCATCGACTTTAGCTTTGATCAGCTGTTCACCCGCTTCAATCAAATGATGAATTTGCGGCTGCACTGAGGTTACTAACTTGCTGGCTAAATGACGATTCACTGGGCTTAACTGGCGGTTGAAGCCTTCAAATTCCACTTGCTCAGACAAATCATTACCTTTTTGATCCAGCATCAAGCGAATCGGTGTTGGCGGTAAAAAGCGGCTAATACCACTGCTTTTCGGCGCCTGAGCATCAACCACAAATACCAATTCAAGCAGCAGAGTACCAACTGGCAGCGCTTTGTTTTTCAGTAAAGAAACCGCAGAAGTGCCGACACCTTCGCTCATCAGCAAATCGATCCCGCCTTGAATCATCGGGTGTTCCCAACTGATAAAGTTCATGTCTTCACGAGAAAGAGCCGTGTCGCGATCAAAGGTAATCGTCGCGCCTTCATAAGGCAAACCTGGATAACTTGGCACCATCATATGTTCTGATGGCGTAACAACAATGGCGTTGTCGCCTTTATCATCTTGATTAAGACCAATGGTATCAAACAGGCTAAGCGCAAAAGTGACTAAGTTGGTATCGCCATCGGTCGCTGCGATACGTTCAACGATGTCATGCGCTTTATCTCCGCCGTTAGAATGCATCTCAAGTAAACGGTCGCGGCCTTGTTCCAACTGAGCTTTGAGCGATTTATTTAGCTTCGCTGAACTATCAATAACCTCGTCCAACTCACTGGTATCGCCACTGGCGAGCATTTCAATCACAGCACTACCATATTGATCAAATACGGTGCGACCGGTTGGACAAGTTTCAGCAAAGGCATTCAGGCCTTCGTTAAACCAACGCGCCAAAATCTCTTGCGACGTACCGCGTAAATAAGGCACAAAAATGTCGATGTCGCGCAACTGACCGATACGGTCCAAACGACCAATACGCTGTTCCAGTAAGTCTGGGTTAACCGGCAGATCAAACATCACCAATTGGCTGGCAAACTGGAAGTTGCGCCCTTCGGAGCCAATTTCACTACAGATCAACACTTGAGCGCCGCCCTCTTCCTGAGCAAAGTAAGCCGCGGCTTTGTCTCGTTCAAGAATCGACATACCTTCATGGAATACGGTCGCGCGAATACCTTCGCGTTCGCGCAGTGCCTGCTCTAATTGCAGCGCAGTACTGGCACGTGAAGCGATCACCAAAATCTTCTCACTGCGTTTTTCAGTGATTTTTTCCAATAGCCAATTTACGCGCGGATCAAACTGCCACCAGCTTGCTTCATCGCCTTCAAATTCTTGGAAAATTTCTTCTGGGTAAAGGTTTTTCACCGCTCGAGCTTCAACACTCATCTTGCCGCCAATCATGTTAGCAACACGCATTGAAGTCGCGTATTGAGATGGAATATCCATCGGCAACAAGTTCACATGGCGTTTAGGAAAACCTTGAATTGCGGCACGCGTGTTACGGAATAACACGCGCCCAGTACCGTGTCTGTCCATCAAGTTGTCGATAAGCTCTTGGCGCGCAGCCGCTTTTTCTTCTTCATCCGCATCGCTGTTTAAAATGCGGTACAAAGGTTCAACATCTTGTTCAGAAAGTAGTTCGGTAATCTTATTTTTTGCGTCATTTTGAAGCTGCTCGCCCGAAAATAGTGCAGCAACGGCATCAGCAACGGGTTCATATTGAGCTTCTTCTTCAACGAAAGCTTGGTAATCGTAAAAACGATCCGGATCAAGAAGACGCAAACGGGCAAAGTGGCTTTCACGGCCAAGCTGTTCTGGGGTTGCGGTGAGCAGCAACACGCCAGGCGTATTATTGGCAAGGCCTTCAATGATTTGGTATTCGCGGCTTGAGTTGTCTTGGCTCCATTCTAAATGGTGGGCTTCATCGACCACCAACAGATCCCACTCACCTTCCAGCGCTTGTTCAAAGCGTTGGCGGCTTTTGCGAATGAAATCTAGCGAGCACAACACATACTGCTGAGTATCAAAGGGGTTTTCACCTTCTGCGACGCTTTCGACACAGCGTTCTTCGTCAAAAATCGAGAAATGGAGGTTAAAACGGCGCAGCATTTCCACCAGCCATTGATGCTGAAGTGTTTCCGGAACCACAATCAGAATTCTTTCCGCTCTGCCGGAAAGCACTTGCTGATGAATGATCATGCCCGCTTCGATGGTTTTACCCAAACCCACTTCATCGGCCAACAACACACGAGGGGCATGACGACGTCCGACTTCATGGGCAATATAAAGCTGATGAGGAATCAAGCCTGCGCGCATACCACACAAGCCGCGCATCGGGCTTTTGTGTTGTTGGTATTGATTAGTGAGCGCGCGGTAGCGCAGCACGAAATTGTCCATACGGTCAATCTGGCCGGCAAACAATTTGTCTTGTGGTTTGTTAAAACGAATCTGGTGGCTAAGCATGATCTCGCGCAGTGCGACACCTTGCTCTTCGCTATCTTCACGCGTACCGATATAGGTAAATAGTCCGTTATCTTCGACCACTTGCTCAACCGCCAAAAACCACCCTTGTTGACTTTCAATTTGGTCACCCACGTTAAAGGTGACTCGGGTTACGGGCGCATCGTTACGTGCATACACTCGGTTCTCTTCTGATGCAGCAAACATCAGAGTCACAGTGCGCGCATCCATCGCCACCACTGTACCCAATCCCAAATCACTTTCCGTGTCGCTGATCCAGCGTTGCCCCAAAGCAAATGTCATGAATCGACTACCTCACCTTTTGAATAATGGAAATTAAGAGTCTGTTATCTTAATTGTTCCCAGCCAAGAAAAAAGCAACAAACACGCGAAATTAGGTTTGTGCTCGGCTGAGAAAAAAGGTCGCTAATATTACTGCAAGCCGTGATACAGGTCACGAACAAACACCCTAAAAGCACCGATTTTTTTTCGTCCTTTTGCATGACGTCAAAATGTCATAAATGAATGGCAAATCTATCCGTGAGTGTAGTCAAAATTGAATATACTCAAAATGAATAGGCCAAGTGCACATATCACCTTTTTGGCACGGGTTATGCTTTATTCATAACGGGAACCATACGGGTTTGCAGCTTGTCGTCATCACTTCTGCTAGTCCCCATACAGCCTAAGTGAAAGCGCACTGCAAGCATCTATTGCTAAGCACGCCGCAATGCGGCAAGGAGACGCTTATGGGCGATACCGATCGGAAACTGTTTGTACTTGATACCAACATTCTGCTTCACGAACCTCTTGCCATTTACTCCTTCCAAGAACACGATGTGGTCATTCCCATGACCGTCCTCGAAGAACTAGACCGAATCAAAGATAGCAAACGGGATGTTGCTAGAGACGCTCGCGTCGCGATTCGCGCACTAGAAGATTTGTTCCGCGATGCCACACCGGACCAAATTTCAGAAGGCATTCCTTTTTCCAAACAAGGTATGACTACCGGGCATATTTCGATTCTGGCCGATTTTGAACTGCAAGAGACAGTCAAAGCGTTTGCTGACAAAGCCGGTGACAATCGAATTCTGAATGCAGTGTTATATTTGCAAAACAAACGCGCCCCTCGCGAAGTGGTGTTGGTGACCAAAGACATCAACATGCGACTGCGAGCCAAAGGTGCCGGTGTTCGATTCGTCGAAGACTACCGTACAGACCAACTGATTGATGATGTCCAATATCTCACCAAGGGATTCCAGCAAATCGAAGGCGATTTCTGGAGTAATGTCAGCGAAGTTCAAACCAAGAATTTAGCCGGAAAAACCTTCCATACTCTGGCTAGAGAGCCGTTTGAGCCAACCTATATCAACCAATATGTTATTGATGAAGAAAGTGATTTCGCGGGTAGAGTAGAAGACATCACTCCAGAGGAAATCACCCTAAAAGATCTCAGCCGCGAGCATATGATGCACCGCCGCGCTTGGGATATCACCCCAAAAAACATCTATCAAGCGATGGCACTTGATGCCCTGCTTGACCCGGATATTGATTTAGTGATTTTAACCGGCGCGGCCGGTAGCGGTAAGACGCTGCTCGCAATGGCGGCTGCGCTTGAACAAACGATTGAAAAGAATCAGTTTGATAAAATCATCGTCACTCGCAACACGCCAGATATCGGTGAATCGATCGGCTTCTTACCGGGTACGGAAGAAGAGAAGATGATGCCGTGGCTTGCAGCCGTTACCGATACGCTTGAAGCGCTGCATAAACACGACCACTGCACAGAAGGGTCGTTAAAATACATCTGTGATAAGGCCAACATACAGTTTAAGTCGATTAACTTTATGCGTGGTCGTTCGATTCAAAATGCATTCGTCCTCCTGGATGAGTGCCAAAACTTAACCGCTTCACAAATCAAAACCATCATCACCCGCTGTGGAGAAGGTACCAAAATTGTCTGCTCTGGTAACTTGGCGCAGATTGACTCCCACTATTTGACCCCGGTGACATCCGGTCTAACCTATATGGTCGAACGATTTAAGAATTTCGAAGGCAGTGCCAACATTCACCTCAATGGTGTGGTGCGCAGTCGCTTGGCGGAATTCGCAGAAGAAAACCTCTAACTTCCACTGAATCATGCAAACGCTTCTTCGGAGGCGTTTGCTAGCCCCCCCCTCTTACAAACGTTTTACTATCCACTCCCTTCGCGTTGACCAACAAACCGACGTCGCTTAGTCATAAATAAGTTTGGGACTTACGACTCATTTGCATTTTGCTGGACAAATTGTTGCAATGAATGCGTGTTTTCAAATCTATTCGTACCACGATAAGAAGGAGAGCTGCCCTATGATTCCAACTTGGATAACGTTAATTTCTTATCTTTCCATCACACTAGGCGTGATATGTGCCGCTTATATTCGATGGGATGTAGCTAAACATCCACAAGCTATGCAGATAATGAATTGGGTTTGGCCGTTGTGCGCTTTATTTGGTCATCTCTTGGTACTGTTTATCTATCTGCGATATGGTCGCGTTTCTGCACATTCACATTCTCAACACCATGGTCACTCCCAAACTCCTTTCATTGTTCAAGTCATCAAGGGGGCATTTCACTGTGGAAGTGGCTGTACTCTTGGAGATATCATTGCCGAAACACTGGCGTATTTAGCTCCATCTGTCGCCGTTTTATTTGGTTGGCATTGGCTATTTAAAGACAAGATATTTGCAGTGTGGGGGCTAGATTTTATTCTCGCCCTTAGCATTGGTATCGTATTTCAATATTTGGCAATCAAGCCCATGAGCAATATGAGCCGACCTCGCGCGCTCATTCAGGCCTTCAAAGCCGATTTTCTTTCACTGATCGCTTGGCAAGTCGGTATGTACGGTTTTATGGCATTCGCCCATTTTTATCTATTCGCTCAGAAACTCCATACACAACTAATTATAAACTCGGCCAGTTTTTGGTGGATGATGCAAATAGCTATGGTGTGCGGGCTCATCACAGCATTTCCCGTCAACTATCTGTTAATCCGTCGAGGCGTAAAAGAAGCGATGTAATCGATAACAAAACAGAATTTATAGTCATAAAAAATGACTTCTTATCGAAATTTAGGTTATTAATTAAAATAATTATTCACAATAACCTAATATTTATGTTTAACTAGGGTCATTATTTGATGGTATCAAAGGACCCGCATATGGCGTTCAACTTACGTAATCGTAACTTTTTAAAACTACTGGACTTTTCGCCTAAAGAAGTGCAGTTTTTGCTCGATCTGGCCGCTGAGCTAAAAAAAGCCAAATATGCGGGTACAGAACAAAAAACCTTAGTCGGAAAAAACATCGCGCTGATTTTTGAAAAATCCTCGACACGCACTCGCTGCGCCTTTGAGGTCGCTGCTTTTGACCAAGGGGCACAAGTTTCTTATATCGGTCCTTCTGGTTCGCAAATTGGCCACAAAGAATCGATGAAAGACACCGCTCGCGTGCTTGGACGCATGTACGATGGCATCGAGTATCGCGGCTATGGACAAAGCATCGTCGAAGAGCTCGGTCAATTCGCTGGCGTTCCGGTTTGGAACGGTCTGACCGATGAATTTCATCCCACTCAGATCTTGGCGGATTTTCTTACCATGCTCGAATTCAGCAATGGTAAATCACTCAATCAACTTAGCCTTGCCTACCTTGGTGATGCGCGCAATAACATGGGCAATTCGCTGATGGTTGGCGCGGCAATGATGGGCGTTGATATTCGCTTGGTTGCGCCTAAAGCTTTCTGGCCCGACGACCACTTAGTTGCTCAGTGCCAAGAACTGGCCGAGCAAAGCGGCGCAACCATCACCTTGACTGAAAATGTCGCCGAAGGTGTCAAAGGCTGTGATTTCTTATACACCGATGTGTGGGTTTCCATGGGTGAAGCCCCAGAAGCTTGGGATGAACGAGTAAGCTTACTTAAGCCTTATCAAGTCAATATGGACGTCATCAAACTGACGGGGAATCCACGAGTGAAATTTATGCACTGCCTACCCGCCTTTCATAATGATGAAACCGAAATCGGCAAACAAGTTGCGGAAAAATATGGCATGAATGGCCTTGAAGTGACGGACGAAGTGTTTGAGTCGGATTACTCGATTGTGTTTGATGAAGCAGAAAACCGTATGCATACCATTAAAGCGGTAATGGTCGCCACTTTAGGTCACTAATTTGCTCACAAAAACCTTGAGGTAATCGTTTGCAAGCGTATAATGCTCGGCAATTTGTCTGAGGGATATGAAATGACGCTGGGTATCGTAGCGACAATGCGACGCACTTTCGGTAAGCCAAATGGCTTACGTGGCCTCATTTTTTGTTATTCTTCTGAATATGTTAAAG
Source organism: Vibrio xiamenensis (assembly GCF_900100015.1). Taxonomy (GTDB): domain Bacteria; phylum Pseudomonadota; class Gammaproteobacteria; order Enterobacterales; family Vibrionaceae; genus Vibrio; species Vibrio xiamenensis. Next base: position 70,308 of record NZ_FNDD01000014.1, on the reverse strand, counting down.
CCTCCCGTAATGGGGGGCTTTTTTATTGCTTGAAGGAAAGAAGATTATGACCAACACGCTTTATCACAAGCACATTATCTCCATACCAGAGCTTTCACGCCAAGAACTGGAGCTGATCGTACATACCGCTGGCGAGTTAAAGGCGAACCCAAATCCAACCTTGATTAAAAACAAGGTGATCGCCAGCTGCTTCTTTGAACCTTCAACGCGTACGCGCTTGTCGTTTGAAACCGCGATTCAAGGCATTGGTGGCAGTGTGATCGGTTTTGATAGCGCGGGTAACACGTCACTGGCGAACAAAGGCGAAACCCTCGCTGATTCCGTACAAGTGATTTCTTCCTACGTTGATGCATTTGTGATGCGTCACCCGCAAGAAGGCGCAGCCCGTTTGGCTTCTGAATTTTCACACGGCACACCGGTTATCAACGCAGGCGACGGGGCCAACCAACATCCAACTCAAACGCTGCTAGACCTATTCACTATATCGGAAACTCAAGGTCGCCTAGATAACCTCAACGTCGCGTTTGTTGGCGATTTGAAATACGGTCGTACCGTGCATTCGCTCACTCAAGCACTGGCTAAATTCAATAATATTCGCTTCTACTTTATCGCGCCTGAAGCGTTAGCGATGCCAGATTACCTGTGTGAAGAGTTGGATGAAGCAGGCATCGAATACAGCTTGCATACCGACATGGAAAGCGTGATTCCAGAGCTGGATATTCTGTATATGACGCGTGTACAAAAAGAGCGTTTTGATGAATCTGAATACGCACACATCAAATCAGCTTACGTGCTCAATGCCGCGCTACTAACAGAAGCACGCAGCAACCTTAAGGTACTTCACCCACTGCCACGCGTCGATGAAATCACCATTGATGTCGATAAAACACCACACGCTTACTACTTCCAGCAAGCGGAAAATGGTGTCTATGCTCGTGAAGCCTTATTAGCACTTGTACTCAACGAATCACTGTAATCGAGGACGTTATCATGGTTAAAGAAACACAATTACAAGTTGAAGCGATTAAAAACGGTACAGTGATCGACCACATTCCCGCGCAAATTGGCATTAAAGTGCTGAAATTATTTGCGATGGACAAATCGGAGCAGCGCGTCACCGTCGGCCTTAACCTGCCCTCTTCTGCACTTGGCAGCAAAGACTTACTCAAAATTGAAAATGTCTTCATCAATGAAGAGCAAGCAAACAAGCTGGCACTGTATGCACCGCATGCCACCGTCAACCAAATCGAAAACTACGAAGTGGTGAAAAAACTGGCTTTGGAACTGCCAGAGCACGTTCAAGGGGTTTTTCAATGTCCAAACACCAACTGCATTACTCACAACGAACCTGTCGATAGCAGCTTTCGCGTATTTGAAAAACACAATGAGATTCGTCTCAAGTGTAAATATTGCGAAAAAGTCTTCTCTCGCGATGTGATGACGGAAAATTAATTTCCGCCACTTTGCCGATGCGCTGCCGCGAAGTCGCTTGGATTTTACCTTTACCATTCAAGTATTTCGCGGCACACTGTTTTGAGCGTTTAACCTCAACATATGGATATAACAATGACAAAAGTTCTTCATACCGAATCTGCACCAGCGGCAATTGGCCCATACGTACAAGGCGTTGATCTTGGCAGCATGGTGATGACTTCAGGCCAGATTCCGGTCAACCCCACCACAGGTGAAGTGGCTGCGGATATCGCCGAGCAAGCATTGCAATCACTGAATAACGTCAAGGCAGTGGTTGAGTCTTCTGGTCTAAGTGTGGCTGATATCGTAAAAATGACGGTTTTTGTTAAAGATCTCAATGATTTTGGCACAGTCAATGAAGTATATGGCAAGTTTTTCGATGACCACAATGTCGCGAATTACCCAGCGCGATCTTGTGTCGAAGTTGCACGTTTGCCTAAAGATGTTGGCATCGAAATCGAAGCGATTGCAGTGCGTAAATAACGGTTATGCTTACAAAAAAAGGCGAGCTAAGTGCTCGCCTTTTTTATTACTATCTCGCGTTAATATGCGATTACTTAAAACCTTTCACTTTCTTGATTAAGTCATAAGCGCGTTGAATTTCCTGGGATTTTTCTTTAGCCATATTCATCATCTCCGGCGGTAGACCTTTGGCCATCAGTTTGTCCGGATGATGTTCATTCATCAGCTTACGATACGCACGCTTTACTTCTTTGCCATCGGCATTCTCACTGACGCCAAGCAGGTTGTAAGCATCCGCCAGTTGGTCGGTTTGACTGGCTTGTTGCCACTGCCCCGAATACTGACCGCCACTCTGCTGGCCGGAGTAATCTTGTGAGCCACCGCGCTGAAAACGAAACGCCGCTTCTTGCATGCGCAGACGCTGCTCAAGTTGTTGAGAAGAGAAGCCCAAACCGCGCGCGACTTTATGCAGTAAGTTACGCTCGCTCGGATGAATATCGCCATCGGCAAACGCCGCCGAAATTTGCAACTCTAAGAAAAACTGCAATAAGTCAAAACGACCACCGGTTGAAATGCGTACTTTTTCCAACACATTTTCTAGCGGGAAGTCCACCGCTTTACCGTCACGAAACGCCTCTTGCGCCGCGCGGCGTTGCTCACCGTGCAAATTCATTCGATCCATCATCGCACTGGCGAGTTGAATCTCTTCTTTGGTCACTTGGCCTTTCGCTTTCGCTACGTGCCCCATCACCGCAAACGCGGCCTTAAAAAACTCCTCCTGACGCTCTGCTTGGCTCGGTCCGGAACCAAAACTGCCAGTTCGAAATCCGGCTTGGTTCAAACGGCGTGCTTTGTCGAACTGATGCCCAAGGAATAACCCAAACACCGCCCCCAAAGGTCCGCCAAATAAGAAGCCAAAAAAGGCGCCAAGAATTTTGCCAAAAAACTGCATTATGTGCTCTCAATGTCTGAATTTTTTTATCGTAACGTGGTCTGATAGTGCCGGAAGCGTTAAATTCCTTTATGATAGACCCCGTTTTAAATCACATTCGGTCATCTACTTACCGGATCACTCAAGTTGAACAGGATAGTAAAACTCGATGTCATGTTTTTCCCGCACCTTTTTAGCTGCTTCCGTGAGCGCTGCGCTGTTTATTCCGCAGACTCAAGCAGAATCGATGCCAGATGCTAGTGTGCAGGATCTGCCCACTACAGATCAATGTTTGATCAATGAACCCGAGCCAGAAAATCCCACTCAACAACCCATAAATGTGGAAGCGGATTCCCTTGAAGCCATTAACGGTGACAAAGCCGTCTATAAAGGCAATGTTGTTGTTACCCAAGGTAAAAAGCGTATCAATGCGGATCGCGTTACTTTACATCAAAAAGAGAACATCGTGGTGGCCGAAGGCGATGTTAATTTTAATGATGGGCAATTTAAAACCGTTTCAGACAAAGCCACCAACAATCTAACCACCGAACAAGTCACACTTGAAAACACCAAATACAAATTTTTGTGTGAACCTGGCCGTGGTGAAGCGGTTTACGTATCCAAAACAGGCAAAGCGGTTTACGAAATTCAAGATGGTTCATTAACATCTTGCCCTGAAGATGACAGCTCTTGGCGCCTTGTTGCCACCAGCATCGACGTCGACCAAGACGAAGATGAAGCGACCTTCTATAACCCGCGTTTTGAAGTGCAAAATATTCCGGTCTTTTACCTGCCATTTTTGACCGTGCCGATTGGCGATACGCGTAAAACAGGCTTCTTATACCCAACTGTTTCTTACGGTTCAAGCGACGGCTACGAATTCGAAATTCCAGTGTATTGGAACATTGCCCCAAGCCTCGATCTTGAAACTACGCTTAAGTACATGGACAAACGCGGTGCGCAATTAAACAGTAAATTCCGTTATTTGACCGACTTTGGCCGTGGCTCCATTACATCTGAGTATCTACCAGACGATAGCAAGTATTCAGAAAAAGGCGCGCGCTGGGGGGTTCAATACGAACACAGCGGTATCTTCGATAAATCGTGGAAGTTCAATATTGACTACTCCAAAGTCAGTGATATTGACTATTTCACCGACCTCGATTCCAGCATAGGTAATCGCGAAGACGGTCAACTGATGCAAGAGTTTATTGTTAAATATCGCTCAGATTCTTGGGATGCGTCGATTCAAACCCGTGATTTCCAACTATTAACCTCTGGTAGTAGTGCGCCTTATCAGCTTATGCCACAGCTCGATTTTAACTATTACGCTCCAGAGCTAATGCGCTATCTAGACTTTGATATTAAGAGTAAAGTTTCACGTTTCGAAACCGACAACTCCTCTAAGCCATCAGCAACTCGCGTACATATTGAACCGGGCTTAAAAGTGCCACTGGGCACAACTTGGGGATCATGGACCACAGAAGCCCGCTTACTCGGCACTTACTATCATCAAGACCTCGATGGCTTAAATCTGAGCTCGAGTAGCTTTAGTGGTTACGATCTACAAGAAGAGGTTTCGCGCGTCATTCCTGAGTTTCGTTCACATGCCGGCATCGTACTCGAGCGTGATACCGTCGTACTCGACAACTACACTCAAACCCTTGAGCCGCAAATTCAGTATCTGTATGTACCAAAGACCGATCAAAATGATATCTATCTTTACGATACCACTTTGCTACAAACCGATTACTACGGCCTGTTCCGTAGCCGTCGCTACAGCAGCGTCGATCGCATCGCACCGGCCAATCAGCTTAGCTACGGCGCATCAACACGCTTCTTTGATAGCGCGTATAAAGAACGCTTAAGTCTGTCCTTTGGCCAAATTTTTTATATCGACCAAGAATATAAAGATGCCGAGGGAACTGATAACGCGAAGCACGACTCCAACTACTCAGCACTCGCGGTTGAACTCGATTTTAACTACGACGATTACCTGTTCTACCACGGTGGTATTCAATACGACATCGATAGCAACGCCATTCAATTTGGTAACAGTACGTTGGAATATCGATTTGATGGCGGTTACATTCAAGGTAACTACCGTTACGTAACTAAAGAGTATATTGAAGAAACGGTTGACCTCAACCTTGATGCTTTGACCGAAGATGGTATTTCTCAAGCGGGTTTACTGACTTCATACCAACTGTCACGCAAGTGGCAATTCAACGGTCAGTACTTCTATGATTTGACCACCGATCAAGATCTTGAATGGTTGGCAGGACTTCGCTATACCTCAGATTGCTGGTATATCGGCTTTAGTTATTCTAACCGATTGAAAGACTGGGATCCTTCGTTCAGTAAGTACCCAGATGCGGATCCTGAGTATGAAAATGACTTCCAAGTTAATTTTGGAGTTGTCGGTTTCGGTACTAACGTAGGAACAAATTTATCTACAGGTTCCAACTCCTTAGGTTACGGTCGTCCGTTTATCTTAAATAACTAATGAATTGAAATGGCCTGCTCTAAGCAGGCCAAACAACAGTAGGACAATACATGAAGTTGTGGAAACAAACCCTAATTACACTGGTCGCGCTATGTAGCCTAGCTGTGCAAGCGGCGCCCCGTGAATTAGATCGTGTCGCGGTTATCGTCAACAAAGGGGTCATCCTGCAAAGTGACATCGATACCGCGCTAAAAACTGTTAAAGCCAATGCTAAAAGTAGTGGTCAAAGCTTACCGGGCGACGATGTATTACGTGAGCAAGTAACGGAAAAATTGATCACCGATACCATTCAACAACAAGAAGCAAAGCGGATTGGGGTGCGAATTGACGATAGCCAACTCAATCAAGCAATCGCTGACATCGCGCAAAAGAACCATCAAAGCCTTGATCAGTTGAAGGCTTCTATTGCTGCAGAAGGCCTCAATTACCAAGACTTCCGCGAGCAAGTGCGTGATGAAATGGCCGCTTCAGAAGCTCGTAATGCACTGGTTCGTCGCCGTATTAACATTCTTCCAGCCGAAGTTGACAACCTTGCGACTCTGCTTGCTCAAGAAACCAATGCCACAGTGCAATACAAAATCGGCCACATTCAACTGCGTGTTGATGATGGCGATGACAAAGCCGCTGTTGAAGCCAAAGCCAAAGACCTCGTTGCCCAGTTAAATAAAGGTGCGGACTTTAACCAACTGGCTTACACCTACTCGAAAGGCCCGAAAGCGATGCAAGGTGGTGATTGGGGTTGGATGCGCAAAGAAGAAATGCCAACGATTTTTGCCGACCAAATCAAGATGCAAAATAAAGGCACCATTATTGGCCCATTTCGCAGTGGCGTCGGTTTTCATATTCTGAAAATCGAAGACGTCAAAGGCCTAGAAACCGTGGCAGTCACTGAAGTAAACGCTCGTCATATTTTGATCAAGCCAACCGTGATTCTTAGCGATGAAGGGGCGAAAAAAGAACTCAATGACTTTATTGAGCAGATCAAATCAGGTAAAGCGACATTTGGCGAGCTCGCTCATCAATACAGCCAAGATCCCGGTTCTGCCGCGCAAGACGGAGAATTAGGTTACCAAACGCCAGATCTCTATGTTCCTGAATTTAAACATCAAGTCGAAACATTGCCAGTTGGTCAAATCAGTGAACCATTTAAGACCGTTCATGGTTGGCACATTGTTGAAGTTCTTGATCGCCGTGAAGTCGACCGCACCGATTCAGCACTGAAAAACAAAGCTTATCGTATTTTGTTTAGCCGTAAGTTCAACGAAGAAGCCAGTGCTTGGATTCAAGAACTGCGCGCCAGTGCCTACGTAGAAATGGTCAAGGAAGACGAGAATGACGGTTAAGCGAATTGTCATTACTGCTGGTGAACCTGCGGGCATTGGTCCAGATCTGGTTTTAGCTTTGTCTCAGGAAAATTGGCCACATCAATTAGTGGTGTGCGCCGATAAAACGCTACTCTCTCAGCGCGCAGCCGAACTTGGTATTCAAGTTAAGTTACTTGAATACCAAGCCAACCAAGCACCAACACCGCAGCAAGCGGGCTCATTGGTGGTTGAACATATTGCTTTGGCAACCAACTGTACGACGGGCAAGCTCGATGAGGCCAATGGCCACTATGTATTGCAAACTCTTGAGCGAGCAGCCAAAGGCTGTATGAGCAAAGAGTTCTCTGCCGTGGTAACTGGACCTGTACACAAAGGGGTCATTAACCGCGCCGGCGTGGCTTTTAGTGGCCATACCGAATTTTTTGCCGAGCAATCCAATACACCACTCGTGGTTATGATGTTGGCTACCGAAGGGTTAAGAGTGGCGTTAGTCACCACTCACCTGCCACTTTCCCAAGTGCCGCAAGCGCTGACCGAGCAACGTCTTGAGCAGATCATTGCGATTTTAAATCATGACCTCACCACCAAATTCGCCATCGCTAAACCCAAAATATATGTGTGCGGCTTAAATCCGCATGCCGGTGAAGATGGCGTACTTGGTCGTGAAGAAATTGAGACAATTACGCCAACTTTAGATAGAATCCGCCATCGCGATGGAATTGATCTGATTGGCCCTCTTCCGGCTGATACGATCTTTTCTGAAAAATACCTTAAAGAAGCCGACGCTGTGCTGGGTATGTATCATGATCAAGTTCTGCCCGTATTGAAATACAAAGGGTTTGGACGTTCAGTAAACATCACTCTTGGTCTACCCTTTATAAGAACATCGGTTGACCACGGTACCGCGCTTGATCTTGCAGGGAAAGGCACCGCGGATACAGGGAGCTTCAAAACAGCCTTAGATCACGCCGTTGAGCTGGTCGAGAAAAGCGAAATAATTTGAGAACACTATGAAAAATGATGTCCACTTAGGGCACAAAGCGCGTAAACGTTTTGGTCAAAACTTCCTTAATGATCCATATATTATCGATGGCATTGTTTCAGCCATTAATCCAAGGCCGGGTCAAAACTTAATTGAAATCGGTCCAGGTTTGGGGGCAATTACCGAGCCTGTTGGCAAATTAGTTGATAAATTTACGGTTATTGAACTAGACCGAGATCTGGCTGAACGTTTACGTAACCACCCTGATTTGGCAGAAAAACTGACGATTCATGAAGGCGATGCAATGCGTTTTGACTTCACTCAACTGGTGAAGCCAAATAACAAATTGCGTATTTTTGGTAACTTACCATATAACATTTCAACGCCTCTTATGTTCCATCTCTTTGAATTTCATAAAGAGATCAGCGACATGCATTTCATGTTGCAAAAAGAAGTCGTCAATCGTTTGTCGGCAGGTCCTGGCAGTAAAGCCTATGGCCGTCTAACGGTAATGGCGCAGTATTACTGTAAAGTCGTACCGGTATTGGAAGTACCACCAACGGCATTCGTTCCGCCACCAAAAGTCGACTCAGCGGTGGTGAGACTTGTGCCTTATGAAGAGTTACCGCATCCAGCTACCAATTTAAAATGGCTGGATCGTGTGTGTCGTGAAGGCTTTAACCAACGCCGCAAAACCGTGCGCAATTGCTACAAAGGCCTGCTCGATGATGCCGCATTTGAACAACTGGGAGTAAACCCAGGCGTGCGTCCAGAGAACCTGACGTTGGAGCAATTTGTCGCCATGGCGAATTACTTGGATGCCAACCACGCATAATTGCCAATAAGGCCATCGAATTCGATGGCCTTATTTATCGCATTGCGCTTTGTTTAAGGAGTTTACCTATGGATGCTTCTACCCCTTGTATTAAAGTTCAAGTCCACACCAAGTACATCGCTGAGCAATCAAATCCTGAGCTCAAGCGCTATGTATTCGCCTACATTATTACCATCAAAAATCTTAGCTCTCAAACCGTTCAACTGCGTAGCCGTCGCTGGCTGATTACCGATGCCAACGGTAAGCAAATGACGGTGGAAGGTGAAGGCGTTGTCGGCCAGCAACCTTTTATTCCTGCTCGAGACGAATACACATACAACAGTGGTACAGCACTCGAAACCCCAGTCGGGGTGATGCAAGGCCAGTACATTTTGGTGGATGAAAATGGTCAGCAATTTGAGACTGAAATCGAGCCATTTCGCTTAGCGGTTCCCAACGTGCTAAATTGATGTTTTTACTTTTTTGATGCTTTAAGCGCTATGCGGAGGTTGTGTGGCAAACTACATTGTCGGTGATATTCAAGGTTGTTTCGACGAATTACAAAGCCTGCTGCGTTCCGTCGATTTCTCTCCATCACAAGATACCCTGTGGCTCGCAGGCGATTTGGTTGCTCGAGGGCCAAAATCGCTAGAAACACTTAGGTTTGTTAAAGCTCTCGATAGCAGCGCTAAAGTCATTTTGGGCAATCACGATCTGCATTTACTTGCGGTCTCGCAAGGTATTCATGCCGTCAAACCCAAGGACAAAACCGCCAATATTCTTACCGCCCCCGATAGTCAAGAACTCCTCACTTGGCTGCGCCACCAACCCCTTTTGGCCGAACATGAAGAATTTGTCATGTGTCACGCTGGCATCTCACCACAATGGGATTTAATCACTGCTCGCGCTGCGGCGCGTGAAGTTGAAGCCATTTTACAAAGTGATGATTGGCGTTGGTTAATTCACCAAATGTACGCGGATAAACCGGATTTATGGACGCCCGAACTCACTGGTTTGGAGCGTTATCGCTACATCATTAATGCGTTCACCCGCATGCGTTTTTGCGATGCACAAGGTCGTTTGGATATGAGCTGCAAACTGCCGCCATCTCAAGTCAACGATGATAATCTCATGCCTTGGTTTCGCGTTCCATCACGCATTGAGTTGGAAAAAGTCGTGCTATTTGGTCATTGGGCGGCGCTCGAAGGCTACCATGGAGAACAAGTGATTGGTCTTGATACTGGTTGTGTTTGGGGAGGAAGCTTGACTCTGCTGCACTGGGAGACTCAACACTTAGTTACCCAACCCGCGCTAAAAGAGAAATAAGCAAAAGGCCAGTCACATGACTGGCCTTTTCGTAAACCGCGAATAGAGAGGGTTACACTCTTTCAAGCACACAAAAATCCATGTCATAGGCATTTTTATCATCAGCATTAAAATGCTCACGAGATACCTCGACAAAGTCTGTCCCCCAATCTGGAAACTGAGTATCGCCGTCAAGCTTGGCATCAATAAAAGTGAGATATAAGCGTTTAGCCATCGGTAGACAGCTTTGGTAAATAGAACCACCGCCAATGATCATGACTTCCTCAGCGTCCTTCGCCACCACCATCGCCTGTTCAACGGATGTTACCGTTGTAACACCTTCAAGGTGTAAATCAGGGTCACGACTGATCACTATGTTCAAACGTCCCGGAAGTGGACGACCAATCGAGTCGTAAGTTTTACGCCCCATAATGACAGGTTTACCCATCGTCGAGCGTTTAAACCAAGCAAAATCTGCGGGAAGATGCCAAGGCATCTGGTTATCTTTACCGATAATTCGATTGTCTGCCATCGCGGCAATCATGCTAATGATCATTATTGTTCCTACGTTGAGCTATATCGTGGTGTTACCAACCTTAAACAATCGGTCGGCGGCGATAGAATAGCAGCCCAGGAACCGCAAGACCAACCGCAAGACCAGCAATAATAAACATCGCTTTTAGAAAGTTTTCCATTAAAGTTTGAATCAGCAATGCGTTGTAACCTAAGTGGTTTATCTCGACCATGGCGATCATCGCTTTATAAGCAAACACCCCAGGAACCATAGGAATTAAAGCGGCGACAGTAAACACCTTGGGATGAGCCATAAATTTGCGCGACCAATATACTCCGACCATACCGACGATCGTGGCAGCAAAAAATGTCGCCCACTCAATCGGTACACCAAAATGCATCATTAAGTAACGAGACCCGTGACCAATCGCTCCGCCTAAAGCACAATATTTTAGTGCCGGCGCAGGGACATTAAACACCAAAGCGAAGCCGACAGCCGGAATCGAAGCGAAGAACATGTCATTAAGTAAACCTAACAGAAGATCGATCATTGCCATTATGCCCACCCCCAAACGCCAACCACACTCATTGCCGCAATAATGCCTAAACACGTTGCGAGTGTAAGTAAACTGGCCATCACAAAACGAGCGATACCCATATCCACATAGCCTTTAAGCATATCGGCTACCGAGTTAATTAGCGGAAATCCAGGTACCAACATTAATACTGAGGAAGCCATCACTAAAGAAGGTTGATTACCCAAATCATGCAACACAGATTGCGCCGCGATAACCGTTGTCACAAATGCCGTCGCGGCAAAGTTGAGCAGTGGATTAAAATGACGGTGTCCAATTTCCTGGCGCACGATCATGCCACATGCGGAGGCGCAAAACGTCATGGCAAAAACCGTCCAGTCGCCGCCAGCCAAGCGGCTAAATGCCGCACAGGACAAACCAATCATCAACACCACAATCCAACGGTTATAACGCTCTGGGCTGATGTGATTCAAGCGGCTTTGTGCCAATGTATAATCAATGATGCGTTTTTCCATCATGATGCAAATACGCTGAACTTGGGTAACAACGCGCATGTTAATGCCGCGATCAGGACAGCGTCTCGCGGTGGTAATACAGTGCTCTTGATAAACCGTAGTCACCACCAATGAGCTGGCAGTTAATGCCACTTCAACCTCATCCATACCGCTTGCGATCCCCATTCGACGCATAATATCGCCGACCAGAGTACTCTCCGCACCGTGGGCTAACAGCATTTGTCCGGCTTGAGCGATAAGCCGAGAAACAGCTCGTTGCTTTGATAACATTTCTACTTCCTAACTCCTTTTAGACAGTGACTATTTTTCGCTATTGTGACTAAGTATCAACAAAAATGAATTGATTTAGATACAAAAAGAGCCGCAATAATTAGCGGCTCTCATTAACTAATAAGAATTAATCACGGACGTAGATAACGTGGCCGTCATCTTCTTCGTCGTCCCAATCATCCCAATCGTCATCGTCTTCAGTGATAACATCTTTACCGGCCATCGCGTCTTTATGGTAATCATCCCACATAAACTCGACTTTCTCTTCTTCACTAAGCTCTTCGCTTTCACGCGGCAGTGATTCCATAAATTCAGCCAGTTTAAAGCATAGCTCTTTGGTACCAGACTTGTTGATCGCTGAGATCTTGAAGTATTGATCTTCCCAGCCAAGTGCATCAAGTACGTTTTGGATCACTTCGTCCGCTTCTTCTTCCTGCATCAGATCGACTTTGTTGAACACTAACCAGCGAGGCTTATTGGCCAATTTTTCACTGTATTGTTCCAGTTCATCCAAAATCGTTAACGCATTTTGCACTGGATCCGATTGATCAATCGGCATGATGTCGATCATGTGCAGCAGCACACGACAACGCTCAAGGTGTTTAAGGAAGCGAATACCAAGACCAGCACCATCTGCTGCGCCTTCAATCAGCCCAGGAATGTCAGCGACAACAAAGCTTTTCTCCGGAACCACACTCACTACCCCCAAGCTTGGGATCAAGGTAGTAAACGGATAATCCGCCACTTTCGGCTTCGCTGCCGACACTGCGCGAATGAAGGTCGATTTACCTGCGTTTGGTAAGCCCAGCATACCGACATCAGCCAGCAGCAGTAGCTCTAAACGCAACTCACGAACTTCACCTTTGGTGCCCAGCGTTTTTTGACGTGGTGCGCGGTTAACCGATGATTTAAAACGGGTGTTACCCAAACCATGCCAACCGCCTTTCGCGACCATCACTTTTTTGCCGTGTTCGGCAACTTCACCAACCACTTCGTTGGTGTGAATATCTACTGCGCGAGTACCGACTGGAACACGCATCACAATATCTTTACCGCGTTTACCAGTACAGTTACCACCGCGACCGTTTTCACCGCGCTCGGCTTCATAGAAGCGCTGGAATCGATAGTCGATCAACGTATTCAAGTTTTCATCGGCTTGGATATAAACATCACCGCCGTCGCCACCATCGCCGCCATCAGGGCCGCCTTTGGTAACAAATTTTTCACGCCAGAAGCTCACGATGCCGTTACCGCCATCACCGGCTTGAACTTTGATTACCGCTTCATCAACGAATTTCATTTCATACTCCGCATATTGCGTTGCGATATCACTGCGATTGCAATGATATAAATTCTAGCAGACCTAAGCGTTAGATCGATCACCTTAGATCTTGAGGTCGCTATCACAAGGAACCCATAACTCACCTTTCTCACCACTAAAAAGGTGGGTTATTGATTCATCTTGACCAATAAAAAACCCTGCCGAATTGGCAGGGCTTTTGAATTCAGCTTAAAACCTAAATTATTCAGCTTCGATGCTTACAAATTTACGGTTTTTAGGACCTTTAACTTCAAATTTCACTTTACCTTCAGTAAGAGCGAAAAGAGTGTGGTCTTTACCGATGCCAACGTTGTTGCCAGCGTGGAATTTAGTACCACGTTGACGAACGATGATGTTACCTGCAAGAACAGACTCACCACCAAAACGTTTTACACCAAGGCGTTTGCTTTCTGAATCGCGGCCGTTACGAGTAGAACCGCCAGCTTTTTTGTGTGCCATTGTTAAACTCTCCTACAAGTTCTTAAGCGTTGATGCCAGTGATTTTCACTTCAGTGAACCACTGACGGTGACCTTGCTGCTTACGAGAGTGCTTACGACGACGGAACTTAACGATTTTAACTTTATCGCCACGACCGTGTTGTACAACTTCAGCAGTTACTTTACCGCCAGCTACAAGAGGTGCGCCAACAGTGATTTCTTCACCGTTAGCAACAAGTAGAACTTTATCAAATTCAACTGTTGCACCAGTTTCAACGTCTAATTTCTCTAAACGAAGAGTTTGACCTTCGCTTACACGGTGTTGTTTACCACCAGATTGGAAAACAGCGTACATATTTTACTCCGCTTTTTCCGCACAGCCTTATGATTTTACATTTCGGGTGTGCGCTAAACTAATCATCAATAGGGCGCAGATTCTACAGAAAGGATCTGACCATGACAAGCCATATTTTAAAATAATTGGCGAAAATGCACTCGCCAAACAAAAGTGCGCCAATCATGCCCTTTAAGCATGTATTTATCAACGGTTTTTAGTGTATTATTCAACGAATAAAGTCGATAAAAATACCTTATAGGTACTAACCTCAGCCGGATATATGATGGATTTTAAAGCTATCCAATCGCTGACTGCCGATGACATGGCAAAAGTGAATGAAACAATTCATGCCCAACTGAATTCTGACGTTTCTCTAATTAATCAACTTGGTTTCTATATCATCAGTGGTGGTGGTAAACGTCTGCGCCCTCTTTTGGCCATTTTATCTGCTCGATCTTTGGGCTACCAAGGTGAAGGGCACACACTCGCAGCAGCATTCATAGAGTTTATCCATACTGCAACGTTATTGCATGACGATGTGGTCGATGAATCAGATATGAGACGCGGAAAAGCAACCGCAAACGCCGCCTTTGGCAATGCTGCCAGCGTTTTGGTCGGCGATTTTATTTACACACGCTCATTTCAGATGATGACTGAGCTAGGATCAATGAAGATCCTCAAACTCATGAGTGACTCAGTAAACGTTATCGCCGAAGGCGAAGTGCAGCAATTGATGAACTGTAACGATCCCGATACCACCGAGGAGAGTTACATGCAAGTGATTTACTCTAAAACAGCACGTCTGTTTGAAGCCGCAACCCAGATTGGTGCGCTGCTGACAAATGCACCGCAGCACGTAGAGCTAGCACTACAAAATTATGGTCGCTATCTTGGCACGGCATTCCAGCTCATCGATGATGTCATGGACTACACTTCTGATGGCGAAGAGATGGGTAAGAACGTCGGTGATGACCTAGCGGAAGGCAAACCTACCCTGCCCCTGCTGCACGCAATGCAACACGGTAATCCAGAACAAAGAGCCATGATTCGAGAAGCGATTGAGCTCTCAAACGGAATGGAGAAACTGGATGATATTCTTGCCGCGATGGAACAAGTAGGCTCGCTCGAGTACACCACCAACAAAGCGCTTGAAGAAGCCGATAAAGCAATTGCAGAGCTCGCGGTAATTCCTGAATCTGAATACAAACAAGCACTGATCACTTTGGCTCACTTAGCGGTGAATCGCAGCAAGTAATCTCGCGGCACACGCTAATATGTCTCTTGCTTAATACTTAATAAAATGATCTTTGCCGATCAAAAAAGCCGACTGATGTCGGCTTTTTTGATCGCGTCTATCGAAGTTTAAACAAAGTCGATACCGATTTGAATATCACCTTTTAGCGTATCTAGCATACTTTCAAGTGATGCTTGTTCGTAGGCACTCAATTCGCCGTAACTCAAGATCGCTTCTGCACCATCTTTACCCAACTTCACTGGTTGCGCGAAGAATGGCGCATGCTCACCGTCACCTTCAACGTAAGCACATTCAATCACGTTTTCTTCACCTTGTAGCGCTTTTACCAATGCTAAGCCAAAGCGGCAAGCCGCTTGACCCATAGAAAGTGTCGCAGAGCCACCACCCGCTTTCGCTTCCACCACTTCAGTACCTGCGTTTTGAATGCGTTTAGTCAAAGCTTCAACTTCTTCTGCTGTAAATTCAACTCCTTCTACTTGAGAAAGTAGCGGCAGAATGGTCACACCTGAGTGGCCACCAATCACAGGTACTTTGATATCGCTAGGATCTTTGTCTTTCAGCTCAGCGACAAACGTTTCTGAACGGATAACATCAAGCGTAGTAACACCAAATAGACGGCGCTTATCGTAAACACCCGCTTTTTTAAGAACTTCAGCTGCGATTGGCACTGTCGTATTCACTGGGTTAGTGATGATACCGACACAAGCTGTTGGGCAAACAACGGCGATCTTTTCAGCTAGAGATTTAACAATTCCAGCGTTTACATTAAACAGATCCGCACGATCCATACCAGGCTTACGCGCAACTCCAGCAGAGATAAGAACAACATCCGCACCTTCTAAAGCTGGGGTCGGATCTTCACCTGCGTAACCTTTGATCGACACAGGTGTTGGGATATGGCTTAGGTCGGCAGCAACACCCGGTGTGACTGGGGCAATGTCATACAGGGCAAGATCAGTTCCGGCAGGAAGACGATTTTTAAGTAAAAGAGCGAGGGCTTGACCGATGCCGCCAGCGGCACCAATAACAGCGACTTTCATTGTAGTTCTCCTTGAGATGACTCTCTTATATGTTTTAGTAGGGCGTCTAATATCAGCACGATTAAAATTATAGTAATCACATACTGATTACAAACAATTAACGCTATGTTTGCGACTTTGCGCAACCCAGATATAGCGTGGCACAACCATGACATAAGATCATCATGCTTTAGCTTTACTGACAAAGAGTTAACTCGGTATTTCTGCAAAGGTTTACAGTGATGTCTTAGACAGATTTCGCGTTAGCATTTGGTGTTAATGCATAGCTATGCGAAAATATTCACTTACTTTTATGGAATTCGACTGGAACAACCATGCGTAATTCAGACAAACAAGATAACCTCGTTCGCGCATTTAAATCTCTATTAAAGGAAGAACGATTTGGTTCTCAAGGCGATATTGTTGATGCCTTAAAAGCTGAAGGCTTTGATAATATTAACCAATCTAAAGTATCTCGAATGCTTACTAAGTTCGGTGCGGTGCGTACGCGTAACGCTAAAATGGAAATGGTGTACTGCCTCCCTGCAGAACTTGGAGTCCCAACCGTCTCGAGCTCGCTGCGTGAGTTGGTGTTAGACATCGACCATAACAATGCGTTGGTAGTGATTCACACCGGCCCTGGCGCAGCACAACTCATTGCTCGCTTGTTAGATTCATTGGGCAAATCGGAAGGCATTTTGGGCGTTGTTGCTGGCGATGACACCATTTTTATTACGCCAACACGCAATAATAGTTCAGAACAACTGTTTGACTCTGTGTGTGAACTCTTTGAATACACTGGTTAATTAGCAAAATCTCGCCATTTCCATCTAAATCACACGCCCAACGTGTGATTTAGATCACATCTCAGATAAAATCCTGTTTCATAACACTAAGTGAACTAAACGATTGATCAAAAAGCATTTTATAACAAACTAAACGCTTAGTTGATTGCTAATCAATTAGTCATTATCGCTGGTTTTCTCAACATTCCCGTCATTATCTATGGTTTTTTGGTATGATTCTGCAACTTTTTCAACAGATGGATTGAAAAAGATGCCGTTTCCGAAATAGGAAACGCCCTAGCATCTACACTTGCTAAGGGTCAATAATGAATAAGGAAGGAAAATTCATGGCATTTAAAAAACTTGTGAAAGTTGCCGCGCTTGCAGCAACTGTAATAGGTGCCGGCGCTGCCAATGCACAAGAGTTCATTACGATTGGTACAGGTTCTGTCACTGGGGTTTATTACCCAACTGGTGGCGCAATTTGTAAGCTGGTCAACAAAGGCCGTAAAGACCACAATATTCGTTGTTCAGTAGAATCGACTGGCGGTTCAATCTACAACGTCAACACCATTCGTGCGGGTGAGCTTGACTTTGGTATCGTTCAATCTGATTGGCAGTATCATGGTTACAACGGCACCAGTAAGTTTGAAGAGCAAGGACCATTTAAAAAGCTTCGCGCTGTGTTCTCTTTGCACACCGAACCTTTCAACATTATCGCGCGTACCGACGCTGGTATTGATAACGTGAAAGACCTTGCGGGTAAACGCGTTAACATTGGTAACCCAGGTTCGGGTGACCGTGCGACCATGGGTGTCGTCATGGACGCGATGGGTTGGACGACTGACAGCTTCAAACTTACTTCAGAACTGAAAGGTTCAGAACGTTCTCAAGCACTGTGTGATAACAAAATCGACGCGTTCGTTTACGTTGTCGGCCATCCAAATGGTTCAATCAAAGAAGCAACCACATCATGTGATGCAAAACTGATTCCTGTGACTGGCCCTGAAATCGACAAGATCGTGGCGGATAACCCTTACTACGCATACTCAACTGTTCCTGCTGGCATGTACCGTGGTACCGATAAAGATGTGAAAAGTTTCGGTGTTGCAGCTACGCTAGTGACCACTTCTGATGTTTCTGACGAAGCGGTATACAACGTTGTTAAGGCGGTATTTGAAAACTTCGATACCTTTAAACGCCTGCACCCTGCTTTTGCCAACTTAACCAAAGAAGACATGGTTAAAGCAGGCATCTCAATTCCACTTCACCCAGGTGCAGTGAAATACTACAAAGAAGCAGGCTTGATGTAAGCACTCGCGAAGATGCAAGGGGAAGGGCTGCCACCTTCTCCTTGCTCAGTAATAAAACTGACTTTTCCACTTGAAGTTAGTCGTTCCTTTTTCTAACCCCACTCTTCTCAACCTCAATTGACGAAAAACAACCGTTCAGCATTGTTGTCGTCTTTAACTAGACTTGAAACAAAGCCAGAACAAAGATGCTCGCTGTTAAGCGATAATCAGTATTTATAATAAGGATAACGTACATGACGCAGACAAATCATTCGTCTCAAGATGTGCAAGAGATGGTTGCTCAGGCCGATACCGGTGCACGTAATCCGTCAGGTTTACCTGGACGCATTCTCTGGTTAGTGCCGTTATGCTGGTCTTTATTCCAGCTTTGGTATGCCTCTCCACTGCCTTTTGTTTTTGACATCGGCATTCTTAATGACACCGAAGCCCGATCGATTCACTTAATGTTCGCTATCTTTTTAGCGTTTACTGCCTACCCAGCAATGAAGAATTCACCGCGTGATCGAATTCCGTTTATCGACTGGATTCTGGCGCTCGCTGGCAGTTTTTCTGCAGCTTATATTTATCTTTTTTATACCGAGCTTGCCGGCCGCTCAGGCGCACCAACTCAAGTCGATATTATTGTCGCCGTTATTGGTATGGTGCTACTGCTTGAAGCGACACGCCGAGCACTCGGTCCGCCGCTGATGTGTGTGGCTGCCGTCTTTTTACTCTACACCTTTGCTGGTCCCTACATGCCTGACGTCATTGCACACAAAGGCGCAAGCTTAAATAAAGCGATGTCACATCTATGGTTGACTACCGAAGGGGTATTTGGTGTTGCTCTTGGGGTTTCGACCTCATTTGTGTTCTTGTTCGTGCTGTTTGGCGCCATGCTTGAACGCGCAGGCGCGGGCGCTTATTTCATCAAAGTCGCTTTCTCACTGCTTGGACATATGCGTGGCGGACCTGCAAAAGCCGCTGTTGTCGCCTCTGGTTTATCTGGTTTAGTGTCTGGTTCGTCGATCGCCAACGTGGTGACAACTGGTACCTTTACGATTCCGTTGATGAAACGAGTCGGTTTTCCTGGCACTAAAGCAGGCGCAGTTGAAGTTGCTGCGTCCACCAATGGTCAGCTTACGCCGCCGATTATGGGCGCCGCCGCATTTTTGATGGTCGAGTATGTCGGAATTTCGTATGTTGAAGTCATCAAAGCCGCGATTCTTCCTGCACTGATCTCTTATATAGCGCTGCTATACATTGTGCACTTGGAAGCGTGTAAAGCGGGCATGCAAGGGCTACCACGTCGCCATACGCCAACTTGGCTACAAAGCATTTTCTCGTTCAGCAGTACCATTGTTGCGCTGGGCATATTAAGTGCATTGGTATATTACGGTGTCGGCTGGACTAAAGATGTATTCGGCAGCGCTGCCACGACCATTGTCGGTGTTGCACTGTTACTGGTTTATGTTGCGCTACTTAAAGTGTCGGCTAAATATGCCGATCAAGCACCTGAAATTGATGAACAATTAACTGAAGTGCCCGATCCAGGTCCAACGGTAAAATCTGGCCTGCATTTCCTACTGCCAATCGTCGTTTTAGTATGGTGTTTGACCGTAGAGCGCTTCTCTCCGGGTCTTTCTGCGTTCTGGGCGACGGTGTTTATGATCTTCATTTTGATCACTCAACGTCCGTTAATGGCGCTGATCAACAAGCAAAATGATGTCACCCAGCAAGCCAAAGCCGGTTTTGTTGACTTGGCAGAAAGCTTGGTATCAGGCGCGCGCAACATGATCGGTATTGGTGTGGCGACTGCAGCTGCGGGTACTGTGGTTGGTGTTGTCACCCTAACGGGTATTGGCCTGGTGATGACCGACTTTGTTGAGTTCATCTCTGGCGGCAGTATCTTCCTAATGCTGCTATTTACCGCCGTCATCAGTCTGATTTTAGGAATGGGCTTGCCGACCACTGCGAACTATATCGTCGTTTCGACCTTGATGGCGCCAGTAGTTGTGACGCTCGGCGCTCAACACGGTTTGATCATTCCATTGATTGCCGTGCACCTGTTCGTGTTCTATTTCGGTATTCTGGCCGATGATACACCGCCGGTCGGCCTCGCGGCATTTGCCGCTGCCGCGATTGCCAAATCCGACCCGATTCGCACTGGTATCCAAGGCTTTACCTACGATATTCGAACAGCCATTCTACCATTTATGTTCGTTTTCAATACTCAGCTGCTGCTGATCGGTATTGATACGTGGTGGCATTTGGCACTGACGATATTCTCAGCGATTGTCGCGATGTTGATTTTCTCTGCCGCGACACAAGGTTGGTGGTTCACCAAAAACAAATGGTGGGAAACCGTATTACTGTTGGTATTGACTTTCACTTTCTTCCGCCCTGGTTTCTGGTGGGACATGGTCTATCCACCGAAAGTTGTATCTCCCGGAATTGAGATAGCGCAAATAACCCAGCAATTAAATGTGGGAGAATCGCTAGAACTTCTGGTTTCAGGTGAAACGCTCGACGGCGATCATGTGGAAAAAGTGGTTCGTCTTCCGTTTGATGAAAATGCTCAAACCGCTGACGATCGCATCGCTTCAACCGGCTTAATGTTGCGCCAAGAAGATCAACGAATGATCGTCGATATGGTGGAATTTGGTAGCCCGGCAGAAGCCGCTGGTATCGACTTTGACTGGGAAATCGAATCTGTGATCGAAGAGTTACCAAGACCGATGAAAGAATGGGTCTTTGTTCCCGCTTCACTGATACTGTTGTTACTTGCTTGGAATCAACGCCGACGTATTCGCCGTGAAAAACTGAGCGCATAAACAAACGGTTACGCCTCTTCACCATAAGAGGCGTGACTTTGCATCTTAGTGAAAGACAAGAGAATCACGTATGTATAAACAAATTTTGGTTCCAGTAGATCTGAATGAAAAAGGGTTTGCCGACAAAGCTGTTGAGCTCGCCGTTTGGCATGCAAAACACTCCAACGCAGAAGTCCACCTTCTGAACGTGTTGCCAGGGATTCACATGTCGATGGTCGCTACTTATTTCCCCAAAGATGCGGCGAATAAGATGAAAACCGATGTCAAAACGCAACTTAAGCAGTTTGCGGTCAAACATATCGATGAAGATGTGGTGTATCACGTTCATGTTGCGGAAGGAAAACCGTACACAACGATTCTGGATTACGCCGAACGCCTTGGCGCAGATTTGATCATTATGCCGAGCCATAAACGCTCACGCGTGGATAATATGATGCTCGGCTCTGTCGCCACTAAAGTGGTACAAAACTCGCCAATTAACGTACTGGTCGTGAAGCCTCAGCTTTAAAGTTACTTCGAGATTCAATAGAAAAAAAGCGCCTATTTAGGCGCTTTTAATCGTTATTACCTATCAAAATAATCGAGCAATCCATCTTTTACAAATGAGAATTATTTACAATAATAACCCCATCAACACGAGGTCATTGAACGTAGGTAACCATTATGAAAAAGACGCTTAATTTTGCTGCAATTCACTTTACTATTGCTTTTACCGTCGCCTATGTACTGACTGGCGATATTCTACTCGGCAGCTTGATTGCAATGTTAGAACCAAGTGTCAACACCATCGCATTCTATTTCCACGAAAAAGTATGGAGCAATGTTGCCGCACTTCGCCAATTTGGCCGCTCAGCACGAATCAAAACCGCAAGCTTTGCCAGCGTGCACTTCTCGGTCGCGTTTGGCGTAGCCTACATGCTGACTGGCGATCTATTCGTTGGCGGAATCATGGCAACGATTGAACCATGTTTTAACACCGTTGCTTACTACTTCCACGAGAAAGTTTGGCAACGCAAACATCAAGCGCAATGGCTATGCGCTCATGGTAACGTCACTTCGATTGCTGGGTAACACATTGCTTGGCATTTAAATAGACGTGAGTTTCTCGCTGCTGGCCATCAAGACTAACCAACAAGGAATAAGGTATATCTGGATTTGGCGCTTCTATCTGAAATAGCGCCATCGCATGATCGCTGCGCACATCAATGGGCAGATGATAGGTCATCGCATTGAATTTCACCGCCGCCGAGACGAGCCCTGGCTTAAAAGTGGTGTAGTGTAAATGAACCAAAAACTCACAGCCGCCACCATGGTGCCAAACTTGCTCGGTTGTAACCTTCTCAAGCCTAACGTGCTCAATAAACTCAAGATAAGGAACCTGCCAAACGCCGACGCGGGTTTCTTCGCTGTCTAACGCTTTTTGTGGTGCTTCATCAAGCCAATCTTGATCCTCAGGATCAAGAAACAGGATCTCAAACCGGTTGCGGCCAAGATGCAGGTAATCTTTGATTTGTTTGCGGTACTCACTCGTAAAGCCATCACAATCAAACACCGCAACGCCGTTAACCCGAACTTCAGCAAAATGAGTCACGCCCGACATCACCAAGTCGATGGCGGCGCTTGCTAGCATTGCTTCATCAAGGTCAATATCATGCATTAAATGCCACTCTTGAGTAGCAATCTCGGATTCAGATAACGATGTGGGTAGCACCTGGCTTAGTGGTGCTGGAAAGGTAATGTCATCTTGAGGTATAGAAAGGTCGGTCAAAGGCGATACTTGCCACAGACCTGCCAAAGGAAAAATCATAACGTTGAGCTTTTTTAGTTTTATAATCTAAATCGTAGTCAAACATAAAAGCGCTGCAACAGCTATAAAAATACCAGCACGAGGCTGGCATTTTTATAAAATTTATTGGTCTTCGTCGTCTTCATCATCATCTGGATAAAGCGCATCTTCACCTTCATAGTAAGTGCCCCAACCATCGTAGATGATGTCGTACTTTTCAGCCAAATTGACCAATTTTTCAACCTGAGCGTCAATCAGTTCTGCATTCAGTGCGCAGCTCATGGTTGCGTCGCAACACAGCAGCTTGTTGCCGTCTTCGTCTTCGGTCTCTTCCGCTTCTAAAACCTCAAAGCCCATTTTGAAGGCTTCCACTACGACCTTCTCAAGTTTGTCAAAATCTTCAGAGAACAGGTGGTGTTCGATCTCGTAGAGCGCATCAGGATCACTGCCATCTTCGAGTAGAGATTGAATGATATCGCGAGTATCTTCTTTTTGAATTTCAATCAGATCTTCCACTGATAGATATTCATCTTCTTGAGACATAATATGGCTCCGGTCATAGCTAATTTACTGCGACGAAATATGGCACGGATTAGTGATAAAAGCCACCCGAAGCCGAATGACAAGGTGAAATTTATTACGCTAGAGTGCTGATATTAGGTTGTCGCCTCGAAAAAGACGCGCAGTTTAACATTTTCTTTTCAAAACTCGATTCAGAATTATCTATTTCGGCCTAGTTTAATGATTTTGCCTATACATGCGTTTTTCTGTTGCGCTCATGCACTACAGCTCTAAATATGCCATTGCATTAATATTCATGATTTATGCAGGATATCGCTAATAACCCGCATTTATATTCTAAAACTTCGGATTGTTGATATCACAGCCATTAATACACAGCGAATATTGAAGCAAACTAACAAAAAATTACCGATCAGATTAATCATCCAAATAATCAGTAATTAAATTGACCTTAAAAGACAAAAATAATACCTATCCACAAATTTAAAATATATTAATCTAACGCATAAGGTTGCATCTTGATAACAAGCTTGTCATAAATAGCGTCAGGATAAAGTTGTAAGGATACAAAATGAGTAAGCTGTACGTAGGATCTGAAGTTGGCCAATTGCGACGAGTGTTATTAAATCGACCAGAAAGAGCCTTAACTCACCTCACCCCTTCAAATTGCCATGAATTACTTTTCGATGATGTGTTAGCGGTTGAAGCCGCCGGCCAAGAGCACGACGCGTTTGCCAATACACTCAGACAACAAGATGTCGAAGTTCTGCTATTACATGACTTGCTAGTCGAAACATTGGCGATAAACGAAGCCCGTCACTGGCTACTCGAAACGCAAATTTCTGACTATCGCTATGGGCCAACTTTTGCCAAAGATCTGCGTTCATACTTGTCTGAAATGGATAACGAACATTTGGCAACTATCCTACTCGGTGGTTTAGCCTATTCAGAGTTGCCAATTCACTCTTCGTCAATACTACCGAGTTTGCATCGCCCACTTGATTTTGTGATTGAACCGCTACCAAATCACCTATTCACTCGAGATACCTCTTGTTGGGTGTATGGCGGTGTATCGCTCAACCCAATGATGAAACCCGCGCGCCAGCGTGAAACCAATCATCTGCGTGCCATCTATCGCTGGCACCCAACCTTTGCTGGTCAGGAATTTATCAAATACTTTGGCAATGAAGATCTTCACTACGACAATGCCAATATCGAAGGTGGTGACGTACTGGTGATTGGTAATGGTTCCGTGCTGATCGGTATGTCAGAGCGCACCACAGCGCAAGGGATTGAAAACCTAGCGGCCAACCTATTTAAGCACCAACAAGCCAAACAAGTGATCGCAGTACAGTTGCCAAAAAGCCGCGCATGCATGCATTTAGACACGGTTATGACCCACATGGACGTTGATACGTTTTCGGTTTATCCAGAAGTGATGCGCAATGATTTGGCCACTTGGTCGCTGACTCCAAACGGCAACGGCGCTATGCAAGTGAAATCGGTACCAAGCTACATCAAAGCCATCGAACAAGCGCTCAATGTTGATCAGCTCAAAATCATTACCACCGGCGGTAATAACTATGAGGCAGAACGTGAGCAATGGAATGACGCCAACAACGTTCTGACCGTTAAGCCGGGCGTGGTGATTGGTTACGAGCGCAACGTCTATACCAACGAAAAATACGACAAAGCGGGCATTCAAGTGTTGACCATTCCAGGCAACGAACTTGGCCGCGGTCGCGGCGGTGCACGCTGTATGAGTTGCCCAATTGAACGCGACGATATCTAACATTACAAAGCGACTTATTAGGTTCAAACACCCATAAAAAAAGCTGCGTCAATACGCAGCTTTTTTGTCTGATAAGATTCGCTTATTGCCAGTTATTCTGTGCCACCAACGGTGATAGAATCAAGCTTGAGCGTCGGCTGGCCAACACCCACAGGCAAACTTTGCCCGGCTTTACCGCACACACCAACACCACGGTCAAGGCTCAAATCATTACCAACCATCGACACTTGCTGCATCGCTTCGATACCCGAGCCAATCAGCGTCGCACCTTTCACTGGGCGAGTAATTTTACCGTCTTCAATTAGATACGCTTCCGAGGCAGAGAACACAAACTTGCCGGATGTAATGTCCACTTGGCCGCCGCCAAAGTTTGGCGCGTAAAGACCACGTTTAACCGTCGAGATAATTTCTTCTGGCGCATGCTCACCTGGCAACATGTAGGTGTTGGTCATACGTGGCATCGGCAAATGCGCGTAGGATTCACGACGGCCATTTCCGGTCGGCGCCACCCCCATTAAACGGGCGTTGAGCTTATCTTGCATGTAGCCTTTCAGTACGCCATTTTCAATCAAAGTATTGTACTGACCCGCGACACCTTCATCATCGATATTGAGTGAACCGCGCAGATCTTTAAGCGTACCATCATCGACAATTGTGCAATGCTTGGAAGTCACTTGCTGACCCACTTTACCGCTAAATACCGAAGAGTCTTTACGGTTGAAGTCACCTTCTAAACCGTGACCGACCGCTTCGTGCAGCAACACACCCGGCCAACCAGAACCCAATACCACTGGCATGGTTCCCGCTGGCGCCGCATCGGCTTCTAGATTCACTAGCGCCATACGAATCGCTTCATCGGCAAAATGATAAGCCTGAGCCTGACCTTGCAAATCAGACAAGAAAAAGTCGTAACCAAAACGGCCGCCACCACCAGCACTGCCGCGTTCACGGCGATCGCCTTTTTGCGCTAACACACTGATAGACAAACGTACCAAAGGACGAACATCCCCAGCGTATGTGCCGTCAGTCGCAGCCACTAAAATCTGTTCATGCACACCACTCAAGCTCACTGACACTTCTTTAATCAGTGGCTCTTTGGTACGAATGTAAGCATCGAGTTCTTTTAGCAACGCGGTCTTTTGTTCTTTTTCCCAGCTTTCAAGGGGGTTTACCGCACCATAATAGGCTTGGTTATCACTGCGTTTAAAAGCTTGAACTTGGCCGTTTTGCCCTTGCTGAGCAATACCGCGCGCAGCAATCGCACTCTGCTTTAGGCCATCAAGCTGAATTTGGTCAGAGTATGCAAAGCCCGTTTTTTCGCCGGTCACCGCTCGAACGCCCACACCACAATCGATATTAAATGAACCGTCTTTAATGATGCTGTCTTCCAAGACTAACGACTCATGCCAGCTAGATTGGAAGTAAATATCCGCGTAATCGATCTGACGGGTCGCAATGCTCGATAAAGTGTCAGCGACATCTTGCTCGGTTAGCCCGCCTGGAGCCAATAAAGCGTCTTCAACGTGGTTAATGGTCATACTTCACTCTTACTATTTTAATTGAGTTTCAAAACGGACATGTTGCCCGGTGGGCATTGCCGTTCTCACTTCCTGCACTTGTTCGATACACAACTCAGCGGTGAGTACACTTGGCTGATTGTCTAAACTGGCGACGATCTCTCCCCAAGGACTGATTACCATCGAATGCCCCCAAGTTTCTCGACCACACGGGTGTGTCGCACACTGATTCACCGCCACTACCCAAGCTTGGTTTTCTATCGCTCTCGCTCTTAACAGCACTTCCCAATGCGCTTTACCGGTTACCGCGGTAAACGCAGCGGGAACCACAAATACATTTGCGCCTTGGCGAGCCAACTCCGCATAAAGATGAGGAAAGCGTACATCATAACAGATCGTTAAGCCTAAGTTAGCAAATGGTGTCTTCGCGAGGACGATTTGTTGGCCGGGAGTAAAAATTTCTGATTCGCGATAGCGTTTATGGCCATCGGCAACATCGACGTCAAACATATGCAGTTTGTCGTAGTGAGCGATTTGCTGGCCGTGTGGATCAAATAAAATCGAAGTGGTCGTTACACCTTGGTCGGTTTGAATCGGCATACTACCGATAAGTAACCACACCCCAAACTGCTGAGCAATATCGCTCAACTCGGCTTGTAACGGACCGCCGCCAAGTACCTCGGCATGGGCGTGATAATCTTGCTTTTTGCCAAATACCAAGGCATTTTCTGGCGTCACGACCCAAGCCACTTGCTGCTTGGCAAGTGATTCAACTTGCTCGCGAATCACCGCCAAATTTTGCCAAGGGTCTGGGCCTGACGTCATTTGAATGATGCCAACTCGATCCATGAGTTTCTCCTTTATTGAGTGGCTTCTGCCTCTTTGCGCAGCTTCTCAGGCAGCTTAAACTCTCCGCGACTACGCGACAACTCTTTTACCGTTGGCGAATCGAGAGGGCCTTTGACTTCGTAATTCACTTGAGTAAAGACTTCCACCACCGGTGAAATCACTGTGGTGATCGCCAGTACGTAAAGCGCTGTGGTTGGCGTAACCGCAAACGCGGTTAGCACCGGAATCCCTGAGGTAATATCCGGAACGAAATTCACTTCGGCATCGACGGTTCGCTTATTCAAATCAGCCAAACCCTTAATGGTCATTTCACCAGCCACCGCATCCATTTCAATGTTGTTGGTGACAAAAATACCATCACGAATTTCACCGCTACCAGTAATGGAGTTAAACGCCATCCCTTTATCAAACACATCCGAGAAATCGAGCTGCATTTTACGAATGATCGAATCCAAGCTGAACAAACCAAGCAATTTAGCCGCGCCGCTCACATCGGAAATCACCCCTTTACCCAGCTTAGTTTTCACTTTGCCGGCCAAAGTGTTCACACGCATCGCCCAAGGCGAACCTTGATAGTTCACTGACGTATTAAGTTCAAATGGCGCCTTTTGAATACCGGAAGCAATACCAAAGCGTTCCATCAAATCACTATTGTTATCGCCTTTGGCCGACAAGTTAAACTGCGATTGGTTAAGCGTGTCTGACAACTGCCATGAACCATCAATATTAATTTGGTTACTGCCACTGGAAAACGCCATTTTTTTCAGCTCAATTTTGTCGGCTTGGCGCACCACTTTGACATCCGCATTACCTACTTTATAACCTTGCAGCCAAAAGTCTTTCGCCTTAAGGGTAATATTGGTCAAGCTGTGATAAATATCTTTCTCTAACTGAGTCGCAAGTGGCTGTTTGATATGCTCGGCTTCAAGAGGGTGAGTATCGCTATCTTCAAGCTGCGGAATATAAAGATGTAACTTGCTGAGGTTGACCACAGTGTCGTTGTTCGCCGCACTGTACTGAATTTGGCCTTTGATCTCTTGGCTATCAAGATCCAGTGACCAGTTATCCGATTTCTTACGCGCGGTGGCATTCACGTCATTCCAATCAATACCCATAAAGCTCAATTCTTTGACGTCCATATCTACACGTTCAGGTAAAGGAACCTCAATGCTTGGCGCACTTTTCGCCTTGGCCGTAGAAGCTGAACTTTGTGTCGTGGTCGGTAAAGAATTATACCAATCGAGCCAAGAGTCGATATTGAACTGCTTTAACCGCACTTGCGCGTGATGTCCCACCACAGGGCTGATTTTAAAACTGCCCTTACCCAGTACCAAGTTGGTTGCTTTCAATACTGGCACGCTACCGCCAATATCGATATCGGCTTGATATTTAGCGTTTGGTAACTCAAGACGTGCAGCCACACGCTCTTGGTTACCAGAGGCCTGAAGCACCGCTTTACCCTTGCTGTTAAGCGCTTTATTAAGCGGATAAGGATAACGGCTCGCCACTTGGCGTAAGTCTGCACTGCTGTCAATTTGATACGTAAACCCAACATCGTTGAGCTGAATTTTCACGCCAGCACGCCAAGGCGCATGACCAGACAGCGGCGTAGTCCACTGCTTGCCAATATATGGCGCGAGCGGCTTAACGTCCCAATCACCAAGTAAATCAATACCGACGGTATAGCCTTGTTTAGCGCTCTCGCCTTTAAAATCGACCGAAATCGGTTGATCCAATAATTGCGCGGATAGACCCGCAGCCGTGACGACATCGTTATCAAATTCAATCTTGCCCGAAACCGACTCCAAGGACATTGGCGGCGCGTCGATATCAACATGGTTATCTTTTAATTCCGCATACCCCCAGGCTCGTGGCTCATCACCATTGAGTGGAATATCTAACTGGAATGAAGATTGAACATCGCCTTCGACTTGAACGGCGGTCAATGCAGCGCCAACCGAATCAACCAGTGGCGTTGCCGTCATGTAGTCGCGAACCGCTTTACCACTGGCTGTCGTGGTGGCTTCCAATTTAAGATGGCCATCTTCAGCCAATTCGGGAATTTGACCTTTAATGCGCGAAGCATGAACATCTTTGAGCGTCGCTTGCTGGGAATCGAGGTACATCGAATCGTTTTGGAACAGCAAATTCATCTGCAAATCGGTGATCGGCGGCCAAGCGGTATCAAAACTAAATTGACCATGTTCAAGGCCGACCCAAGCCTGAAAAACGCCTTCGTTATGCTTATACGGAAAATCGCCTAACTCGCCATACCATAACAGTTTTGCGGTATCGACTTTGCCGCCTTGAATGGCACTCGACAGGTAATCCGTTAAGCTGCGACCTAGCGCCAATGACGGCAAGTAACGCCATGTTTCTCCGGCGTTATACAGATCGGCTTCGGCGTAAAAAGACAAAAATGGGCTTTTGTCTTGCGGAAAATCAAGACGAAATGCGCCAAGTACCTGTAAATCTGGCGTCGCGGCAGTGATTTTATCCGCCCATAGCGACCAACCATCGCTTTGGCGCTGCCAAACTAAGTCGACTTGCCCTTGCTTGATATTCAGCGGCGCCTGAAAAACGTCGCCGTATGGCAAAGTGTCATCGATAAGCGACAGTTGCACCCCCGCCTTTTGCATATTGCCCGCGACATGAGCACTTAGGTGATGCAGTTCCGGTAGCAGTTGCCATTGCGCCATTGAGCCATTTTCAAGCTGCGCAGAATAACGCAAGCTATCGAGTGATTTGCCCATCGATACGCGCAAATCTTCTACTTGGCCGCCTAGTTTAAATTGTTCCAATAAATCAGATGTTTTTTTCGAATCAGGGGCCAGTTTTACCAGTGGCGTAATCGCGGCTAAATCAAGCTGAGAAACATTGAGCGCCCATTTATCTGGTTGGTAATCCAAAGCCAAATCCAGATCTGGCCATGGCGTATCATCGGTTCGCAGCTTAAGTGAGTGACCACTTACTCGCCAACCATTTTGATAAGGAGATAATTGGAAAACGCCCGATTCAACATTCAGCTCGTGTTGTTGCCCTTCCTGCCATACCAACTGCGAAGGCTTGAGGTCGACATAAGCGTTAACAGGCTGTGAATGATCTAAGGTCACCCAACTGCTCAGTCCGATTTCACCGGTTTTAATGCCCGTTTGATCTTTCAAGTAACGCGTCAACCATGGCGTAACACTGATGTTGTCGGCTGAGGCATAAAACTCACCGGACACATCCATCAAAGAACCATGATCGGTAAAATCTGCGCTGACACTGAGTGAATTGAGGTTGCTGTCGGCAATACTGACGATGCCTTCGGCAAGATGTCGCCGCCCGAGGTTGCGCCATTTCAGTTTATCGATTTTAAGTCGACGCACGTCTTCATCGACGCCTTTGTAAATCACATTGGCATCGATAAGTGAAAAGCTATCGAGTTGGCGTAAAAACAGATTATCGAGAATGTCGATGCCTGTTCGCGCTGGATTTTGCTCATCATTAGGCTCTTTTTGCTTAAGAGAGAAAAAATCCACTGAACTGACATCGATACCGAGCTTATGAATATTGAGCTCAGCAATAACAGGTTGCATCTGCAGTACAGAATCAATGAGGTCAAACTCAACGTCTACGCTGGCGGCGGCAAATTTGATGTCACTGCCTTTAGGCAGTTTGGCACGAATGCCCTGCAGAGAAACTGACGGATGGGTATTGCGCCAAAAACCACTAATGTTTTCAATCTGCATATCCATTCCGGTCACTTTCGTCACTAGAGTCTGAATTTCAGATTGAAAATGGTTTAATTTCGGTAACGCAATACGCAGCGTGGTTACCGCAATGGCCAAGGTGACCAGCACGATCACCAATAGCCATAACAAAAAGCGCGAGGCGCGCGTAGCAGTTGAGCTCACAAACAGCCTTACATCATAACGACATCAAATTGTTCTTGAATATACAAAGGTTCCGCTTGAATACGAACTTCTTTACCGATAAAGACTTCAAGTTCAGCCAGTGCATGTGACTCATCACCTTGCAAAGTTTCTTCCACTGCTGGGCAGGCATACACCACAAACTTGTCTGAGTCATAAGCGCGGTTAACTCGAGTAATTTCGCGTAAAATTTCAAAGCACACGGTTTCAACCGTTTTGACACTTCCGCGCCCTTCACAGGTTGGACAAGTCGAACACAGAACATGTTCAATACTTTCGCGGGTTCTTTTACGCGTCATTTCCACCAAACCAAGATGAGTAAAGCCGTTGATATTGGTTTTAACTCGATCTTTATTCAGCGCCGCTTCTAGAGAAATCAACACTCGCTTACGGTGATCTTCCGAGGTCATATCGATGAAATCGATGATGATGATACCGCCAAGGTTGCGCAACCGCAGCTGGCGCGCAATCGCCTGAGTCGCCTCGACGTTGGTGTTGAAGATGGTCTCTTCTAAGTTACGACGGCCAACAAAAGCGCCGGTATTAATGTCGACTGTGGTCATGGCTTCGGTTTGATCAATGATCAAATAGCCACCCGATTTAAGTTCAACTTTACGCTCAAGCGAACGTTGAATCTCATTTTCGGTGTCGTACATATCAAAAATCGGCTTATCGCCTTCAAACAACTCAAGTTTATCGGTCAGTTCGGGAACGTATTCAGAAGTGAATTCCAACAGATTTTCAAACTCAAGGCGAGAATCAACCAGAATTTTTGTCAGATCGGTTCCGACAAAATCGCGCAAAATGCGTTGCGACAAACCTAATTCACCGTACAGCGTCGAGCGGGTTTTGTATTTGCTGCGGCGTTCCATCACTTTTGACCATAAGCGCTTCAAAAACGCGGCGTCTTGCGACAACTCTTTATCATCTGCGCCTTCAGCCGCTGTGCGAATGATAAAGCCCCCGTTTTCATCGCAATAATCGGCAACGACTTTTTTCAATCGCTCACGTTCGGTTTCGCTTTCAATTCGCTGGGAGACGCCCACGTGACTGGCTCCTGGCATAAACACCAAATAGCGGGAAGGGAGCGTGATGTCGGTCGTCAGGCGTGCGCCTTTAGTGCCAAGCGGGTCTTTAACCACTTGCACCACGATGTCTTGGCCTTGGCGGACAAGCTCTGAAATATCACGGACTTGGAACTGCTGCTTTTCGTTTTCAGCAACACATTCGGTGTGAGGAACAATATCGGATGCGTGAAGAAATGCCGCTTTGTCTAAACCAATATCAACAAATGCCGCCTGCATTCCCGGAAGGACTCGACTGACTTTCCCTTTATAAATATTGCCAACAATGCCACGTTTAGCTTCACGTTCAATATGAACTTCTTGGAGTGTGCCTCCCTCAATCATGGCCACACGAGTTTCACTCGGGGTCACATTGATTAACAACTCTGCACTCATGAGCGCACCTCAATCTAATTTATAAGAATTCGTGCAAGAGCTGGTCAGTTTCAAATAACGGTAATCCTACAACGGCATAATAACTGCCTTCAATGCGTGTTACGAATCGCCCACCCAATCCTTGGATGCCATAACTGCCAGCTTTATCGCGTGGTTCTCCAGACTGCCAATATTTTACGATTTCTTCTTGGTCTAGAGTTTTAAACCATACATCGGTGGTGACCACCGTGGACGTATGTCTGTGCTGCGTGGCAACGGTCACCGCCGTCATCACTTGATGCGATTGGCCAGATAAGCGCTGCAGCATCTTACTGGCGTCGGCAAAATCTACCGGCTTTTCTAACACCTGTTGGTCGATCACAACGATCGTATCTGAGCCGATGACAATCGCATTTGCGGGTGCCATATTTAGCCCCGCAAACGCTTTATCACGCGATAACCGCTCCACATATTCAAGCGCAGTTTCACCGGAGTGTTGACGTTCTTCTACATCAGGCTTGACGATATCAAACTGATAACCCAACTGCTGGAGAAGTTCCTTACGTCTTGGTGAGCCCGAGGCCAAAATAAGTGGTTGCTTACTCATCTACTTAATATGCCAATGGCGTCTGATGCGACGCAGTAATAAAAACATCCATGGCCAAAGTATACAGTTTATTAGCCCACTCCAAAGCGATAGCGGGTTAAATGAGATGTCTTGGATCAAATATTCACCAAAGAACACCAAAACATCCAGCAACATTGAGAGTAAACCAATCAAAATTGCCTGTTGCCAAAGTGCCATGTTGCGCATCACCAGAAAGTTAAGCGCAACCAAATACACCACGATAGACATCATCATACCGCGAATGCCAAGGGTTGAGCCGAGCAACAAGTCCCACATCAACCCAAGCACGAGTGCAGTACCGACGTTAACCCGGTGCGGCAACGCCAACACCCAGTAGCACACCACCAAGAGTAACCATGATGGGCGCAACATTTCCAAAATACCCGGCCAAGGAATGGTTTGCAGTGTTAACGCGACAAAGAAGGTGACAAAAATCACCATGCGCCCTTGAAGAAACTTATTGCTCACTGCTTTCTTCCTCTGTCATTTTATCTGGCGTCGCCGATTGAACGCGATCTTGGCGAGCATCATTAGGCCAAATCAACAGCAAATAGCGTAAACGTTCAAAATCCACCACAGGATCCGCTTCGATCAGGGCAAACTCACGGCGTGAATCGCGCTCCACCAGCGACACTTTCGCCACCGGATAACCTTCTGGGTAAATGCCACCGAGACCAGATGTGACGAGTAAATCGCCCTCTTGAACATCGGTACTGATCGGAATGTGCTCAAGCTGAATACGGTCAATCTGACCATTGCCTGAGGCAATCACGCGAATATCATTACGCAGTAGCTGAACCGGAATGGCGCTATTGGCATCGGTAAGGAGCAGAACTCGGCTATTGTGCGCAGAAACGAAGGTAACTTGACCCACGATACCCTTGTCATTAGCCACTGGTTGGCCAACATACACACCATCGGTACGACCTTTATCGATCACCACTTGGTGACGATATGGCGAGGTATCCACCGCCATCACTTCGGTGACGACTTTGCGTTCATCACGCACAAAACTCGACCCCAACAGTTTGCGCAGGCGTTGGTTCTCTTCTTTGTACTGAGCGAGCAGGCTGATATCGCTCTTGAGTCTTAGGACTTCACGTTTATAGCTGCTATTTTCGTCCATTAAACGCTGGCGAGTATTGAACTGTTCATAAAAGTCATCAAACATGCCACGCGGCAGATCGGCGACATACTGAATCGGCGCAACCATGCTGTTCAATATATAGCGGACTTGAGTAAACGCACCTAAACGACTATCAGCCAGCATGAGGCTGGCTGATAGTATTACGGCGAATAACAGACGTATCTGAAGTGAAGGTCCTCGGCCAAAAATCGGCTTCATTGATTGAGTTCCTGCTTATCGAGAGATGACCCCGTTAGGCGCCAAAGTCAAATTATTCTTCACTGAAAAGATCGCCACCATGCATGTCGATCATCTCGAGCGCTTTACCACCGCCACGAGCTACACAAGTTAGAGGGTCTTCTGCGATAACCACAGGAATGCCCGTTTCTTCAGTCAATAGACGGTCAAGGTCTTTAAGCAGTGCACCACCACCGGTTAGCACCATGCCGTTCTCTGAAATATCTGACGCCAATTCCGGTGGACACTGTTCAAGTGCAACCATGACCGCAGACACAATACCCGTCAATGGCTCTTGCAGCGCTTCAAGAATTTCGTTTGAGTTGAGGCTAAAGCTACGTGGCACACCTTCAGCAAGGTTACGACCGCGCACTTCGATTTCTTGCACTTCGTCGCCTGGGTAAGCCGAGCCGATTTCGTGTTTGATTTTCTCAGCAGTCGCTTCACCAATCAAACTGCCGTAGTTACGACGCACGTAGTTGATGATCGCTTCATCAAAACGGTCACCGCCGATACGAACAGATGATGAGTAAACCACACCATTGAGTGAGATAACCGCAACTTCAGTGGTACCACCACCGATATCGACCACCATTGAACCGGTTGGTTCTGATACACGTAGACCTGCACCAATGGCAGCGGCCATTGGCTCATCAATTAGGTAAACTTCGCGCGCACCGGCGCCAAGAGCAGATTCACGAATCGCACGGCGTTCAACTTGAGTTGAGCCACATGGAACACACACCAATACGCGAGGGCTTGGTTTTAAAACACTGTTGTCGTGAACTTGCTTAATAAAGTGCTGAAGCATTTTTTCAGTCACGTAGAAGTCGGCGATAACGCCATCTTTCATTGGACGGATTGCTGAAATATTGCCTGGCGTACGACCAAGCATTTGCTTAGCGGCGTGACCAACGGCTGCGACGCTTTTACCAGCGCGCGCGCGGTCTTGGCGGATCGCTACAACGGAAGGTTCGTCAAGAACAATGCCTTGTCCTTTAACGTAAATTAGAGTGTTGGCAGTACCTAAATCGATAGATAGGTCATTAGAAAATATGCCACGAAGTTTTTTGAACATATTCTTCGCTCGTCCTGAAAGAATTAGAAGATAGAAAATTGCTCTAAATTTACCAATGCCTTGCCTTTACAGCAAGGCATTGAAGTGGAAAGCTGGGCTGAAACCCGCAATTTCTAACAGATTCCTAACTAAAACCCCAAAATCGTTAAAAATTATTGGCCGGTAAAGCCCCTCTCTCCGCGGAAAATCACTTTATCATTGCCTCGATATAGACCAAAAGTCACAACGGCTGAAGGGTCTTCTTCATCGATATTGTCACTATTCCAGTCAAATCGAAGCCAAGGTAAAACATTCGTTGAGGCCGTGCATTCACCTGAAGTTTCAGGGCTGTCTAACCGTAACCAAAAACGAACTTGTTCCTTACCTGAAGAATTTTGAGCGGCGAAAAGTTGAGCCGATGAACCTGAGCTCACCGTGCTACTTCCAGACAAGTATGCCCCACTGCCGCCTTCAGACCAAACAACTTGTGAACAAAAATAGCTACCATTGAAATTTGTGGCATCATCATCATGGTTTATGGTGAATTTCTGACCATTCCAGTACTCGGTATAAAGCGGAACACTTAATGACTGCCCTTCTATACCGCCAACACTATCAATTCGCATACGACCAAAACGAATATCCGGCTGGTTAGGCAATAGTGCATCCGTTTGAGCGCTAAACTCCACCGGATCGATATTGTCCGCACCATCACCTACAACCAAATCATTAACAATCTGAATACTTGAAGTATCCGAACTCGTGTTGAGATTAAAAGGGCCGTCAGGAGCAAAATCGTCCGCTTTTGACCAACACGGACTATCACTACAGTCGTCGCCTTTTGGCTGACTGAAATAGCCAATCGAGCGGCCATCGACAACTTGCCAGTTACCCGCTTGGCGCGCCATATTAAAACGGGTTGGATAATCCGGGTCATAAACATCAAACTGCGCCTGCAGATCACTGCTAAATAGCGCGTAATTGTGTAACGACTCAAGCTGAGCATTCAACGCTTCGACTTGATAATCCATTTGCTCGAAAGGCTGATTCATATAAACAAAGCTTTGTGAATCAGGGTAATCCCACTGATTCCCCACCACTTGAAACGCGGCGGGATAGAAGCGACCCAGAGTTTGACTGGCCGAGATTCCTTGCAAAATATCGCTATAAAAAGCGCCGGTTTCCGTCACGGTTATATCAATACTGCCCGCTTCGTCATAGCTGAGCGAATCAAACATATACCCCAAATTCGCCGCATCAGAAGCGGTAATCACTTGGCTAAGACCACTTGAGGCGGTCAATGTTCCTAGCTCGCCATTTGACGGACTATCGAGTTGGTAACTCAGCTCGACGCTGGCATCGGAGTAAAAATAGTTTTGAGTGACAAAATCACTGTCACAGTAGTCAGCCTCAGCTGAGGCCACATAGCGAATCGGCTGCGCGGTCAAATCAAAATTTTCGCCCGCCGCGACAAATCCTTCGCCACCTTGACTGGTGCCCGATTGCAAATCATCGCCGCATAGCGCAAATGTCCAAGGCCGTGAATAGAGCGTAAAACTGCCTTGCAGTTGTTCTTCGCCATCAATCGGGCAACTGGCGTAGCTGGAACAATCGAAGCGACTATCACTCAGCGTGACGGTAAATTGCCCGACTTCATCCAATGTCAGATCATCGCTCGACACACCGGAACTAAAGCTCGGCTGGTATTCTAAATTGCCGTTAATGCCACCGTCCGCTTGGCTTGGGTAATCGACTTGATAGTTCACTTGAGGCTGACCAGAATAGTTGCTCGCGACTTGCTGTTGGCCATCTTCCGTACACGCCAATACCTGAGCATTGATGGTGGTCGCTTGCCCAGCGATAATTTGCTGATCATCAATCGCAAACTTAAACGGCACGTAGCTAAAGGTACTGGTGTCAGATTGACTGGTATCCTGCACCAGTGTGGCTTGAATCGTGTATGACTGGTTAAGCGTTAACGATGAAAAATCGCTACTCACCACCTGCAGGCGCAATTTCCCATCACTATTGGTGGTAAAGGTATTGGCGGAACCACTACCGATATCATCAACAACTTCAAGCCCTACACCACTCACGCTGTTACCACTGCTATCCACCACAGTCACACGTACTTGAGTAGAAAACGCACTGGCGTTATTGGTCGTGGTAATGGTGAACTCTGGGCGATCGTCACCGCACATCAAGCTGATATCGGTATTTGGCGACATCGAAATCGCATATTGATTGCCGGTTAAAGAACAGCTTTGCGGCGCGTACGCGTGAATTTGACCGTCGTGGCCGCCGAGTCTTACTCGCGACGAAGTAATGGCGCCCTGCCAGTAAAAGCGATCACCGTAATTGACCAGCCCAGTCGCCCCCCCCAATAACGCAGCATCATCAATATACAGATGCGCATGAGCCGTCACATCGTGGTAGTAGTTGGTAATGCCGGAATAAACACCGTGCCCGACCAACAACAAGTTATCCGCACTGCCGCTGGCATTGATTTCGGCGCGGTCACCGTTAATCAACAAGTGCTTATAATGGACAACGGCTTGCCCAGACACTTGCAGCGCCGCATCATTGGTGGCGAAATTTAGGGTTTCAATCCAGTATTCACCATCAGTGAGTACAATCGTGCTGTGATTCGAGCCAATCGTGACATTGCGATAACGCCCTGGCGTCAGCGTTTGCTCGCAGCTGTTGTTGCAATAAACATCGCTGGTGCCCGGCTGAAACGTTGGCAATGTCGGCGGAAAGTTAGGATAGCTAAGAAAAGGGTTATAGTTACAACCACTTACCGAGCCAGATGTACCATAAACACAACCACTGCTGGCAAATACGTTGTGGTATACCGCGTTATAAGAGATTGGGGTACGCTGCGCGAGGTAAAGCTTGTTGCGATCGCCCCCTAACACCACATCACTGGCAAATGGAAAACCGACAAAGTAGCGGTTGGTCTGAATCGCATCAGGGAAGTAGTCACATAAATCAAGGCTTTGTGGCTGTGGGAATTCAGGCTCATCAGAGCACTCAAGCTGACTAACATTGTCACCACTGATTTGAATCGCTGCTGACAAATCGGTAATGTCCGCTTCAACCGAATCGATTTCAACCCAGTTGCCGCTGCGCTCTAAATAGTAAGTCAATACACCACGTTTCGCGGTATTTGATTCATACTGCAAAGTAATATTGTAGTAGCCAAACAAACGAGTTTGCGTATCCCGAATTGCAACGCGGCGCACCGAACTATTATTGGTCCAAATCGCTACATAGCCATCATCATTTCGCTTCGTTGCATAAATGGTTTCGCGGTGCGTAGCTGGCGATAAACGAAAATTGACCGAAAAATTTTGGCTGGTGACAATGTTGTTACATACAGCGCTACTGAATTCGGCGTAAGCGTGTGGAGATACGAGTAATAAAACAGCGCTTAACAGTGACAATAACCATTTCATCTATTCGACCTCCCTAACCCACACTTGCTGGCGGCGTTCCACCAGATTAATGCCACTGCCGCACTGTACACTACTTTCGAGCCGATAGAATCGTAGCGCACTTGGCACACTACTACCCGGCTCGCTGCAGCTGATTGAAATCGAACGGCAAGCATCGGTTTTTAATGCCTCTGGCGCACTGGTGAGCGCACTGCACGCAGCACTTAAATCAAAACTTTCACCGCTTAGACGTAGCGGATACATTTGCGTCAATGCCCATTCGTTGGTGGAATGAGCCAACAACCACGCCTGAGTGCCCAATACGCTACGCGCCTGAGCATCACTGTTTGACCATTGCACTTGTGATAAGCCTGACGCCAAAAAGCCGATCACCACCAGCACAAAAATCACCACCACATATAAGTTGCCTTGTTGCTTACGCGGACTATGGAACATTAAGCACCTGAATATCTTGCTGATAGCGACTTTGCTCGCCACGCTGAGTTAGGCCAAGATCAATGTGCACCAAACCACCGCTGCGTAAATCGGTTTGGTCATAACGAAATTCAGCTTGCGACACAATGTCATCGGAAAGCGGCAGTGCGTCGCCATTTTCAATACGATACAAGCGCGAATTCTCCGCGCTGGCTATAACGCAATAAGACACCGAAGCATCAAATAGATAAACCCGCTTCGCCACCGAATCACTGCTGAGTAGCTGCGCGCCATCAGTAATGGTAAATACTGAGCCAGAAACGCTGGTATTGTCAGAGCCCAGCACAATCGCATTATCAATGTCCGCCATGCGCGTTGGGTTAATGATCAGCGATTGTCCGCTATCAATTACATTGGTGACGGAATCTTCGCCAAGAACAAACAGTAAGTCAGCACCCGACACAGTATAAAAACCTGAATAATCAATTGGGTAAAAATTCAAGCAGCTTTGCGCGCCGGTTTGTACATCTGTCGACAACAGGTTTGGAATGCTGTGGCGTATTTCTCGAGCCATTTTCTCAAGCAAAAATTTGGCTTGAGTCTGCACTCGTTGACGGTCGATAGAGTCAACATACCCTGTGGCACCGAGTTCAATAAATCCAGCAATACCTAGGATCAGCAGCGAGCTCACCACTATGGTGATCACCAT
Organism: Vibrio xiamenensis; assembly: GCF_900100015.1. Lineage (GTDB taxonomy): Bacteria > Pseudomonadota > Gammaproteobacteria > Enterobacterales > Vibrionaceae > Vibrio > Vibrio xiamenensis. Next base: position 29,947 of record NZ_FNDD01000014.1, on the reverse strand, counting down.
TTCAATCAACGTGAAACCACGCGCTAAACTTGGCGCCGCCATCAGTAATTACCTCGAAATGCACGTAGATTGATGGTCGGCTGGTTTGGAGTGATGATCGCCAAATCGATGCGTTTCATGGTTTGCGCGTCAAAATTGCTATCAGCGCTGACGCTAATTTCAACTCGAAAATTTTGATAGCTGTTTTCACCGTTGTCTTTGGTGAGCAAATTTAAATCACCGCACTCACTGCTGCCACTTGGCACCCAGCAACCAATGTAGTCATCCACATCATTGAAATCATTTGGCTCGCTTTCACCATCGTCAGCGCCAAGCGGCACTGTACACACGCCGTTATCATCGCCGCAGCGCGTGTCACCGCCATCGAAATCACTGTTATCAGCAAAACCGCGCGACAACATCTGCGCCATTACACTTTGGCCAAGCTCGGTGGCGCGAGTTTGATAATAAGGGTCTGCCGAACGCAGTACTTGAGGCAATAGAAACGATGCAATCGTCACCATCGCAATACCCATGATCACCATCGCAATGATGCTTTCCACCAGCGTAAAACCGCGTATGCGTTTCATAGGCAACTCCCACCGACATACCCTTGAGTATTGATGCACACACTCGCTTGGCTATCTGGAGCATTGATCGTGATGGTCAGCGCGCTGCTAGGATTGCCCAGCAAATCAAAATCGACACTGCTAAGCGCCGGTGAACTCGCAAAGCTCAGTCCAGAGATTTTTACTACGTCGCTGCGCGAGCTGACATCGCTGGCTGAGCATGCCGCCAAACTGCCCAAACAGTTGGATTGAATTACTAAGCGACTGCGCTGGCACTGCTGCTTTAACGCTTGGTTGGCGGCGCTGGTATCGCTGCAGTAGGAGAAAAGATCAGGAATGTTGTTTTGCATGCGCGTGATTTGAATTTGTCGAATCACGGAAATGGCCTGCTCACGCGCCACTGGCGCGGAAATACTGTCGACACCATAAAACCGGCTCACTGCGTACACTGACACAATACCGATTAAAATAATCACAATGATTAGCTCGACCAGAGTAAAGCCCAAATTCAGTGCGCGGCGCGTTGCAAACATAGTGGTGAATAATGATAGATATCGAATTTATACGATTTGAAAAAAGGCCAGCAATGCTGGCCTTTTCTGCAAATTAACAACCGCTTGATACGACAGTGATGTTTGGCTCTCCACCTTCGGAAGCTTCTTCATAGTTAACAATACATCCAGTATCTGTTTTTCCAGAAAAAGTATATGAGATGTTTGTATTTGTAGCACCGCTAACTGTGGCGCCGTCTAAAATATCCCAATCAGAACCAATGCCAGCAACAGCTTGCCCAATGCCTGCGGAAGTTGCTGCTGGATACCCATATACAGTAGCCACAGTCGTTGTACCAGAGGAAACCGAATCATCGGCTTCAGTCTCGATTCCTTTGATCGCCGATTTACCATAAACAATACCGGCTGCGCCTTGCATCGCGCCTTTTAAGCCCTGCAGTGACGCTTTACGTGCATCGCCTTGTAAGTCTAAGAAACGCGGCGCTGCGGTGACCGCAAGGATACCTAAAATTACAATTACCACTACTAATTCGATTAGAGTGAAACCGCCTTGTCTTTTCATAACTTTCTCTCTTTTAAGCTAGTAATTATGTGCTTACAAATCATTGCAACGTCACCATGACTCGCCCGGTTTGTGCGTCGTAAACAAACTGGTGCTGCGAACCACCTTCTTGCTGGATATAGGTACAAGAAGCATTGGCGCTATCGGCTTGCGCAGAATATTTAATGTTTTGATCATCATTCGCATCACTGACGGTACCAACTTGTGGGGGATTTTGGAGTAAATTCTCCATTAAGTCGATACAGGCATCATCCGTTAATTGTGTAGGAAAACTGGCGTCGTCGCTGTTGATCGCTAATGGATAACCATCACGATAACCCGTCGAATTTCCAGCACTGTCTTCAGAACGGGTTAACCAAAAGTTCACTCCGTCATAATCGACACTGTTGTACGCTTCACCATCCACACTGATTGATGGCCTTGCCTCTGCTTCCCACTGCGCTCGCGCCGAAAGTACGCCGGTAGAGAACCCACCCGCAATCCCTTCAATACTGGCTTTTTTCGCTTCATTGGTAATATCTAAAAATCGCGGTAACGCCGCGACCGCTAATAAACCTACGATAACGATCACTACCACCAGTTCGACTAGAGTAAAGCCGACTTGCTTACGCTGCATATTGGAATACCGTCGTTGATAACTAATTATACGTAACTAATTACTTACTACTATAGGATAACTATAGCCAATCAATATAAAGTAAAAAGTTGATATCAAAATTAAATTTATAGACTTTAGGTTAAATAGAAAAGCAATAAATGCCGCTTAGGCAACAAATTAAGTAATTAAAAAAACAGATTGATTACTGGATCACTGATTGGATGAATAAAATGAATAAAAAGGCAGGATGATTAAGCGGCTTAGGTGAAAGATTTACTTGCTAAACCGCGATAAGAAGTGATGGAAATAGATTTAAAAAACGTATTTAGGATTAACCTTTAATTGCGTCGAGCATGCCCCACATCGGAAGAAAGATCCCCAGCGCTAACATCAGCACCATACCGGCGACAAACACCAGCAAAATTGGCTCGATTCTCGCGGTCAGGGTTTTCAGATCGTAATCCACTTCACGGTCATAAAAGTCAGCCACTTCAAGTAGCAGTTGATCAATCTGACCCGTTTCTTCCCCAACGGCGATCATCTGCAACACCAACGGGGTAAAAATGCCGGAATTGCTCGCTGTGGTCGATACTGTCGACCCCGCTTCAATCGACGACTTCATCTCTTGTAAGCGATTTTCCAGATACTTGTTATCTAGCGCTTCTGCTGCAAGCGCCAATGACTGATTGAGCGGCACCCCGGCTTTGAGCATCAGCGAAAACGTGCGCGAAAAACGTGATAACTGGGCGCGGTTGACAATATTGCCCACCACCGGCATTCGCAGCCTCGCTTTATCCCAACGCTCTCGTCCTTTTGGCGTTTTCAGCCAGGTTTTAAACCCAAACATAGTGCCAATAATCAGCGCCAATATAAGCAACCAGTACTCAACAAAGAAGTTAGAGGTGGCGATCAGAATGCGCGTTGGCAGAGGCAGTTCAACGCCAAAACGCTGAAACATGGTTGCGAATTGGGGAATCACTTTAAGGTTCAGTACGGCTATCGCGACCGCCACAAAACTCACCACAAAGCTTGGATAACGCATCGCGGTTTTAATGCGTTTACGAGTTTCCACTTCCTGCTGGTAATAGTTAGATAACTGCAGCAAGGCTTGGTCCAAACGACCGGTATTTTCACCGACATTGACCATAGAGACGAACAAAGAACTAAACACATGCGGATGCATCTGCAGTGAAGCGGACAAACTGCGACCATTGGCCAGCTCGTTACTGACGTCTTCAAGTGCCGCTTTAAGCGCTTTATTGTCGCTGTTTTGACTCAAACCTTTTATCGCTCGCAGTAGTGGCACACCCGCTTTGGTTAAGCTGTACAACTGACGACAAAAAATCACCAAAATTTCCAACGGCACCGACGGCGTAAACCAACTCTTGAGGTCGATATTAAGACCACTCGCCGCGCTGCCTTGAGTCAATTTGGTTGGAATCACGCCTTTGTTGAGCAAGGATTCTGCAGCGAGTTCTTCACTGGCCGCTTCAACCTGACCGGAAACTTGCGCGCCTTGCGCATCGCGTCCTTGATAACGAAATATCGCCATATCCGTTCCTACAGCACAATCGGCTCAATTTGCCCAGAACTGTCCCCTTCGCCCAGAATCATCACTTCATCTAAGCTGGTATCGCCACTTAAAGCGAGTTCCATCGCGGAAACAATTAACGGCTTATAATGATCGCAACTGCGCGCTTGGCGAGTGAAACCAACCGCATCGTTAACCCGCAGTGCATCCATCATAGGTTGGTCAAGTTCAAGCATTTCAAATACCCCCACCCGGCCGCTATAACCAGTCAAATTACAGCTCTGGCAACCACGACCACGCACGAATTTAGCCTGGGTTTGATTTGGAAAACGTTGCTTAAGCCATAAGCTGCGCGCTTCATCTAAAGGGTCTTCGGTTTTACAATCATTACACACGCGGCGCACCAAACGCTGCGCGACAACTGCACGCACGGCGCTGGCGACCAAGTAACCTGGAGCGCCCATATCAATCATCCGCAGCGCACTGTCGACCGCATCATTGGTGTGTAAAGTACTCAGTACTAAATGCCCGGTCAGCGCCGCGCGCAAACCAATTTCTACGGTATCTTTATCGCGCATCTCACCAATCAGAATGATGTCGGGATCTTGGCGTAAGAAGGTGCGCAATATAGTGGAAAAATCTAACGCGATCTTAGGGTTAACTTGAACTTGGCTGACCCTTGGCAAGCGATATTCAACTGGGTCTTCCGCGGTAATGATCTTCTTACCCGGCTGATTTAACTCACTTAAAGCGCCGTACAAGGTGGTGGTTTTGCCCGAGCCTGTTGGCCCGGTAACCAGGATTAAACCATGAGGTCGACGTAACTGGCGGCGTAATCTGGCCAGCAAATGCGGCGGTAAACCTGACTCTTCAAGCTTGCGCAAACCCGATGACTGGTTAAGTAAGCGCATCACCACCGCCTCGCCATACTGAACCGGTAAAGTTGAAATACGAATATCGACCGATTGACCTTTGGCGCGAATATTAAATCGACCATCCTGTGGCAGACGCTTTTCAGAAATATCTAAATTGGCCATCAATTTCAGACGCAGCACTAAGGCTGGGGCAATATTCACTTCATTAAGCAAAGTTTCATGCAACACCCCATCAATACGCTGGCGCAAGCGCAGCACATCAATATCCGGTTCAATATGAATATCAGAAGCGCCAACTTGAATCGCATCTTCAAACAGCGAGTTAATCAGCTTAACTACGGTGACTTCGTCACTGTCGGCATCGGTGAGATTAAAATCAAACGCATCCGTAACTTGGTGCTCCGCTTGAAGCTGCTCAGCAAATGAGGCGATCTCTTTAGTGCGGCGATAATACCGGTCGAATCCTTCCACCAACTGCTTTTCAGGTGCGATAACAAATTCAATTGCGTATTGCGGCAGTTGGCTTAATAGCGCTTCTTGAGCAAATAAATCCGCTGGATCGCTCATCGCCACACGTAAGGTATCGCCGTTTTGACCAATCACCAGTGCCCGCAATCGCCGCGCATGCACTTCGGGTAGCAGTTGCACCGCATCAATATCAACATGCGCGCGACTTAAATCAATCAACGGCACATCAAGCTGTTGTGACAAGAAGGTCAGCATTTGCTGCTCGGTTAGAAAGCCAAGTTCAATTAAGGTGGCACCAAGCTTAGTTCCGGTGGCTGACTGGGCACTTAACGCCTGTTCAACTTGAGCCTCAGTAATAATGCCTTCTTCAACCAGCAAATCCCCAAGGCGCTTACGTAATTTAATTTGCACTTGGCTGCCCCTCTAATTGTTTCAATAGCGCCAAGCGCTGACGAATAAATTGTTGCGATTGACTGGATAAGCCCATTTTTTGCAATGCATTGGTATAAGACTGCGCGGCGCTGTCGATTTGCAAAGCGCGCTCTTGCTGAATACCCAGCCCCATCCACCAGCGACCGTTACTTGGTGCGAGCTGGACCAACTTTTGATAGCTCTGCTTAGCGATTTCGTCTTGATTGGTTTTCTGCGCCAATGCCGCACGTAGCGAGAGATATTGTTCGCTGGCACCGTCCGGCAAATAAAGCAGCGGCGTTAATGCCGCTTGCTGCTGACTCTCTTTGATCAATAATTTGGCCAGTGCAATACGCAAACCTTGGCTATTCACGTTGCGCTCAATGCCTTGCTGTAAAAGGTCGGCAGATTTACGAATTTCACCTTTGCCGTAATAGAGCGCCGACAAACTTTGGCGCACTTTTTCATCCCCCGGCACATAGCGAAGAGCCTCTTCATATTGGTCAATCGCTTCACTCAAATTGTTACTGTCGAGCGCTTTTTGCGCACGCTGCTGGGCGGTGTGCGCCAGCTGCTGTGGGGTCAATACCACCTGCTCGATGTGGACACTGCCTGGTTGAGGTGAAAGAGAAGCGCTGGGCTTGGTTTCCTTTGCCGCCAATTGGGTTGGTGACTGGGTTGTTTTAGGCGAAGTTGGCTCGGCAATAACCGACGCTTTAAGTGCTGGCGTTGATACCGCAGTGGTTGTTTGCTGCGAAGACGTATTCGTATTCGCTGCGATCAACATTGGCGTTGCCGACTCCACCGCCATCTGAGGCTGAGATAACGCGAGTTTCGGCTCAGATTGTAACGAGTAAATGCGCCCACTTTGTGTGGTGGTGCGGTTGGTCGGTGATACTTTGTCAGCCACACTTGGCAAAACTAACGGCTCGGTTAATGGCGTCTCAACGCTCGCTTGGATGACTGGAGATTGATAACTCAAACTCCAACTGCCTACCGCCATACTCAACGCAAAACCGCCAATTAACCACGGCAGTACAGGGCGCGATCTCACAGCGGGAATTGCTGCCGGTTGTAACGTTTGCTTGGTGGAATTGGCTTGGCGAGCAAGTTCGCTGAGCGCTTGGTTAATTTTACTCATCAGTGGCTCCACCCCCAGAGTAGCGGGCGTTTAAATTTAGGTTTTCGTGAATCAACGGTGTCGTTGATCGCATCAAACAGAGCGAGATTGTGCACTCGCGCTTGTCGGCAAAAATAGGTAGAAAGCAGCGCCTTATGGCATATCTGGTTAATAAGCCGAGGAATTCCGCGGCTTGCACGCCAAATCGCACGTTTATGATTAAGCGTTAAAATCTCGCCTTGAGCACCGGAATGTTGCAGGCGATTATCGATGTAAGCCACCGACTCTTGCAGCGTAAGAGCACGCAACTGGGCGCGAAACGAGATACGTTGCCGAAATTGACGCAAATGGTGCTGCGCCAAACGCTCATCCAACTCAGGTTGCCCAAACAACACGATATGCATCAGTTTATGCTGCGCAGTCTCAAGATTGCCGAACAGCCGCAGTGCCTCAATCGCATTGTCAGACAGTGCTTGCGCTTCATCCACCAGCACCACCACTTGCTTTTGTGCGCGGTGCAGTTCAATCAGTCGAGCTTGAATATCATCAACGATAGACACTTGATCAAAGCGTTCAATGCCAAGCTCTTGCGCGATGGCTTGGCGTAATTCGATATCAGAGAGCAAAGGATTGGGCAAATACACTAACTGAATATGTTCAGCAAACAACGCCATCAACATTCGGCAAACCATGGTTTTACCGGTTCCCACTTCACCGGTGACGGTAATGACGCCTTCGCCCATATCCAAAGCACTAGTCACCGTTTGGATCGCCTCGTAATGGGGGGCTAACCCCAAAAACAATTCGGTGTTTGGAGTGAGATGAAATGGGTATTGAGCAAAACCAAAATGAGCCAAATACATCGCAGTTACTGCTGCTCAGGGAACCAGTCTTGCAATAGGGAACGCGAACGTTCGAGTTCTTTCTGCCATGTATCTACCCCTACTACACTTGGTTTTAACAAGATCACTAACTCGGTTTTCTCTGTCACGTTGCTCTTGCTACGGAACAGATGACCAAGCACCGGAATATCGCCAAGAAACGGCACTTTGGTGGTTTGGTCCACGACGCTGGATTTCATCAATCCACCAATCACCACCACATCGCCATCGCGAGCGCGAATCACCGAATCCGATTCACGAATCGAGCTTTGCGCCAACGGCAAACTGATGGTGGTATCGTTATAGCCAATTTCTTTGGTTTGCTCATCAACATCAATCACCGCAGGGTGAACGTGCAGTAGGACATTTCCTGAGTCATCAATTTGTGGTGTTACGTCTAAAGAGATGCCCGAAAAGAATGGCGTCAATTCGATATCCGGCGAAGGCTCAGAGTTATCACTGGTGCCGACCACGCTGGTAAAGTTAGTCACATAGTATTCATCCGTACCGACTTTAATCACCGCTTTCTGGTTATTAGCAGCTGTCACTCGCGGGCTAGAGAGCACGTTGACGTCACCTTGGGTCGACATAAACGACAATACCGCGTCAAAGCTGCCACTTGAAATAACTAGGTTGGTTTGACCGCCCAGCAAGCTACCAATGGCATCCAATCCCGCCAAGGTTGACGTGACAATATTGCCATCGGAATCCTGCACAGTACCGCGACCCAATGTGTAACTGGTGCCATTGGAAGAAAACGCTTTTGACCAATTAATCCCTTGCTGGAAACCATCATTAAGTGTGACTTCCATGATCTTGGCTTCTAGAATCACTTGGCGATGCAAGCGCTTTTGGGAAATGCCGAGAAAGCGGCGCACTTCGCGAATTTCGTTGGGGAACGCGCGCACGGTAATCACGCTCGCTTGCGGCGTAATCACCACACTTTGGCCTTGCCCTGAACCAATCAGATGTGAAACCGCCTGCTGCAACTGTGGCCAAAAGTCACTTTCACTGGTGGTTTCGATTTCCGTACCACCTTTTTCAGTATTGGTGTTAGTGTTCGAATAAGAATTACCGTTATTTGACGATGAACTACTCGATCTCGATGTCGACGAATTGGAAGTCGACGAAGTATCGGTGTTGGTTATCGTGCCAGTAGTAATCGACGTCAACGAGCGACCGCGGCGCTTAAGCTGTAAGTAGTCAACGGGTAGCGTAACCGTGCGCAACCCCGCAGGGTAGACTTGAATCACTTTGCCGTTTTTCTCAATTTCGTAGCCGTACATATCACGCACTACGTTCAACACTTCATCTAGCGATACATCGGTTAAGTTGACGGTAATATCGCCAGTTACATCCGGATGTATGGCTGCGCTAAATTCGGTGCTTTTAACCAAACTGGCAAAAAAAGCTTTGGCATCAACACCTTTCGCTTGAATACGAAAACGCTTAATCGGTGGATGAGCCACGCTCTGATGAGGGTTCAAATCAGGCATAAGGTCCGCTTCAACCGACGCGGGCAACTGATGCAAACTTTGGCTGTTTGATTCGTTGATCGCTTGATTTAACGCCTGCTTGGCTTCCACTGGATCTCGATGCCCCATTGAGCATCCCACCAGAGTAGAGAGAGCGAAAACTAATACTGCCTGACGCATTGCGAATACCTTATTGTTTGATATCTAGAGAGAACAACTCAAGTTGCCAACGTTTTCCACCACGCGACAGAGTGACGTAATCAGGGGTGATGCGATGCACTTGATAACCGCTTACGTTATCGCCCTGCGTAACGACTTGGTCGTTGACCACGGCTTGGCAAGCCTCAACACACATAATACTTTGTAATTTCGGCAGCTTAGGCGCAGCAGTTTTAACACTTTGCTTTGCTGTGCTTGGTGCTGCCCAACCTAATGGCGCCGTCGGATCTTGAGTTGCCGCATTCGCCCAACTGGCACTGAGAACACTGATGAGCATGAGTCCGAACTTAACCACCGATAAATTCCTTACTTGTCCCTAGGGTATACACTTGCAAAATCACGCGAGCTTTAGGGTAAGCGTCAACCTGATATTCAAAATGCTGCCAGTAATATTTGGCTTTCATCGCCTCAAGGCGCTGCAAGTAAGTTTGAATAGCAAAATAGCTGCCGGTCATCTCAAGGCGTACGGGATGCAAATAATACCCACTGCCACTGCTTGCTTGTTGCTGAGTCAGAGGCTTAGCGGGCAAGGATTCAAGCGACACTAAATGCAGAGATTTACTGCTGGCAAGCACCTCTTCTAACAGATGCGCCATCGCCTCTGGGGTAATAAAATTCTTCACAATATGGGAAGCTTGCTCAGACAACTCTTGGCTTTGCTTCAATAACTGCTTGAGTTCTTGATCAATGTCCGCATCAGGGTCGCGTTGAAGCTTAGCTTCCATCACCATATTTTTGCTCTGCGCACTTTGGTTCGCCAAAGTCTGGTCTTGAATCTGCTGAGCTAACGCTTTGTTGTTCTTATAGCTCGGTTCGATAATCGCAGTAAGCAGCCCTAATATCAGCGCCACTAAACCACACAGCATCACCAGCCCTTTTTCGCGGTCAGAAAGCTTGCTGTAGTGCTGATTGAGCAGGTTATAAACTTTGGCCATTAGTTGGACTCCCGTTTAGTGCTCAGCTCAAAGGTCACCAATTGCTGCTCATTACGGCCTATCGACAAACGATCAAAAGATCGCCCAACCAAATTCAATTCTTGTTTGAATTGCTTAATCCAACGTGGAACCACTTCTGGCGATCTCGCAAGCCCTTTTAAATCAAAGGACTCACCATCGACTTTGATGTAATTCAGCGAGATATCGGAGCTGCTTATATTCGCCAGCGCACTCATGACGCCAGAAAAACCGGCCGATGGTGCATTTTTGTAATTCTCAAGTGAGGAAAGCGCCGCTTGATGGGCTTTAATATCCAGTTTAAGCCGTTCTGCTGCTGCGACTTTCACCGGTGACGCTTGATGTTTGGCTAGCTTCGCATTCAGTTCATCTGTTTGTTTTTTGAGTACGATTTGCTGCGCTTTTAGCTGATTAACTTGAGCATTAAGATGGCGTTGCTCGATACCGAGCCAACCCCAGGCGATCACAATCGCTAAAGCCACCACGCTCCAACTGGTCAACACTGTGGCTAAACCCAATGGCTCTTTTTTAGGCTTGAGTGACTCCAAATACAGATCGATTTGGAAATTATCCTGCAGAGCCGTGGTTGCCAAAATAGCGCCGCAATGCTGAGCAGGCACCGCCAGCGGCGTCACGTTGACATTGAGACGCTGAGTCAACTCTTGGGCTAAAAGCTCCGAATCTTCGTCATCGCAACACACTTTGAGTTGGTGAATCGTGGTGCCTTTTAGCTGTGATGACAGGTAGTCCACTGAGCGTTGCAGCTCAAGCGCTATGCTATCGAGTTGTAAACTGCTGGCATTGTCACCGACTAAAGGCGACGTCACACCACGAATGGTACGTTGGAAAACACACGTACCAGCCACCATAGCACTGACTTTATACTGGCTTTTTTTACTGCGCTGCAGCAGCAAAAATGAACTTGGCACGCCAGGGACATGCGCCCAAACATCATCTTCGACCAATAATCGTTCCAAACGAACATTAGCCTCACTCAGACGTTTAACCAGATCCTGCACTAAAGATTTAGTGATCACATAACATTGAATTTTGTTGCCATTCGGTAAAGCCACCGCTTGAGCAACAATGTTCATCACTTTTTCGCTGGTAAGATCTTTGAGTAGAAACGGCAATGCACCTTCCCACTCTTGTGATGGAATACTTGGCTTATCAATCTGGTAGATATGATAAAAGCTCGAGTGCAGTACGATATCCAAAGCGATATCTTTAACATCAGCGGATTGAAACGCAGTCAATAACGTCTCTTGCCAATCGTGCAATAAAGGCATGAACGTCGGCAAACTTGCCACATCTTGGCCAGAAAAATACACGCCATCAGGTTGAACGATGGCGACGACTTTGCTCTGGTTGGCGACGTTTTTAGTAAATTTTGATAACCAGGTTTGAATGCTCATGCTTTTGAATTATTTTTTACGCCATCTATTACGTCGACCTACTTGCACTTTCGTTGCTACCTGCAGCGAGTCATTTCGCTCTGGAGGCGGAATCATTTGCTGTTCAGCGGCAAGTAAGCGCCCTTGTATTCCTTGTACACCAAGGTCGATTAACGTACGCCTTTCGGCGTCACTATCGACTCCCACTGCAATAACTTTAGTACCACTTCCTTCACATGCGCCAAGTATACTACGTACAAATAACTGATTTTCATGCCTTTGATCAATACGTTTGATCAAGCTGCGATGCAATTTCATATAGCTAATCGGCAGCTCTTTCAGATAATGAGTGCTGACTATCGAGCGCCCGGCTTGGTTGATTGCCACCTGGCAGCCCAGGCCGCTTAAGGTTTTGATGACCGGACGCATATAATCTAGATGCTTTACTACTTTAGACTCAGGGAACTCAAAAATCAGCATGGTACGTTGCCGAATTGAGAGCTGTAACAGTTCATTTCTAAACCATTTGAAGTAGTCACGTTCAGAAAATGGCGTCACATACAGATTCACCGAGTATTTTTCAGCCGATGTCGCGCGTTTTAAATGCTCAATCACAACCGGCAGCATGGTTTTGTCCATCACCGCCTGATAACCGACCATTTCGATGGCTGAGACAAATTTTGACGCCTTGAGTATCCCTTTTTCTGGGTCACGCAAGCGCATAAACAGTTCACTGTGATCAAATTGGTTTTGGTTCTGCTCACCAAACAGATAACAAGCCTGCTCAAACACGATAATTTTGTCGTGCACCATGACTTGATCAAACAGTGCTCGCCAACGCACGCTGCCACGCTCATCTTGCTTGGAAAATGCTTTATCAAATCGATTCCAAGTATTCATTTGCTGAAGCTTGGCGCTCTTCACTGCGGTTTCCACTTCATCCATGATGCGGTTTTGTCGCTCACCTTCTTGATAGTTGGTCACACCGATATGGCACCAATTTTCGGCATCAAGTGGCGCCGGAGGCACTATGCGATTCATCTGTTTAAGACACTGAGTCGCAATGGTATTCACTTCTTTGCTGTTAACGTTCGGCGCAAAAATTGCGAACTCAGCATCGTAATAACGCGATAAGGTGACATCAGGATAACGTTGAATTAAATTCGACAAGCCATGACCAACTTCAACGATAAACTCATTGGCCTGCTGTAAACCGACCTCTTCGACGACAGAATCCCAATCATCGAGGCGAATTAGAAATACCGCGCCCTGCGCCCCACTCTCAGATAACGCCGACTCCAATTTGCTATCAAACAGCACTCGATTCGCTGTGCCAGTCAGCTTATCCAAAAACGTCTGAGTACGAATAAAAGTGTCAAAACGGCTGCGCTCTTGGCGCGCATCCTGAAGTTCTTCGATTAGCCTATCTAACGCTTCACTGGCGGTATAAGGCCATTCGCGCTCATCACCCTTGGCAAACGGTTCAACTCGCCCCGCCAAAATCATTCTGCCGCGCTCTTCCAGCAACTCCGAGCCGATTAGCTGCTCTTTAAGCCACTTCACCCCGCGCACAAGGCAAAATACCACCAGCGCAATCGCCAGTGACAGCGACGAAAAAGCTTGCAGGGAATAATTGTATCCGAGATAGGGAGGGCGCACCTTGAATGTGATGGAATATCCGTTATTCCTTTCCAACACATAAGTTTTTTCGTACAAAGCGCCTTCTTCAAGACGTGTCGAGGTGTCTTTATAGCGATAGACCACGCCGTAAGACGAAGAAAGCTGCATCTCAATAATGTTCGAGGCTTGCAACATTTTCGGCATCCAACGCTGCATCGAGTAAGCCGCATCAGGATCTTCCATTTCCTTGTCGACCACTTCCACAATCCCTTGCAGGGATTGTTCAACGTACTCTTTGCCTAAGCTGCGTAGCGATAATGTTCCGCCAATAAACAAGATGAACATGGCACTCACCACGATCATGGTCACAAAGGCAACCAACCGAGTGCTCAGCTTTAAGGTAGGGGTATACCTCATTGTATAACGACATCCTTTTCCAATATCGGCCATAACGGCTCGATTTTTGAGCGGCTAAAAAAGCGCTCAGTTATAACCATCCGTGAGCGAGAGTCAACCAATAAAACAGCGCCAATCGCTTGTTAATGATATAAAAAAACCGCGGAAACCGCGGCTTTTTTCGTCAATGGCATGTTTAGAACGGGATATCGTCATCAAAATCCATCGGTGGCTCATTGTACTGCGGCTGAGATTGCTGCGGTGCTTTTTGAGCTGGCGCTTGAGAAGGCGCCGATTGCATTGGCTGTTGAGGTTGTCCCCAACCACCTTGTTGCTGCTGCTGTTGTTGTGGTGCTTGGCCCATACCTTGACTCGGTGCGCCACCTTGTGCACGGCCGCCCAGCATTTGCATTACGCCGTTAAAGCCCTGAACAACCACTTCGGTCGTAAAGCGCTCTTGGCCATTTTGGTCTTGCCATTTACGCGTTTGTAGTTGGCCTTCAATATAAACTTGAGAACCTTTACGTAAATATTCGCCAGCGACTTCAGCTAATTTGCCAAACAAAGCAACACGGTGCCATTCGGTCTTTTCACGCTGTTCACCAGTGTTTTTGTCACGCCATGACTCTGAAGTTGCCACAGTAATGTTGGCTACTGCACCGCCACTTGGCATGAATCGTACTTCTGGATCTTGTCCAAGGTTACCCACGAGGATGACTTTGTTTACTCCACGGCTCGCCATGTTCTGCTCCGTTGATTGTCTCTTAAAAATAGCGCATTAGCATACCACGCTTTGACTAAGGTACAAATTGTATTGCTGTTGGTGATGAATGTCGGGAGCCCGGTCCACAATCAGATGTTTTTTTCGAGCAAACTCAACAACAAACATAGTGACAAACCTATTACTTACGTCATGATATGAAACTTGGCGCAAAAGCCAATTCTGCAGTCGATATTGCGGAGAAATTCTTCCAAACTCCGAAAAATTTGTTTGGAGAACATCAACATGGTCAGCAAGGTTTGCTACACACGTACGATTTACCACTTATGTGACGACCCTATCAAACTCTACCCTTATGTCGGCCGCATCGAGCAGCATTTAGACATCAAAATCCCTAAAATTTCACCCCTGGATCTCATGCGCGCGCTGCAAGTCCATAAGCATAAGATCTTGTTGATTGACTATCGCAATATCGAATTGCTCACTCAACAAGTCCGCGACTTACCGCTAACCGACAAAAATTTTGAAACCATTGTCTATAACGCACCATCACGTCTTACTACAGAACAGTTGTTGAAGCTTGGTAATCTGAAAGGATTGTTTTCAGAACAGATTAAAGCAGCCGACATTGCGCGTGGCTGCGGAGAGATCATTAATGGGCAAAACTGGTTACCTCGTAAAGTAACGGCTCAGTTGCTGCATTACTATCGTCATGTGGTTGAACAAAATACCACCCCGGCAGTGGTAGATCTAACCAGCCGAGAAATTCAAATTTTACAAAGTTTAAAAACCGGCGCTTCTAACTTACAAATTGCCGAAGACCTGTTTATCAGCGAGTTTACGGTAAAATCCCACCTATATCAGATCTTTAAAAAACTTTCTGTACGAAATCGCGTTCAAGCCATATCGTGGGCAAAACAGCACATATTGTCTTAAATTTAATCCAATGCTCAAAATTGCGGATTTTCAAACCAACTGAGATTATTTATCGGTAAAAAGCATGATAAGGTTCAGCTATCAAAATTATCGTAATAAGAAAGATAAGGGTTTCATAATGATCAAAAAATGCCTATTCCCAGCAGCTGGCTACGGTACGCGCTTCTTGCCTGCAACTAAGTCAATGCCTAAGGAAATGATGCCAGTGGTAAACAAACCATTGATTGAATATGGTGTGGAAGAAGCCATCAACGCTGGTATGGATGGCATGTGCATTGTAACTGGTCGAGGTAAACACTCGATCATGGACCACTTTGACAAGAACTACGAGTTAGAGCACCAAATCAGCGGCACTAACAAAGAAGAGCTACTTGTCGACATTCGTGAAGTCATCGACAGTGCAAACTTCACTTACATCCGTCAACGTGAGATGAAAGGTCTAGGTCACGCAATCCTTACAGGTCGTGAATTAGTCGGTGACGAACCATTTGCTGTTGTACTTGCGGATGACCTTTGTGTTAATGAAGGCGACGGAGTTTTGGCTCAAATGGTTTCACTGTTTAAACAGTTCCGTTGTTCAATTGTTGCAGTTCAAGAAGTCCCAGAAGATGAAACGCACAAATACGGTGTTATCTCTGGTGAAATGATCAAAGACAACATCTTCCGTGTTGAAGACATGGTAGAAAAACCAGAAAAAGGCACCGCGCCAAGCAACCTTGCGATCATCGGTCGTTACATCCTAACTCCTGATATCTTTGAACTAATCGAAGCAACAGACCCAGGTAAAGGCGGCGAAATCCAGATCACTGACGCTCTGCTAAAACAAGCAAAATCAGGCTGTGTTCTAGCATACAAATTTGAAGGTCACCGTTTTGACTGTGGTAGCGTAGAAGGCTACATCGAAGCAACTAACTACTGCTACGAAAACTTGTACCTAAAAGACGACAAAGTGTCGACTCTAGGCAAACAAGCGACACAAAAAGCGGGTAAATAAGCCTTTTTTGTTCTTTCCCCAGAACAAAGATTCATAAACACTAAAAATGCAGCGTCTCAACGCTGCTTTTTTTTCATCTCGGCTCCAAAGGCTGTTTTTTTATACAGTTATTCTTTGAACATTTATCACACTATGTAATACTAGCTCTCCTGCAAAATTCATAGAGCGATACCCATGGATCAAATCGACGTTCGCGGCGCTAGAACGCATAACCTCAAGAATATTAATCTCACGATTCCACGCGATAAATTGATCGTCATCACCGGCTTGTCGGGGTCGGGTAAATCTTCTTTGGCGTTTGATACTCTGTACGCGGAAGGACAGCGTCGTTACGTAGAATCTCTATCCGCTTACGCGCGTCAATTCTTGTCGTTAATGGAAAAGCCGGATGTCGACCACATCGAGGGCTTATCGCCTGCGATCTCTATTGAGCAAAAATCCACTTCGCACAACCCGCGTTCTACAGTGGGCACCATTACCGAAGTCTACGACTATTTGCGTTTGCTTTACGCGCGAGTTGGTGAACCGCGCTGCCCAGATCATCATGTTCCGCTGTCTGCGCAAACCGTCAGCCAAATGGTCGATAAAGTTCTCGAGCAGCCTGAAGGCTCACGTCTAATGCTGTTGGCACCGATTGTCAAAGAGCGTAAAGGTGAGCACGTTAAAACCCTTCAAAACCTCGCCGCGCAAGGCTTCATTCGTGCGCGTATTGATGGCGAAACCTGCGATTTGTCGGATCCACCGACGCTCGAATTACACAAAAAACACACCATCGAAGTGGTGGTTGACCGCTTTAAAGTGCGAGACGATCTCAAACAACGTTTGGCTGAATCATTTGAAACCACACTTGAGCTGTCTGGTGGTATCGCGGTGGTTGCGCCGATGGATGGTGAAGGCGAAGAAGTGGTTTTTTCCGCCAACTTTGCCTGCCCGCACTGTGGTTATAGCATGCGTGAGCTAGAGCCACGTTTGTTCTCATTTAACAACCCTGCGGGTGCCTGTGGTACCTGTGATGGCTTAGGTGTACAGCAATATTTCGACCCTGCACGCGTGATCGTCGATGACTCTTTGAGCCTAGCCAAAGGCGCGATTCGCGGTTGGGATCAAAAGAATTTCTACTATTTCCAGATGCTCGGGTCACTGGCCGAACACTATGGTTTTGACCTCAATGCTCCGTTTAAATCGTTGCCGAAAAAGACTCAAGAGATCATTTTAAAAGGCTCGGGACGTACTGAAATTGAATTTCAGTACATCAATGATCGCGGTGATATTCGCGTTAAACGTCATCCTTTTGAAGGAATCCTGAATACTTTAGAACGCCGCTACCACGACACGGAATCCAACTCTGTGCGTGAAGACTTAGCCAAGTACATCTCCACCAAACCATGTAGCAGTTGTGGCGGTACTCGCCTGAGACTCGAAGCGCGTAACGTATTTATTCAGGACACCTCTTTACCAGAAATCGTCGAACTGAGCATTGCTGACGCGCTACAGTTCTTTGAATCGCTAAATTTGGAAGGACAACGCGCCCAAATTGCTGAAAAAGTAATGAAAGAGATCAACGACCGTCTACAGTTTTTGGTCAACGTCGGCCTGAATTACCTCAATCTGTCACGCAGTGCCGAAACCCTTTCCGGCGGTGAAGCGCAGCGTATTCGCCTGGCCAGCCAAATAGGTGCCGGTTTAGTGGGCGTAATGTATGTCCTCGATGAACCATCGATTGGTCTCCACCAGCGTGATAATGAACGCTTGCTTAAAACCCTAACCCACCTGCGCGACTTGGGTAACACTGTATTGGTGGTGGAACACGATGAAGATGCCATTCGTATCGCTGATCATGTGATTGATATCGGCCCAGGCGCCGGCGTGCATGGCGGTCAAGTCATCGCCGAAGGTACGGTGGATGAAATCATTGCCACCCCAGATTCGTTAACTGGGCAATATCTTTCAGGTAAAAAAGCCATTGAAGTGCCAAAGCAGCGCACACCACGTGATGCGAAAAAAACGGTCGATTTAATTGGCGCAACTGGCAATAACTTGAAGAACGTCGATCTTTCAATTCCAACCGGCTTATTTACGTGTATTACCGGAGTATCCGGTTCGGGTAAATCGACCCTGATTAACGACACCTTCTTTAAAATCGCTCATACCGCACTGAATGGCGCGACAACAGCAGTCCCTGCACCATACAAAAAAATTACTGGTCTTGAGCATTTCGACAAAGTGATCGACATCGACCAAAGTCCAATTGGTCGTACACCACGTTCTAACCCAGCCACGTACACGGGGATCTTCACGCCGATTCGTGAACTCTTTTCCGGTACCCAAGAAGCACGCTCTCGCGGTTATAAACCTGGCCGATTTAGCTTTAACGTCCGCGGCGGTCGCTGTGAAGCGTGTCAAGGCGACGGCGTCATCAAAGTCGAAATGCACTTTTTACCGGATGTCTACGTGCCGTGTGACGTGTGTAAAGGCAAACGCTATAACCGCGAAACCCTTGAAGTACGTTACAAAGGCAAAACTATCGATGAAGTGTTGGAAATGACGGTCGAAGACGCACGCCAGTTCTTCGACCCTGTTCCTGTGATTGCTCGTAAGCTGCAAACCCTTATCGATGTTGGCTTATCTTACATTCGCTTAGGTCAAGCCGCGACGACCCTTTCTGGTGGTGAAGCGCAACGCGTTAAACTGGCTCGCGAGCTATCAAAACGCGATACCGGCAAAACCTTATATATCTTGGATGAACCGACAACTGGTCTACACTTCCATGATATTCAGCAATTATTGGAAGTGCTGCATCGCCTGCGTGATGGTGGCAACACTGTCGTGGTTATCGAACATAACTTGGATGTCATCAAAACCGCAGACTGGATCATCGATTTAGGACCGGAAGGTGGTCAAGGTGGTGGTGAGATCATCGCCCAAGGAACGCCAGAAGATGTGGCGCAGGTCGAAGGATCTCACACTGCTCGCTTCCTTAAGCCTATGTTGAAATAAAAAAAAGCGTTAAAGTACACAAACCAGCGCCAACCCGCTGGTTTGTTTTTTATTACTATAGAAGTCAGTATGGCAACATTACATGTAAACGGCACACAACTCGAACCTCAAGCACCTCGTATTCCGCTCAATCGGCGCTTTATCTTCTCTTTAGGGGTCGTTTTTGTCATTGCTATGCACTTTTTCATGCCCAATCCAGGTGGTTCTGGGCTAGCGCTATCCTTTAACGCCACCACTTGGCTAGCATTGAGCTTTAGCCTCGCCATCGGCTTGTACCAAACCGGCACTAACCGTAAGATTTACTACTCCAAACTGACGTTAGGTTTGCTGTTGTGCTGCATTCTGATGACGGTTCCGGTATTTTCCCCCGCCAGCTCTCTAAACCTAGTCTCGGATCGCTTAATTGGTTTGTGGGCCGGCTTTTTGCTGTTCGTTATTTTGCAGCAGTTCCAATTCACGATTCAGCACCGCTTGCGCCTACTGTGGTTTGTGTTAATCGCCGTGTGTATTGAAGCCGCGATCGGTTATGGCGAGTATTTTTGGCTCAAACCCGGCAATCTCTTTGGTTATGACACTCAGATAAACCGCCCTTACGGCATCTTTCAACAGCCAAACGTGATGGCAAGCTTCCTAGCCACTGGGCTGGTGATTTCCGGATACCTGCTCGCTCGTTATCCGATTAAGTATCGCCGCCGCGTTAGTATCATCAGCTTGTTGTACTGCATTCCGCTGCTCACCGTCCCGCTTCTAGTGGTATTAGCATCGCGTACTGGTTGGCTTGCCGCAGCGCTATCTTCGGCGCTACTGCTGCCCTACCTGTACCGTTTTTCGACGGCGAAACGCTTTTATGGTTGGGTACTTTCCCTGCTACTTGGCGTCATTGCAGGTATCTGGATTGCGTCAGTCATGGGCAAAGGTGAAAGCCTGATCGACAAAACCGATTTAGACAGCCCACGTAGCTACACATTTCCACAAACTCTGGATATGGTGATCGAAAAACCCTTTACCGGTTATGGCTACGGCAAATTTGAATCACAGTACATTCTCTATACCGCGCGCCAGCATCAGTTGAATCCGAGCTATCCTCCAGGCTTGCCTGCCATGGATCATCCGCATAACGAACTGCTACTTTGGGCAGTGGAAGGCGGCATCTTACCCGCGCTTGCCATTGTACTGGCGGCGCTGATTGTACTGTCACGGATCTACACCGACAAAAAAGGCACACGACTGGCGATGTTTGCCATGTTTGTGCCCATCGTCCTGCATTCACAGCTTGAATACCCGTTTTATCACTCAGCCATTCACTGGATTACCTTTGTGATTTTGCTCTATTGGGTGGATCAGCGTGTCGCGCGTTACAAACAGGTGAGTTTTAGCAAGTTAACCAAAAGCGTATTACGAATCAGCAGCTTAGTACTACCGATTGTGACCAGCTTTTACATGCTGACATCACTGCATACCAACTACATTCTCACCAAATTTGAACGTACTCAGCCCAAAGCTCCGGAGATTTTAGATAAGGTCACCAACCCGCTGGTTTGGAAAGACCGTTTTGATTGGGATATTTACAGCACCTACTTAAAATTGGGGCTGTACAACGATGACCCGCAATTGATCGCACCGTATATTGAATGGTCTTTACGGATTATCAAACAAAAGCCACGCCCAGCATTTTATAACAATCTGATTCTGGCTTATGAAGGATTAGGCGATGACAGCCGCGCTAAGCAAACGCGTAACGAAGCGCAATATCTGTTCCCCACTCATCAATTCGCCTCTCTAAGCGAACTCAGTCAAGCAGCAAGCGATGCCGCGCTATCTAAACCGGAAACACTTCCCGAAGCGTTAATTCCACAAGCTTTAGATAGTTACAAATAAAAGCAAAGGGCGGTTATCACCGCCCTTTTCGTCTTGGTCTATGGCCGCGACAGTGCGTTTTGTAGCGCTTGTAAGCACAGCGCAACGTTCTCTTTGCGCGCGCCGTATCCCATCAAACCAATACGCCACGCTTTACCGGCTAAATCCCCGAGCCCAGCGCCAATTTCAAGATTATATTCTTGGAGCAAGGTAGCGCGAACTTGCGCTTCATCGATATGCTCAGGAACATAGACAGCGTTCAGTTGTGGCAAGCGATAGTCTGGTTCAACCACAAAACTAAAGCCGAGCTTTTCAAGGCCAACTTTGAGTAATTGATGCATTTGTTGATGACGCTGCCAAGCGTTTTCTAAACCTTCCGTTTTTAATAGCAATAACGCTTCGTGCAATGCATACAGACTGTTCACTGGCGCAGTGTGATGATAACTGCGCTTACCTTCACCACTCCAATAACCAAGCACTAAACTTTGATCCAAAAACCAACTTTGGATCGGCGTCGATCGAGATTGGATTTTTTCGATCGCTCGGGGAGAAAACGTCAGCGGAGACAACCCCGGCACGCACGATAAACACTTCTGACTGCCTGAATACACCGCATCGAGTTGCCACTCATCGACTTTCAGCGCCACACCACCAAGTGAGGTGACGGCATCAACGATGGTTAACACATTATGTTGCTTCGCCAGCCATCCTAAAGCCTCAGCATTCGATAGCGCCCCAGTAGAGGTTTCGGCATGCACAAACGCCAGTAGCTTAATCTGTGGGTCGGATTCAAGCGCAGCGGCAACTTTTTCAACCGAGACGGGCGCGCCCCAAGCATCATCGATCACCACGGCAATACCACCAGCGCGAACGACATTTTCACGCATGCGCTCGCCAAATACGCCGTTGCGACAAACCGCGACTTTATCGCCCGGTTCAATCAAGTTGGTGAAACACGCTTCCATCCCAGCGCTTCCCGGAGCAGAAACGGCGATAGTGAATTCGTTTTCGGTTTGAAACGCGTATTTGAGTAGCAATTTCAGCTCGTCCATCATTTGGATAAACAGCGGATCCAAATGGCCAATTGTTGGGCGGCTTAACGCCTGTAAAACGCGCGGAGAAACGTCCGATGGTCCTGGTCCCATCAGAGTGCGATGTGGTGGCAGAAAACTTTCAATTGTCATTATTATTCCTTTTCTGGGTACAGGTAGGTTTGGTCACCTTAAAGCAAATTTAGTGCTTGAGCAATTGGCCCAAATTCCAGTACAGCACCGCCAATTCAGCGCCCATTTTTGTCCTTCAAAACGCTGTAATTACTGATTGACATTCGTTCCATAACAACGTTCAATGAGTGAGCATATTTATGCAGAAGAGGAGCACTGCCTAGGTAGGTATGATGTGGAGCCACAACTCCAAAACACCATACTCAGGGGGAGCAGTGCCGAGGTAGACCAAGGGTTGTGGAATTGGTCTGTCGGTTGACTTGGGTTGAATCTCATCAACTGTCATCAGTGCTATCTGATGAAGAGCTTCTGAGGTCATTATTCAAACTTTCATACCTCTCTATCTGCTCTAGCACTCTTTTCACAGACAGGACGTTCGATTACTTTCGTAATCCATTTTTTTGATTCTTTTGGAAGCCATGGGAGACCTACAGTGAGCGCATTAAACGTTGCCAAATTTGGCGGAACCAGCGTCGCTAACTTTGAAGCAATGAGCCGTTGTGCGGCCATTATTGAAGCCAATCCAGACACCAGACTTGTGGTGAGTAGCGCCTGCTCAGGCGTAACCAATCTATTGGTTGAACTCGCTAACGGCGTTGCCGATCAAGAACGCCGTGCCGAGCTATTACAAAAACTTGCTAACATCCACGATACGATTCTTTCGCAGCTAAACGATGGCGCGGAAGCGGCCTCTGAGGTGTATTCGATTCTCGACACCATCACCAGTTTAGCCGAAGCCGCTTCGATTCAAGCCAGCACTAAGTTAACCGACCATCTGGTTGCGTGCGGCGAACTGATGTCGACTCATATTTTGGCGCAACTGATGCGTGAACGTGGCATGGATGCAGTGCGTTTTGATATTCGTGATGTGATGAGAACCGATAGCAATTTTGGCCGTGCCGAGCCAGAGCTAACTTCGATTGCCGAACTTGCGCAGCAAAAACTTGTACCACTTTGCCAGCAGCACGTAGTGGTCACACAAGGCTTTATCGGTAGCGATGAAGAAGGAAACACCACCACACTTGGCCGCGGCGGTAGTGATTACAGCGCAGCGCTGATTGCCGAAGGGGTTAAAGCGACCGGGCTTGAGATTTGGACTGATGTCCCTGGTATCTACACCACCGATCCACGCATTGCTCCTAAAGCGACTCCAATCCCTGAGATTAGCTTTAGCGAAGCGTCTGAAATGGCAAACTTTGGCGCCAAAATTTTGCACCCATCAACGTTGTTGCCTGCACTGCGCCACGATATTCCCGTGTTTGTCGGTTCTTCTAAAGATCCACAAAATGGTGGCACTTGGGTGCGCCGCGAAGTCGAAAGCTCGCCAGCTTTTCGCGCCTTAGCACTGCGTAACAACCAAACCATGATTACGCTACGCAGCGCAAAAATGTTCCAAGCCTATGGCTTTCTTGCCAAAGTGTTTGAAATTCTCGCCAAACATAAAATTTCAGTGGATTTGATTACCACCTCAGAGATCAGCGTATCGTTAACCTTAGATAAGACTGATACTTCAGGTGGTGCGCCAGAGCTTCCTCTCGCCGTTCGTGAAGAGCTCGAAGAACTATGTACCGTTGAGGTAGAACACAACTTATGCTTAGTGGCGCTAATCGGTAACCGCATGGAAAATAAAGGTTATGCCAAGGAAGTCTTCAGCACGTTAGGTGACTTCAATCTGCGTATGATCTGCTATGGCGCAAGCGATCACAACTTGTGTATTTTGGTTGATGCTGAAGATGCCAACAACGTGATTCAAACCTTGCACCGCGAATTGTTTGAACAAAACATCCAAGCTTAAAGCAGTTTTCGATTCCAAAACAAAAGGCACCCAAGGGTGCCTTTTTAAATATTGCTTACCTGATCCTGAATAGGATTGACTGTGACTAGTTGAGGTTTGGCCCCAGCCATTTTTCGGTTTCGACGCTATCCCAACCTTTACGTTCGGCATAGCTGTCTGCTTGATCTTGCTGAATTTGAGCAATCGCAAAGTAGCGTGATTCAGGGTGTGAGAAATACCACCCGGAAACCGACGCACCAGGCCACATTGCGTAACTGGATGTCAGTGACATACCAATGGTCTGTTCAACATTGAGTAACTCCCATAGCGAGCCTTTCTCGGTATGCTCAGGACACGCAGGATAACCTGGCGCCGGACGAATCCCTTGATACTTCTCACGAATCAAATCGTCGTTTGATAGATCTTCATCGCTGGCATAACCCCAAATTTCTTTACGCACGCGCTCATGCAAATATTCCGCAAACGCTTCAGCTAACCGGTCTGCCACCGCTTGAATCATGATCGCGTTGTAGTCATCACCTTTGGCTTTAAACTCATCCGCAAGTTCACGCTCACCCACGCCACCTGTAACGGCAAATGCGCCAATCCAGTCGTGCTTCCCGCTCTCCTTCGGCGCCACATAATCGGACAAACAGTAGTTATACCCTTTAGGTTTCTCTGTCTGCTGGCGTAAGTTAAACAGTACTTTCGCCACTTCAGTGCGCGACTCATCGCTATAGACCTCGATGTCGTCGCCCACACTGGCGGCTGGGAATAGAGCACACATACCGCGAGCTTTAAGCAGCCCTTCACGCTCAATGCGATCTAGCCATTCGTTAGCATCACGGAACAAGTTTTGCGCCTCTTCACCGACTTCTTCATGTTGCAAAATCGCTGGGTATTTCCCAACTAATGACCAAGTCATAAAGAATGGCGTCCAATCGATGTATTGGCGCAATATCGCGACGTCAAAATCATCAAATACATGCACACCCGGTTTTTTCGGCGCCGGTGGCGTGTAATTTTGCCAATCGATCGCAACCTTATTGGCACGAGCTTGCTCCAGTGTAACTGGCTTAGTGCGCGGCTTTTTACGATTGTGCTGATCACGCACGCGTTCATAATCGGCGTCTAACTTAGCAACGAAATCAGGATACAGCTTTTCAGAGAGCAAGGAACTACATACCCCAACCGCGCGTGATGCGTTGTTCACGTATACCACCGGCTTATGGTAGTTTTGCTCAATCTTAACTGCGGTATGCGCTTTAGATGTGGTCGCACCGCCAATCAGCAGCGGCAACTCAAAGCCTTGACGCTCCATCTCTTTGGCAACGTGGACCATTTCATCTAACGACGGAGTAATTAGCCCAGAAAGGCCGATAATATCGACATTCTGTTCTTTAGCGACTTTTAAAATCTGCTCACAAGACACCATAACGCCAAGGTCGATGATCTCGTAGTTATTGCACTGCAGTACCACGCCAACAATGTTTTTACCAATGTCATGCACATCGCCTTTAACAGTCGCTAGCAAAATTTTACCGTTGGTCGAACCGGCCTGTTTTAGGGCATTAATAAAAGGTTCAAGGTGAGCCACGGCTTGCTTCATCACTCGCGCCGATTTCACGACCTGCGGCAAGAACATCTTACCTTCACCAAATAAATCACCGACCACGTTCATGCCATCCATCAATGGACCTTCGATGACCTCAAGAGGTTTTGAAGCAGCTAAACGTGCCTCTTCGGTATCTTCAACGATAAATTCAGTAATGCCTTTAACCAGTGCGTGCTCAAGACGTTTTGCTACCGGCCAAGTGCGCCACTCTAAAGCACTGGCATCGTCTTGTTTACCAACCGCGTTTTCACGGTATTGCTCGGCAATTTCCAATAAACGCTCGGTGGCATCGTCACGACGGTTAAGCACCACATCTTCAACTGCTTCACGTAGCACCTGCGGAACGTTATCGTAGATCTCAAGTTGGCCAGCGTTAACAATCCCCATATCCATACCATTTTTAAAGCAGTGGTATAGGAAAACGGCGTGAATCGCTTCACGGACATAATTGTTACCGCGGAAAGAGAAAGAGACGTTAGACACGCCGCCGGAGATCATCGCATGGGGTAAATCGCGTTTGATATCGGCAACTGCATTGATGAAATCCACTGCGTAGTTGTTGTGCTCGTCGATCCCTGTCGCCACGGCAAAGATGTTAGGGTCAAAAATGATGTCTTCCGGTGGAAAACCCACTTCATTGACCAAAATGTTGTAAGCATTGGTACAGATTTCTAGTTTACGCTCACGCGTATCCGCCTGACCCACTTCGTCAAATGCCATCACAATCACAGCCGCGCCGTAGCGGCGAATCAATTTAGCTTGTTGGATGAATTTCTCTTTGCCCTCTTTAAGAGAAATTGAGTTCACAATGCCTTTGCCCTGAATGCATTTCAGGCCAGCTTCGATAACATCCCATTTTGAGGAGTCGACCATAATCGGCACTTTGGCGATTTCTGGCTCTGTGGCGCATAGATTAAGAAAACGCACCATACAGGCGTGAGCATCAAGCATGCCCTCATCCATATTGATGTCGATGATTTGCGCGCCATTCTCGACTTGCTGACGTGCCACTTCCAACGCTTCATCGTATTGCTCTTCTTTGATCAAACGCTTAAAGCGCGCAGAGCCCGTCACGTTGGTACGCTCACCAACGTTAATGAATAGGGTATCTTTTTCGATAGTCAGAGGCTCAAGCCCTGACAGACGACAAGCGACTGGCAATTCTGGAAGAGCGCGTGGCGCGACATCATTAACCACTTTAGCCATTTGGCGGATATGTTCAGGCGTGGTACCACAACACCCGCCCACCAAGTTTAAAAAGCCTGATTGCGCCCACTCTTGAATGTGCTCAGCCATTTCAACAGGCTCAAGGTCATACTCACCAAAAGCATTTGGTAAGCCAGCATTTGGGTGAGCAGAAACGTAGGTTTCAGAAATTCGCGACAGCTCAGCGACGTATTGACGCAATTCGTCTGGACCAAGGGCGCAGTTCAAACCAAACGATATCGGTTTAACATGACGCAGCGCGTTATAAAACGCCTCGGTAGTTTGGCCAGAAAGCGTGCGACCGGAGGCATCCGTAATGGTGCCAGAGATCATAACGGGAAGCTCAATGCCCAATTCTTCAAACACACTTTCAACTGCAAAAGAACACGCCTTCGCGTTGAGGGTATCAAAGATGGTTTCGATAAGAATAAGGTCACTGCCACCACGAATCAGCGCTCGTGTTGACTCCGAATAAGCCTCAACCAAAGCATCAAAGGTGATATTTCGGTAACCTGGATCATTCACATCAGGAGAGATCGAACAAGTTCGGTTGGTAGGACCTAAAACACCCGCCACAAAACGAGGTTTCTCAGGTGTTTTTGCCGTCCATTCATCCGCCGCTTGACGGGCTAAACGGGCCGCTTCATAGTTGATTTCTTCACTCAAGCTTTCCATCGCGTAATCGGCCATCGCGATAGTTGTGGCGTTAAAAGTGTTGGTTTCAAGAATATCGGCGCCAGCTTCTAAGTATTCGTTATGAATACCTTTAATCAGCTCTGGCTGGGTTAACACTAAAAGGTCGTTATTTCCCTTTAAATCGCAATGCCAGTCAGCAAAACGCTCACCACGATAATCTTGTTCTTGCAGTTTATGACCTTGAATCATGGTGCCCATACCACCATCGATCAACAAGATTCTTTGCTTTAATTGCGCTTCGATTTGCTGCCTTACATTACTTCCCACAGTATCAGCCTCGTTCCTTTTATAATCGCTCAATCCTACCACAATCAATACGGGAGTCTAGACGTCTAAATAGACTTTCTTATGCAGAATTCGTCTTCTATCGACATCAGAATTCACGTAAAAAGTGTTTGCCATTTAACCAGCTAACGAAGACAATCGTTGTTTATATTTTGTTACAGAATAGTGAGTCATATGTCAGTCTATTACACACTCTGTTTTTTGTCCGCTGCTGCAATGATGATTGCCTTTGTTAACAGTAAGATAGGCAAGATGCAAACCACCATTGCCATTACTGCAGGGTCAATGATGTTGTCGTTACTGATTTTAGTCGCCGGTCAAAATAACTGGTTTCACTTAACCGAAATTGCAACCCGCACCGTTTCGTCAATTAACTTTGAAGATTTCCTACTTAAAGGGATTCTTGGCTTCTTGCTCTTTGCTGGCGGATTAGGGATCAAACTTCCCAACCTAAGAGACCAAAAATGGGAAATCACCTTTCTAGCTCTCGGCGCGACACTATTCTCTACCTTTTTTATCGGTTTCGTTCTCTACGGAATCACAATACTGATTAATATTCACTTCGACTTAGTTTACTGCTTGTTGTTCGGTGCTTTGATTTCACCAACCGACCCGATAGCCGTTCTAGCGATCGTGAAAAAGCTCAATGCGCCTCGTCGCATCTCTACTCAAATCGAAGGAGAATCACTATTCAACGATGGTTTTGGTCTGGTCATCTTCGTGACTATATTTACCATCGCATTTGGCACTGAAGCACCTACGATTGGCAGTGTAACAGAACTGTTTGCCCGCGAGGCGCTCGGCGGAATCGCTTATGGTTTTGTCCTTGGCTTGATTTTCCACTATTTAATTAGTGCCACCAATGACCACTCGATGGAGCTGTTACTCACGATTGGGGTGCCGACTTCTGGTTATGCGTTCGCAGAAGTGTTGCATGTCTCAGGACCACTGGCGATGGTTGTTTCGGGGATCATGATTGGTAATTGGACTCGCTTTATCGGCTTTTCTAAAGAGAGTGAAGACCACCTTGATCACTTCTGGGAACTGGTTGATGAATTCCTTAATGGCGTCTTGTTCCTACTGATCGGTATGTCGATGCTACTTTTCGAATTCCACGAAGAAGACTGGATTATGATGGCGATTGCCATTCCATTGGTATTGGCGGCCCGTTATTTGAGTGTGTTGTTCTCTTATGTCGGATTTAAGCGCTATCGCAAATACAACCCATGGTCGGTACGAATCCTCACTTGGGGTGGATTACGCGGTGGACTAGCGCTCGCGATGGCGCTATCGATACCTAGCGGAATCTGGATCATTCCAGATAAGCTTATCGACGTAAAAGAGATCATTCTGGTCATGACCTATGCCGTGGTGGTGTTTTCTATTCTTGTTCAAGGTTCAACAATCACCCCGATGATTGAAAAAGCCAAACTGGCTGAGGCAAAGATGACCGCCGATGAGGAAACAAAATCTGAGGTATCACCAGCGACTTCTTCTGAAAATACTCAAAGCTAATCAGCTCAAACATATATTCGACAAAAGCCAGCAATGCTGGCTTTTTTATTATCTCAAATAAGCGGTATTCAAAACTTATATAAAAATGCTACAACAGGTTAGGTTCTAAGAGTAAAGCAGAGCAGATTGTAGAGACTAAAGTGGGCAATTAGGTGGAGCCGTGTTGGTGACTAGAGATGCCGCAGGACGAGAACACAACAGCCTAAGCGTTAATAATGTTCACTTGGGTTTTCCTCGCAGAAGCTAGTCCACATGAACATCTATATTTGCCTACGTTGAAGCTATAAGTGGCGAGGCATTTGGACTGGCAATCCAGCGGGACTCCCTAATCCTTGTTTTGGCGCGATCCCTCCGGCGAGACAGGCCGCTTTCTTTCTAGGTCAATAAGGCTAACCAACTGAACTGCCGCTCAGCATTCTTCACCTTGTTTCAAACGTAAAAAAGCCCTAGCATTTCTGCTAGGGCTTAGTATAAGTGGCGGAGCGGACGGGACTCGAACCCGCGACCCCCGGCGTGACAGGCCGGTATTCTAACCAACTGAACTACCGCTCCACTAAATTGGGTC
>NZ_FNDD01000062.1 GCF_900100015.1 Vibrio xiamenensis | reverse complement strand
GTCTATCAAGAGTTATGGGGACTATTACTTGGTTATAACTTGGTGAGAAGAGAAGCCAGTCAAGCGGCAGTAGAACATGGTCGAATGCCCAATGAAATCAGCTTTAAGTACGCTTGTCAGTTCATCGCAAGTCAGCTAAAAGTGATGAGTAAAGCGGTGTCTCCGGGTAATACACCGAAACGTCTAAAAAGTCTGCGTGGAGATTTATCAATCCTATTTATAGACAAACGCCCTAAGCCTAATCGGCCTAGGGCGGTGAAAATATCAAAGACCCGATATCCTGTTAATCGCAAGGCAGCTCCGCTTAAGTGAACTACATTGCCGTATTCACGGGGCTTTTGACGAGTAACGAATGCAACGCTAAGCGCTCAGTAATAGGTACACATGCGTTTACCATCTTGCTCGATTACATTAAATGGCGTCTCATAGATACGCTCAAGCGTGTCTGCTTGAATCACTTGCTCAACGCTGCCCTTAGCCACCACTTGGCCTTTTTTAAGCGCGATAATCACATCTGAGTAGCAAGATGCGAAGTTGATATCATGAATCACCACCACAATGGCCTTATTGGTGTCGTGAGCCAAACGGCGAATGTTTTTCATGATTTGTAGCGAGTGCTTGATATCCAGGTTATTCAGCGGCTCATCGAGAAACACGTAATCGGTATCTTGAGCGATCACCATGGCAATAAACGCTAGCTGACGCTGGCCGCCACTGAGTTCGTCGAGGTATTTATCCTCAATGTGAGTCAGATCCAAATAGGCGATCGCTTGGTCAATAATTTTCTGATCTTGTGCTTTAAGATTGCCCTGACTATAAGGAAAACGCCCAAAAGAGACCATTTCACGCACCGTAAAACGCATGGTTATTGAGTTTGCTTGGCGCAGCACCGCGAGACGCTTCGCCAGCTCTTTGGTATCCCACTCTTCCAAAGACACACTGTCAATCAATACCTTACCACTGTCTTTTTGAATCAAACGGCTAGCCATCGATAACAGCGTACTTTTACCTGCGCCATTTGGGCCGATGATCGAGGTCACTTTCCCTTTTTCAAACTGCGCACTGGCATCCTCAACCACTGTGCTTTTACCAAACACTTTGGTCAAATGCTTAAGCTCAATCATGCTATACCACCTTGTTTCGAAGCAGCATCGATAGGAAATAAATGCCGCCGATAAAATTAATGACTACGCTCAACGTGGTTGAAAAACCAAATAGATTTTCGATAACCCACTGGCCGGTGAGTAACGAAGCAATCGAAAGCAAACCACATCCGGTGAGAAGCACCTTGTGCCGATAACTGGTAATAAACTCCCGCGTTAAGTTGGTCACCAACAGTCCAAAAAACATAATCGGGCCAATCAGCGCAGTCGAAATGGCAATCAGCCCAGCGCTCAGCAGGAGGGTTTTAAACGTGACTGCTTTAACATCCACGCCTAGGCTAATGGCGTTGTCTTGATCAAGCCAAAACACATCCAAGGTGCGGTGCATGCGATATAACAGCGCACTTAACAACACAAGGAAAGGCGCACAGAGATACACCAGATCCATTTTGATGTTGTTAAAGCTGGCAAACATTTTGGATTGAATGGTGGTGAAATCGTTAGGGTCAAGCAGCATGGTGAAAAACGCGCCAATATTGCTAAACAGTTGCCCTAAAATCACCCCAAGCAGCAGTAAGCTCATCAGGTTGCGCTGCTGAGTGCGAAAGTAAAACGCAAATAGCCCGGCAGAGAACGCCATCATCACGGCCACCGACAAACTGAAGTTGAGATAAGCATTAAGCGCAAAACTGCTCAAACTGCCAAACACCACAACCACCAGCACTTGGGTCAGCATGTATAAGTTATCAAACCCCATCACGCTCGGCGTCAGAATTCGGTTACCAGTAATGGTTTGAAACACCAACGATGACTGCCCAATCGCAACACCTGCCAGTACAATCGCCAATACTTTCGGCACCCGGCGAGAGAGAAAATATTGATAGTTGTCAGCGGTTAAACCGACACCGATAAACAGCCCCGCGACCACTAGGCTTATCAAAGCCAGAATCAACAACTTATGTTTATCCGCCATGATTTTGCCTCCGTAAAATCAGGCCAATAAACACCACTCCGCCTAAAATGCTGATAATCATTGAGATAGGCACTTCATATGGATAGATAATCCAGCGCCCCATCAAGTCGCAAACCAGCACCGTCACCGCGCCTGCCATCGCGGTCAACGGAATGTTTTTACGCAGATTATCACCAAAGAAGTGGGTCACAAGGTTGGGCACGATAAGGCCAAGAAAAGGCAGTCGACCAACGATCATCACCACACTGGCAGCCATCACAGACACCAATACCACGCCCAGTACCAATACTTGTTGATAGTTAAGGC
The DNA here is from genome assembly GCF_900100015.1 of Vibrio xiamenensis. GTDB lineage: Bacteria > Pseudomonadota > Gammaproteobacteria > Enterobacterales > Vibrionaceae > Vibrio > Vibrio xiamenensis. Next base: position 4,338 of record NZ_FNDD01000062.1, on the reverse strand, counting down.
CCAGGTTGGTGGCAAAATCTTTACCCAGCCCCACCGCCGAAATGCGGGCCGCGTACAAATAGCCCAAAATCGCGACCGGTAATGCCACGTATAACAGCTCATAATCGCCTTGCAATAAGTTGGCAAAATTCGCCACCGCCCAACCTTGCAAGTTCTGAATCGCATCAAACTTATAGGCGACAAACGTCGCGGCAGATTCCACCACGTTACCAAAAATGATCCCAATCAGAGGAACAAAAATGGCGTTCTTAAATTGAATACGGTTGATGAATTGCACAAACACTAATGTGCCTGCCATCGATACTGCGAAAATCAACCACAAATTGTTGCCATCACCAAATATCACCAAACTCAGCACATAACCAAGCATGGCGCACTCGATGGTTCCAGATGTCGATGGCGCAGCAAAGCGGTTTTGACTGATCTGCTGCATAATAAGCCCTGCGATACTCAGCCCTGCCCCAGCAAGCAAAATCGCAACAAGCCGAGGGATTCGGCTGGTGAACAGCAGTGACCAAGCCTGGCTATCGCCACTGAGCAAGTCACTAAACGTAAGATGGCCTACGCCCACAAAAAGTGAGAGTAGGCTCAATGTGATTAGGGCAAGCAATAACTTTTTCAAAGTTAACCTCTGCTTGAAAGTGTTAATTCATACCGATCGAAGACTCGATATCCGCCACCATATTCTCGGTGGCTTTAACACCAGAAATTGCTAAATACCAAGCATTCAAATCAAGGTATTTCATATGTTGGTTCTTGTAAGCCTTGGTGGATTTAACCAGATCGTTCTCAAACTCTTGATGCGTGTGACTTTGGCCTTTGTTAACCAACTTATCGCGGTCAATAATAAACAGCGTACTTGGGTTAGCTTTTTGAATGTACTCGTAAGAAATCAAGTCGCCGTGCTGGCTCGGTTTGATATTCTTAACGGTTTCGTTAAAACCAAAGTCTTTATAGATTATTGAAAAACGCGAGTGAGCACCAAAGGTGGTGATATTACCGCCAGAGCTCATCACCGTTAGCGCATCGGCGTTGTGTGCTTGGTTATAATCGCGAATCGCTTTAAATTGGGCATCAAGCTCGGTAATTTTTTTCTCAACCCACTGCTGTTTATCAAACACTTTGCCAAGTTTGCGCCACTCTTGCTGCGTCGCTGGCCAGTAGTCGGCGCCGCGAGCCGAACCAAAAATCACTGTAGGTGCAATCTTAGACAGCTCATCATAGTGAGACGCGCTGCGCGGACCTGCGATGATCACATCCGGTTTGTCGTTATAAATCGCTTCAAAATCTGGCTCAAACAAACTGCCTGAAGATGGGTAATCGCTGTATTTTTTTAGGTAATCTGGGAGCATGCTGACTTTCGACACCGCTACTGGATTGATTCCAAGGCTATCAACAACGTCCAAAGCGCCAATGCCCAGCACCACAACGCGGCTTGGATTGGTTTCCACTTGGGTGGTGCCCATTTCATGTTTAATTTCTACCATCTCGGCATGACTACCAAAGGCCACAACACTGGCCATGAATGCGAGAGCGATTCGTTTCATCGGATTACCTAACTCTAAGAATATGAATGCAATGCATTATCATTTAGATTCGATAAAAAGTCATCCCTACAAAAGCAATTTGTTCGTTGCAAAAATGGAACGACCTCGGGCGGGTAAGGCCTAGGGCCGTATCTCGACCCAAGCTCAATTTAACAAACGCCGAGTTTTAGCGTTGTGATACTTTTTCTCAGTTGGCGGGTTCATTCAATACATTGACCGATACGAGCAAGCGTTTAGCAATCGATCGCGGCATGATGGCGATAAATCTTAAGGATAAGGAAATCACCATGAACATTGGATATGTATCCGTACTTATTTGCTATTTATTGGTTGGCGTTAGCTATCCGATCGCTGCCGATTCAATGAATAGTTTGCCCGTTTGGACCTTTATCGCGATCACTTTTGCAATCGGGTTTGTATTTCTCTACATCATCGGCCGGCTGATTAAAGCGCCTGCCATTTTTTCACTGAGTCTGAAAACCTGGGCGATCATCAGCGTACAATCGCTACTCGGCGCGGTGTTATATACCGCATTTCTACTCTATGGCTTTACCTATTCCAACGCCATTACCGCATCCATCTTTACCAGCATCGCGCCAGCAGTAGTGTTAGCCCTTTCCTATTTTATGCTCGGCGAGAAGCTAACCAGGAAGAAAGCCATTTCGATTATCATGGCCATCGCCGGGGTGCTTATTTTAACCATTCCAGCCAGTGACGCATCGGGCGGCAATTCTCTCTATGGTATCCTGCTTCTTGCGCTTTCCACACTGTCAACTTCTGGCTGCGTAATTGCCGCGAAAAAATACGACGTCGAACTGCCTGCTGTCACTATGGCGACTGGCGTGTGCTTTACCGGCATGGTGTTTACCTTGCCACTAATGTTACTTTTAGAACACAGCAGTATTGATGCCACGCAGCTAATGGATAGCCACAATCTGCTGATTATGGTGTATTACGGCGTACTGGTATGGGCCGTGCCTTACTTCTGCTTCTTTAACGGCGTAACGAAAATTCCAGCTAGTGCCACCGGAATGGCGTTTGCTATCATTCCTGTCGCATCGACCTTTTTCTCGATTGTGTTTTATGATCAGTCATTGAACTTAACAGACGCGATAGCCTTAGTGATCGTCACCAGCTCGATTATTTTGGCGGAGTCCAACTCACAGAACACGGGCGAGGAGTTGCTGCCAGAGAGACCATAGCGAATTTTTGCACTCTATTGGTGAATGCGCACTTTGATAGTGCGCATTTTTTATGTCTTGTCTCCACTGCTAAAGCTGTATACTTAGCCTTCGCAAAAATTATTATTTTTCTCATAATTTTCAATAAATTAAAAATAAGCATTTTTAATTTATTGACCCGCATATGGCACGTATTTTGCTGAGATAAAAAGGAAGTTAAGATGGAGAAGCCGACCTATGAGTACCGTATTTAGCACCGAATCGTTTGCCCAAAAAGATCGATTCAGCTACTGGCACGATGTCGTCTCCAAATTCTACGCTCCGTGCGTTGGTATCACCCAAGACCAAGATCGCTTTAATGCCACCACAACGGTGAACCGCATTGGCTCAGCAGAGGTCAGCACCGTGGTATCAGAAAGCATTCGTTACGACCGTCGCCCCGCCGACTTACGCGCGATTCCAAGGGAAGATATCTTTCTTTCAGTGATGCTTGAAGGTAGCGGCTTTTTTAGTCAGAACAATCGACAAGTTGCACACAATAAAGGCGATGTGCTGATATACGATTCAGCAAAACCGTATTCGTTTAATTACACCAGTTCTTATAACGCGATTTTGCTGCGCGTACCACGCCCGTTGGTGCAGTCAAAAATAACTCGAATTGACGATTTGGGTGGAACCATACTCAGTCATCGTTCCGCTTATGGCCACTTAGTAAAGTCGCTGATGCAGGATACGTCTGTCATCGCATCATCCGCAGAACTTGCCCAAGATGACGACTTTATCGTTCCGACTCTTGATATGTTGACGACGGCATTGGCAAAAGCGACCAACAACATGCCAAGCCTTTCCAATTACTCGTCGCATACGCGCTTATTAAACGAAATAAAAGCCTACATTCGTGCTCACATCACCGATGAAGACTTGAGCTTAGAGCAAGTTGCCAAGCACAAAAACATTTCGCTTCGTACTTTAAGTCGTGTGTTTGCAGAGTCAGGGGAAACCCCGCGCAGTTGGTTACAATCTCAACGCCTGAGCTGTGCTTACGAAGCACTGGTCAATCGCAAAGTGAGTAATGTTACCGAGGCGGCTCTCACCTTTGGCTATAAGGATTTATCTCACTTTAGCCGAACATTTAAAAAGTGTTATGGTTACTCACCAAAAGAGCTGACTCGCTAATTATCAACCTGTGAAAACCGTGAATTAGCTTTGCCAGCGTTGAATAAAGCCCATCAAGCTAGCAAAATCAACAATAAATCTTGAAGTAAAAATCCGCCTTCTTAGAAGGCGGCTTTGGTTTACAGCCCCCTAAAAGGGGGCATTCCTTCGCTGTTAGTTCATTTTCAACTCTAACTGTGCCTCATATTCTTGATCTTTCTTGTCTTGATGCCTGACATACCGCCTGATGATCTCTTCATTTACACCGACTGTGTCAACAAAGTACCCTCTCGCCCAAAAATGATTACCCCATAATTTCTTTCTAATATGCGGGAATTTATTAAACAATCGGATAGCTGAACGCCCTTTCAATATCCCCATTAAAGTCGATATCGATACTTTCGGTGGGACTATCACAACCAAGTGAACGTGATCTGGCTGAATATTTAATTCCA
>NZ_FNDD01000002.1 GCF_900100015.1 Vibrio xiamenensis | reverse complement strand
CCGAAACGAGCGCTGGCGTATCGACAACACTGGTGGCGACTTTACCACCGACCCACAACTCTTTGGCGACGGTGGTGTTGGCATCATCGGAGAGGGCTTGGCCGTAGACGGTCACGGTGTTAACGCGATGAGCACTTTCATCATTATTGGTTTGTTGCTCGGCAAAGCTAAGCCCAGAATAAGCCAGCATTGGCACGCAGCACAGTAATGCGCGCTTGGTGTCATTTTTCGAATTGGCGATACGCCAACCACTAACAATCTTTTCCATTTTCAGAATCCTACACTGCAAAGAGCTATGAATATTTTTATAAATTAAATAAAATCAAGGTATTAAATTAATGTCTTACACATTTATTAGGTGAGTTTGCATCGTTAGTACAGGTGCTTTGCGCCGTGGCAAAAATGGCGAGTAAAGCGAATCCACGCCGACAAACCCAGACAAGACTTCGATGTTGCGTTACTATCGAGCGTCGTTTTATCAGGGCGAAATCCGGCCATGACAAAATCGTGAAGCCATTCACTGACAAAATAGATGCTGGTGCAAAATATCGAAACGATAATGCTTCGTATTTGTAATTAAAGAAATTGACATATAGTTATCAACCGATGCCGTTTAAGAAGTGATCGAATGGAATTACGCCACCTTAAGTACTTTTTAGCCGTTGCTGAAACCGAAAATATTCGTTTAGCTGCGCAAAAAGTACACATTACTCAACCTGCCATTTCACGAAAAATCAAAGAATTAGAGAGTGAGCTTGGTGTGCAGCTATTTGACCGCTTGCCTAAAGGTTTGTGTTTGAACCGCGCAGGCAAGGTGTACCAGAAGCAGCTTGGTGCGATCTTTCGCCAAATTGAAGATGCAAACGCCAAAGTGCGCCAATTTGCTAACACCGAATACGGAACGTTGGCATTGGGTGTCCCTGATTTTGTGTTGTGGGAAGGTGAGGTGACCACGTCACTCAATCGTTATCGCGATGACAATTTAGCCGTGGAACTGGAAGTGTTTTCTGACTCTCCAATGGTACTGCTTAAACGCTTGGAGCTTGAGCAAATTGATGCGGCGTTTTTGTATTATTTTCCGTCGCTGTCTGATGAATACGCGATTAAACCGATCAGCGAAGATAAATTAGTGCTCGCTTACCCGATGGATTGGCAAGATAAAATTTCTGCAGATATGAGTATCGAGGCGCTAAATCAGCTGCCGGCGGTACGTTTAACCCATAGCGCAGACCCTTATTATCACAATTGGCAGCAAAGCTTGTTTGACAAGGTTGGTTGGAGCCCAAGCATGACCCAATGGGCGCATGGCGAAGGAACGATTTTGGGCTTAGTCGCCGCTGGGGGCGGTGTGGCGATTGTGAATGAACGCCATTTTGCGCGTCAATCACCGCGCATTGGCTATATGGCGCTCGATAACTTGCCACAGTCGATTGCTCTGAATTTGGTGTATAAAAAAAGCTCTGATAACCCGGCGTTGGCCAAGTTTCTGCAACTCGTGTTATTCGAGCAAGGATAAGCCATATTTACGGTAAATGTTGGTGATCGTGCCGTCTTGACGCATCTCAGTAAGGGCTTGATTGAACGCTGGCGCTTGAGGATGGTTAAGCGGCATGCCGTAATAATTACCGATAGGATTCGGATACACATAGTCGGCGAGTTGGTAGTGTTTAAATTCGATTGCCTGCAATTCAGCGATGAGCGCTGGCAGATCCAACACAATCACTGCATCGATACGCCCAGCTCTGAGCATACGAGCGAGGTTAAAATCGTCCGCCACGGCGGTTTTATGCAGCTCAGTGTCGTTGTCAAAGCGCACGAAATAAGCGGTGCCGCGTTTCATACCAATCTGCAGGGTACGTAAGTCTTGATAGTCGGCGATTTTGGGGCCGTTTAGTTGAGTCACAAAGTGAATGTCATAACGCTCTATCCCGATAGGGCCCAGATATTCAATAAATTCGGTGCGCTCTATGGTATGAACGACTCGTGGCACGATGTCGGTTTTGTGGTTTTTGAGATTGTCCAAGCTGCGAATAAATGGCACCACACGCCATTCAATGGTATGCCCTAATTTAGCTGCCGCCTGTTCAATGACGTCTTTAAGTGGCCCGCTCAATTGGTAGTTATCTAGGTCAACCACCATTTCCGGCGGTCGATGGCGAAAGTCGCCAATCAAGGTGTCGCTAAAGCTTGAAGTAGAAAACAGCACAGCGCAAAGCGCAGTAAATATCTGAGAACGTATATGCTTCACTGGACTCTCCGGTTTATCTACCTCGATAGTTTATAAGTATAAGCACGGGTTTTAGAGGCGGATGGATTCTTCTTCGCTAGCGACAAAAAAGTTGTGATTATTTTTCGTTATCATTTCGCCTCTTAGCGGTGATAGCACAGTGCTTCTGCGCATTACGTCTTTACTGATAAATTAATTAACTAAACTTTAGTCATGAACTTTTGCTAATCGGTGGTCACAAAGTCTCACACTGGCCGCTAAGCGGAGAGTGACGATGAAACATGCAATGATAGCGCGCCTTGTGCGTCGCAGCTTATTTTTAGCGTTGTTAAGCGTGTTGGCGCTTGGCAACGCGCAAATCCACTTAAGCCTGATTGGCGTGGCGCATGCTGCGCAAAATTCTGCCACGGGCATGGGTTTAACCAAGCTACATCCTCTGATTCAACAGGCGATAACTGCACAGAGAAAACACGCGCCGGGGCTAATGAAAATAGATGGTGTACTCGGTAGCGGTGTTGGTATTGACGCATCAGGCCAAGTGATTATTCGCGTTTTTGTCCGTGACACTGCGCTGTCAGGAATCCCAAACCAGCTTGATGGCATCAAAGTAGAGCGCCAAGTGACCGGGTTAATTATGGCGCAGTTTGATACGACGGCGCGGGTTCGCCCAGCACCAATTGGAATATCGTCGGGGCATCCTAATATTACTGCCGGTACGATTGGCGCTCGGGTGATTGACGCTGGTGGGAATGTGTATGCACTGAGCAATAACCATGTTTACGCCGACAGCAATGCAGCTAGCCTTGGCGACAACATTCTTCAGCCCGGTAGCTACGATGGCGGTGTTGAATCCAGTGATGTGATTGGCCAGCTTTCCGATTTTGAGGCGATTAACTTCAATGGCAATAATGCGATGGATGCTGCGATTGCGCAAAGCTCGGCGCTTGAACTTAGTAATGCCACACCATCAGATGGTTACGGCATTCCTAGTGGTGTGACCGCCGCCGCCGCACTGGGTCAACAGGTGCAAAAATATGGCCGCACGACATCGCACACCCTCGGTACAGTGCAAACTATTAATACCACGGTGGAAGTGTGTTATAGCGTGCGTTGTAACGCGCTGTTCTGTACTTGTCGTAAAAGTGCGCTGTTTAGTAACCAATTCTCGATTGCCGATAACGATAACAACGATGCGACGACTTTCAGTGCTGGCGGCGATTCAGGTTCGCTGATCGTCACTCAAACCGGAAATCATCCCGTGGGCTTACTGTTTGCTGGCGGTGGTGGTGTAACTTTTGCCAGCCCAATCGACCCAGTATTAAGTCGTTTTGACGTGGTGATTGATGATGGTAGTGGCTTGATTAACAACCCGCCGCTGGCTGACTTCTCCTACAGTGTTGAAGGGCTAGCCGTTAGCTTTAGCGATACCAGCAGTGATTCCGATGGCAACGTGGTGTCTTGGCTGTGGGACTTCGGTGATGGTGCCACACTCAGCGGTGATGCCAGCACGGTGGATATTCAAACGCCGATTCACGACTATTCAGTCGCAGGCGCTTATCAGGTTAGGTTAACGGTCACCGATGATAGCGGAGCGACGGACGTTAGTGAGCAAACCGTTAATGTCGGAGACAGCTGCCTTGCGCTGAGCGCTGAGGGCTACAAAGTGAAAGGGCGGCAAAAAGTGCAATTGAGTTGGAGCTGCGCGGCGGCGCAAGTCGCGATTAGCCGTGATCAACAGTCTATCGGCAGTTTTGATAGTGACAGCAACGGCAGCGGCGCCCATCTCGATGAGGTGAATGGCGTGGGCGGCGCGAGTTATCTCTACCAACTGTGTAATCTCAATACGGAGGTTTGCGCGCCAAGTGTGATAGTCAATTTATAACCCCTTGATAAGATTCTGGTGCACCAAACGCCGCAGCTTGTTGTACGGCGTTTTTATTTGCTCAATCGTATTGATCTTTTTCTATTCATTGAAACTGCAAAGTTCGAGGCAGTTAGAAATTAGCTGAGGTAACCCTTTTGTCGGCGAATGATAAATAGGAAGCTTGTTCAAACAAAAATATACCGATAAGGCAAACTGATTGCAGTGGTCGATTTGCTTCATTTACTATTTTTAGATTATTAGACATTGAGCTTTTTCATGGTTGAAAAAATAACATCCCAACCAACCAGTATCATGCAACGCAGTATTCAACTTGGATGGCAATGGATACTGTTTTTAATTATTTATTACGCCAATCATTATCATGCAGAAAGCCTCGATGTTCATACATCGATGATCAGCACTTGGGATCAGCAAATTCGCCCGATAGGTTGGATGATATTGCCGTATATGAGTTCGGGACTGCTTTTTGGTTTGGCGTTCTTACGCTCTCAATCTAGGGCTTCATTACAACGCCTATTGCAGCAGACAACACTGGCAACCCATAGTTCTGGCTTGATATTTTTCTTTTTTCCGCTTAGCTATGGCGCGGTGGATCATGCCAATTTTGGTGTCTGGTCACCCTGGTATGATGTTTTGCATACCGTGGATAACCAATATAATCAGATGCCTTCGCTGCATGTAATGTACGCAATCATTTTGTTTACAGCACAATTACCCCAGACAACTTGTTCTAAACCATTACCACTTAAATTATGGCGACCTAAAACCTGGTTCGTGACGTTAATGTTAGGGGTTTGGAGTGGGCTGTTAATTGTGTCGACGCTGTTCACACAGCAACATCATATTATCGATATTATCAGCGCATTGATATTTTCAGCGGCGATTATTTGGCTAACTCGCCGTTACACATTTAATTCGATTGCATTTTTCTATGTGGCAAATATGTTGATGTGTTTATTATTGGCCGGGATTTTTCCTTCGCTGTCCGTGTTATTTGTGTATTGTTCGCTTGGCTGTTTATTATTGTCGATAGCGTATTTAAGCAGGCGGCCTCGTCTACTTGGTAAAGCGCAAGATGGGGGGCTGAAGCATGTTCGCCGAATGGTTATTTGGCCTTATCTTATTGGTTACCATTTGTTATGGCGCGGGAAAGTGTGGCGCCGTTCAGCGGCTTTTATTTCAGTCGGGGTGCATTTGTACCTAGGGCGCCATCTCTCGGCTAAAGAGCGCGCTGCACTACCTCAAAATACGCGCTGCTTGGATTTAGGCGCTGAATTGGCCGCTCAGCCAAGCTTGTGGCTAGAGTATCAATCTTTACCCTTGCTTGATTTAGCGCCGATTGATGCGCGGCAGATGCTAAAAATTTGCCGACTACTTGAGCTGTGGCAACAACGCTATCCAACGGAAGACATTTATGTGCATTGCACAATGGGCATAAGCCGCAGCGTGGCTGCGATACTGTGTTATGCCCGATATCAAGGCCGCGACGACGAAGAGTTGGCACAGCGTATTGAGGCTAAAGCATGGCCGACTCATGTTCCTGAGCACTACCTAGCTGAGCCCACATTGCTCGCGATGCAAGGCGGCCGTTGTGATGGTTGATCAAGTCTTTATCAATGGCTGTTTACTGGTGTTATCCGCGGTCATGGGCGGCCTGCTGGTAAGCCCGATAAATAAGCAGGGTAATTTTTATCTAAGGGTTCGCTCTTGGTGGTGGATGCTCGGCGTGCTGGCGTTAGTCACATTTGCCGGACAGCGCTACTTTCAGCTATTGATATGGCTGCTTGGTGCCTATGGCGCTTTGGAAATATTAAGCCAGCACCATCCATTATCGAAGTGGAATGCGGCAATTGGGGTGGTGTTATTGCCCGCATCTGCAGCATTGTGGTCAGTGAGTCCGCTGGTGTCATTGCTGGTTCTATCTTCGCTCTTATTCACTTTGGCGGTCACAACATCGCTGCGCCACGGCAATAAAAAATTATCAATGACGTTATTGCTGTGTTTATTTGCTTCGATAGTCGCAATGTCGCAGTTATTGGCTTTTGATGCGCAAGGAGATGGCATCAGTTGGGTGCTTTATCTGTTTTTCGTCACTCAGATTAATGATGTCAGTCAGTATTTTTGGGGCAAATCGTGCGGAAAATCTAAGCTGCTGCAAAACGTGAGCCCCAACAAAACGCGTGAAGGCGCACTGGGTGGGGTGTTAACCAGCAGTTTGCTGGGCGTTTTTGTCGGTGGTTATCTGCTTGATCTTGAACCGATGGTTGCGTTGAGCGTCAGTATGTTGCTGGCGATCACCGGGATTTGCGGCGATCTGCTGGTCTCGCTATACAAGCGGCGAGTTGGGGTGAAAGACATGGGAGCGCTGATCCCCGGACACGGCGGTTTGCTTGATCGCATCGATAGCTTGCTTATCAGTGCGCCTGTGTTGTGGATGTTTAGTTACCAGTTGATGGAGCCAGCGCTATTTGCGTTTTGAAACAATCTGTTCGGTGATACCTACAGGCAACAAATTGAGTAAGTAGCTTATATATTTCATTGGCTTAGGGAATATATGTAGCGCTCGCTGCGTTTCGATTGCCTGAGTGATTTCCGCCACCGCGGTTGCCTGTGACACTAAAAACGGTTTATGGGTGGCATCGCCGCCGTTTAATTCTCTTAACCTTGGCGTGTCAATATACCCAGGAGCAATCACTGTCACGTTGATCCCAAAGGGCTGCAAGGTGGCGCGGTAATCCAGTGCGGAGTGAATCATTTGCGCTTTGAGCATCGCATATAGCGAAGGGCGTTTAGAGCGTATGGTGCCAGCAACCGATGCAATGGCGACTAAGTGTCCACGACCAGCAACGAGCATTTTCTGGCTTACAATGCGAAAGCAATCGTCAAAGCCGAATTTGTTGACCGCCAACATCTGCTTGGTTTCCGCTAGGGTTAACCGCTGTTTACGCTGATTAAAATAGTAGCCGGCGTTATAAATGCAGAGTTCGGGGACCTCTTCTAAGGATGAGAAAAATTCCGCCAAAGCCATTTGGTCACCGACATCCACGCTCGCGCAGGTCACATGTGGGTAATCGATGTGTATCGAGGTGGGAATTTGACTGACATCTCGGCCCAAAATGGTGACCTGGCAGCCAATCGCTAAATAGTGTTGGGCAAGCGCTAGGCCCAATCCTCGTGTACCACCAATAATCAATACTCGCTTTGTTTTGAGCGTATTTGGATTGTCCATTAGCGCTCCATCAATTGGCGAAATTGAGCGGATGTATTGAGCCGATTGGCATTGCGCATTCTCGTTCGAATATTCTTAGGCGAGCGATAACACGCCAAACCGCGCTGATAGCCATATTGCCACTGCGCGAGCATCATTTTTTGAAATGCATCGTAGCTTGGCGGCGCTTCAACCATCAAACGGTTCGCCCGCCATGCAAGTTTTTTCCTGATCTGATCATCTTTGAGCACACGGTGACTATCACTGGTATCACACCAGTTATCGACAGCGCTATCATGCCACTCTCGCAGGCGCCGATTAGGATCAAAACCAAGATATTTCTTGAACACCGGCACGGCAGTGAAGGGTGAAAACGGCTGCTTTAATTCCAGCGTAATTTGCTTGGCGCAATGGCGCGCGTATTGGTGTGGAATCAAATTGAGCATTCCGCCAATATACGATGTGTGGTGGTGGGTAAATGGCGCAAGATAGCCAATATCACCAATCGAGATTCGAATTGCCGTTGCCAGCGGAATTGATGTCTCTAACTGTAGCGTTTCGCTGATTCGTGGTGATGGCGGCTGATAGGGAAAGCTGCCAAGCGCCATGGCTAATTTGGGGCTGCATAATATTGCTTCAGCAAAGGATGGCGCATGAGTTTGCGCCTTGCCGGTTTGACTTGAAGCTAACACCTTTGCTGCGATGATGGCAATGTGTGGCTCACCGGCGTAATCGCCTCGAAACGGAAATAGCGGCGTGTCGTTTTCATCTTCAACATTAAACAGCGCGAACTGGGCAAGGTTAGCCGCCGAGCGAGGGATGGAGGTTGAGCAAAAACGCCCTATGGCGGCTGTTAATGTTCGCCATAATCGCACCTGACTTTGCACCTGAATTCTTCGATACATGCGATACATTTCTTGACTGACAAGCACCTGTTTACGGCTTTCATCGTCTTGAAAACATGCAACAATGCCCGCGGCAATCGCGCCGCCACAAGCGGCAAAAATCGCATCGGGCTGACGCCCGCATTCACTGGCGGCGGCGTGCATGCCAAGATAATAACCAAAGCGAAATCCACCGCCGGAAAATACCATGGCATGGCGAAACGGCTTAGTGGTGCTCGCCGCGTTATCCATTAGGGTTTGACCGCCACAGATACTGAAAAGATGCCAGCGTCTTCAACTTGGGTTTGGATTTTTTTCAATCCACTTAGGCTGACCAATTGATCCATTTCCGCTTGAGAGCGGCAGCGCATGACCCAGGGTTCACCCTGATGATTGGTTAAGGTTCGCGCGATGAATTCTTGTTGTGGATGCCAAGCTTGGTTGGTGTAGATCAAGATACCGCCGGGCTTTAGCTGTTTCGCTACGCCATCTAATGCGACTTGAATGGTTGGATTGTCGCCAAACAATTCAAATAACCCCGAGATGATCGCCACGTCAAACTTGTTTTCAACCGCATAACTTTGAGGAGCAAAAGCGTCAGCTTGGACGACATCGAGATGTTGGAGTTGTAACGCTTCTCCACTTTGACGAATCAGTTTGACGTTATTAGCGTCATAGTCGCGAAGTTCGGCTTGAACATTCGGATAACGGGTCAAAGGCGGTAGTAGATAGCGGCCGTTGCCAGCGGCGATATCCAATATATTGCCGTTGTCTTTGATGCGTTCCAATTGCTGTTCTAACAACTGATCAATCAAGTCCTTTCGGCGTCGAATGCCCGCCCAGCCAGGGCTGTTCAAATAAATGCTATCGATAATGCGTCCCAGAGCATTGCGACCGCGAGGCTGATTTTCGTACACATAATCCAGGCTGCGCCCCGAATCAAAACCGCACTGATGAGCAAGTTTAATCCCATCACTGTGTTGGCCTAATGTCGCCATTGCCCATTTTGTCAGCGGGAAAACGGGATTGAGCGATGGCAATCGCAGCGCGTCATAAGTGTCGCGACTATAGCCGCGTTGGTGGGCTTGCTGATAATCGGTATTTTGAGGCTTGGCGCTAAACACACGATCGATAAAATCGAGGCAGTCTCGAAACACGATTTGTCGTGAGTCTTCGTGAAACAGTGCGTGATAACAGTCGGGATAGTAGCGCCATTCTTTCCAGTTTGAGGTCAGGCGCTGAAAGAATTTACGTTGGGATGATCGCTTGACTACCCAATCCTTACCCGCGCATAGCACCAACATCGGAGTATCGATAGCGCCAGCGTTGGCAATCAGTCTTTGGCCAGTGTACAGAGTATCGAGCAGTAAGTCGGTTGAAATACCGCCGGAAATCAATGGGTCATGGTTATATAGCTTTTGTTGCATGCGATCATGGGTGAGCACTTTTGATTTGACGTAACTGCTGACCCTTGGCATCCAACCAAAACGGCGCGCCAATTTGAGAAGCGGGGTCGCAAAGGGAACATACAGCTGAATTTCAAAAGCGGCTGTTGCCAGTATGACTCCGCGAATTTTGGGCGCATGATCGTGCAACCAACTGGCTGCGATAACCGCGCCCATGCTACTAGCAACCACAAACATATTGTGGATCGCAACACCGGATTGCTGGCTGACTAAGTTGACAAATTGATCGAGATCTCGAGCGAAGACATTAAAGCTGCTGGCTGCGTCGCGCTCACCGCCGGACAACCCATTACCGCGCGCATCCCAAGCGTAGACATGATAACCCTGACGACAAAAAAACTCGGCGAGTTCTTGCATCCGTCCAGAGTGCTCATGTCCGCGGTGCAACAATATAATGACTCGATTTAATGGTTGAGTTGCATGCCAGTAGCGAAACACGATCTGAGTGTCGTCTTCAGCAATAAAAGTATCTTGTTGCAATGATAGGTTCCTATAAAGTGGTGTTTATGCGTCGGTAGATGGTCACAAACAAGAGAGCGATCAGCAGCCATTGAATCATGCTGACCAACCAATATTGCGGCTGGCCAATGGCAACCCAAATGGCCAATAAAGAGAAAACCAAAGCACGGTCGCTTTTGCCCATTGGGCCATGATTAGCACGTTGCCCTGTGATATGAAGTGCGAGGAGCGCAACAAATTCACTTAGCCAAGAAAATAACACGATGCTAATCAGTAAATAGGGATTAAACGCTGAGCAGGCAAGAAACGAAATATATACCGCGCCATCGGATAATAAGTCGCACAGCTCATTTAAAATAAACCCTAAATTAGAGGCTTGATTGTGTTCTCTCGCTAACATGCCATCTATTGCATTCATCGCCATACGAATCAGCAATATCGCCGGCCAGGCTAACCAGTATAAACTAGGGCCGAATGACCAGAGCAGATAAGCGCTTGTTATGGTAAGGAAAGCCGCAACACAAGTAATTTGATTGGCGGTCATTCCCCAATGATAAAAACGTTTTACTATCGGTCTGAGTAAGGATTGAAAACGCGACTTTAATAAATATACGCTCATGAAATACGATTAATAAATATCGTTATGGCAATAGGTTTTCGATATCTCTAACAGCTATTATTTGCATTGACAAGCAATAGGAATCCAAGTTTTAGAATGCTTCCAAGAAATTGATGTATTACCCTAAATATGATGGTTTATGGTTTGGAATACGATTCACATCGAGAACACATGCTTCTCGGAATGAATTAAACAGCGCGAATATTATTGGCGATAGGGAAATATTCAGTCCACCTTTAAGATGCAATGTGTTTTATAGCTCAAGATCTAGCGTTTAAATTTAAGTCCGTTCAATAACGCTCTGCATTTCTAAGCCGAAAAATGGCGTAAATTTGTCTTAGCGCAACAAACGTCGATGGTTGTGACTTTTGCTTGGTATACGGGTATTGATTAAGCGTGCATCGCGCCACATAATTGCGCGTCGCTGCTTTTGGTGGAGTCTCTGATTCGCCAAGCGTTTTCATTCCTATTTAACAGGTCACATCATTGTGAATTCATCACCAGCCCATTTTGCCCACGGTAGCGTGTTTAAACTCAGCGCGTTTCGTAATCTGTTTTTTGCTCGTCTGTTAACCGTGCTTGGTAACGGTATCGCCCCAATTGCGTTGGCGTTTGCGGTGCTGGATATGGGCGGCAGCGCCGCTGATTTAGGCATAGTGGTAGCGGTGCGCTCGCTATTTAATGTGATTTTCCTATTGCTTGGCGGTGTGTTGGCGGATCGCTATTCGCGCAGTGCAGTGTTGTTTTTGTCCTCGCTGGTGGCGGCGTTATCGCAAGGCGCGGTTGCATGGTTAGTGCTGGGTGGCAGCGCGTCGATTGTCTCATTAGCTGTGCTTGGCGCGGTCAATGGCGCGGCGGCTGGTATGGCATTGCCAGCCTCATCGGCATTAGTGCCGCAAACCGTGCCAGAGAATAAACTGCGAGAAGCCAACGCCTATATTCAGTCGGGTGTGTATGGCGGCTCGATTTTGGGCGCGTCGCTGGGCGGACTGCTCACCAGCGCAGTCGGGCCGGGGTGGGGGCTAGTGATTGATGCTCTCGGTTTTGCGATTGCTGCGCCGCTTTATCAAATGATTCGCACCGTCGGTCCTTCGCAACTGGCGGCGGCGAGCAATATTATTGATGACCTGCGCGAAGGTTGGCGTGAGTTTATCACTCGCTCTTGGGTATGGGCGGTGGTGGTGCAATTTGCCATCGTGAACGCCGCGTTTAGTGGCGTGATGATGATTCTGGGGCCAGTGGTGGCAGACGACACTTTTGGCCGCGCCAATTGGGGGATTATTGTCGCCGCGCAAAGCTTAGGTTTGATGGTTGGTTCGTTTGCCGCGCTGCGTTGGCGTCCAAAACGTGATTTATGGATCGGGGTGCTCAGCATTGTATTTTGCGCGCCGCCCATGGCTTTGCTCGGCCTGCAAGCTTCGCCTTATTCCTTGATGGCAGCGTTTTTTATCGCCGGGCTGTGTTTTGGGGTGTTTGGCGTGGTGTGGTCACACGCGCTGCAAACCCATATTCCAGCTCACAAACTGGCGCGAGTTTACGCCTACGATGCGCTCGGCTCGTTTGTGACTATTCCACTTGGTGAATTGGCTGCCGGGCCTTTAGCGCTTAAGTTCGGTTATCAGCAGGTGTTGTTGGTTTCTGCAGCAGCGGTGGTGGTGGCCACGCTCTTGGCCAGTTGGACGCCCTCGATTCGCCGTTTCGACAGTCATGCGCCGCTGACGCCAGCTCAATCTTTGCCAGCTCAGTCTGATAAGGGAATTGAGCTCAGCTAACACTTTTATACCTTATCTTGAATTTCATTCATGATCGCTATGAGCAAACTTGAGTTGCTCTCATGCTGAGAACTCTAGATGATTTAGCCATCTAGACGTTTTTAATTGAGAGTAACCATGACGGCGAGTGTTATTGACCCGCGCAAGTTTATCGATGAACAACCGATGACGCGTATCCAAGTATTGATTGTAGCTTTGACGGTGCTTTTCAGCGCTGTGGATGGCTTTGACGTGTTAGCCATTGCAGTGTCGGGCTCTGGGATCATGGCGGAGTTTGGCTTAGATCGCGCCGAGCTTGGTTTAGTGCTGTCGATGGAACTGATTGGCATGGCCATCGGCTCGATTGTGCTCGGCGGCATTGCTGACAAACTGGGGCGGCGCGTTATGTTACTCAGCTGTTTGCTGGTCATGGCATCGGGAATGTGGGCGGCAAGTTTGGCTAGTAGCATTGAAACGCTCAGCGCGGTGCGCATCTACACAGGGCTGGGAATTGGCGGTTTGCTGTCTTCAACCAATGCGGTAGTGGCGGAATTTTCTAACCACAAGCAGCGCGGATTGTGCATTTCACTGATGGTGATTGGCTATCCCCTTGGCGGTATTGCTTGCGGCGCGATAGGGCATGCAATCCTCGGCGCTCAAGGAGCGAGCTGGCGCGATATGTTCATCGTTGGCGCGTGGCTGTCGGTCGCGCTGTTTCCCATCACTTGGTTATTGCTGCCAGAATCGGTGCATTGGCTCACTCGTGTGCAGCCCCAAAATGCCTTAGCGCGGGTCAATCATGCGCTTAAAAAGCTCGGTCATACTGGTGTGGCTTCACTGCCTATCACTCGGGCCTTAAACGCTAACCGCTTGCAAGCCAAAAGCTCGATTTTGGATATTTTTAGCCCGGCGCTTTTAGCGGCAACACTTTTGATGACGCTGGCTTACTTATTCCAAATGCTAACCTTCTATTACATTCTCAAATGGACACCGGCAATCGTGGTGCAGATGGGCATTGGTGCAGCATCGGCGGCGGGCGTGTTATTTTGGGTCAACGTGGGTGGCGTATTAGGCGGGTTGAGTTTTGGCTTTCTCAGTCGCCGCATTGGTCTCAAACCTCTGACGATGGTAATTTTAGTTCTGACCTCGCTTGCGGTGGCGCTGTTTGGTCAATCTAAGCCGCAACTTGCCGAGCTCAGCTCTCTGGCCGCCGCAGCGGGCTTTTTCGCGAATGCGGGAGTATCGGGCATTTACACCTTAATGGCAGTGGTGTTTCCCACCCATGTGCGCGCCACTGGTACCGGGTTTGTGATTGGAATGGGGCGCGCCGGGGCGATTGTATCGCCATGGCTTGCGGGTATTTTAATGCAACAAGGCTTTGAGCGTGGCGACGAGTTGGCATCCGTACTCGCGTATGTGGCGCTTTTGATGGGGCTTTGTTCATTGGTTGCGGCTCTGTGTTTAGCTTTTCTTGGCACTAAGCACAACCAAGCGACCGAGCAGGCTGTCGCCTAATTGCGTTGTTACGATTTTATATAGTTGACCACACGGCTTAGGTTGGCATTAACCTTAAGCTGTGTTGGTCACAGCACA
The DNA here is from genome assembly GCF_900100015.1 of Vibrio xiamenensis. Lineage (GTDB taxonomy): Bacteria > Pseudomonadota > Gammaproteobacteria > Enterobacterales > Vibrionaceae > Vibrio > Vibrio xiamenensis. The sequence continues at coordinate 344,270 of NZ_FNDD01000002.1, read as the reverse complement.
TTATCAATCACCAACATATTCAGTTTCTTTGACTCTTTGAGTTCATCTTTGGTCAGGCGCAGCTGCTCTTTAAGCTCATCTGAGTAGGGGTGGCTGGTTAGCGACACCAAACATTTAAACGCGCACGGACGCATGTCAGCAGATGATATGCCACACAACATGCCGTAGGTACTGTCTCTGAGCTCCAGCGGGTTAAAAATATACAGTAGGCTCTCTTCTAACGTGTTGTATTGATTCACAAAAGAGAAGCGAATTAACCTGTCACTATAGGTCACATCACCAAGGTAATAGATTTCACTGTTCTTGCCATTGGGCGTCACCACGCTGATGGTCAGCGTCGCAGTTTGCTGGTTGGCGGAGGGCTTAGGGCTACTTTCCAGCGGCAATATATTGATCACGCCATCTTTTAAGCGGTTATAGCGGCCATCATAAAAGTAAAAGTACAGCTGAGTGGCGTTGTGAAAGGTTTTCAGCGCCGAATTAGGCAGCGCGGCTTTAGGCGTATTGACGCGATAATCGATCAGCTGATTGGGCGTCACCTCCAGCGCTGATGCGATGGCAAACAGTGTCACCATATCCAAACCAATTTCACCCGTTTCGTATTTCGAAACCGTCGCGCGGCTTTTGTGAATACGCTCGGCGAGCGCTTGAATGGTAATGCCACGATTTTTGCGATGGGTACGAATGCGCGCACCGATATGGCGGTTAATCGTTGTATGGTCGTTGGGTTTTAGGTCCATGATAACTAGCTCTCGCGAGGTGATTCGGGGCGCTGATTTGGTTCTTATAACGGTACATTTGGCTGGTTTTTGATGCAAAGCCATGAAAGCGCGGCAGAATACTCATCAAATTGGCGTAAAATTCTCTTGCTAAGAGAATATCTCAAAAATAAGTTTCTTGATACGAAACTTTTGCTATTTGCTGGCGATAGAGCGGCGTTTATATACTGCAAACTATTCACTTGGGTTATTTGTTGCGCGCTGAGTCATGAGTCAGCGGCGTGATGGTGTAAGGAAATCAAGAGTTATGAAAATTGCGGTGATTGGCGCTGGCGCGATGGGTTGTCTGTATGGCGCGTATTTAAGTCAGCATCATCAAGTGATCATGATTGATGCGCTTAAAGAGCAGGTTGAGGCGATCAACCAAGGCGGCATTGTGATGACTGAGGCAAATGGCGAGCAACGCACCTTTAGCGGTGTGTCGGCGTATGTGTCCGGTGAGTGCGAGCAGGCGGTGGATGTGGTGATTGTGTTTGTTAAATCCACCTACACCCAAGTGGCGCTGGAGCAAAACCGCGCGCTATTTAAGCCTACGACCTTGGTGATGACACTGCAAAACGGCGCGGGTAACGACAGGCTTATCGAACAATACGTTGATAAACATAATATTATTATCGGCACTAGTAAGCATAACGCGGTGAACTTAACCCGCGGCCAAATCAAGCATCCCGCTTCTGGCGTGACCACGATTGGCAGCAATTTCAACGCCGAACAACAGATTCAAACCGCCGCGCAGCTACTTGAACAGGCAGGTTTTGCGATTGATGTGACCGATGACATTCAGCGCATTATCTGGAGTAAGTTGCTGGTCAATTTGTCGGTCAATACCTTTACCGCCATTACTCAAACGCCGATTGGTTACATGCTTAAAAACCAACACGCATGGGATTTTGCCAAGCGCTTAATCTATGAAGCGATTGAAGTGGCGGAAGCAGACGGCACATATTTCGACCGCCGTGAAGCGTTAGAAATGGTCAAGAGTGTGTGTGAAACCGCAGGCGGTGGTTATTCTTCGATGTACCAAGACCGCAAAAATCACGTCAAAATGGAAATTGATGCCATCAACGGCGCGATTGTCGAGCAGGCCAAACGCTATGGTGTGCCAACGCCGTATAACACTTTGATTGTCGACTTGATTCACGCCATTGAAGGTGCGTACGATATCTACGGTTAAGTCTTGATTTAAGCGATAAAAAAGGAAGCTAAGGCTTCCTTTTTTTGTGGTTGCTGCTTGGCAAGTTAGCCAATTGGCTGCGGCGCGAAATCGTGGCTTGGATTGACGATCTCTTCTTGGCCAAAGACTGTCATCAGTTCCCATGAACCATGTTTCGCAGTGGTTTCCAATACGCCATACACCGCGTTGTTGGTGTGGCGAAACGCCTCAAGTGGGGCCATGCCTTTTACCAAACAGGCGGTAAAAATAGCGCTGATCAGATCGCCAACACCGACGGGCGCTTTGGCAAATTCCAGCTCCGGGCGCTCAATCAAATAGCAGCCTTGCTCGGTGGCAAGAATGGTGCTGAATACGCCTTGCGCTAGCGAGTGCAGGTGTTTCACCAGCACCACTTTCGGACCAAGATCCAACGCCTTACGACAGGCGGTGATGGCTTGCTCAAGGTTGCTTATTTCAACGCCAGTAAATGCGGTCAGCTCAAATTGGTTGGGCACGATCACATCGGCCATCGGCATCAGCGTTTGCACCAAATGCTCAGCGACGCCATCGGAGACGATACAGCCTTTTTGCGGGTCGCCCATCACAGGGTCACACACATAGCGCGCGTTTGGGTTTTGGGCGCGAATCTGTTCGACGGCTTGCGCCACGGCCAAGCATTGGTCTGCGCTGCCTTGATAGCCGGAGATCACCGCTTGGCAATCTTTAAGTTTGCCGATGTTGTCAAGGCCCTTGACCAAAGTACGAATGTCTTCAGAATCGAAACTCTTGCCGCTAAAGCCTTGTGGATATTGCGTGTGATTTGAAAATTGCACCGTGTGAATGGGCCACACTTCTAACCCCATTCGTTGCATAGGGAACACCGCCGAGCTATTGCCCGCGTGTCCAAATACCACATGGCTTTGGATGGATAAGATTCCGTTCATGATTTTCTCTACTAACAGTCGATAGCTTAAGTCACCGAAGGGCACTTAAGGCAGGCACACTTAAAATACGGCAACAAAATACAGCCTCTCACCGCAGAGTCAAATGATATCGCTATCTGTTTCTAAATGCTCGGATTATGTGGGTAAACATAAGGCATAGCATGTTCAAAACACTAACAAGCTTGGCTAGAAATGCTGATCGTGACTCAGCAGTTCTTTAACCAGTTCACTTTGCTCGCTGCGCACGTGGTATGCGGCGTAGGCTTTCATTTCAATATTGGGCGCATCAGCGACGCTGTGTAGCTCGCCACTTGCCAGCAGCGGACTGACCACGGAAGTGGGCAGATAAGCCGCGCCGCCGCAGTAGCGAATCAAACTAAGCGCAATACCGCCGCTATTGACTCGGGCTCGCGCTAATAATCGCTGGGGAAAAAAGCTTTCGTGCAGAGTGGCAAAGGTTTTGCCCCATTCGACGCGAATATAACCTTCGCCAATCGCGTGTTCGACGTTTTGCTCAGGCTCACTTGAGACCAGTTGTAATTGTACTTTGGTGATTTCTTCTACAGCGATGCCCTTGATTAGTGGCGGCTCGTAGAGAAAGCCAAGATCAATCATGCCTTTTTCTAATTTGTCGACCACGCGTAGCGGAGTACTCTCTTCGGCGCGAATGCCCAGGGTTGGAAAGTCGCGGTAGATATCATTGAGCCAGCGCTGCAAAAACACATCCCAGAGGCTTGCGACACCGGCAATCACTAAGCGGCGTTTGTGCTTTTCGCTCAGCGCGGTATCTTCGTATGCGCGATCCCAAGCCTGCAAAATAAAGTGCGCATGGCGCTCCATGCGCTCTCCGGCCGGTGTGAGCAACACTTGATGATGCTTGCGAGTAAACAGCGAAATCCCCAGGTGCTCTTCAAGCTGGCGAATTCGCGCACTGATGGTCGATGGCGAGACGCACAGTTTGTCAGCTGCTTTTGCAAAATTGCGGGTTTGGCTCACTTCAAGAAAGGTTTTTAGCAGCACCATATCCATGGTTAGAACGCTCCATATTGGGTCGAAAGTAAGATTCGAAAATATTGGTTGTGACGGCCAGTTTATTTCGTTTTACGCGTGATGGAATTATATCTAAATTGGCCTAGCAATGTTATGAGGAACCAGTAGATGCCCGCCAATTTAGTGAAATTACTGCCCTTTTTACAGTGGGGCAGAGAAATCAACCAAGCGATGTTCGGAAAAGATCTGCTGGCGGGGATCACCGGCGCGGTGATCGCATTGCCGCAAGGGGTGGCTTACGCGTTGATTGCCGGTTTGCCCGCTGAATATGGTTTGTATTCGGCGATTGTGGTGTGCATTTTGGCATCGCTGTTTGGCTCTTCCCATCATATGGTGTCGGGGCCGACAGCGGCACTTTCGATTGTACTGATGAGTGTCATTAGCCCGCTGGCGAACGGCGCAGAGGATTACATTCAACAAGCGGTCACGCTCACGCTAATGGTTGGCGTGATTCAATTGGCGATGGGAGCGCTGCGCCTTGGTAGCTTAGTCAACTTCATTTCTCACACTGTGGTGATTGGTTTTACCGCAGGTGCCGCGGTGTTAATCGCCGCCAGTCAGTTGCAACATCTACTCGGCGTTGAAATTGCTAGCGGTTTGTCGCTGGTGGATGAACTGCAGGCGATTGCACTGCAAATTCCGAATACTCACGGTTTGTCGTTGGCGGTTGGCGCGGTATCTCTCATCATTAGTGTGATTGCGCGACGTATCAGCCGCAAGTTACCACATCTGTTACTCGGTCTTGGCGCGGCGAGCTTGCTGAGCTGGGCGATAGACGGCCCCCAACGTGGTGTGGCTTTGGTGGGGGCTTTACCGAGCGAACTGCCATCTTTTGCTACCCCGCAATTCAGTGCCGGCGCCGTTAAAACGCTCTCATCTGGCGCTTTAGCCATCGCCATGCTTGGCTTGATTGAAGCGGTGTCGATTGCGCGCGCCATTTCACTACGCTCAGGTCAGCGCATTAATGGTAACCAAGAGTTTGTTGGCCAAGGGCTGTCTAATTTTGTTGGCGCGTTTTTCGGCTGTTTTGTTGGCTCTGGGTCATTTACTCGTTCTGGCGCCAATTATGACGCTGGCGCGCAGACACCTCTGGCGGCGATATTCTCCTCGCTGCTGCTAGCGCTGATTGTGGTGTTCATTCCAGACGTCACTGCTTATTTGCCGATGCCAGCGATTGCCGGTTCGATTATGCTGATTGCGTGGAACTTGTTTGATTTCAAACATATTAAAGAGATTTTGCGCGCGAATTATAACGAAGTGGCGGTGCTGGCTGCGACCTTCCTGTCGACGCTGTTTATCGAACTGGAGTTTGCCATTTATGTCGGCGTGATGTTGTCTTTGGTGCTGTATTTACGCCGTACCTCGCGCCCACGCGTACTTGAGCTGACCGCGCAAGAGGCTTCGTTTCACCAGCAACTTAACCAAATCGGCCTTAAGCAGTCTGACTGGTGCCCGCAAATCAAACTGATTCGAGTCGATGGCTCACTGTTTTTTGGCTCTGCCGACCATGTGCAGCGCCGACTTCGTGAATTAACATCAAGCGGCAATACGCTGGTGTTGATGATCGGCTCAGGGATTAACTTTATTGATTTGGCAGGAGCGCAAATGCTTGAGCAAGAAGCGCAGCGACTTGAATCCGCCGGCGGTTACCTAGCGATCATCGCTCTAAAACATGCAGTCATTGATGAACTTAAAGACAGCGGCTATCTGGACAAAATCGGCGAAGCGCGGTTATTCGCGACTCCTCAAGCGGCGATTGCGATGCTACTAAGAGTGGTGGATAAACAGCGTTGCAACCCGTGTCACCAAAAAGCATTTGCCGAGTGCCTGCGTTAGTTTCTTAAATCAGTTGTTTACGTAAATAAGCTAGTTACTGAATGCGCTAATTAGGCAAATGATTAGTTTGTTTCTATGATGGCGGTTTTTTGCATGCAACAAGATGGTTTTTGCTAGAGAATAAATGCACTTAGAAGCGGGTTAAAGAAACTTTTTGATGTCTGACCTTGTTCAATTACGTCTTGCTAGTGCAGCTGATGCCTGCTCAGTTCAGACGCTATTGCATCGCGCGTTTGGTTGTCATGCGCTTGATGCCTTTGTGTTTAGCGCTGCCACGGTTGAGTTGGCGGTTGTTCAGCAGTGGATAGCGCGTAATGAAGTGTATCTGTGCCTGCGTGGCAATGCTTTATTGGGCGTGTGTCGTCTCAGTCATTACCCACAATACGGCTTGGTGCTAAGCCGCTTGGCGGTTGATCCTAACTGCAAGGGGCAAAAACTCGGCTCAGCGTTGCTCGATTTGGCTGAAAGTGAGGCGCGAGCGCTTGGTCATACGCATCTGACCCTCAAAACGCCAAGCCAACACCCATTCCTAGTCGATTACTATCTTGCTGCGGGATATCGCCGCCAAGGTGAGCATTTTACACCTGGCGATCGTTACGTCGAAGCAGTATTGGTTAAGTCGCTGGTTTAAGTTGGGCATAAAAACGCCGCTGTTATTTCAGCGGCGTGATAGGGGGAGAGGTTGTGACTCGATGCTTGGGTTAGCGGCCAAGCGCTTGGTCAAATTCAGCCCAGCACTCTGTCATATCAATGACGGCTTTTTGTTTGCGCGCCTCATCGATCATAATCGCGGTTAAGCCTGCTTCGAGAGCATCCACCACCGATACTTTGAGCGGCGTGCCGCGTAGCATGTGATTGACCACTTCTTGCGCCATTAACTCATCTGAACCGTAATGGCCGTCATAGGCGCTGCCTTCATACTGTTTGTCGATTAAACAATCTGTGGTGCGCGCATCGTGCAGTTTGAAGAAGTTACGCACAAAATCGCCTTCAGCTTGGCCATCCGTACCGATCACACAGAAGCGGCGAAACTCATCGGGTACGTTCAAGTTAGCGTGAAACGATAACGTCGCACCACCTTGATATTCGATGATTGCGTTTTGGTAATCGATGATGTCGGCATCACTATCAAACACCGCATCGGTGCTGCTCCAACCGCTTGGCTTGGTATGATACATTTCCGAATCTGCGGTCACTGCGCCAGTGGGTGTGTGCTGTGGGGTAAACGATTTGCGACCGCCAAAGCTGGCAACTCGAACTGGGCGTTCACCCACCAAGCCTTGGTAGAGATCGATATCGTGGCAACATTTTTCCAAAATATACGGCCCCGCGTATTTCTCCATTCGGCGCCAGTCACGCATAAAGAATGCGCCATGATATGGTGGAATATGCTCGGTGGCTTCAATGGAAGTAATTTCGCCCAATACGCCTTGCGCTTTGGCGTTGACCAAATCTTGATAGAGCGGTGAATAGCGTAGCACCAAACCGACGATGATCTTGTCTTCACCGTATTCGCGCACCAGTTTTGCCAGCTCGATGCTCTGAGCCTTATCGATAACCACAGGCTTTTCGGTGAATACGGTGTAACCCGCTTGCAGTCCGGCGCGAATATGCTCAAGGTGCAAAAAGTTCGGTGTGCCGACCATCAGTAAATCAAAACCGCCAGCTTCCAACATCTCTTCAAGGCTTGAATAAGATTGGCCGGGTTCGATACCAAATTGGTGTAAGTTGTCCAGCCCCGCGGGCGCTGGGTCAACATAACCTGTGATTGAAAATTCTGGGTCGGCTTTCTTCATGTCTTTGGCGACGTGAGAAAGTCGATGTCCTAATCCAATTATCGCTACTTTCATTTTTCCTCCCTGGCCAGCGATGTCTTGAGCCAAGCTCCATTCTGGCAAGACAATTCATATCAATGGATGAGTGATATTTAATCTACTCCATTTAGTTCACGAAAAAAAGTAATATAAATAATTATGCTGAATGTATTTTGTTCATTTTAACTTTAATTATTAAAAAACAGTTATTTATACTTTATAAAATATTAAAACTTAATTTATATGGAATCTTTTTTATTGATATCGTCATGGTTTTTTCCTATTTTAGCTAGAGGTGACAACTTGGATGTGACCGATTTCTCGCTAAGAGAGCAAGGAGAGACAATTTGGACTGTCAATATTTTATCGGTGTGGATGGCGGAGGCACTCGCTGCCGAGCACGTCTGACACGAGCGGATGGCACTGTGCTCGCCGAATGCGAGGCTGGCTCAGCCAACATTTATTCGAATTTTGATAAAGCTTTAGAAACGGTGAGCCGTTTGATTTCTGGTACCTATGCGCAAGCCGGTTTAGCGCTAGAATCTTCTGCTCAAACCAGCGTGGTACTGGGGCTGGCGGGGGCGAACGTTGAGTCGTATCGCCTACGCGCAGAAAAAATGCTGACTGGTTTTGCCAGTTTGCAAGTGCTCTCTGATGCGGAGATTGCTTGCATCGGCGCCCATTTAGGGGACGCTGGCGCGGTGCTGATCGCTGGCACCGGAAGTCAGGGCGTGCGTTGGGACGGTGCTGAATTTCGCCAAGTCGGCGGTTGGGGGTTTGATCTCGCCGATCAAGGTTCTGGCGCGACGTTAGGGCGCCGCGCGGTGCGTTGTGCGCTGCAAGCCCATGAGAATTTATTACCACCTAGTGCGTTTACGCATGAAGTTATGGACTATTTTTCCCATTCGCCGGAGCAGATGCTCAGTTGGGTAAGCCAAGCAACCCCAGCAGATTGGGGGCAATTCTCACCAACCTCTTTTCATCACGCAGAGCTTGGCGATGCGCTTGCAACGCGACTTGTGCGACAGACAGCAAGAGAAATCGACCAAATACTGGATTATTTAACCGCGCAAGGCGAGAATGGCGCCACTTTAATGGGCGGGCTTGCCAAACCCATTGAGCCTTGGCTTGATGAGCAAAGCCGCGCCGCCCTGATTGCCGCCAAAGGTGACGCGCTAGATGGCGCACTTTTATTAGCCCGCACCCCTGTGCTATCGACCACATAACAACCATAAACGAAATCATTTTGAGCTAAATTTATGCCGACACCACCATCTATCACAACTCGTATTCTGCGCTTGATTGTGGAGCATGCTTCCATCAGCCAGTCAGACTTAAAGGTGCGTAGTGCGCTGAGTATGTCGGCTGTGTCGCAAGCCACCAATAAGCTTTTGAATAAAGGCATAATTCGCGAACTAGGGCTGCGTAAAGTCTCGATGGGCAGGCCAAAAACCTTACTCGGAATCAACCCAGACTTTACTTACGTGATTGGGGTTCAGCTCAATGCTGAGCGAAATCTTATCGTGATGACGGATTTAGCCGGCACCTTGATAAGCGAGCAGGAGATCCCGGCGGGAAAACTCACCCCTAAGCAGCTCGGTGATGCGTTAGCCAAGTTTATGAAATCATCGGCGCCGCAGCGTCAAATTGGTGCGATTGGCCTAGCGATTTCTGGGATTGTTGACCCAGATTCTGGCTATTGCTTACGCTCTATTTTGCTCGACTGGAACAATGTTGATATCGCCGCTCAGCTCAGTGAGCGCTTTTCGATTCCGGTGTTTATCGAAAATGATGCCAACGCTCTGGCGCTGGCGACGGTGGTGTTTGGTCAAATTGGTCAAGCCCACTCGGCGATCATTGCCACTTATGGTCAAGGCATTGGTGCCGGAATTATTCTCAATCGCCAGCTGTATCGTGGTCGTCACGGCAACGCTGGTGAGATTGGTAACGGTTTAATTGGAGATGGCACAGAGCGAGTGCTTGAAGATGTTGCCTCGTCGCGAGCGATTTTGCACTATCTATGGGAAAATGACCCAAGTATCGATAAGCGTAATCCCCCACGTACGTTACAAGAGCTTGAGCAAAACCCAAGTCCATTAACCTTGGAAACCCTAACCACGGCTGGTCATCACCTTGGGGTTTCGTTGGCGAATTTGTCCATCGCCTTTGACCCCGATATCATCTATTTGACCACGGAGCCGCAAACCGTGTCGCGAATTTTACTCGACCAAGCGCTGCAGAGTTTCCAGAAGTATCGCTTGCGTATCACGCCGCAGGTGACGCCAATTCACTTTCTCACCGAATCGCATATGTGGGCGCAAGGCGCAGCGGGGTTTGCGGTGAACCGCTTGCTGGATATGTTAGCGACGGATATCGATAACGATAAATAAGCTGTTAAGTCGCGAAGCATTTTTAAGCTGTAATGAATGGCTTAAAACCATGATTAAACAAGCGATTACTCACAACGCTATGCCTAAGAAAACGCCCTCAATTGAGGGCGTTTTTGCTTACGCTGTTTATGGTTTGGTTAGCGTAGGCGCAGGCCATTATCGTCAAACAGCAGCGCTTTTTGCGGATCAACCGCAAAGCGCACGCGCTCATTATTAGCAACGCTATCGCGAATTCGTGATTCGACCACAAACATGTCTTCTTCGCCGACATCGAGATACAGATAGTTGGTATGGCCAAGGTGCTCGCTAAAGGCAACCGGCGCGTCGAAGCAGTGCTGCTGCGGTATGGTTTCAACAGCATCGAGAATGTGTTCGGGGCGAAAACCTATGCTGATGATTTGGCCTTCTTGCAGCGGCGCTTCAAGCTCAATCATCAAGCTGTCGATTCCAAGTGCCGGAACGCGAATTTGTGTTTGGCCCTGATAGCTGTTGGCAACTTCACCTTTGAGCAGGTTGATTTTTGGCGAGCCAATAAAGCCAGCGACAAAGAGGTTGTCTGGGTCGTGGTAAATCTCAAGTGGTGCGCCAACTTGCTCAATCTTACCATCGCGGCACACCACGATACGGTCGGCAAGGGTCATGGCTTCAAGCTGATCGTGGGTGACGTAAATCATGGTGACCCCCAAAGACTCGTGTAGTTTGGCAATTTCGATGCGCATTTGTAGCCTTAATTCGGCATCAAGGTTGGAGAGCGGTTCGTCAAACAAAAAGATGTCGGGCTCGCGAATAATGGCGCGCCCAATCGCGACTCGTTGCCTTTGACCGCCAGACAGCGCTTTAGGAAGCCTATCGAGCATGGGTTCAAGATGCAGAGTTTTCGCCACTTGAGCGACTTTTTGTTTGATCTGCTCTTTTGGTTGCTTCGCCATTTCTAACGGGTAGGCCAGGTTATCGCGCACCGACATGTTGGGGTACAGAGCGTAAGATTGGAACACCATTGCGATACCGCGCTCGGCAGGTGGGGTCGTGGTCATCTCTTTATTGCCGATCACCAGTGCACCTTCGGTGATGCTTTCCAGCCCGGAAATCATTCGAAGCAGGGTGGATTTTCCACACCCAGATGGACCGACGAAGACGACGAATTCACCGTCTTTGATTTTTAAATCTACGCCATGAATGACTTCGGTTTTATCCCAGCTTTTTCGCACGCCGATAAGTTCAAGCTTTGCCATTTTCTGCCTTCCTCTGCATTACAGTTTGCGACCCATATAGATAGCGTTGCTACGAACGATATGGGTAAATCCTTGTTTTTGATAAAAATTACATACTTTTTCGTTTTGCAGGCTTACGCCAAGATGCACGCCACTGACTTGCTTACGCTTAAGCGCTTCAATCACAGCGCTGATGAGTTTGCTGCCCCAGCCACCACTTTGCACTTGTGGTAGCAGGTTGATATGCAGATGCGCGGGCCAGTCCTCCACCAACATTGGGTCAGCAACATGCGGGTCATTAATCTGGTTGAGCACTTTACTGTCAAACGGCTTTTGTGGCTGGCGATTGGCGTAGGCTTCGCGCAGTACCGGCCACCATTGCTCGTTTAGAGTGGTTTCGAATTGACGCGTGTCGGCGGTGGCAACGGCGTAGCCCACCACTTGCTCATCGCAGGTCAGCACGAAGGCTAAATCCGGTTCAAAGCGTGCATAAGGCACCACATAGAGCTGGCCTGGGTAGTGTGGGTCACTGTAGACGTCACTGGCATCGACGCCCGCTTTGGCGGTTTTTAAACAGATTTGATACAGCGCTTCTTCATCTTCAGCGCGGGCTTGGCGAATGGAATAAGGGATCGACATGACAGAACTCCTTTCTGTATTTGGCTATATCCATATTTGTCGGCTAAAACAGGCCTACTTAATTTTTAGTAAATAATAAATGCAAATATTAAGCAAGGTTTAATCTATACAGTTAATGCAAAAATGCACAATTTTTACTCACGCGTGTCAAGACTAAGCTGCGCGAAGTGCCCGTGTATATAGGCAATGAAAATGATGTGCTCGCCAAGCGAATGCAGTCGGTTTTAGAGGTTATTTATCTCATCATTAACGGGTTTTATACCTTTATTGCACTTCGGTTGGCGCTGTTTTTCTAAGGTTAACGCCATGCGCGAGAGGTTTGCCAATTTAGATATGCACGCAGTTGATAAGTAGTGTCGTGCAATCTCAATTTCACCACTATTTATAAAATAAATCTTTACTTTGTTTATTAAAAGAAGTAAGTCTATTTATAGGTTAGGTCAAACCTTGTACAGGAAGTACGGCTTGGTTGGCCTAGAAATGATGAATTGTGTTATCGGAGAGTCCACATGAATCGTAAAACCCCGCTATTTCACACTGCACTGCTTACGTCTATGGTGATGTCCAGCATCTCATTTGGCGCCAACGCCCAAACCAATTTAGACGAATGGGATATCTACAACTACCCAGGTCAAACCGCAGTGATTGAACATGCGATCGAAAATTTCACCAAGCAGCATCCAGATATCAAAATCAAACGCTCTATCCACTCGTTTGAAGACATGCGCATTCCGCTTAAATTGGCACTCAGTTCTGGGGACGGCCCGCAAGTCGCGCAGGTAAACCAAGGCGGCGGTGACATGGGCGCGTTAGTTAAACAAGATCTGTTGGTGCCAATGGACAAGTTTGCTGATAGCTACCACTGGACCACTCGTTTTCCAGAATCGATTCTCAAGCGCAACCGTTGGTCTAAAGGTCAACAGTTTGGCGAAGGCGAATTGTACGGTGTTGCCAGTTTAGGTGAAATGGTCGGTTTGTATTACAACCAGGCACTGCTTGAGAAAGCGGGCCTTAGCGTGCCAAAAACCATGCAAGAATTCGAAGCGGATATGGCTAAGCTGAAAGCGAAAGGCATTGCGCCAATCATGCTTGGGCTTCTTGATGGTAATGCTGGGCAACAGATGCTTAGCGCAATTTGGGAAGATCAAATTGATGCCAGCAAGCGCGCACCACTGGATAAACTTATCTATGGCGAAGGCGGTAGCTTCAAGAATCCAGCGCTCGAAAACGCGGCCAGCTTGATGCAAAACTGGAGCAAGAAAGGCTACTTCTTCCCAGGCTTCCAAGGCATAGGTCACGATGATGCGGCGACCTTATTCCAAAACGGCCAAGCGGCGTTTTTTATCAGCGGCACTTGGTATTCGGGGCAATTTAAAACCAGTAAAGATATCCACTTCGTAGCGATGCCAAAATTTGCAGGCGTAGACAAGCCTTTGATGGTGGGGGGAACCGACTTACCGTTCTCGATCACGCTAACCGCGAAAAGCGATCAGCAGCAGCAAACCGCGGCGCAGTTTATCGACTACTTAGTGTCGGGTGAAGTGGCTGCGGATTGGTTAAGCCACGGTTTCCTTCCAGCGGCGCAAGCGGATGAAGTGATCCTGCCAAAAGACAATCAATTGCTTGGTGATATCTATACTGCTTGGGTTCAAGTCAATAAAGACAACGCGCTTGGTCACTATGTCGACTGGTCGACGCCAAGCATGCTTGCCACATTAAATGAAAACGTGCAGATGTTGATGGCAGAGAAAATTACGCCAAAGCAACTGACCAGCAATCTGGATAAAAACTATCAAGACTATATGACATCACTTGGCCACTAGTTTTTGCTCCAGTAAGGGCGCAAGCACGAGTAGCTTGCGCGCCTTTGTCGTACAGGGATTTGTACCATGCTCAATCTTTCTCTCACCAGAAACGCACTCTATATCTTGCCGTCACTTGTCATCTACTGTGTGTTTCTGCTGTTTCCTTTGATGACATCTTTGGGTGTTAGCGTCACCGAATGGGATGGGGCAAGCCAGCCGATTTTTGTTGGGTTACATAATTTTATCGCCATTTTCAACGACCCGAAATTCTGGGTTGCGATAGGCAATAACGTCAAATTGATGGGTTATTACACCATTTTGCCGATTGCGCTTGGCCTGGCACTGTGTAGTTTTCTCAATGAAATGAAAAATCCGCGCGAATTGACGGCGCTGCGCATTTTGTTCTTTATGCCTTACATCATGCCAATGGCGGTGCTTGGCGTCGTGTGGCGTTGGTTATATAACCCAGCGTTTGGACCGATTGACCAGTTTTTTCGTTTCATCGGAATGCCGTCCATGGCGAAAGCTTGGCTAGGAGATTTTGACTGGGCATTGCCCGCTACGGGGCTTGTTGCGGTGTGGTATTTCTTTGGCTTTTGTTTGGTGCTGTTTATGTCCGGCATTCAACGGATGGACCCGTCGATTCATGAAGCGTCCGAGCTTGATGGCTCGACACATTGGAAAAAATTCATACGCATTACGCTACCTGCGTTACTTCCTGAGGTACGTGTTGCGCTGATTTTAACTGTCATCGCCAGTCTTAAAGCGTTCGATCTTATCTACGTCATGACGCAAGGCGGCCCGGGGACTTCAACCCTAATTACCAATATGTATATGTATCAACAAGGTTTTGACTTACGCCACTTTGGCTATGCATCGGCGGTTGCGCTGGTCAGTATGGCGATTGTTTTTGCGGTCAACGGATTGCTGCACTTTGTGCTTCGGGAGCGAAAATAATGACTCAAAATAACCCTATGTTATCGCGTGTTTTGCTGTGGTTTTTCGCCATTTTAACCGTTGCACCGTTTTTGTTGGTGTTGTCGGCATCGTTTAAATCGCAGTCGGAAATGCTGCAGGGCTTCTTCTCGCTGCCTGAGCATTTCAACTTCCGTCATTATGTTTCGGCGTGGCAGGAAGGGCACTTTAAGGTCTACTTCGTTAACTCGCTTTTGATTGTCTTTCCGGTGGTGATTGCCAGCATTGCACTCGGCACTTTGTCGGGGTTCGCGTTTGCGTTTTTGAAGTTACCGGGCAAAACCTTTATTGCGCTGCTATTGGCACTTGGCATGGTGCTGCCATCAGAAGCGTTTATGATTCCGCTGTATCACGAAATGCATTGGCTTGGGCTGATTAACACCCATTTGGCGCTGATTTTGCCGCAAGTGGCGCTGTCGATTCCGTTCAGCACTTTGATGATCGCCACTGCGTTCAACCAAGTACCGAAAGAATTAATTGAAGCGGCGGTCATCGACAACACACCGCGCTTTACCATTTTGTGGAAAATACTGCTGCCCGCGATTCGTCCAACTCTGCTGACTTTGGCATTGCTGCTGTTTATCTGGACGTGGAATGAATTCCTGATTCCGCTGATTTTAGTCAACCAGGAAGACCTGCGCACACTGCCAATTGGCATGATGTTTTTCCAAAACCGCAACACGATTAATATTCCCGTGCTGATGGCTGGGGCGATGATCGTGATTCTGCCGCTAATAATCATGTTTTTGATTTTCCAGAGAAAATTTATCAGCGGTGTCACCGAAGGTGCGGTGAAATAGTCGCTAGCCAAGAGAGTTGCTATGTACACCAATTTGAATGATTTTGCGCCGACCGCCGATGGCGTCACGCTCAATACCCATGTTTTTGAACGGGCGATTGCCACGCTACGCGCTCAAGGTGGTGGCATTTTATATGTGCCGCCGGGGCGGTATTTGAGCGGCGCGATTTGTTTAGAGAGTAATATCTCGCTGCATTTAAGCGCGGGTGCCGAGTTGATCGCCTCACCCAATTATCAAGATTTTTGCGCCGCGCGCAGTGAAGTGATGGCTGAAGGCAGCCACTATGGGTTTATCTTCGCTAAGGGTAAATACAATGTTGGCATCAGCGGCGCGGGTGTGATCAATGGCAATGCTCCGGCTTATAATGCCGAGCAGGCCGATGAATTGGGGTATAGAAAGCCACATTCGCTGCGCCCGCGCACGGTGATTTTCGAGCAGTGCCAAAGTGTGTTGATTGAAAACATTACCGTCGTGGATTCGCCGATGTGGACGCTACACATGGTCGGCTGCGAGCGTGGTCAGATTCGTAATATCAAAGTGCAAAACAGTTTTAAATACACCAACACTGACGCGATTGACCTCGATGGCTGCCGTGACTTCATCGTTAGCGGCTGCATGTTGCGCACAGCCGACGATGGTGTGTGCCTTAAAACCAGCCGTAAGTCTGACGGGATGGATTGGCCGTGTGAGAACATTTTGGTTGAGAATTGCTTAATTCGTTCGCACAGTTCGGCGCTTAAAATCGGCACTGAAAGCTACAACCTGTTTAACAACATCAAGTTCAGCAATTGCATTATTAGCGGGTCTAATCGCGGCTTGGCACTGGTGTCGCGCGATGGCGGTGCCATTCGCAACGTGAGCTTTGATAACATTTCAATTGAAACTGAGTTCACCGCGCCATGTCATTGGGGCAAGGCCGATCCGATTTACGTCACCGCGAAGCGTCGCCATGGCGAGCGTCCATGCGGCGTGATTGAGCACATATCGTTTTCCAACATCACCATTCGTTCGCCCGGCGCAATCAATCTTCACGCCCAAGAGTTAGGCTTGGTTCGCGATGTGCGGCTGTTTAACGTTAATCAGCAGCAGCTTGATAGCAGCGACCCAGACCGAGGTACTTATGATGTGCGCCCGCCATGTAATCCGATGCAAAGTGATAATTCCGGGATGGATAACGCTTACACCATCTTGCAAGGCGAGACTCGGCCTTGGGGCGTTTGGTCATATCCTGATGGTATACCGGCGGTGTATGCGCACAATATCGCCAAGGACGAGCTGCGGTTGACTTGTTGCCAGTTTGACCAGCAGTCAGGCACACACTGGAATGCTGAAAAAGTAGTTTTTATTCAAGGTGATGCCTAGCGTTAAGCTAGGCGATTGCTGAGTCTTGATTGAGACTCGCCAGTGAGGCTTTGAGAAATTCAATAAACACATTGACGCGTTTCGGGCGGTCGTATTCGCTGTCGGTCAGCAGCGCGACAATGTCCGCATCTGGCAGGCGGTAATCGGTGAGAATTTCACTTAGCAGTCCGGCTTTGATCTCTTGGGCGACGTCCCACTCTGAGCGGTGAATGATTCCCAGACCATTGAGCGCCCAGACTTTGACCGCATCGGCGACATTACACTCCAAGCGCGGTTTAATTCGCACATTGATGCGCGCCCCAGTATGTTTGTGGGTAAACGGCCACTGCATGGTGTCTTCATTATTTTCAACCAGCGCAATGCAGTGCTGTCGGTTGAGGCATTCCGGTGTCTCGATGGGGCCAGCTGCAGCAAGATACTGCGGCGACGCGCACACCAAGCGGCGGTTTTTGGCCAGAACAATCCGCTTCATCGATGAATGGCGCAGTTCGCCGATATAAATCACGATATCCGCATCGGGAAAGCTTTCAATATCTGGGCTATCAGACATCAACAAACGAATTTTCAGCTGCGGATAGTCAAGGGAAAACGCGCCAATCAGCGGCGCGATATGCTTTTCACCAAATCCTACCGGCGCCAGCACCGTCAGTGTGCCAGACAGCGCATCCTGCTCACCTTTGATCTCGTGGGTGAGGGCATCAATGTCATCGAGAATGGTTTTACAGCGGCTCTCTAATTTGTGACCGCTGTCGGTGAGCTTAAAACTTCGAGATGAGCGTTCGACCAACTTCAGCCCCAATTTCGCTTCGAGATTTTGCAGCCTCTGAGTCACGGTTGGCGCGGTGACGCTTAATTTCTTAGCCGCAGCGGAAAGGCTGCTGCTGGTGGCGACAACGTGAAAGAAATGCAGATCCTGAGAAGACAACATTAAATTTTTCCTTATCGCTAATTAAGAAATTATAAATTTTCATCATGTATAACATAATGATACTAGTAGATAAATACTTCATTCTAGCTAACAACGTCAGCAAGGGAGCTTTATAGATGTACCTTGAAAAACAACCCACAACTAAAAAATTACAGCTAGATAAAATGGGGTGGCTAGTACAACAACATAACAATGGCGAGGAGGTGATTCTCAATAACAAGTTACAAGTGAACTTAGTCGAGTTTGCTTCTTCACTACTAAGCCATGGCTTTTATATTGGTGAGAGCGAGCTTGCGCCGTCAAGTGACGAACTGGATTCCTCGTGGAGTGATTTCAAGCGCACTTGGCATAACTTGCCCACCGACACCTATATGAAAGACAACGGTACTTATCGCCAACGTCGCTACTCGACCATGTATTACTCGGCCAAGTTGCAGCAGTTGGTGCGTAAGCCCTATGTGCCGTTGTACAAATCCAGTCTATATAACAGCTTCGCCGGCGATCTGTTTCGTTATTTTGAAATGACTGAGGCGAGTCTGTACGCCAATAAGCATTTCAAGCGTGCGCTCACTTTGGCGCTGAAAACCTTTAACCGCTGTGAAGCCCTGCTTGGTAACACCACGCCACAATGGTTTGTTGAACTCGACCAATATCGTATCGTTGCGGGCGAAACCACACTGGGTAAACCGACGCCCGAAGGTATGCACAGCGATGGCACTTCGTACTTCTTGTTGATGCTGGTAGAGCGGCATAACATTCAAGGCGGAGTCAGCTCGGTGTACAACAGCAAGCGCGAGGTGATTGGCCAAACGACGCTGAAAAATCCCGGTGATATTATGCTGATTGATGACGCCAGTGTATTACACGATGTGTCGGATTTAATCAGCGATAGCGCCGGTGGTCACCGCGATATTTTGCATATCTCATTTACCAATCTCAATTCCACTCAAGCGATTCAGCGCCGCTTTGGTTTAAGCGAATCTGAGCTAGCGCTGCTGGCGAGCGATGAGGTGCAGTCGCAATGGATATAGCCGCCTTTTTTATCGCTTGCGTGGTGTTTAGTTTGTCGCCCGGCTCGGGCGCAGCGGTGTCAGTCAATAATGTGCTGGTTAACGGTTTTCGCGGCGCCAGTTTTGGCATCCTTGGCCTGCAAGCGGCTTTAGCTCTGCATCTGGTGCTGATTTACCTCGGGATTGGCATTTTAGTTTCTCAGTCGCCAACGCTGTATAACATTATTAAGTACGTGGGTGTGGCCTATCTTGCTTATCTTGGCGTTGAAAAAATCATTGCCAGCATCAAAGCCGATAACAGCCTGTTTGCCGAAGGGACGCAGCAGAGCAAATCGAGTTTGGTCAAACAGGGCTTTACCGTCAATCTGACCAACCCCAAATCGATCATCTTTCTCAGTGCATTTTTGCCGCAGTTTGTCGATATCCATGCCGATCAAGCTACGCAATATTTGCTGCTGGGCGCGATTGTGGTGCTGGTGGATACGGCGGTGATGTTTATTTACAGCCTTGGTGCCAACTCGTTTAAACGTTATTTATCCGATGGCAAAGTGATTCGCACCATCAACGGTATTTTTGGCGTCATTTTCATCGCCATTGCCGCCACCATCGCTTTTTAGTTTCCCTTCCTCAGCGGCGTCTCGGTAATCCCCATACTTGCTAAAGGCGCCGCTATTTTTTACGCCAGTTCAATCAAGCGTGGTGCTTTTTGTACCGCTAGCAATTATTTGCTTGGGTAGCAGATAATATTGTCAAATACTGCGCACTCGCTGAGCGCTTGATAGCCATGTTGTTGATCGCTGAAAAATCGCACCCGTTCACCGGCTTTCAGGCGGTGCCAGTTCTGGTCGAAAAATACCTGCATTTCACCTTGTTTCACCACGATATGTTCAATCACCCCAACGGCGTGAGGTGAGGACATTTGTTGATGGAAATGGGTTAGGGTGATCTCAAACATCTCCATTTTGGCGTCATCTTGATAAGCAAACAGGGTATTCACCTTCATATGAGTATCGGCGGGAAACGCGCGATCGCTTACATGCAACTTAGGATCGCCGGCGAAAAACGCAGAAAACGACGTGCCAAGGCCGCTGGCGATTTTCCACAGTACCGAAATAGTTGGGCTCGATTCTTGGCGTTCAATTTGGCCGAGCATCGCCTTGGACACGCCTGTGAGTTTAGACGCGGCGTCGAGGCTGATGTTTTGCGCTTTACGCAGGGTCTTAAGGTGAAGGGCAATTTGCGCGCGAAAATCGGCGTCTTGCATAACAAAATCCTAAGCTTGAAATATTGTTTGTGCGTTATAACGCACAGTGATACTCTTTTTGAGCGTTATAACGCACACGAAATAGTAGCATCATCACAAGGGATAGGAAATGTTAGCAAGGTGGTTTAATCCGGGGCATATCTCGGCAGGCTTTGGCGCGGTTCTGGTTGGCTATACCAGTTCGGTGGTGATCATTATTCAAGCTGCCAAAGCGGCGGGTGCCAGTGCGGCGCAAATTGAAAGTTGGCTGTTGGCGCTCGGTTTGGTGATGGGGCTGACGTCGATACTGTTTTCATGGCACTATAAAAAGCCGGTTCTCACTGCGTGGTCTACGCCGGGCGCGGCAATGTTGGTCACTGCAGTGGCGCAATATTCGCTGAGTGAGGCGATAGGGGCGTTCATGATAACCGGGGTGTTGATTGTGATTACCGGTTTAATTACGCCGTTAAGCCGCGCCATCGAACGGATTCCGCCACAGCTTGGCACTGCGATGCTCGGTGCAATTTTATTGCCATTTTGCTTAAAAGCATTTACGCCGCTAAGTTCAATGCCAATGGTATTTCTCCTGATGTTTGCCAGTTACCTGCTAGCCAAGCATCTGATGCCGCGCTACACCATGTTAACGTTGTTGATTGTTGGTGTGGCGTGCGGGTTATTCGGCGAGCAAAGCCAAGGGCTCAATGAGTCGCTCAGTGTCTCGCTTGCCAGTCCGGTGTGGATAAAACCTGAATTTACACTGCCCGCAGCGGTTAACCTTGCACTGCCGCTGTATGTCGTGACTATGCTGTCGCAAAATTTGCCCGGCATTGCGATGATGAGAAGCTATCACTATGACGTGCCAGTTAAACCGTTACTGGTCGGCACTGGGCTTGCCAATTTGCTGTTTGCACCGATAGGGGGTTTTAGCGTCAATCTGGCGGCGATTTCAGCCGCCATTTGTATGAATGAACAAGTCGACAGTGATAAATCGCAGCGCTATCGCGCTGTGATTTGGGCTGGGATGTTTTACTTGATGGCAGGACTATTCGCCACATCGGTCGTGGCGCTGTTTTTGGCGTTGCCGAATGAGATTTCCCATATTCTCGCCGGATTCGCGTTATTAGGGACTTTGCTGATGTGCTTAAGTAGCGCCTTTAAACAAGATAACTACCGCGAACCTGCGCTGTTTACCTTTTTAATCACCTTATCTGGTGTGAGTTTTCTGGGGATGAGCTCAACGCTTTGGGGGCTTTTAGTCGGGCTGGTGTACTTGCGTCTTAGCCATCAATCCGGCAAAGCTTAAGTGGCGCGTAACTTAAATAAATGTCAGAAAGTAAAGAGCCTGCGCAATGCAGGCTCTCTTCAATTATATGCACCGTTTTTAGTCATTAAGCCTGCGGAGAGACGCTCACACTGGCGCCAGTTGCGCTGTAACTGACCGACACATCGTAACTGGTGCCTGAGCTATCGCTGGCGGTAACGCTGTCAAATTCGCCATCAAGATAAGCGGCGGAAAGAATGCTAAAGCTCTCTGTCTCGCTCAGGGTTGGGACCGTGACAACCAGATTGCCACCGCTTAAGTAGATGCTGCCGCTAGCGCTAAGTTTAGCGTTATTGTTAAGATCAAGCACAAGGCTACCACCATCTTGAACATAAGCGCCGACATTAAGTGTACCTTGCGAGCTATCGCTGCTGCCATCGTCAATTGAGATTTCAAGATTACCATCTTGCTGATAGAGCGTGCCGCTGCCAAATGCACTGCTTGAGGCCGCGATTAAGCTACCTGCTTCAAGTAGTGTACCGCCGGAGTAGTTGTTGTCACCGGTGAGCGTTAAGCTGCCCTCGCCAAGTTTGGTGAGCAGGCCCGCGCCGCTAATATCATTACGCCAAGTATCTTGGGCGCCAAATTCACCATCATCAGAACTCATAGTGATGGTTACGTCGCCATCAAAAGCGCCGTAACCATCGGCGGCAGCAAATAGATTTAAGCGTCCCCAACCACGAGATTGATTGATAACCGGATAGTTGGAATCGATCTCTGTGGTGGCGAGCACCGCGCGGCGCTGGTCGTCATCAAGGTAAGGAAAGCGTGATGCGAGCAGAACTTCGGCGCCTTTTGGTACTTCGGCAGCGGCGCTGTCTTCATCAAGCGCTTCGAAACCGTAGGTCAATGCCGCAAGATAACGGGCCTTCATTTCATCGTGGTCGCTGTAACGCGCCGCTTCCACATCGCTGACATCGCTGTGAGCATAGTCATCGATAGTATCAAAACCGGCAGTTTGCGCTTTGGCTAAGAAATACTCGTTGGCTTGGCTTAGCGCTGTACTGGCAACGGTTGGGTTGGCATTGAGCGCCGCCGCAGTGACTGCGGTGCCCATAATCCGTCCGCCAATCACATCCAGCGGTGAGTGCATACCCGCGACAATTCGGTTGGTGCCAAGGTCCACCGCGCGCATCGCCATTTCAGCAAAACGCGCAGGAATCGTATAGGCAAGCCCTAAACCACGGTCGACCGCTTCAGTGGTATGGCCGCTAGGAAAGCCGCCGTCTTTAGCGCGGCCAGATACCCATGCATCGCCACTTCCCGCCGTGTAGTTGGAGCTAAAGCTGCCGTCGCCGTTGTCGGTATAGATGGTGCGTCCGGCGCAGCGCAAGCCAATCAGCGGTGAGACAATCGGGTCGCTTGGGAAGTCGTAGAATTTTTCCGTCACGCTGTCATCAAGGTTATGACATTCCAGCGCAGTGACATCGTCAATGCTGCTGAAGCTGGCGACACTGTAGTCGCTTTCCATGCGCCAAGGACGCGGAGATTCAAAGTGGTATTTGGGCGCTTCGGTTGAGGCGCCAAAGTCACGAATGGTATCCAGTAGCGCGATAACATCATCGAGTTCATAACCACTTTCACCATAGTTCGTGCCACCTTCACCTAAGCCTTCATTCGGCAAGTTGCTGTCATCAAATATATCAACCTCGGTGTCATCAACCAGCACCTCTGTGCCTTCATCGTTATATGAGTAAGGAGAGGTTGAATTGGCGCCAGTGCGATAATCATCAGCTAGAGCGCCAAGACCTGAGGTGATGCTGTAGCCTTTTTCACGTTGGTCATCGAGGTAGGCAAACACTTGGCTGGCGGCATCATCGCGGTCGACATCGGGCTCGGTTTCGCCGCTGCGAGTGAGGGTTTTGACATAGTCAAAGTTGTATTGCCAAACGTCATCATCAAGGGTGTTCGCGCCGCTGAAATCAAGCAGGAGTGCGCTGCTGGTGCTATTGGTCGCGCCGCCGTCGACGCCCGTGTAGCTTTCGTAGCCATCAGCGACGTCAAGGTCCGCGGAGCCAGTGCTAGACCAAGTGCTATCGCCAACACTCCAAATGTCGTTGAAACCAGTGAGAACTTGTAAAATCGGGTTAACCGCTTCGTCGTAAGCGACGATATTTTTCTTATAGTTGGTGACCTCAATATCACCATCGACCACCGCTGTACCTGAAATGTCAGGTGTATTAACGGTTTGTTCGTATCCAAGCCCCGTTGGCAGCGCGGGTTTTGTGTAACTGGCTTCACTGTCTGAGTCTGAATTACACGCGCTGAGTAGCGCACAGGTTAGCGCGGTGAGGGCGAATGTTTTCTGCTGATGTGAAATCTTCATGATCAAAGAGGTTTCCTTACTTCTATAAATGGTTTTTTGTGAATCTGGTTCAGGTTGTGCGCACAAGGAAGCGAGAAAACTAGCAATCAACAATGACGATTGCGTGACATCATGATGAACAATTTATGCTGTCACATAACTGTTACTTGTTGTTTTAAAAGAAAATATGTCATTTATTTCATATCGTCGAAATGTAAGGATGGTGCTGATTTGGGAAGATGAGGCAGGCGATAGAAAACAAAAAAAAGCCACACTAGTGGTGGCTTTATCCGTTGCAACATCAATAAGGGCTAGGCCTTTTTGAGTTCTTTCTTGATTTTTTTCACTTTAGATTTGGCTTTTTTAAGTGACTTTTTCAACTCTTTCTTCGTTGATTTTGCCATGATTTACTCCTTTGAATAGGTCATAACGACGGAAATGTCTCGCGCAGCCTATCTCGACATGTTTATGTATCTGCGTTTTTATGCGCCGCGATAAATTGCTGGATGAATTTGCGTATTTCTCGGGCTGCTGAAGTGTCCTGCTCTTCGCATATCGCTATAAATTCGTCACGTACTTCGCGGTTGATCCGTAACAGTAGTTG
The DNA here is from genome assembly GCF_900100015.1 of Vibrio xiamenensis. Taxonomy (GTDB): domain Bacteria; phylum Pseudomonadota; class Gammaproteobacteria; order Enterobacterales; family Vibrionaceae; genus Vibrio; species Vibrio xiamenensis. The sequence continues at coordinate 320,101 of NZ_FNDD01000002.1, read as the reverse complement.
GCTGTCTTTCGGCTTTGATGACTTTTTACGGCCCATGCCACCATCCATAAAAAACGTATATACATTGTATATATAATGCGCGTCAGCATAGTGAAATCAACGCTTTCTCGCATTATTTTCGTTGTGTTCGTTATTGAGAGTTTTGTTGCGATGTTTTAGCAGCAATGTGATCGGTGACGGTTTGCTTTTATTGATACAAAGGTTTAGTGGCTCATCCAAACGATGGCTTTGGTGAAGGAAGAATTTTTGAATCAGTAAAAGTTACGATACGGTTCCAGAATTATTTTGTCTTCATCCATAATACTTTCGAATTTGCTAAATATTGTCTATTTTCAAAATAGTTACACTTGTGAAACGAATTTAATTGGTTTGTAAGTTGAGTATCAATTTGAAATCAAATGAAGCAACTGTTGTTACATATTGTAATATTTTGTTACAATGTGTGCGACATGACATGCATCGGTAGTAATGACCCAGTTTAAGGGATTGTTTCTACTGAAAAAATCCCCTCGACTGCCAATGGCTTAGTCAATAAGTTGTTCCCCCTGGTCGTTCGTGTTGGTCATTTAGTTCAAGTGAACTGCAATACTTTTGAAGAGTCCCAATCAGATAAGGATAGCTTTATGAAAAGAAGACAAGCTCTCAAGCTGTTGGGTCAAGCTGCGGCTACTCTCGCCATCGCCCCGCGTATTAATGCAGAAGAAATGCACGGTGTGCCACTCGAGACGGCCTTAAGTTCTGACCATTTACCCAATCCAGCACACGCTGGCGCCTATCGAGTCTTAACGAAAAAAGTTGACCGAGACACCTTATCCGCCATTTATGACCGCCTCATTCCCCAAGATGAATACGGCCCATCAGCGACCCAAAGTGGTTGCATTGAGTTTATCGACGACCAGCTTTTTGGTGATTACGGCTCAGGTAAAGCATTGTATTTAGAAGGCCCGATGGACCGTGCCAATGAAGAAAAACTGATGGGCAAACCTCAGTTTCTTGAAACGCCAAAACAGCGTTATTTGAAAGGGTTAACTGCGATTGAAGCGTACGCGCAGAAAAACCTTGGCGGTGCATTCGCAGCGCTGTCTCCAGATCAAATCGACGACTTTCTGCTTAAACTCGAAGCTGGCAAGATCAACTTAGGTAGCGATATCGACGGTGCTGCATTGTTTGAACTCATGCTGCAAAACGCCCGTGAAGGCTATCTGTCGGACCCTATTTATGGCGGCAACAAAGATATGGCTGGTTGGAAAATGATCGGCTTCCCAGGTGCACGTTATGATTATCGTCCTTACTTAGCCCGTCGTGGAGAAGAGTTAAATCTTATCCCAGTTAGCTTAATTCCAAACGATTAGGCTGGAGAAATATAATAATGATAAAAGAAAGAGCAAAAGTCGACGCGGTTATCTGTGGATTAGGATGGGCAGGTTCCGTCATCGCAGAAGAGTTAACTCGCGCGGGTTTAAATGTCGTCGCCATCGAACGAGGGGCTTGGCGTGATACGTCAACCGATTTTCCACCGGCAGTGGATCCTGATGAACTTCGCTGGCAAACCAGACGTTCCATGACTCAGCCAATGAGCGTGGAAACCACCACATTCCGTAACCATGACGGCCAAAAAGCGGCGCCAGTACGTAACTGGAACGCGTACCAGTTCGGCTGGAACGTTGGCGGTGCTGGCACACACTGGGCTGGCATGTCATGGCGTTTTAACCCTTGGGATTTTGAAGTTAAAACCAAAACCATCGAGCGTTATGGTGTTGAACGCACCAAGGGACTACAACTTCAAGACTGGGGCGTTACCTACGAAGAGATGGAACCGTACTACGACCGTTTCGAACGTATTGCAGGTACCTCAGGCAAAGCGGGTAACATTCAGGGTCAAAAAATTCCGGGCGGTAACGTATTTGAAGGTCCGCGTTCGCGTGAGTACCCAACGCCTGAACTTCAAGACACCAACTGGATGTCCAAATACCGCAAATTGACCACAGAGATGGGCTATCACCCATTTACAATTCCTGCGGGTAACTTGTCGCAAGCCTACGTTAACCCACTGGGCGTGACGATGGGACCTTGTACTTACTGCGGTTTCTGTGATTTTCATGGCTGTGGTAACTTCTCAAAATCGTCACCACAAGCGTGTATTCTTCCAGCCTTGATGCGCCGTAATAACTTTACGTTGCTTACTGAAACTGAAGTGCTTCACGCTGAGAAAGCCGAAGATGGCAAAACCGTTACCGGCGTGAAATTTATCACTAAAGATGGTGAGCAAGGTTTCCAACCTGCGGATATCGTTATCTTCACTGCCTACCAGATGGACAACGTACGTCTGATGCTGCTTTCTCAAGTGGGCGAGCAGTACGATCCAAAAACGGGTAAAGGCACCATTGGTCGTAACTACAGCTATCAAACCTGTTCATCGGTTACTGGTTTCTTCGACAACGAAAATATGAACCCATTTATCGGCGCCGGCGCGCTAGGGGTTCAGATCGATGATTTTAACGCAGATAACTTTGACCATAGCGATCTCGATTTCATCGGCGGTGCGGGCATCATGGCCTTTAACACCAATGGTCGTCCGATTCAAAACGCGGACGCGATTCGTCCGGGCACTCGCCGTTGGGGCACCGAATGGAAGAAAGCCTACGCGCGTGATTACCAAAATGCGGCGTCGATTTTCTGTCAAGGCACCTCGATGCCATCGCCAGGTGCTTACCTAAGTTTGGATCCGGAATACAAAGACCGTCACGGTCAACCGTTGCTGCGTGTCACCTTCGATTGGAACGAAAACGATAAGAAGATGGCAAAATACGCAACCGAAAAAGCCGTTGAAATCATGAAGCGCGCAGGCGCGAAAGACATCATGGTCGACAACCAAGCCGAAGCCAGCTGGAACCCATATAAACAGCACAGCTCGCACACAATTGGCGGCGCAGTGATGGGCGCAGATCCTAAGACTTCAGCGCTTAACCCTTACTTGCAAAGCTGGGATGCACACAACCTATTTGTGGTCGGTGCGTCTGCGTTCCCAAATAACGGTGGTTTCAACCCAACTCTCACAGTCGGGGCTCTAGCGGTTCGCGCAGCGCGCGCAATCCACGAAACTTACGTGAAAAATCCTGGCCCATTGGTAGAGGTGTAAGCTGTCATGACTGATAACAAACGTAAGATTTTAAAGATCGTTATCGCCATCGTTGTCGTGGTTGCGATCCTAGCCTTGGTACGTCTGTGGCAAACGATAGACACTTCACGCTCGGATGTCGCGGATGACACTGTCACCTTGTCGCAGTACAAAACCGATGATCTCGACGCGATCAAACGTGGTGAATACGTGATGCGAGTTGGCGACTGTTCGGCGTGTCATACCGCTGGAAATGGCTATATGGGCGGTGGCTACGACATCAAAACGCCATTTGGTGATCTCTACAGCTCCAATATTACGCCTGATCCTGAAACCGGTATCGGTAACATGACCGAACGTGATTTCTACAACGCGGTTCGCCAAGGTATGGGTTCGCACGGCTTCCTCTATCCAGCCATGCCATACACGGCTTATGTGAAGATGTCGGATCAAGACATGCATGACTTGTGGGCTTACTTCTCCACTGTGAAACCCGTGAAACACGATATCGATGAAACCAAAGATATGCCATTTCCATTCAACGTGCGCTTGTCGCTTGCGGGCTGGAATATGCTGTTCTTTGATAACTCAGGTCTTGAGCAAGATGCGAACCAAAGCGCAGAGTGGAACCGTGGTAAATACTTAGTGGATGGCGGCGGCCACTGCTCGGCATGTCACAGTCCACGTAACTTGCTGGGCGGCGAAGTCACCAGCGGCTACATGCAAGGTGGTAATTTAGGTGAATGGTATGCGCCAGATTTAACTTCCAACCCTCACAAAGGGATTGGCGATATGTCTGAGCAGCAAATCAAAGACTACCTAAAAACCGGCTCTGATGGCATTGGTGTAGCAACAGGTGCGATGGCGGAAGCGATTGAGCACTCAACCCAATATTTCACTGACGAAGACCTTGGCGCGATTGCCACTTACCTTAAGAGCATTCCTGCCTCACAAGGCGGTGAGCCGCATCCGCAGCTGAAAGTATCGGACAAAGTCGCGCTTAGCTATGAAGTGAACTGCTCAGCGTGTCATGGTCTGGAAGGTGAGGGGATTAAAGGTATGGTCCCTGCGTTTGCGAAAAACAATGTTATCAACGCCGATGATCCAACCAACCTAATCCATGCCATGCTCAAAGGCGCTCGCGCTGCGCATACTCACACGGCGCAAACCGCTGCCGGTATGCCATCATTTGCTTGGAAGATGAACGACCAAGAGATCGCAGATGTTCTTAACTATGTGCGTAACTCGTGGGGCAACACTGCGCTTGAAGTGACGGCAGACCAAGTGGCTGAAATGCGTGATTCTCTAGGCGCAAGACAAAAACTGACTGTGCCAGCGAAATAAGTGTTTATTAATGCTTAAGCGCGTAGGCGCAAAGTGATTAAACTAAAAGCCCTGTGAAAACGGGGCTTTTTTGTATCTGAAGGCGGTTGTCTTGTGATGGCATCGGCCTTGAGTGCGTAAATGCATGCTTAACCGTGTTAAGCCAACGCGCGAGTATTCCAGTGATAAATCTGCCAGTTTTTGCCTTGCGCGGCTTGCTCAAGTTGCTGACAAGGGTTAATCAAATAGGCGTGGTCAGCGTATTCACACAGCGGCAAATCGTTGATCGAATCGGTGTAGAAATGCAGCGCAGAAAAGTCGCTTTGCTGGGCGTTAATCCATTGCTCAAGGCGAGCAATTTTTCCTTGGCGATAACTAGGGATGCCGACAATTTGCGCGCTGTAGTGGTCGCCTATCACCGCCATATCAATGCCAAGCGCGTGTTCAACGCCTAACGACTTGGCGACTTGGGTGACGATAAAGCTCACCGTTGCCGAGATGATAACCATCGGTATTTGCTTGGCTTTTAAATCGGCGAGCAGCGCTTGCGCTTCTTTAAACACACGCGGCTCAACGTACTCTGCAACAAATTGCGCCACTAATTCATCGACTTTGGTGCATGGCATGGCCGCTAATGGCTGCATCGTAAAGGCCAGATACGCTTCCATATCCAGTTTACCCACGCCGTACAACGCCATCAGTTTTTGATCTGTGGTGAGAAAGTCAGGGTCTTTGACAAACCCTTTATCGACCAAAAATTGATTCCACAACATCGAGCAATCGCCATCGATGAGGGTGTCATCCATATCAAATATATACAGTGGTGACGGCATATTACTCTCTTACCGGTTGGATTTCGTTAAGGTTAAATAGAATGTCGATGTAGCTCCCCGGCGCCAGCAAACGCTCCGATGAACGGTTAAGCAGATCGACGGTCAGAGTTTGCGGGCCGACCATGATGGTATAGCGAATCACATTGCCGAGCAGCTGATGCTGCGTAATTTTTCCGTTAATTGGCGCCGAGACATGCGTTGGATATTGGCGACCGGCTTCGCGTACGTAAATCGATTCCGGGCGAATCGCCAGTGTTGATTGCGCGTCCACGCCAAGCCAATGCCGAGCAAAGTTGGCTTCGACCAAGTTGTAATGCCCCATAAATCCCGCCACAAACTGGTTTTTAGGCTGGGTATAAATCTGCTCTGGTTTGCCTTGTTGGACAATTTGTCCTTGGTTCATTAAGAAGATGCGATCTGACATCAACATCGCTTCTTCCTGATCATGGGTGACGAAAATCGTGGTCAGATTGAGCTCTTTTTGAATATCACGAATTTGCAGGCGCAGGTTTTTACGAATTTTGGCATCCAGCGCAGAAAGTGGCTCATCCAGCAGCAAAATTCGTGGTTGCATTACCAGTGCTCGTGCTAGCGCAACCCTTTGACGCTGTCCTCCCGAGAGTTCGTGCGGATAGTGGCGCTGCTTACCAGACAGTTCAACCAAATCGATAAAACGCGCGATGTCTTGCTCGGCTTGCGCTTTACTTACGCCTTTCATTCTCAGGCCAAAGCCGATGTTATCGTGCACCGTCATGTTGGGAAACAGCGCGTATGACTGAAATACCATGCCGATTTCGCGTTTTTGCGGCGCGAGGTGAGTCATGTTTTCGCCATCCACCCAAATCTCGCCGTGATCGACATCGTCAAGGCCGGCAATGCTGCGCAGTAGCGTTGATTTTCCGCATCCACTTGGGCCAAGTAAGGTGACGAATTCGCCTTGCTCAATCGAAAAATCGATCGCTTTAAACACCTGATTGTCGCCAAATGCCTTGGCGAGTCGGGTCACTTCTACATAGCTCATTGTTTACTTCCTGCACTAAGGTATGAGGCCAGCCAAGTACAGACAAAAATGAACACAAAGTAAGTCATTACCAGGGCTGAGGTGAAATGCCCACTGGTCTGGCGCATGTTATAAAGATAAATCTGCAAGGTTTCGTAGCGAGTGCCAACCAGAATGTTGGCAAATACGAATTCTCCGAGCAAAAACGAGAACGAGACAAACAGCGATGCCATTAAGCCTTTCTTAATATTGGGCAAAATGATCAGCAAAAAGGCTTTGCTGGTACTGGCACCAAGTAAGTGCGCAGCATCGATCAAGTCGCGCAGATTAATGGCGATAAAACTGTTGGCAATCGCGCGATACATAAACGGAAGCGCGATGGTGAAATAGGTGCCAATCAAAATCCATGGCGTACCGACCAACGGCACACTGCTGTCGGCGTATATTTGTAACAGGCCGACAGACGACACCACCGGCGGCACTGCAAATGGCAATAAGATCAGAATGTTCATTAACTTATCGAGCTTTGGAAAGTAGTAGAACACCACAAAGATCATTGGCAGTACCAGTAGCGTGGCGAGCAGCAAGGCGCTAAAGCAGATAAACAGCGAACGGCCAAACGCGGCGAGAAATCGCGGGTCGGTGAGTAACGTTAAATACCAATTCAAAGTAAAGCCTTCGGGCAGAATGGTCGCGCCCCAGCGGCTGGAAAATGAATAGGCGAGGGTGGCGAGAATCGGCATCAGCAGCAGCGCGACGATGCTGTACACCACGGTTTTATGAAAGCGTTGCGAACGATTATGCATGGCGATAACTCCGTGACACTAACCACTGATTGACCGCAGTGACCAGCGCCAGAAGCGCCATCAGTAGCACCGAAATCGCCGCCGCCAGATTAGGCTCAAGGAACAGATCGCCCGAGACCAAGCTTGCGATGCGAATGGTGATCATATTGTAATTGCCAGTGGTGAGTGCATAGACACTGGCATACGCGCCAATGGCGTTGGCGAACAAAATAATAAAAGTGCCTAGTAGCGCAGGGGCAAGGACTGGAATCCCGATATTGAGCCAGTAACGCATTGGGCTTGCGCCGAGCAGTGCGGCGGCGTCATACCAATCTTGTTTAAGGGCGTCAAAGGCCGGGTAGAGCAGTAAAATCCCCAGTGGAATCTGAAAATAGATGTACAGTGTGAGCAATCCCCACTGACCGTAGAGATTAAAATCGTCAATGATGCCGGCTTGCTTAAGCAGCAGAGTAACGGCGCCGTTGGTGCCGAGAATGATGATAAAAGCGAAAGCCAAAGGCACGCCAGCAAAGTTGCTGCTCATATTGGTAAAAGCAATCACGGCGCTGCGAATGCGGTTGTTGAGATGGCGCAGTGACGAAACCATCAGTGCGGCGATCGCAAGGCCTACGATACTTGACCAAAACGAAATCCATAAACTGTTGGTAAAGCCCTGAATAATGAATTTGGAGTCAAACACTTCTAGGTAATTGCCAAGTGACCAACTGTCGTCATAGAGAAAACTGTTGATGACAACCCAGATCATCGGCGCCAGTTGAAACAAATAGAAAAACGCCGCAAACGGCACGACCAATAGCAAGGGTCGAAGCTTTTTTAGTTGGCGTTTACGCCTGTTTTGAGGTTCACAAGACGATACGATTTTATCCATGGTGGTATTGACCTCGCGACTCATAGCAAACATTGTGGATTGAACAGTTTGTGATGTTCAAGGCCGAGTAGCTGGCAAATCAGCCCGCATATCTCAGTTTGCTTGATATCGGCGCTCTGGTGGGAGAAACCCTTTCCAGCAACATACAACGGGACTTGACGTTCTTCCGCCAGCAATCCGCCGTGGGATTTGTCATCGTTCATACCATGATCGCTGGTCACCAGCACTTGATAGCCCATGGCAATCCACGTCGGCATAAAGTCGGATAACACCACATCGGCGTAGCGCGCACTGTTGCGGTATTGGGCGGAATTGAGACCAAAACGGTGGCCAGCGTCATCGATATTCATTGAGTGCACCAGCAGAAAATCCGGGTCGTAGTGATGGCGAAGATACTCTGCATCGAGAAACAACGCCTCATCGGGATAGTGGTCCCAATGATAAAAAATGCCGTTGTGAATGTTTAAGCTTTGATCATGAGTGTGACGGTCGCGCTTGGCATCATAAGGCGCGCGGTTATAAAGCTCACTGACCCAGTGATAAGCCGCCGCCGCCGTGGTCAAGCTTTGTTTAGCCGCGAGGCTGAATACCGACTCATGATGAGAAAGGCGAACCACGTGATTATGCACGATCCCGCTTTCGATTGGCGTCACGCCCGTTAGCAAGCATTCATACAAAGGCCGCGACAGAGAAGGCAGCTCACTGGTGATGGGGTAATACGTTGCTTTTTGTTGCTCAACCAAGCCATTAAGGTAGCCCATACCTTCACGGGCTACCTGCTGGTTCAGGCCATCAAGAACAACAAGAATGACCTTGTTTTGCATAGACTTATCCAACTATTGCTGATTGATCAAAACACTTTCTTGCCATTGACGTGGCAGTTTGCGCGCCGATTTTTCCCAAGCTTTGAAATCTTTGATTGGGTGCACGTTGGAGTATTCTGAATTTGGAATCAGCTTGTCTTGAACGTCTTTTGGCAAGGTCACGTTGGTGCGAATTGGGCGAGCGTAACCTTTGGCAAGGTTGATCTGTCCTTGGTCACTGAAAATGTATTCGCGCGCCAGCTTAGCGGCATTGGGGTTTTTGGCGAATTTGTTGATGATGGTGGTGTAACCGGAAATCACCGAGCCATCTTGCGGAATGGTAACGGTAAAGCGCGAGCGATCAATTTTATCGCGGTAGTTGAGGGCGTTGAAGTCCCACAAAATCGCCACTTCCACTTCGCCTTTTTCAAGGTTTGCCAGTGATGGATCGGTGAACGATAAACGACCTTGTTTCGCCAATTTGGCAAAATAGTCGATGGCTGGGCTCAAATCGGCTTCGCTGCCACCGTTGGCAAACGCCGCAGCTAATACCGCGTTGTTGGCCTGCGCCGCAACCCCGACATCACCGACGGTGACTTTGTAATCCCCTTTAAGAATGTCGCCCCAAGAGTGCGGTGCGTTCTTGACCAAATTGTTGTTGGAAATAAACGAAATGGTTCCCGTATACGCCAACATCCAATTGCCATCGGCATCTTTCGCCCAGTCAGGGATTTCGCTCCAAGTTGAAGGTTTATAAGGTTGGGTCACGCCTTTTTGCACGGCAACGCGGGCAAAGGCAAAGCCGACATCACCGATATCCGCGGTCGCGTTGGATTTCTCGGCGTCAAACTTGGCGATTTCTTGCGCCGAGCTCATGTCGGTATCTTGATGGGAAATCTGATATTTGCTGGTTAAATCGGCCCAAGTGTCTTTCCAGTTGGCCCAGCTGTCAGGCATACCAATGCTGTAGACCTGACCTTCTTTTTGTGCCGCTTTGACTAGGGCGTCTAAGTCAGCGGCCCAAACGGTGCTGGCGCAGCAAATGCTCGCCAGTGTTGCGGTGATAAGTAGTGGTTTCATAATTATCCATCCTATGGACTAGTTCAGTTAGTGTGTTTTCTATCCTTTAGAAAAATTATTACGGTTTAAATCGAAAAATATGAACGTTTTTTTACCTATTTTTGACAAATTATCGAAAATAAGAACAAAATTTCACCAATTAAAGCGCGATTTGCATTTGGTTTTTAACCCAGCTAAGGTTGAGTGATGGTATTTTCTGGACTAGTTCATGGATGGCGGGTAGAACCACGCAACTGAGCAAAATTAAAGCGGTGATTCGCGAACAGATCGCAGGTGGTGTGATTACCGCGCAGCAAAAATTGCCTTCTGAGCGTGAGCTTTGTGAGCGCTTTGCGACCACGCGTATCACAATTAAAGACGCGTTAAGCTCACTGGAAACCGAAGGATTGATCTATCGTGAGGAGCGTAAAGGCTGGTTTGTGTCACCACCGCGAGTGCATTACAACCCGTTGTCACGTAGCCACTTTCATCAAATGATTCATGACCAGCACCGTATTGCAGAAACGCGATTATTAAGTGTTGAAACACAGATGGCGCGCAGCGACTATGCACGCGTGCTTGAGCGCAGTGATTTGCCGACCATTCATTTGATTCGTCGTTTACGCTATATCGACGGGCGCGCTGTGTTGTATGTTGAGAACTGCCTGATCAGCGAGTTGTTTGAAGGGATTTTAAGTGAGAATCTTACCGCGTCATTGACGCAGCTTTACGAGCAAAAATATGGTTATACCACCAGCCGCTCGCGATTTGATGTGATTCCAACCGCCGCGCCGGATGCGGTAGCGAAAGCACTTGGGATTGCCAGTGGTCAGCAGGTACTTAAGATTTGCCGGGTTAACTACAACCAGTTCAATCAAATTATCGACTGTGAATTTGAATATTGGCGTCCGGATTCGGTGATGATCACCATCGACAGCTATTAACAGCTATTAAGGGCTTTTAAAGGTAAATCGGTGCAAGACAGTTGCTAATAAGTCAGTGGTTAACAGAGCAATGAACAAGTTCGCCCTATTGGTGGTGACAAATCACCAGTAGGGCGAACTCGTTTGGTTGGATTACAACGCTTTTAGATTACAGCGCTTGTAATTGCCCGAGCTCCACCTCGCGCAGGCGCTGTTCGTGAAAGCTTGTCGTGATTGGTACGACATTATTTGGTCGCTGGTTTAGCACATGGGCTAACACCTTGCTGGCGTCAAACCCATCGATATCATCGATATGCACGCAGCGCTCACCCAACAAACCATACATTTCCGGATTGGTGTGAGTGTAGAGACCAATACAAGCGACATCAGCGGCATCCGCTAAATGCAGCGGACCCGTGTCGCAGCTAATAAAGCCATCCGTATGCTTCAAGAAGCACGCCAATTCGCGCAAACTAGAAGCGCGGTAGGCGTGGTCACATTTGCCAAGTGGCTGACAAATTTCCGGCCCCATCACTTCAACCCAATTGATCGGGGTGTCGCTGGCCGCGTCAAACTTCTCAAGAATTGAAGTCCACGCTTGGTCTGACATCTTTTTATCCCCGCGAGCGCCGCGAAAATAGGCCATCACCCGTTTATCGTTGGAACCTAGAGCTTGGCGAGCCGCCTTGCCAACCTCAAGTTCTTGTTCGCTAAACGTCATTTGATGACTGGTTTTATGCAGCGATTGATGCGCCAAACGCGGTAACAAACTCAAACATCTTAGTGAAGCATGAGAGTAGACAACTTGCGGTTCAAAGGTGTGAGTGAACGCATTGTTGTAGTGCTCATGACTCGGTGCGACTTTGTTTTTGGCATTGATCAAGGCGCAGGTAATCGCATCTTGCGACGACGCAAATGGCATCAAACACAAATCGTATTGTGTTTGACGTAACGCCTTAAGATTGCGCAGGCATTGTCGCCAATTTTTAAACGTAAACTGAGTAAAGCCAAACTTGGCAATGCCCATGTTTTCGAATATTTGCTGCTGCCAAGGCATCTTTTGGATCAAGGTGATTTCAGCGTCAGGATAGAACTGCTGAACTTGACGGATAAAAGGAATCAAGAACACCGTATTTCCAACACGACTGTTGTTTCGCACAATCGCAATACGTTTTGTTTCCTCGGGTTTTAGCAATTCTGTTTCGCAACTGGTTCGATTATTTAGCGCACTTAATAAGCTTCCTGTTAGCGATTGCATCTGCCTTTTACGTGCTTTGTCAAAGCGACGCAAACCATTTTTTATTGTTAAGGTAGTGCTCATAGACAACCCCTTGTGATTATTATTTGTTATTTCCTACAACCATTAATTTAGGGCGGCTTTATTAAGATTTACTTAAGAAACGATGAAAAGCTACTGATATCGAATGAGACGCATGGCAACTGGAATCTGGCTTCCTAGCTGGCAAATTGTTGCGTAATAGAACAGTGTTCTCGTGGGGTCAAGATCGCATAAATTGGAGTTATATTGTTGTTTGTACGTTAAAAATGCGGATTTTTTGGTCGATTATGACTTCCAAGCGCAGACGTTTTTGGCTGAGAGTTGGGAAAAATGTGAGCTTTGACAGACTATCGCTTGAGTGCTTTGCATTTTCCATCTCAACCAATGCATGGCTCCGCAACTGGTAATGTTAGGGTTTTGTTACATTACAAAATATGATTGTGATTGCATATTTGAAATGGATTGGTTAAAAACTTTGCGCTACGCAAAATTCAGAGTTTCTTAAGTCATCCTTAAGTTAAAGAGCACAGTATTCTGAAAGTTATATTGTCCCTTTAAACGAAATTATGAGCTTGAGAATTTTTCACAGTTTTCCCCGTATTGAACTCAAAATGACCACCTTCGTCGCACTGATGGCGCTCTATTTTGCAACGGTGCTGAATTATCCGGTGGTTGCTAAAATATTCGACCTTAGTGAAGGCGCTGCCCATCCGTGGTTTCCCTATACCGCGCCATTTTTGTTGTTCTGCTGTTTTGTGATCATCTTTTCAGTGTTTGCACTGCCGTATTTGTTCAAACCTCTCATGGCACTGTTTACCCTGACCTCAGCAGCAGCGCTTTATGCCGCAGTGAATTTTCAGGTGATGTTTGATACCTCGATGATGGAGAGCGTGTTTGAAACTAACCTTTCTGAAGCCTCCTTTTATTTCAACATCAGCTCAATTCTATATGTGTTGGTGTTTGGGGTGATTCCCACCGTCTTTATTTTTAGTGTCGATATAGTGCCTCAACGAACTTGGTTTAAAGTGCTGGTGGCGCGTAGTAGCCTGATATTAATGGGTATCGCTGGCATTATTTTCGTTGCTGCCATCAGCTATAAAGATTACGCATCGGTTGGGCGCAACAATAAGTACCTGAGCAAAATGATCATTCCAGCACACATTTTTAACGCGGTGCGCTATATCGATAAGGCTCATTTCACTACTAAGCTGGCATACCAACCACAGGGTGAGGACGCGACGCTTAGAAAAGCGCAAAATGGTAAACCGACCCTAATGGTGTTGGTGCTTGGGGAAACCGCGCGGGGAATGAACTTCGCATACAACGGCTATGAGCGTGACACCAATCCCTATACCAAAGACTTAAATCTGATTTCATTTCAAGATGTCTCGTCATGCGGTACTTATACCGCGCTCTCGGTGCCGTGCATGTTTTCAAGTTTTGAGCGCAGTAACTACAACAAAGCCAAAGCGATGGCGCAGGACAACGTGCTGAATGTGATTGCCCATGCCGGAGTGGATATTTTGTGGATCGATAACGACGGTGGCGACAAAGGTGTCGCGAAAAAACTGGCGTATAAAGAGATAAAATCGTCACTAAAGAATGACGATTGTGATGGCAAAACCTGTTTTGATTCGGTGATGTTGGCAGATGCCGATACCTTTATCAACAAGGATGATGCCGACAAACTATTGGTCCTGCATACGATTGGTAGCCACGGCCCCACTTATTGGCAGCGTTATCCGCAGCATATGGGGACGTTTTCTCCTGCGTGCAATCGCAGCGACATCGAGAAATGTACTGACCAGCAGATCACCAATGTCTATGACAATACTCTGGTTTACACCGACTACATTTTGTCGCAAGTGGTGAAAAAGCTAGAAGGTCATGCCGACCGCTACAATGTCGCCATGATGTACATTTCTGACCACGGTGAATCGTTGGGCGAGAAAGGCTTATATTTGCATGGTACGCCGTATGCAATAGCACCGATTGAGCAAACTCAGGTTCCTTGGTTGATGTGGCTACCAAGCCAGTATGCGCAGCAAAAGGGCATCGACACCGATTGCCTGGCTCGCGAAGCTAAAACCAATGCTTACTCCCATGATAACTTCTTCCATAGCCTGCTCGGTTTTTACGGTGTGGAAACTCAAGTGAAAGATTCAAGCTTAGATTTAGTCGCTCAATGCCGACCGTCTTAGCGCCTTTTTGAACGTCGCTGCCTCGCGGTCAACTTCATGAGGCAGCGCGTAATCTAACACTGCAAAAATACCTTTTACTCTCAATCAGGTTAGCGCCATGAACTGTGATAATATCGAGCCAATTCAATCCATCACCTTTGAGCAAACCATGAAGCTATTAATTATTGAAGATTCAGAGCCGCTGCGCCGCAGTCTGTCGGTTGGGCTCAACAATCTCGGTTTTGCGGTGGATGATAGCGGTGATGGTGCAGAAGGGTTAAGTATGGCGCTAAATAATCACTATGATGCGATTGTGCTGGATCTGATGTTGCCCAGTGTTGCGGGCATGGACATTCTTAAAACCATTCGCCAGCAAGCCATTCATCAACAAAAACCTATGCCCCAAATTTTGATTTTGTCGGCTAAGACTGAAACGCAAGACCGGATTGATGGCTTACTGGAAGGGGCTGATGATTACCTTACCAAGCCGTTCTCGTTTGAAGAGTTGCATGCTCGAATTTTAGCTATCACTCGGCGCAGTAATCCATCTGCGGTCGATAACCACATTCGCGTGGGTGATTTTGATATCGATAAAAGCCTCAAAGTGTTTTCTTATCGTCAGCACTCGATTGAGCTGACCAAAAACGAGTTTAAAATTGTCCAGTGTCTGTTTGGCGCCAAAGGTCGAGTGGTCAGCATTGAAATGATCAGCGAAGCGGTGGTCGGCAGTTTTGATCATTTATCGAAAAACTCCATCGAAGCGCATTTATCTGCGGTGCGTAAAAAAGTCCGCCAGCTCGGCGCTGATTTACCGGTCAAAAATAAGCGTGGCTTTGGCTACATTGTCGAAGAGTAAGTTTCGCGTTGTTAGGTGAATCAATCTATGCCACATACAGCTAAAACTCAGGAGCTTGTCAAAACCAAGTCGATCAAACGCAATTTGATCAACTCGCTGTCGGCGGTGTTTGGTTTGATTGTGTTTGGCGTGTTTTTGAGCGTTGATTTGAGTGTGGATGGTTGGGTCGACAGCCAGTTTGACCAAGCGATGCTCAATAAAGCCAACAGTCTGAAATCGCATATTCGCCAAGTCGATAGCCATATTGATGTGGCGCTAAATAGCGATGCTGCGCCGGAATTTAAGCCCGGCAAAGATCCGCAGTTTTACCAAGTGTGGCAGGGTGAAGAAAGTTTGCAGCGCTCGGCCTCACTTGAGGCTTACTCGAACGTCGATTTACTGAAAACCGAATTGCCTCTTGGCAGCAGTAAAATCGTGCCCGTTGAGCTGCCTAATGGGTTATCGGGGCGTGCCTCGCTGTCGTATTTTGTGCCGAAATTAGCGCGCGGTGATGGCAACCCTGTGCCAGTGTACTTGACCATTTATAAGTCTGATCAAAGCACGGAACACTCGCTGCTGATCATCGATATTTTGTTAGTGAGCGGTTTTTGCCTATCGCTTGCAGTCATGCGTTACTTGGCGGTTACCATTGTTGATAAAGGTCTAAAGCCGCTGGATTCACTCAATCGCGAGTTGAAATCGATGCTGGTAGAAGATCACGCGGGCAGCAAAAAAGTGTCCAGTAATACTCCACGTTTGCTGTCAACGCCGGCGCGGCCAGTGGAAGAGATTGAACCGATTCGCCAAGAGATCAATAACTATATCCAAAATAACTTTAAGTTATTAAGCAACGAAAAACGCATTACCGGTGATATCGCCCACGAGCTGAAAACGCCGATTTCGGAAATCATTGCTCTGACCGAAGTGTATATTCGCTATCCCAATGATGCGCGCATTGGCGAAACCTATAAGCAGGACATGCTGTCGATTGCGAATCGTATGCGCAATATTGTCGAGAAACTGCTGTTACTCCAACGCACTTCTTCAACCTCAATCGAGCGCCATATTGAGCCGCTTGAGCTTAGCGATCTGCTTGAGCAGATTGTCAAAGAGCTGTCGTTTAAACAGCCTGATACTGCTCAACGGGTAACGATTGAAAGCGCGTATTCAAAACCGCTGATGGCAGATAGGTTTAGCCTCGAAACCATTTTGGTCAATTTACTTGATAACGCGCTGTTTTATGGCGTGCGAACGCAAAAGGTACGCCTCAACAGCCAAGTGGTTAATAATGCGCTGGTGCTGCGTATCGTGAATCACGTCGAACAGCCGCTCGATGATGAGCAACTCGAGAAGCTCACCGACCCACTGTTTCAAGTCGATTTTGCCCGCAGCGATGCTACGCGCTACGGTTTAGGGCTATCGATTGTCAATAATCTGTGCCATTTAAACGGTTGGACGCTAAGCCTTAGCCAAGCTGCGGGCAATACGTTTATTGCCGCGCTCAGTCTGCCGCTGACCGATACCCGTTCAGCGAGCTAAAAACTGCGCAATCCAACCCATCACTACGCTGGAATGGGGTGGCAGCTCCAAACTGGTGAGCGCGTGGTCATATTGCGCTTCATTTAACAGCTTACGCTTACGTTCAATGAGCTTGCGTTCAAACTCCAAACTGAATTCAGGATGCCCCTGAACGGTAAAGATATGTTCACCTTTACCAAGCATATAATTGGGGCAAAAATCGCTTGCAGCAATCAGTTCAAGTGAGTCAGGGCGGCGCAGCACTTGATCTTGATGGCTCACCAACAGCTGCAGTGTGTCGAGCTTTGGCGTCATCCATGGTTTGTGCTGCTCGATGCGATTGATGCTGACGCCCAATCCCCAGCCCTTATCGGATTTCGCCACTTCACCACCCAATGCGCGAGCAATAATTTGATGGCCAAAGCAGATGCCGACCAGCGGTACTTTGCACGCCTCGACCTTTATAATCCAAGCGGCGAGTTGCTCAATCCAGGGTTTATCGGCGTATGCATCGTGAGTGCTGCCGGTAATGATAAAGCCGTCAAACGCTTCAACATCGCTTGGCAGTTGCTGCATCACCGCATCAAAACAGTGATATTCAAATAGAGCAGGGTATTGCGCTTGTGAAAACGGCGCTAAGCCAGCCATGATCATATCGGCGTATTCACCAAATTCGGCGGCCAGTGGCGGCGCGACGGCGTCACAGACAATAATTGCTATTTTTCTCATCAACACGACTCCTTGTGTTTGAGCGCGGCAAGCCATGCCGCGAGGTTGAGATAGTCACAATAAGCTAATATATTTAACATTATTGCTGTTATTTTGCTTATTTAGGTTCACAAAAGTCAAAATAATGAACACAATTGGTTCTCGTCACTGTTCTGCTAACCGTTCTGGCAACAGCTGTGGTAACAGAATCATTCTTTCTAACGCGCGATGGAACGATGCGCGAAACCCATACACTCGCTCAGCGAAGCAAGGAATATTATGGACAATCAAACTTGGCACGCTTTATCCGAACAACTCGAATATTCAACTCAAGCGTTTATTAACGGCGAACTGACCGATGCGGTCAGCGGCAAAACCTTTTCTTCTCTTAATCCTGCCACTGGTGAGTCGCTGGGGCAATTCTCTCAGTGCGATAGTGCTGATGTCGATCTTGCGGTCGGTTTCGCGCGTCAGGCGTTTGAAAGCGGCGTGTGGTCGAGTAAATCGCCCAGCGAGCGCAAACAAGTGCTACTCGAATTTGCCAAGTTGATTGAGCTAAACCTCGACACATTGGCGCTGTTGGAATCGCTCGACGCTGGCAAACCCATTTCTGACACCCTTGGCTATGACGCGCCGGCTACTGCGCGCTGCATCGCTTGGAACGCCGAAGCGATTGACAAACTGTACGACGAAGTTGCGCCAACCACATCCGATGCTCTGGCTTTGGTCACCCGTGAGCCACTTGGCGTGGTTGCGGCAATTGTGCCGTGGAATTTTCCTGCCGTGATGGCTTCTTGGAAACTGGGTCCTGCGCTGGCGGCGGGCAACTCGGTTATCGTTAAACCATCGGAAAAAAGCCCGCTGTCAGCGATTTATCTTGCCAAGCTTGCGTATCAAGCCGGGCTTCCCGCTGGCGTTTTCCAAGTGCTGCCTGGCTTTGGGCACGAGGCGGGGCAAGCCCTAGCGCTGCACAGTGATGTCGACTGTATTACCTTTACCGGCTCAACTGCGGTGGGTAAAAAACTGCTGACCTTTGCAGGTGAGTCAAATCTTAAGCGTACGTTTATGGAGTGTGGTGGTAAGAGTCCGCACATCATTTTCCCTGATGTCAAAAACTTGGATAAAGCGGTTGCCACGGCAGCGGCGGCGATTTGTTATAACCAAGGTGAAGTGTGTACCGCAGGCTCGCGTTTACTCGTTCATCGCTCGCTGTATCAAACCGTGGTCGATAAACTGTGTCAGCAAGTACAAGACTGGCAGCCACAAAACCCATTGCTACTTGAGTCGAAAATGGGCGCAATCATTGATGAGCAGCAGATGAATAAAGTGCTTGGATATATTGAATTGGGTCAGCAGCAAGGCGCTACGCTTGCGTGCGGTGGTAAACAAGTGCTGAGCGAAACTGGCGGCTTTTATATTCAGCCAACCATTTTTAGTGATGTGACGCCTGATATGGCGATCGCGCGCGAAGAGATTTTCGGCCCTGTGCTGTCGGTGATTGCCTTTGATAGTACCGAACAGGCGATTCAAATTGCCAATGACAGCGAATATGGCTTGGCGGCAGGGTTGTGGACGGCAGATATTTCAACGGCGGTGCGAGTATCACGTGCGCTGCGCGCCGGTACAGTCTTTGTTAATAACTGGGATGGTGGGGACATGACCATGCCATTTGGCGGCTACAAGCAAAGTGGCAATGGCCGCGATAAATCTTTGCATGCGATAGAGAAATACACTGAGCTTAAATCCACTTGGATTGAACTCGACTAAGCGCTTTGGCGCTGGTTACTTGCAATAATAAACCCGCCAATTGGCGGGTTTATTATATACCGTAGAGCGAGCAGAGAATTTAGAACGTCGCCGGTGTCGCGGCGCTAATCAGTTCACATTCCACTTTGCCTTTGTTTCTGAATCGATGTGGAGTGCGCGTATCAAAATAGTACGAGTCACCAGGTTTCAGAACTCGGGTTTGATTACCAATGATGATCTCGATTTCACCGCGCAGCACGATGCCACCTTCTTCACCATCATGCTTCATGAAATCGGTACCCGTATCGGCACCCGGCGGGTAAGTTTCACGCATCACTGACAATTTACGTTTGGCGCGTTTGCTGCCGACCAGCAACATTTGAATCGCGCCATCGCCAAGGTCGACCAGCTCGTCTGCGGAATAGAAAATTTGTTCTTTGTTTTCAACATCAACGGTGAAAAATTCACCCATCGACACCGACATCGCATCTAAGATCTTTTTCAGTGAACCCACGGATGGGTTCACTTGATTTTTTTCAATTTGAGAAATCATGGAGTTGGTCACTCCACTTAATTTCGCCAGCTCACGCTGCGAGATACCTTTCATTGTTCGAATGGCTTTTAACTGGTTTCCCACGTCCATACATTTCTCCAGAAGTCTTAGGTCGCAGAACGTATTTCCCTCTGCCGCTTCTTCTCTGCTCGCGCCATCAGCCACCAAGCAAGGAAGGTCGCACATGATACAATAAGTATCATCAATGTCGCTAGTGCATTGATTTTAGGGCTGACACCAAGTCTCACACTGGAAAACACCACGATTGGCAGCGTGGTGGCGCTTGGCCCAGAAACAAAGCTTGAGATGACGAGGTCATCCAAAGACAGCGTAAACGCCAAGAGCCAGCCCGCCGCGAGCGCAGGGGTGATGGTGGGAATAGTGATTTGAAAGAACACTTTCCACGGCGGCGCGCCTAAGTCCTGAGCGGCTTCTTCAATTGAGCGGTCAAGCTCTTGCAGGCGCGAGTTAATCACCACAGTGACATAAGCGGTGCAGAAGGTGACATGGGCAATCCAGATGGTCATCATGCCGCGCTGTGCAAACAGTTCAAAGAACTGGCCGAGCGAGATAAACAGCAGCAATAGCGACAAACCGGTAATCACATCCGGCATAACCAGCGGTGCGGTGATCATAAATGCAAAGCTGGTTTCGCCGCGAAATTTGCCAAAGCGCTGCAGCACAAATGCGGCTATGGTGCCAAACACCACAGCCGTCGTGGCGGCCATGGCGCCGATGGTTAAGCTCAGTTTCAAGCCGTCAATCAACTGCTTGTCGTTAAATAGCTCGACATACCATTTGGTGGAAAATCCCGCCCAAACCGTGACCAAACGGCTTTCATTAAACGAGTAAAACACCAAAATCATGATCGGAATATAGAGAAAGGAGAAAACTAGGCCGAGCATGACCCATTTCCACTTGGTGTTGTAAACAGGAATCGCGTTCATTAGCCGTTCTCCAATTCACGTTTTTGATAGCGATGGAACCACAAAATTGGCACCATCAAAATAAGCAGCATAGTGATAGCCACGGCAGACGCCACCGGCCAGTCACGGTTGTTAAAGAACTCTTGCCACAACACTCGACCAATCAATATTGAATCTGGGCCGCCAAGCAGTTCGGGAATCACAAATTCGCCCACTGCAGGAATAAACACCAGCATTGAACCGGCGATGATGCCTGCTTTGGTCATTGGCACTAAAACTTGGAACAGCACTTTAAATGGTCTGGCGCCAAGGTCGAATGCGGCTTCCACCAGCGAGTAATCGACTTTCATCAATGCGGTATAAATGGGCAGCACCATAAACGGCAAATAGGTGTAGACAATGCCGATGTACACCGCCAAATCGGTGTGAAGAATCTTAAGTGGCTGGTCGATAATGCCGATGCTCATCAACAGGTTATTGAGTAGGCCGTTGTTTTTCAAAAGGCCAATCAATGCGTAAACGCGAATCAAAAAGCTGGTCCACGATGGCAAGATGATCAGCATCAGCAGCACATTTCGAGTTGCCGGTTTGGAGTGCACAATTGCCCACGCGGTTGGGTAGCCAATCAGCAAACACAGCAGGGTTGAAATGGCTGCAGTACGAATCGATAGCAAGTAAGACGAGGCGTAAAGATCGTCTTGCACCAAATACAGGTAGCTGCCGACGTTGAGAAATACCTCGAGTTTGTCGTCGAGATAATTGAACAGATCAGAGTAGGGAGGAATCGAAAGTTGCGCTTCAGCGAAACTGATTTTGAACACAAATAGGAACGGCAGGAGAAAGAACAGCAGCAGCCACGTAAATGGCACGCCGACCACCGCGTACTGCCCATAGCGAATCGACTTTAAGTAATTGAGTAACTTCATATTGTCAGTACCACCCCGCTGTCCATTTCCCAATACAGGCTGATGGGCTCATTCCAAGTTGGCATTTGCGAATTAACGCGGCTGACGTTTTGTACTGAGGCGGTGACCAGTTTGCCACTTGGCAAACGCACATGATAAATCGACTGACTACCAAGGTAGGCAATGTCTTCAACGATGCCGGTACACGTATTGCCTTGGCTGAGCGATTCTTGGCAAATGAAGATTTTCTCAGGGCGCACCGCGACCATCAGTTGGGTGCCGACGGTGGCTGAGATGCCGTGGTTGAGTATCACCGGTTTTTTTAGCGCATCGCAGGTAATTTCGGCGCGGTCGCTGCGCGATTTGGTCAGCGTGCCTTCAAAGATGTTGACCGAACCGATAAATTCGGCGCTCATACGTGAGTTTGGCGATTCGTAGATCGACTCCGGCGCGCCAATTTGAACGAATTGGCCTTTATTCATGACCGCGATGCGATCGGCCATGGTCATGGCTTCTTCCTGATCGTGCGTCACCATCACACAGGTCACGCCAACCCGTTCGAGAATATCGACGATTTCGAGCTGCATTTTTTCGCGCAGGTTTTTATCCAGCGCGCCCATTGGCTCATCAAGCAGCAGCAGTTTGGGCTTTTTAGCAAGGCTGCGCGCGAGCGCCACACGCTGGCGTTGACCACCAGAGAGTTGATGCGGTTTACGGTTGGCGTAGTCTTGCATGTGAACCAAGGTCAGCAATTCGTTGACTGTGGTTTTGATCTCTTTCTTTGGCACACCATCTTGCTTGAGACCAAAGGCGATATTGTTGAACACCGTCATATGGGGGAACAGTGCATAGGACTGAAACATCATATTGACTGGGCGTTTATAGGGCGGGATTTTAGATAGGTCTTGACCATCGAGAATGATTTGCCCTTTGCTTGGCGCTTCAAAACCCGCCAGCATTCGTAGCAAGGTCGATTTACCACAGCCAGAGGCACCAAGCAGCGCAAAAATTTCGCCTTGGTGAATGGTTAAATCAATGTTGTCGACGGCAGGTAGACCTTCAAACTCTTTGCTGAGTCCTTTGATTTCAAGTAAGACTTTCTTGTCTTTTTTGCCAATATTCAAGCGCGACTCAATCGGTGTTGGGGCTGATTTCACAGCAAGCATAGTCATAACAAATCCTTGTTCTACATAACCTTTTCGCCCTTGGCTTCATGCCAAGGGCGTTTTCCTTGATCAGTTTTTAACGAAGTCTGTCCAAGTACGAGTCAGCGCTCGCGTGGCTTTCATTGGCAGAATTGCGTTGGTGTAGAGCTTCTCTTGCACCGCTGGCGTCGGGAAGATACTTGGGTCGTTAATGATGTCCGGTTCGACGAATTCACGTGACGGAATATTTGGGTTTGAGTACCAAACATAGTTGGTGATATCGGCGATGACTTTTGGACGCAAAATGTAGTTGATGAATTTCTCGGCATTCTCTGGATGCTTGGCATCTTTAGGAATGGCGAGTAGGTCAAACCATGCTAGTGCGCCTTCTTTTGGAATCGAATACGCGATTTCAACACCGTTGTTGGCTTCGGTTGCCCGGTCAGCCGCTTGCATCACATCACCAGACCAGCCGATCACCACACAGATATCGCCGTTGGCCAAATCGTTAATGTATTGCGATGAGTGGAAGTAGGTGATGTAAGGGCGTACTTTCTCCAGCATGGTGAGTGCATCTTTGTAATCTGATGGGTTGGCTGAGTTGGGATCTTTACCGATGTAGTTGAGCGCCGCAGCCATGATTTCGGTTGGCGCGTTTAGGTAAGCCACGCCACATGAGGCGAGTTTTTCCATGTATTTAGGCTCAAAGACTAAATCCCAACTGTCGACAGGCGCATCATCACCCAGCACTTGTTTGACTTTTTCAACGTTGTAGCCAATGCCCGTGGTTCCCCAAAGGTAAGGCACGGCAAATTGGTTGTCTGGGTCAACAGAGCTTGCCAACATGCCCATCAATTTCGGGTCGAGGTTGGCGTAGTTCGACAATTTGGCTTTATCAAGCGGCATAAATGCGCCCGCTTTGGCTTGGCGACCAAGAAAGTCGTTACTTGGCACCACTAAGTCAAAACCCGTGTTACCAGACAGAATTTTGGCTTCCAGCACTTCGTTCGAATCAAATACGTCGTAGACGACTTTAATGCCGGTCTCTTTTTCAAAATCGGCAATGGTGTTTTCCGCGATATAGTCTGACCAGTTGTAAATGTTCAGCACTTTTTCTTCTTCCGCCTGAGCAAAGCCAGACACGGCAACAGCCATCAGGCCAGTCAACAACGCATTTTTCTTCAGAGGGTTAAACATATGGTTCTCCGATCCTTGGGGTTGATATGTTTGACAAGGGTTATAAGTTCGCTAACGTCTTGTCGAGGGCGAGTGTCGCTCGTTCAACGAGCAAATCAATTTCCTGTTTAGTGATGATAAGCGGCGGTGACACGATCATGGTGTCACCCACAGCGCGCATCACCAGACCACTGGCAATACAATTTTCGCGGCACATCATGCCCACTTCCAACTCTTTGCTGTAACGCTCCTTACTGGCTTTATCGCGCACCAGTTCAATGGCGCCAACCATGCCTTTTGAGCGAGCTTCACCCACTAATGGGTGCTGCGCGAGTTGCTGCCATTTATCGGCAAAATAGGGAATGATCGACTCTTTGAGCGTGGGAATGATGTGTTGCTTTTGCATCTCTTCAATATTGGCAATCGCCACCGCGCAAGCCGCTGGATGACCAGAATAGGTAAAGCCGTGGGCAAATTCGGAATTGGCGTCTTTGAGCACTTGTGCAACCTCATCACGCACCATCACACCGCCAAGTGGCAGGTAACCGGAGGTGATGCCTTTAGCCATGCACAAGAGATCAGGGCGAATGTTGTAGGTTTGGCTGGCAAACCATTCACCGGTGCGGCCAAAACCGCAAATTACTTCATCGGCAACCAGCAAGATTTCATATTTATCGCAGATGCGTTGAATTTCTGGCCAGTAGCTTTCAGGTGGAATGATCACACCGCCTGCGCCTTGAATAGGCTCAGCGATAAAGGCCGCGACGTTGTCTTCGCCAAGTTCTAGAATTTTCGCTTCAAGCTGACGCGCACGTTCAAGGCCAAAGGCTTGAATATCATCACCATCGTACTCACCAAATGCGTAGGGTTGGTCGATATGCACAATGTCTGGCACCAAGCAGCCAGTTTGTTTGTGCATGAACTCCATGCCGCCAAGGCTGGCCCCTGCGATGGTACTGCCGTGGTAGGCATTTTTACGTGCAATGATGGTTTTCTTGTTGGTCTTGCCAAGGTTATTCCAGTAGTAACGCACCATGCGCACGACGGTATCGTTACACTCTGAGCCTGAACCGGTAAAAAACACATGATTCATGCCCTCGGGTGTGACTTCGGCAAGCAATTTAGCCAAGCGCGCCGCTGGTGGGTGCGAGGTTTGGAAGAACAAGTTGTAGTAGGGCAGTTCGCTTAGCTGCTTGGTGGCCGCTTCAATCAGAGGTTGACAACTGTAACCTAAATTAACGCACCACAGCCCTGACATACCATCAAGAATTTGGTGGCCGTGCTCATCAAAAATATAGACACCTTCTGCGCGCTCGATCATACGCGAGCCTTTGCGGTTCAAGTCATGATAGTTACTAAATGGATGAAAGCAGTGCTGGGCATCGTATTCAACAAGTTCTGACATGAGAAATCCTTTTCTTATTCGTGACTTTGGTCAGTGAAATCCGTATCTGTGTCGCTGGCGTGTTAGCACCTTGATTAATGCATTGATTAATAACGTGACTCACACATTGAGCAGCAAAAACTCCCGTTCCCAAGAGCTGATGACTTGGAAGAAGGTTTCGTATTCTTTGCGCTTAATGGCAACGTAAGCCGCAACAAAACGTTCGCCGAGAATCTCTTTAAGTTCATCGCACGCTTGCAGTTGTACCAGAGCATCTTCCAAGGTATGCGGTAGCGTGTACGGATTTTGGCTGGTGTCCTCGGTCGAAATCGAGGTCGGTTTGAGTTGGTTTTTTACGCCCAAATAGCCACTCGCCAAGCTTACTGCCATCGCCAAATATGGGTTGGCATCAGCGCCGACGTAACGGTTTTCCAACCGGCGCGAGTTTTTGCCTGATACCGGAACGCGAAGCCCTACGGTGCGGTTGTCTTCCCCCCAATCAAGGTTGGTTGGTGCACAATCACCAAAGATCAAGCGGCGATAGGAGTTGACGTTGGGCGCATAGAACGCAATCGCTGCCGGGGTGTATTTCTGCATGCCGCCGATGTAGTGCATGAAGAATTCGCTGTTGGTGCCATCTGGGTTGCTAAATAGGTTGTTGCCGTCAGCATCAAGAATGTTTTGATGAATGTGCATCGCGCTGCCGGGCTCTTGTTCCATTGGCTTGGCCATAAACGTCGCGTAAACGTTGTGGCGCAGCGCCGCTTCACGTACGGTACGCTTAAATAAAAATACTTGGTCGGCGCTTTCAAGTGCATCGCCATGGTCAAAGTTGATCTCCATTTGCGCCGCCCCGGATTCGTGAATCAGGGTATCGACATCAAGCTTTTGAAGATCACAAAAGTCGTACATCTCTTCAAACAGCGGATCAAACTCGTTGACTGCATCAATGCTGAACGATTGACGCGCCGTTTCTGGGCGACCATTGCGGCCAATTGGCGGCTTGAGTGGGTAGTCCCAGTCGAGGTTTTGCTGCACCAAGAAAAACTCCAGCTCTGGCGCAACCACCGGCGTCCAACCCTCATTTTCGTACAGTTTAAGTACCTTGCGAAGCACGCTACGCGGCGAAATTTCCGCCGGGTTGCCGTGGCTATCAAAACAGTCATGGATGATTTGCGCGGTGGGCTCTTTGGCCCAAGGGACAAAGCGAATGGTATTGATATCCGGCTCAAGGTGCATGTCACGTTCGGTGAGATCGATCATGCTGTCGTCGTCTGGCCAGTCACCAGTGACGGTTTGGAAGAATAGGCTCTCTGGCAGGCGCATGCCTTGGTCATTGATGTATTTATGCGCTGGAATAATTTTACCGCGCGCATTGCCGGTAATGTCTGGCACCAAGCATTCTACTTCGGTGATGCGGTTTTCAGTAAACCACTGTTTGATGATGTCCATATCACTCAATATCCATGGGTTGCGTAAAGTATATCGAAACATTTTCATAACAATACTAAATCTAGAATTGTCAATTAAACGGTTAATTGTCAACCGCTTTGTTCGATATTTACCTAACTAATTTCCGATTATGGGACTTTGGGAATCTACTGTTGCAATATATTTAACAATATGCCTATTCTATTTGAGTCTATTTTTTGTGCTGTTTGATAAGGAAATCGATAATGAGCCAAGGACGAAGAAAATGGATGACTCAAGAGGATATTCCGCAAGCGATCGCCTTTGCAGAGCAATATCCTGATGTCCACAGCGTGGATCTGATTCTGTTCGACATGAACGGAATGGAGCGTGGAAAGCGCATCCCAATCAACATGTTACCTAAGGTCGTCGAAAATGGTTTGTACATGCCTGCATCGATTTTTGCCCTCGACATTACGGGTGAAACCGTTGAGGAAACCGGGCTGGGATTTGAGCTAGGTGATGGCGACCGCATCTGCCGAATTGTAACGAATACCTTGTCGCTGGTGCCATGGAAAGAGGGGGTGGCTCAAGCGGTGTTGACCATGTTAGATCAAGACCAAACTCAAGGTTTTTTCGCCGACCCTCGCCACGCTTTGCGCCGCCAGCTCAATGGTTTGGCAGAGCAAGAGTTATACCCGTGTGTGGCGGTCGAGTTTGAGTTTTATCTCCAAGACAGTGAGCTTGATAGTGAAGGCAATCCGCAACCACCTTTGATGCCCCTTAGTGGCAAACGCATGACCCAGACTCAAGTCTATTCACTCGATGAACTCGATGAGTTTCGCGGCTTTATCGATGAAGTGATTTCAGTATGTGAAACGCAAAATATTCCCGCATCCAACATTTTGGCCGAATATGCTCCGGGCCAGTTTGAGGTCAATTTGCACCATAACCTCGATGTGATGCAGGCCTGTGACCAAGCTATGCTGATGAAACGAGTGGTACGGGCGATAGCGAAGAAGCACGGTTTTGAAGCCAACTTTATGGCGAAACCGTATTCTGACTATGCTGGTAATGGCTGCCACATTCACGTCAGTATGCAAGACAGGTTCGGCGACAATGTGTTTTGCCAACACGAGCAAATGCTCAAACACGCGATTGGAGGCGTATTGGCTTACATGCCAGAGACCATGGCGATCATCGCGCCCAATGCGAACTCGTATCGCCGCTTTCAGCCCAATATGTTTGTGTCGTTATGGCCCAATTGGGGCTGGGATAACCGCACGGTCGCACTGAGAATTCCATCCGGAGAAGCGGCGGATACTCGCCTTGAGCACCGCTTACCTGGCGCTGATTGTAACCCTTACTTAGTGGTGGCGACCATTTTGGCGACTATCAAAGAGGGGCTGGATAACCACATTGAGCCGCCGCTAGCCGTTGAAGGCAACGCCTACGAGCTGGAAGGTGAGAATTTCTTGCCGATTTCCTGGCCTCAGGCTCTTGAGCGTTTCGAGCACAGTGACGTGCTAAAAAAACGCTTAACGCCAGAGTTCTGTCATGTTTACCATCAGAGTAAACACAGCGAGCAAGTTAACTTCTTTTCCCAAGTCTCACCGTTGGAATATCAGTGGTACCTGTGATAAGTCGTTAAATAAAAGGATTTTATTTAGATGTTAAGGATAACCAACCATGAAGCAACCGCACGTTGATTCGTACTACGCGGCCAGTGCCAACCACGATTTTGATTTTCCACCCCTACAAGGTGCGCAAAGCGCCGATGTGTGCGTTATCGGTGCTGGTATTACCGGTACCGTAACCGCCTTAGAGCTGGCTAAGAAAGGCTACAAAGTCATTGTTCTCGAAGCAGAAAAAGTCTCTTGGGGCGCTTCGGGGCGCAGTGGTGGCCAAGCCATTTTTGGCTGGGCGAGCGAACAAGACAGCTTGGAAAAGCTGGTGGGCGCGCCTGATGCCAAAACCCTGTGGGACCTTTCCGTTGAAGCGCTGGAAACCACTAAAGGCTACATCAAAGATTACAACATCGATTGCGATTGGCGCGATGGTATGGTGCATTTGGCGATCAAAGCGCGCCACGAACGGGAACTCAAACAGTGGCATGAAAGCTTAGCGAACAAATATGGCTATGGTTCACTTGAGCTATGGGATAAGCAGCAAGTTCGCGACAATATTGATAGTGAGCGCTACTGCTTTGGTATGTTTGACCGCAATAGTGGTCACTTACATCCGCTCAATTACACTCTGGGTTTGGTTGCGGCGGCCAAAGCGCTCGGGGTCGAGTTTTATGAAGGCAGCCGAGTCAAAAAGATCCACCACGGGTCGCCAGCCAAAATTGTTACCGCCAAAGGACAGGTAACCGCCGATTATGTAGTGCTAGCTTGTAATGCCTATATGGAAGGGCTGGACTTCAAACTCGAAAGCCGAGTGATGCCTGTCGGCACCTATATCTGCGCCTCTGAGCCATTGGAGCCTTCGCTTGCCGGTTCGTTAATGAAAAACAACATCGCGGCGTGCGACATTAATTTTGTGCTCGACTATTTCCGCTGCTCGGCAGATCATCGCATGTTGTTTGGTGGACGTTGCAGTTACTCTGGTATCGACCCGCGCAGTATCGAAGGCACGATGCGCAAACGCATGGTCGATGTCTTTCCCCAATTGAAAAACGTCAAGATTGACTACGCTTGGGGCGGCTATGTCGGCATTACTATGAATCGCGCGCCGTACTTTGGCCGTATCAAAGACAACGTGTTTTACGCTCAAGGTTTTTCGGGGCACGGCATTGCTGCTACTGGGCTTGCGGGCAAACTCATGGCTGAAGCGGTATCCGGCACTGCTGAGCGGTTAGATGTGTTTGAACGCATTCCGCATCTGCCATTTCCCGGCGGACGCTTACTGCGCACACCAGCGCTTGTACTGGCGATGAGCTACTACCGCCTACGGGATATTTTGTAGTCGCCAACAACAAGGTAAAAAATTAACGACCAAAGCAAAAGCCTGCGCTGAGCGACTCTATAAACTCACCGCAGGCTTTTCTATGTTAAATCTTGCTCAAGGCAAAGTTGCTCTGAATCTCAAAGTGTTTTAAACAAGTTCGGTTGGCACTGTGTCCGAATAGAGCAGGTACTGTTCATCGTCGTACGTTGCAACGATTTTATACTCTCCTGTCGCGAGCGTTGAAACATCAATATCATCAAATTCATCGCTAAACTCGATATTAAAACCATCCAACCACAACCCATTGTTAGCGCTGGCGTTGTTGGCCAATAGCTGCTGATCGATGTTTAGCGTTTGAGTGCTTATACTGGCATTGACCAGCGTTTCAAAGTTCTCAAAATCAATATCATTGATGTGGGTTGCGGTGAGAGTATCGCTGCCGTCACCACCGTCGACATAGCGCAATTGACTGCTCGACTCCGCTCCAGCAAGGATGCATTTGAAACTATCATCTCCCGCACTTAAATCAATGTTAAATTCGGTCCAGCGGGTACCAGCGACAGCTTGCATGGTCAGGTAGTCGCTTTGTTCACTGCCCGTGATTGTAAATAGATTGCTCCAACTCGCACTGTTGCTGTATACCTCGATATAAACATCGCTTTCGCCTTCAAGAGAAGATAAGTCTATTTCTCCTCGCTTGATATCATAAATATTTATATCACTACTTGCCCAACCAGGTTCGCTAAGATCACTACTTAACTCCAAATAGAGATCGACAAAGTTTTTTAGGGTTAACGTGCCATATTGATTGCCACCAAAACCGGCTGACGAATCGATATAGAGTTCTTTTACTCCTTGTTGATTCCACTCGCCGATATTTTCTATGCGATCTTCACCTATGCCATAGTGATCCCAAGAATCATAGATTTCGACTAGCCCTTGCTGTCTGGTTTGGATATCTCCCATGTAAGACCCTGTGAAGCCAAAGGTCAGATCCAGTACTTCGCCGTTTTCGGCAGTAAGATTGGACGCGCTGCCTGTGCCATCAATGTTGGTGGTGCCTACGATTGCGCTCATCACTCGTTCCTTGTGCTCATTGAGATAGGTCATTAGCAAGTATAAAAAGGCTTGGTTTGAGAAAGGGATGATTTTTTATATCGTAACAAGAGACCAATTTTTAGGCAGTGGTTGGTTAAATAGTATTTAGTGAACTTAAACGCTCCCTGTGAGGGAGCGAATGTATTTGAAGGTTACTCGATAAGCGCTTTAACGGCTTGTTCGGTGGGTGTCGAACCTGAAGTTAACTCCACAATACAGCGTGTTAGCTCAGGTAGGGAGGCAATTTGGGTTAAAGCGTTTAAAGATATAAGCCAATTGTTTGCCAAATAGTGAACGACAATCAGCGAACTTCGTTGCTAATTATGTGAAATGGATCTAAGTATTAACATTATGACTACGATGAATTAACTCAATTCGGCGCGAGATAAAAACTAGCAAACGCACTGCTAAAGTGCGTTTTCTTATTTTTGAACCAATTTGGGTCAATAACAGTGAATTCGCTCGAGATAGGTTTTGTGTTGCACGCGATGCTGATATTCAAGCGGAGTTGTGCTTACTAACTTTTTGAATTCCCTTAGAAAATGTGATTGATCGCTAAAGCCTAGCTCGCTCGCTAAATCTGAAAATGCCAGTTGTGGGCTGTGATTGATGTTGTACACCGCGGACTGGCAGCGAATCGCACGGCAAAATGCCTTAGGTGTTTGACCGGTTTCGGCTAGAAATTGACGCTGGATGGTGCGACTGCAATAACCGCTATAGCGTTCAAGTTGTTGAATTTGAATGTTGCCTTGTTGCTGACAAATTTTTCCCACTAACTGGCGGGTTAGAGGGGATAACCGCGAGGCGCTTTTCGCGTGCAGAAATTGGCTCACAATCGCCACCTGTTTAGCAAAATCCGTTTGCTCGACGACTTGCTCAAAAATTGGCTTGGCTCGCGGCATAATGTCGAGAAAATCGATTTGGTTATCAATGATTTCTTTGGCCGATACATCGAGAAAATCGGGAATATAGCCAGGTAAAAAGCGCACGCCAAAATAGCGATGCCCACGCTCAAATTGAATCTCTTTAGCTTGCAAAGCCGTACCGCAAACTTGGGCGATGGGTTCATTCTGGTCGCAATCAAATAGCAGGTCGACACAACCGTCTGGAATAGCAATCGGGTGTTGGTGATGGCCGTCGGCTTCAAAGCTGTAATAGTGGGAAACAAACGGGTTCGCCGAATTGATATGGGTGGAATACTTAGCCGCGCTCATGACAAACCAAGGTTGTTTGGAGCGAATTCCGCTGACCGGAAGGGCACGTAAAAGACCTGTCATTATTGCTATCCATGCAGTGAATGATATTTAGCCTTCTGCAAAGGTGATGCCAAAATCACCAATTTAAAAACACTTTTCAAATGTCGCAAAAATTCAATACAGACATTTTTCACCTCTTTACTATCAATTCACCGCAAGGCTTTTTGCATAGAAAGTCATTGGAGAACGCGGCTTAAATTCACCCAAAGGATAGAGGCGAAAGTATGTCAGACAGCACTAAAATCGATTTCATTTACCTTTCAGAACAAGACATGATTAAAGCGGGCGTAACCGACATGGCGCAATGCGTTGACACCATGGAACAGATGTTCGCGCTACTACACCATGGCGATTATCGTATGGCTGGACCAAACAGTGATTCCCATGGCGCAATGATCACTTTCCCTGAAGAGTCGCCATTTGCCACTATGCCAAAACCGACCGCGGACCGCCGTTTGATGGCGATGCCAGCCTATTTGGGCGGTGATTTTCAGACCTGCGGCGTTAAGTGGTATGGCTCCAATATCGCCAACCGCGAAAAAGGCCTGCCGCGCTCAATCCTGATGTTTACTTTAAACGATGTTGAAACTGGCGCGCCGCTGGCGCATATGTCAGCTAACTTGCTTTCCGCTTATCGTACTGGCGCGGTCCCAGGTGTTGGCGCTAAACATTTGGCACGTAAAGATTCAAAAGTTATCGGTGTGCTTGGCCCTGGCGTAATGGGTAAAACCTCGGTAGCCGCATTTATCGCCGCGTGTCCGCAGATTGATACCGTTAAAGTCAAAGGTCGTGGTCAAAAAAGCCTCGATTCCTTTATCACTTGGTTAAGTGCGACTTATCCGCAAGTCACCACAATTCAAATCGTTGATTCTATCGAGGAAGTGGTACGCGATAGTGACATCGTCACTTACTGTAACTCCGGCGAAACCGGCGACCCGTCAACCTATCCTGAAGTGAAACGAGAGTGGGTGAAAGCAGGGGCGTTTTTAGCCATGCCAGCTTACTGCCGTTTGGACGCCGCCATGGAAACATCGGATGTGCGTAAAGTGGCGGACAGCATTGGTCTCTACGAAGCGTGGTTTGAAGAAGTGCCAAAACCGGCGCACAACTATATTCCGATCATCGGCGTGCGCTTTATGGACATGATCGAGCAAGGCCTGATGGACAAAGCCGAGTTACAAGACTTAGGTGCGATTGTCGCTGGTGATACGGTGGGTCGCCAAAACGATGAAGAGATCATCATTTTGTCCGTCGGTGGTTTACCGGTTGAGGATGTGGCGTGGGGGACGGTTGTGTATCGCAACGCGCTAGAAAAAGGCATTGGCGTCAAATTGAACCTGTGGGATACCCCGGTTTTAAGTTAAAGCCGTGGCATTGATTAACCCATTGAACCCTTTTATCTAAATATCTAAAGCGAAAGGCCATCGCGCCTTTGCTTTTCTAAAGGCAGTACATCATGACTCAAATCGTTAAAGTCAAAACCGGCTCTGCATTTGAACAGAGCGGCAGTTATTCGCGCGTTGTCGCGGTTGATAATTGGATTTTCGTCTCCAATACCGCAGGGCGCAATCCTGACACGAAGCAGATTTCAGAGGATCTGTTTGAGCAGACCGAACAAGTATTTAGCAATATCGAACGCGGGCTAAAAGCGGTCGATGCGTCATTAGCCGATGTGGTCAGCACGCGAGTTTTTATTCAGGACCCAGCCGATGTTGCACCCGTGATGGAGCTATTTGGCGCCAAATTTAAAGGCATTGATCCCACGACCACAGTGACCTGTCCGCCGCTGGGCTCCACGGTTTACAAAGTTGAAATTGAAGTCACCGCTTATCGCGGCGCAGCCGCTAGCGGCACTGAGTATGTGATGGCTTAAGTTCAAGCCCAGTTGTATTTCAAGGAACGAAAGAATGACCAAGACATTAGAGCGTTTTACCACTGAGAGTTTGCTGCCGAAATCAACGCAAGTGGTGATTATTGGTGGCGGCATTGTCGGTGTGAGCGCTGCGCTAACTCTGGCTGAGCGCAATATTCCAGTGGTATTGATCGAAAAAGGTCACGTTGCTGGAGAGCAATCATCGCGAAATCTAGGTTGGATTCGCAAGACCAGCCGTGTTGCTGAAGATGTGCCTTTGTCTTTGGCCGCCGATAAGCTTTGGCAACAAATGCCAGAGCGGATTGGTCGCCGCGTTGGTTATCAGCAGGCGGGCATTATGTTTGTTGCTCGTAGCGAAGCGCAAATGCAAGCGCACGAAAGCTGGTTTGAGTCGGTGAAAGCGCTTGAACTCGACAGTCAGCTACTTTCAACTCGTGAAGTCAGCTCTTTGGTACCCGGCGGAAAAACCGATTGGGTCGGAGCGGTGTATACCCCATCGGATGGCCGCGCTGAGCCAGCACTTGCAACCAGCGCGATGGCGCAAGCGGCTGCGAAAAAAGGCGCGGTTATCATCCAAAATTGCGCAGTGCGTGGTTTGTCGATGGCGGCAGGGAAAGTGAGCGGCGTAGTGACGGAGCAGGGCGAAATCACCTGTGAACAAGTGCTGCTGGCTGGCGGCGCTTGGTCAAGACGCTTTTTATCCCAACACGGCGTTTCTCTACCAACCTTGCCTTTGATTTGCTCGGTTTTGCGCACCAAGCCGATGCAAGGACCGACCGATATCGCGGTCGGCGCACCGGATTTTTCGTTTCGTAAGCATCAAGATGGCGGCTTTATTATCACTCAGCGCGGTGCTTTGGATGCGCCGATTACGCTCGACCACTTACTCGTCGGTCATCGCTATCTTGATCAGCTTCGTCATCAACGTGGTTTTTTACGTATCAAGCTTGGCAAGCATTTTGTCGATGACCTGAAACTGGCGCGGCGCTGGAGTCATCATAAACCTTCGCCGTTTGAAAAAATTCGCACCATGGATCCTGCGTATAACGCTGGCTTAAACAGCGAGGCGCTCACCAATCTTAAAAACGCCTGGCCGATGTTTGAGCAGGCTGAAATCGAAGAGGCGTGGGCTGGGCTAATTGATGTCACGCCGGACTCAAATCCGGTGATTGACCGCATAAATGCGATTCCTGGATTAACCATTGCAACTGGCTTCTCCGGACACGGTTTTGGCACTGGGCCGGCGGCTGGGCAACTGGCTGCAGATCTTGCCACTGGCAGCGCGCCTTTGGTTGACCCAGCGCCGTATCGCTTTGCAAGGCTGTAATTGCAGACATACAGACTATTTACATAACGGTTTTAGTTAACTATTTGGTTTAGTTAGAAAAGGAATAGAAAATGAGTGATTTAGTACAATCAGAACAAATCAGTCGCGCTGAAGGATCAGCAACTAACCAACCAGCGCGAAAAATGGGCTTGGCAACCATGATGGCCATCTGTATCGGATTGGTGATTGTCCAAGGCGCAATGATCTCAGCGACCCAAGGCATAGGGATTGGCGGCATGGCGTTTATCGCTGCCATG
The DNA here is from genome assembly GCF_900100015.1 of Vibrio xiamenensis. Classification (GTDB taxonomy): domain Bacteria; phylum Pseudomonadota; class Gammaproteobacteria; order Enterobacterales; family Vibrionaceae; genus Vibrio; species Vibrio xiamenensis. The sequence goes on along the minus strand of NZ_FNDD01000002.1, from coordinate 284,843 downwards.
TTCGCGGCGTTTATTTTGGCGCAGTTTAATGCCATGAGTTTTGCAGAATTGTCGCTGATGTTTCCGCAAGAGGGGACACTGGCTACCTATACGCAAAAGGCCATTGGCCACTTTCCTGCGATTGTTTCGGTGTTTTCCGGTTACGTAGTGGTCGCGGTATTAGCGCTGCCGGTGGAGATGTTTTTGGTCGACGCTATGCTTGGTGAACTGCTTCCCGGTGTGTTTCCCGCCAAAGTGGTTCCTCTGGCGATTTTGGGCGTGTTGATGGTCACCAACCTTATCGGCGCTGACGTGTTTGCCAAAGTGCAAAATCTGTTGGCGTTTATTTTGGTGAGTGCGCTGATCATTGTTGGACTTGCGGCAATCACGGGTGTAAGCGAGCCGCACCCAACTTTGACTCAAAGTGTTGATTGGAGCTTTGGCGGCGTGCTTGACGGCAGCTTTATCGGTTTGATTGCGCTGGCGATGTGGATGATGGTTGGCGTTGAGTTTATCTGTCCGATGGTCAACGAAGTGGAGCAGCCGCGAAAAAACATTCCTCGTGCGATGCATCTGTCTTTAGTTATGATCTTCGCGATTTTTCTCGCTTTCGCCTACGGCGCCAGTTTGTATCTCAATGTCGACACCTTGGTCGAATCGCCGATTCCTTACTTGGATTATGTTAGTGCGGTATTTGGTCAAAGCGGTTTGATGATCGCAACCATCATGGCGTTGGCCGCGACTTGCAGCACCATCAATACCATTTTGGCGTCGGTACCACGCATGCTTCACGGCATGGCAATGCAAAAACAGGCGTTTCCACAACTTAAAGCGCAAAACCGTTACAACGCGCCTTGGGTGGGGATTGTGATGATGGCAGTGTGTACCGCGATTCCTTTCATGCTGGTGGACATCGACTCGCTAATCGTTTTAGTCATTGCCGCTACCACCAGTTGGTTGTTGGCTTATATCGTTGCACATATTGACGTGCTGGTGCTTCGCCGCCGCCTGCCTAATCAAGAGCGCCCGTATCGCACTCCATTTTTCCCATTGCCGCAAATCATTGGCATTATCGCGATGGGGTATGTGGCGCTTAATAACTCACCGTCGCCTGAAATGACGCAAATGGTCTACAGCATCGCAGGTGGAATACTGGCTGTGATCAGTCTCATCGGTGCGGTGTGGGTGAAATTTTATATGAAGCGCGGTTTGTTTACTCCTGATATGGATTAACCCAGCTTCAACATCAACCAACTAAAACCAAGGCGCTGACATACCAGCGCCTTGGTTGCGTTGAGCGATCGTATTCCAATAGCGATGTTGTCAGATATCGATTGTTGTTAAATATTGCTTGTCGCCAAAACTCGAAAGACAAATAGCAGTTGCTTGATAACCGCAAAAGCCTCAGAATGGCGGACTTTTCGCCGATGAGCTGAGCAAGACTTTTGTCACTCAACCCGATTTAACTGGCGAAACCGTTATTTATCATCAACATTTGAGAATCAATCTATGGGTTTTACCTCTTTAGGTCTATCTGCGCCAATCCTTAAAGCTATTCAAGAAAAAGGCTATGACACGCCGTCGCCGATTCAGGCGCAAGCCATTCCGGCGGTATTGAAAGGGCAGGATGTAATGGCCGCAGCGCAGACCGGAACGGGGAAAACCGCCGGCTTTACTCTGCCTATTCTAGAGCGTTTGTCACATGGGCCGAAAGTGCGTGGCAATCAGGTCCGTGCTCTGATCCTGACACCCACTCGCGAACTTGCTGCGCAAGTGCAAGAAAATGTGGCGCTTTACAGCCGTCATCTGCGTCTGTCGAGTGCGGTGGTGTTTGGCGGCGTCAAGATCAATCCGCAAATGCTGCGTCTGCGTAAAGGTGCGGATATTTTGGTGGCAACACCAGGGCGTTTGATGGATTTGTATCAGCAAAATGCGGTTAAGTTTGATCAACTTGAAGTGTTGGTGTTGGATGAAGCCGATCGCATGCTGGATATGGGCTTTATTCGCGATATTCGCAAAATTCTTCAGTTGCTGCCGGCCAAGCGCCAAAATCTGCTGTTTTCCGCAACGTTTTCCGCTGAAATTCGAGATCTGGCGAAAGGCTTAGTCAACAATCCGGTGGAAATTTCGGTCAGTCCTGCCAACTCAACGGCGCGCACTGTTGAGCAGTGTATCTATCCAGCGGATGCTAAAAAGAAAGCGCCAATGTTGGCAAAACTGATTAACGATGGCAATTGGCAACAAGTGTTGGTGTTTACTCGTACCAAACATGGCGCGAACCGTTTGGCGGCGTTTTTAACCGATAATAACATTGCCGCGGCGGCGATCCACGGTAACAAAAGCCAAGGTGCGCGCACCAAAGCGCTAGCAAATTTTAAATCTGGCGAAATTCGGGTGCTTGTTGCAACCGACATCGCCGCGCGTGGTATTGATATTCCACAGTTGCCGCAAGTGGTGAACTACGAACTGCCAAACGTTGCCGAAGATTACGTGCACCGTATTGGTCGTACTGGCCGTGCGGGTGAGGTCGGTAAGGCTATTTCGCTGGTGTGCGCGGCTGAGGCGGAGGACCTGTTTGGTATTGAGCGCTTGATTCAACAGCTACTGCCGCGAGTTGAGCTTGAAGGCTATAAGCCGACCAATGCGCTGCCAGAGTCGAAATTGGATACACGTCCAATTAAGCCAAAGAAACCGAAAAAACCGAAGAAGCCAAAAGCTGGCAATGGTGAGGTGCAAGCACGCCAACCTGGTGAAGCCAAGCAGGGCGATAAAGCGGCGCGTAAACCGCGTCGCCGTTTTGGTAACGATTCGAGCCAAACTCAGGGTAACAATAAGCCAAACCGCTCGCGTAAACCGAAAAATGCACAAGGCGGCAATAACGGCCAGTCAAAACCAGCGCCGCGCCAAGGGCAAAAGCCGCGCGCTAACAAGCCTTCGCAGTAGCTTGAGCAGGCAGTACTCATAGCGATAAAAAGCGAGCCAATTGGCTCGCTTTTTAGCTTCTAAACCGACTCGGGAAATTAAGCGGCAAGATGATACGAGAGATCGTCAACATCCATAAGCAAGGTGTAACTGTCTTCTCCATAGTAAACAGTTACGGCAGAGTACTCGTCGCTATCAACGCCAACACTATCAAATAAGGCTTGCTGTTCATCGCTCAAGGCTGAAACGACAATGCTTTGAATATCATCGACCAACGCCACACTTGAGTTGACAATCAGCCCTTCGCTCGCAGAGTTATTCTCCGCCAGTAGGGTTTGGTCTAGCTCCAAATCACCATCAAACTCGACATCAACGTATTCGAAATTGGAAAAGTCTAGCGCGTCTGGTGCTTGCTCAAAGATAATTGTGTCGACACCATCGCCACCATCAATACTAAAAATGCCGAAATAATAGTTGTCGGAAGCAGGACCATCGTCATAGTCGTAATAGGTGGTGAAGCTGACGTTATAGGCGATGGTGTCATCCGTGTTGCCAAACTCAAAACTAAAATATTGTGCGCTATCTTCGTCGTAGCTCGCATCCAGTTGATACACGATGTTGTCCGCGCTATAGGTAATATATTGCAGTTCAGTGACTAGCGAATATGTGCTGTCACCGATTTGCAAATCCAAGCTTACCGGAACATCAAGGGTAGCGACGTAATAATCATCGTAGCTATAACCAGAAGTGTATTCGGTCGATTCGATGTAATAGCTGTCTGTACCAGAGAGCAAATTCACGGTCATTTGATCGATATTCTCAGTGACTTCGAAGTCACCAATCACGACTAAACTGCTACCTGCAGCGTTATTGTCTAACAGATCTTGAGTTAAGAGTAAGGTGTCGCCGGAATGGTTATAAATCTTTTCAAAATTTTGAAAGTCTAAACCGTTAACGTCGTCATAAATGAGCAGAGTATCAACACCGCCAGACCCATCGATAGAGCGAGTAATCCCATCATTGGCTGCGGATGCCAGTTCGTATACCACGAGTGAATTCCCGTAGTCCAAGGTGGCGTCAACTTCCAGCCATTGAGAACTCTCGTACTGATACGAACTCCAGAGATTAAAATAACTTAGGCCGGATGTGCTTAACCAATAGGTATCACCGGAACTGCCACTGGTGTGCAGATAGTTAAAGGTGCTGTAGTCAATATCCGATTCTTTAACAATTAAGGTATATTCTTCGTCATACAAATAAGCATTATCGCCATCACCGGTGTACAAGGTGACCGCCACATAGTCTGTGCTGTCGTAACCATTTTCTTCTAGCAGCGCGAGTTGTTCGTCACTAAGCTCGTTGATTGCCATACCTAATAGTGATACATCATCCGCTAATGCGACCTTGCCGTTGACGATTAGTCCTTGTTCAAGCGCGCTGTTGTTGATCAAATCTTGTTCCGTTAGGGTTAAGGTCTCGCCGTCTTCAAGCTCAACATACTCAAAGTTGACGAATTCAATATCGGAGTTATCGCCACTGAGCAGCAAGCTATCAAAACCGTCACCGCCATCGACGCTGCGCTGCTGCGTATCGCTTGCGGCTTCTTTGAGTGCGTAGTCAAAGGTGTCGTCGCCATCACCGAGATCAACATCAAACTCGGTCCATTTTGTCGAATTAGGGTTGGTGCTGGCGGTCATACTAAAAGAGACATAGTCATCGCCAGATCCCATCGTGACTTGGTACAAGTTGCTCCAATGATCATTGTTGCTGTAAGGCGTAAGATAAACACTCACCCCTTGGTCTGAGTCACTTAAGTCTATGGTGGCGCGTTTTGCTTGGTTGATGATAATCGATTCATAATCGCCGTCGGTAATCGCGATATCAACAAAATCGGTGATGGTCAACTGTGAGTAATCACCATCAGTAATGGAAATTTCTTTTAGATCCGCCGCGCCCCAACCCGCTAAGTTTTCGATATCAAGGTCACCATCGTCTAAGTAAGCGGCGAGATAACCGGCTTGGTAGTAACTGTCTTGGTCGAGAATGATTTGGGTGCCATTGTCGACGGTAAGGTCTGCCGCTGAACCTTTTCCGCTGGTATTCGTGGCACCAACAAGAATTTGTGTCATGAAAAGTTCCTCTCATGTCCGAGTTGTGTTAGGTGATTGTCAGCGCTGCGTGAGGGAGTATATCCACAGCCACACCTGTATGGCTCTAGCTAGGAGGGGATTTGGTACTTTTATAATACTGACGAATTTCTAGTCAAAAATGACCATTACTTTTCGGCTCAGAATCAATGCGCGCGCAATATTTTTACTGCGCATTATCCTTTCGCGATGAGTGATAGGGTAGGTATAAGACGGTAATAAGAGGTGAATTTAGTAAGTTGAAACGTCGTTTTAGTTCATTGTTATTTTGTTCGAGTATGAGATGAACCCAATTGGCAGATAAACTCAATTGGTATATAAACCATCAGATGAAAAACATCTGTGTAGATTGAGAAAAAGCGAGCCGATTGGCTCGCTTTTGGGTTGGTGGCTATCTTTGCGTGTTTGCTTAGTATCTCAAGGTCTGCTCAATTTTGCCGCGCTTCATTGTGACGCCAGCATCGCACATATAGTCGATGGTGTGTGGGTCATGGCTGACCAGCAGCATCGTGAGCTTATATTGCTGTTTCAGTTCGTTGAGTAAGTTGAGGATCTCAGCCTGAACCGACATATCCAGCGCCGACGTTGGCTCGTCAAGCAACAGCAATTTGGGTTCGAGTAGCAGAGCGCGTACGATCGCGACGCGTTGACGCTGGCCGCCCGAGAGCTGATGGGGATAGCGATCAATCATATCGCTTGTGAGGCCAACTTGCTTAAAACCCTGCTCAATGCGATCGTCAATCGCATCCATTTTCAGGCGCTTAAGTGGCTCAGCTAAGGTGCGACGCAGGCGATGCTTAGGATGCAGCGAAGCATAGGGATCTTGGAACACCATTTGTACGTCACGGCGTAGCTGACCGCGAAATTGCTGGCCTTGTTCAAGCTCTTGACCCAGCATCGAAATCTGACCAAACCAGTGTGGATTGAGCCCCGCGAGCACCCACAGTAACGACGATTTACCACACCCAGATGGCCCTTCCAGACCAAAGCATTCGCCTTGATTGACGCTCAGGCTGACATTGTGCACCACGGTATTGGCTTGGTTACCTTGGACATGGCTGACACTGACGTTATTAAGCTCAAGAATCGGCATACTGTTTCTCCAAAGCGGTGCGATCCAGAGTCGGCAGTGGCTGACCCCGTTTGTCGATATGTGGCTGACATGACCACAATGTTCGAGTGTAAAGATGTTCGGCGCTGGCAAGTTTATCTGCTGGCAGTTCGTCGACCAGACGACCTTGGTACATGACCATCACTCGTTCACTGTATTGCGCCACTTGTTGTAAATCGTGGCTAATAAGCAGCAGCCCCATATTGCGCTCATCAACCAGGGAGTGAATCAGCTCCAACACTTGATCGCGCATGGCGTGATCGAGCGCCGAGGTGGGTTCGTCAGCAATCAGCAGTTGCGGGTTGCCAATCAGGGCAATCGCCAGCATCACACGTTGACCCATACCGCCAGAGAGCTGATGTGGATACCAGCGGCGCAGTTTGGCTGGCTCCGGTAAACCGACGGCTTCCAGCATGGCTTCGACGCGTTCGATACGCTCACGACGCGGCAATTTGTGATGCAAAATCAGCGTTTCTTCAATCTGCATGCCGATGGTACGCGCTGGATTGAGCGCGTATTTCGGATCTTGCAACACCATCGCTACTTGATTGCCGCGCAGACGGTTCCACTTTGCTTGACTAAGTGAAAGTACCGGCTCGCCCAGTAGCTCAAGTTTGTCGGCGCTGGGGTGACAGGCGCTTGGCAGCAGCCCCATCAAGGTGCGTGCTGTTAGCGATTTGCCGGAGCCAGATTCGCCAACCAACGCCACCCGTTCACGACCGATGCTAAAACTCAAATCTTTTACCAATGATCGGCCAGAATCGAGCTGAATATTGAGGTTTTCTACCTCGATAAGAGGGCGGTTATTTTGCATGGCGTGGGTCCAACTTATCTCGTAAACCATCGCCTAACAGGTTAAAGGCGAGGCTGGCAAATAGAATCGCAAAGCCCGGTACGGCAGCGACCCACCATTGATCAAAAATGACTCGGCTGCCACTGGCGACCATTGAGCCCCATTCTGCGGCGGGTGGTTGAATCCCCATGCCTAAAAAGCCCAGTCCAGCAGCTGATAAAATAATGCCACCCAGGTTGAGCGCGGCGCGCACAATCGCACTTGGCAGACACAAAGGCACAATATGACCAACAATCAAGCGCCAACCGCCAATGCCTTGCATTTTTGCGGCGGCTAAATAGTCGCTGCGGCGCAGTGCGAGGGTTTCGGTACGCGCTTGGCGAGCAAACGATGGCCAACTGGTGAAGGCCAGCGCCAGCGCGCCATTCATTAGCCCGGGGCCTAAAATGGACACTAAGGCTAACGCAATAACCAGGCTAGGTAGCGACATAACAATGTCGGTAAATCGCATCAGCAGTCTTTCGGTCCAGCCACCAAAGTAGCCAGCGCAAATGCCAATCATCAGTCCTATCGGCACGGTAATAATGACCACCAGAGAAACCAACACTAGCGTTGGGCGCGCGCCATACAGCACGCGAGTCAACAGATCACGGCCAAACCGGTCGGTGCCAAACCAGTGCAGCGTGCTTGGCGGTGCAAGACGTTCACTGATGTTTTGCACGTTTGGGTCATAGTGGGTAAATAGCGGCGCAAATATCGCCGTAAGCAGCAAAATCGCCACTAAAATCAGGCCAAAATTGAAGGTGTTAAACCATTTTGGCAGCGCTAAGCGCGAATTGTGTTTTGTCATTAGCGAGTCCTCGGGTCGACCCAGCGAGTAAGAGCATCGGCCAGAGCATTGAGCAAAATAAAGCAGCTACCAATCAATAGGGTGGACCCCAGTACCGCCGCGGTATCTGATGCAAACAGCGCGGTGGTGAGATAGCGGCCAAGTCCAGGCCATGCAAACACGGTTTCAGTCAGTACTGCGCCTTCAAGCAGACCGGTGTAGGAGAGGGCAAGGATGGTAATCAACGTGCCGAGCACATTCGGGAAAATGTGCGAGAACAAAATTCTTGCGCGGCTTGCGCCTTTGGCCTGCGCCAAAATCACATACTCTTTATTGCTCTCTTCAAGCATCACGGCGCGCAAAAGGCGGGTGATGGAAGCCATTGACAGTAGCGAAAGTACCGCAACAGGCAGCCACAAATGACCAAGCGCATTGAGTATGATTTCACTGTCACCAGAGCGCAGCGCATCCCACAACACAAAGCCACTATTAAATTCCATGGTGTAGGTGTAAATGTCATCCAAACGCCCAGGGCCAGCCGACCAGTGCAAGGTGGCGTAAAACAGCAATAGCCCAAGTAAACCCAGCCAAAACACCGGTACAGAATAGCCCAACAGTGAGATAAACCGCGCGACATGGTCGATGATGCTGCCCGGTTTATACACCGCGAGACAAGCCAAAGAGATGCCGAGCAGTGCGCCAAAAATCATCGCCACTGTCGCCAGCTCAAGTGTCGCTGGAAAGACGTGTTTGAGATCCTCAACCACGGGTTGCTGGGAAACTTGAGATATGCCTAAATCGCCCTGCAACAAGCGCTCAACATAACTGAAAAATTGCACCGGTAGCGGGTCATCTAAGCCGAGTTGGTGACGCGCCTGCTGGTAGGTCTCTTCGCTGGCGTGATCGCCAACCAGTTGCAGCGCAGGATCAATCGGTGCGGCACGTGACAGTACAAAGGTGAAAATTAACAGCCCAAACAGGGTGAGTAAAAAGGACGAAAAGCCGCTCAGCAAAGGCTGAAAGCGGCTTGTCCATAACCGGCTCAATGAGCCGGATAAGGGGTTGGTATTATTCATTGATCAAACAACGTTATTTAGAAACAAAGTTATGTATAAACACAGTTATTTAGAAACGTTTTTGTAGAACACCATTTCCGGCGTAATGCCTTGCACGTAGCCTTTGATATCGTCACGCAGTGCGACCAATTTCTTGTTTTGCAAGCCGACAACATAAGGGGAAGACTCACGGACCTGGCGTTGCAGATCTTGGTAGATCGCGGTGCGTTTGGCGCTGTCGGTTTCTGAGCGTGCTTCCAGCGTCAGTTTATTCAGCGCTGGAATGTGCCAGTTGGCGCGCCATGCCAGCGTCTTACTGCCGTTTTCTGGGTTGTAGGCAAACGCAGAAGCGTTGGTGTGCGGGTCAAAGTAGTCAGGGCCCCACGATGTCAACGTCGCTTGGTATTTATGTGCTTTGACATTGGTAGCGATCTGGCTGCTCACACCCGGGATAAGCTCAACATCGATGCCTGATTTAGCAAAGCTTGATTGCAGCGCTTGCGCGATATCTAAGTATGGCGGTTGGTTAGAAACCACGAGCTTAAAGTGTGGATTGCTAATTCCGGCGTCTTTTAGAATCTGCTTGGCTTTTTCTGGGTTGTATTGATATGGCTGATCATCCAGCGCGCCATTAAAGCCGACTGGCAAGAACGATTGCTGAACTTGGAATTGACCGTGCATTAGGTCTTCAGCAATGCCTTTGTAATCAAACGCGTAGCGCGCCGCTTGCCAAAACTCTGGTTTACCAAGGGCTGGGTTATCGGCGTTCTCAACGTTAAACATCAAGTAATAAAGCGATGCGTATGGCAAGTTAAGCGTCTTCACACCTGGCTTGTTTTGCAGTGAGAAGTATTGGTCAGTACCTAGGTTGCGAACTAAGTCTGCATCACCTTGCTCAAGCAGCAATTGACGGGTTGCTGCGTCTGGGACGTTTTTCAGCAATACATATTTAAGCTTTGGCGCGCCAGATGGTGAGCTTGGATTGGCTTCCATCATCAGCACTTGCGATGGCACGTATTTGCGCAATTTGAACGGGCCGCTGCCAGCGGAGTGGCTATTTAGCCAGCCGTGGCCAAGGTCGTTTTCTTGGTCGTGCGCCATGGCAGTTTTTTGGTCAACGATGGATGCGGCTGGCGCTGAAAGTAGGCTGAGTACGAAAGACGGGCCGACATTGACATCCCAAGTCAGTTTCACTTGGTTCGCCGAGACTTTCGTCAGATGGCTATCAACGTTGTCTTTGTTCCAACCCAGTTGAGTCAGAATAAACGCTGGCGCAAGGTTAAGTTTTACCACGCGACCTAGGCTGAAAATTACATCCTCTGGGCGAACAGGGTTGCCAGATGAAAACGTCGCGTTGTCTTTAAGTGTGAAAGTCAGGCTGTTTTGCTCTGATGCCCAAGAGGCGGCTAACGTTGGTTGCAACTCGGTTGGGTTATTTGGGTTCGATTGCACAAGGCGTTGATAAAGGTTGTTAAAGCTTTGAACAGAGGAAAGCTCAAAACCTTGCGCTGGGTCTAGGCTAGTTATGTCGTCAAGAGACTGTGCCACAACCAGTGTATTATCGGGGGTTTTGGCATAGCCATTGGCCATGCTCAGTGCAAGCATCAAGCTTGACACAACAACGGGGAATGTTTTCATTTATTTTCCAATCGAGTCTGTTTTTTTAATCCAACCGAGGAGCAGAACGGCATCCTACAAAAGTTGATGAAAATCACATTTAGAAAATAAACGAAACAAATTGTTACAACAATCGCTTTGTGTCACCAAACTATAACTTTTTTCTATGGCTTGAAGCGAAAAAGCATAATCCTGATGAATTACTGAGCAGTTTTGTTTAAAAACAGAACTTTTGCCCTATTTTGGTGATAAAAGCATCATTATCCATGTGTTGCTGATAAGCGATGTTGATAGGGGATGACGCAGTGGGTTGTGATAAAAGCTGAGAAACAAGACAGAGATAAACAAGACAGAGATAAACAAGACTGAGTGAGAAAATAGTCGCGCGGCGGCGGGTAACTCGACGGTTTATTTAATAGACGGTTTATTGAATAACAGCAGTCACCGCATAGGGGTGACTGCTGCAAAGCGCATCGTATTAAACGACTTACAGCTGAGTCATAAAGGTGCCTTGTGGCTCAACGGGTAAGTATTTTTTGTAGAACGCTTGGTAAGCTTTGTTTGGCTCAAGGTCTTTAAACAGCTCTGGATACAAAGCTTTAGCGTAGAACTGAATCATAGCGCCGTCCAAAATAGTACGACACGCGCCGTGGTAGGCGGCGTACATGCGGTTGTTTTGAACTGCGCTAATTGATGACCAACCGACGCGCTGTTTAAAGCCCGCTAAGCGCTGCTTGGCAACTTGTTCGTCAACGCCTTGACCCATCAGCATAGAATCTTCGCTGCTGCCTGATTCATAACCTGTCATCACAATTACATCTGGATTGTCAGCAATGATCATCTCAGGGTTCATTTTGCCCCACCATTCAACGTATGGCGCAGCAATGTTGTCACCGCCGGCCATGGTTGCAATCGCGCCCCACATGTTTTTGCCAAAGGTATAACCGAGTTCGCTGACACCAGCAGCGCCATATTCGGTATAGACTTTAGGTTTTGGCAGATTGGCTTTTGCCAAACGTTCACTGATCATCTCAGCATTTTTTTGATATTCGCTGGCGATCTGTTTAGCACGCTCGCTTTGACCGGTAATCACACCAATCAGCTCAGTACTGCGCACGTGGCGTTCAACGGTTTGTGCGTTGTAATCAACTACCAAAACGGGAATGCCTGCTTGTTCAATTCGCTCAATATCAGAGCCAAGTGCTTTAAACTGCCAATCAGCAAGCATTAGAACGTCTGGGTTTAGGCTAATCACTTTTTCAACTGAGAAAGTGTTGGTATCAACGCGGCCAATGCCCGGAATTTTATCCAGCGAAGGGCGATGTTTGACGTACAGATCCCAGTTCGCAGAACGCGCTTGCCAAATGTATTTCGACATTCCGACCACATGGTCATAAGCGGCTTCGGTACCGATCGCCATGTAGTCTTCTGGATAGAAACCGACTACCGCACGCTGAGCGGGGGCATCAAACGTCACTTCGCGACCGAGCACGTCGGTCACTGTGGTCATTTGTGCGTACGATAAAGAGCTAAAAGCAAGCGCTGCAACGCTTAAAAGTTGTTTGTACATCAAATAAAACCTTTGTTATTGGAGTGATTTACGTCCATGACTAAAATTTTCACGCTCACAAAACGGCATTGAGCGCGGCTGATTATAAGTTTGTAAATAAAACTTATGCAAACAATTCTCATTAACAAAGTGTAAAAATATAACTGATATTCATTATCACCTTGTTGTGGTAGCATGCGCGCAATAAAAAACACCACTGCGAATGTTGCATATTCGTGAGTCGGTGATGCTCAACTTGAAACAGGAAACGCACGAATGTCGCCTTCGACGATACTTTTGCAAGCCATTGAACAACAAAGAAAGAGTGAACGCCGCCGCTTGATGGTTATTTCAGGTTTTGGCGCGATTTTATTGGTCAGTTTTGTCCTCGATATCATGACTGGTCCATCGATGCTTGACGCCTCTAAAGTGATTAACGCGCTGCTGGAATTTATCGGTTTGCCGTTTCAAGTTGATCGTTCAACCCATGTTATCGTCACCAACTTACGTCTGCCGATTGCGCTGATGGCGATCATTGTCGGTGGGTCGCTGGGTGTTGGCGGCGCCGAAATGCAGACGCTTTTGAATAACCCAATGGCGAGCCCATACACACTCGGTATGGCGGCGGCTGCGGGGTTTGGCGCTGCGATCACCTTGTATGTCGGGTCGCTTGGCATGAATGGTATGTACGCCGTGCCGATTGGCGCGTTCTTGTGCTGCATGTTGTCGGCGTGCTTTTTGTTTGCGTTGGCCTCAATGCGCCATATCAGTTCTGGGCAATTGATCCTGGCGGGTATTGCGCTGCTGTTTTTGTTCCAATCGCTTCTGTCGTTGGTGCAATTTATTTCGTCGCCAGAGCTGAGCCAACAAATTCTGTTTTGGCTTTTTGGCAGCCTTTCTAAAGCTACTTGGACGAACTTAGCGATTACCGCTGTGGTGGTGATTGGCGGTTTTTTACTCTTGCTGCAAGATTCCTGGAAACTGACCGCGCTGCGCATGGGTGAAGAGCGCGCTAAAAGCGTCGGTGTGAACGTCACGAAGCTGCGGCTTAAGACGCTGTTTATCGTTGCTGTGATGACCGCGACCGTCACCAGTTTTGTCGGCATTATCGGTTTTATCGGTATTGTTGCCCCCAATATTGCCAAAATTTTGGTCGGTGAAGATCAGCGCTTCTTTTTACCATTGTCATTTTTAATTGGTGCGTTTTTGCTGTCGGCGGCGTCAGTACTGTCTAAAAGCATTGTACCGGGCGCACTGTTTCCGATTGGCATTGTCACCGCGATCATCGGCGTGCCGTTTTTCTTCTGGCTGATCATCGCAAGGCGAGGTTAATCATGCTCAAAGTGAACAATCTGAATTTGCAATTTGGCAGCTTAGTGCTGGCGCGCGATGTCAGTTTTACGCTCAAGCCAGGGCAAGTCACCGCGATTCTTGGTCCAAATGGCACGGGTAAAAGCACGCTGCTGAAAACCCTCTTTGGCGACATCAAAGTCGACAGTGGTGATATTGGTTTTGGTGATGAGCATCTAACGCCAAAAACCTTGGCTAAATGGCGTTCGCGGTTTGGTTATATGCCGCAAGATATCCATTTTGATATTGGCCTGAGTGTGGTGGAAGTGATTCTACTTGGCCGCATCGATGCGCTGAGTTTGCGTGTCGATGAAACCCTGCTTAGTGAAGCGTTGGATATTCTCGATAGTATGGGGCTTGCGCATCTTGCCAACCGAGATGTGCGCACCTTAAGCGGCGGGCAGTGCCAGATGATGCTCTTTGCTCAAGCGCTGATGCGTAAACCGCAAATTATGATGCTCGATGAGCCAGTGAGCGCGCTTGATCTTCATTACCAGCATGTGCTGCTAGAGCATCTTCGCCAGCAAACCCAGCAGCATAATTACACCACGGTCATGGTATTACACGATCTCAACCTTGCCGCGCAGTATGCCGATAATCTATTGGTGCTCAAAGGCGGCGAGCTGGTTGCCACCGGCGACCCGAAACAAATACTCACCGCTGAACTGGTTGAAGATATCTATAACGTCAAAGCGCAGGTCTTTTGCGATGAAAGTGGCGTACCGTTTGTGCGTACTTTACGTTCTAATCAAGCCGCTTAGTTTAGCGGCTTACTCTGACGGTTTCCTTTCACGAAATGCTTTGCCGGATGAGTTTGGAAGTTCGGCGCTGTTGTTCTGTCATTGGCAGCAAGGTTTGGCCAAAACTGGGTTAGTAGCGCGGGTGTTGGGCAATAATGCTCGAGAGCCAATTAAGAAATTCACTTAGCCGCTTAGGCTGCTGGCGCCGCGATGGATAAAGCGCGGCGATTGGCATCGATTCGCAGCGATAGTCGCTTAACACTTCAATCAATTCACCGCTTCGTATCTGTTGCTCTACACCACTTGCTGGCAGCTGAATGATACCAAGACCATTGAGACACGCGCTTAAATACGCATCTGTGGTGCTGACGGAGATAAAGCTGCGGGTCTTTACATAATGAGTTTGACCATCGGCATAATACTCAAAACCGAGTTGTGGTTGGCGCAGGCTTGGCGCGTAATCCACTACGTAGTGCTCGCTTAAGTGCGCTAAAGTGAGTGGCGTGCCAAAACGCTCAATATAGCTTGGGCTGACACAGTTGAGCATGGTCATTTCGCCAAGTGGCCGAGCAATCATTTCGCTGTCTTGCAGCTTTCCAGCGCGAATAACGCAGTCCACTTGTTCCTTAATCGGGTCGATTCGATAATCGGCGCCAAGCAGGCGAATTTGGGTGTCAGGGTAGCGAGCAAACCAGTCAGTCAGATGCGGCGCCACTAAAGTGGAAAAAAATCGGCTTGGCATATCGAGTTTCAGCACGCCGCTGAGCGCCGCGCTCTCACCTTGAAATTGAGTTTCTAATCCTTCGAGTTCAGTAAGCAGTGCAAGGCACTGAGGGTAATAGCGCTCGCCCGCCTCGGTGAGTGACACACGCCGCGTGCTACGGTGCAACAGCCGAGTGTTGAGGTGGTCTTCTAAGCGGCTAACCGAGGTAGAAATCGCCGATTTTGGCACATTAAGCTGCTCTGAGGCGGAGGTAAAACTGCCGGTTTGCGCCACCGCGACAAAGCGCTTCATGGTTTCAATTTTATCCATCAAATTACCTATTGTTCATTTTATGTGAACAGTCTTATCTTATTGTTGCTATTTTTCAAGCTATTAATGCGACCTAAACTGATGACTATCCACTCACCAAATCAACAATACACTTAGCAAACCAACGAAAAGGGTAGTTTATGAGTCAACTAGCACTAATCACTGGCGGTAGCCGCGGACTTGGGCGCGCAGGCGCTCTGGCTTTGGCCGATCAAGGCGTAGACATCATTGTCACTTATCATCAAAATCAATCAGCAGCGCAGCAAGTAGTCGCTGAGATTGAAGCCAAAGGACGAAAAGCCCTAGCTTTGCAGTGTGATACTAGAGACGTGGCATCTTTTGCCGCTTTTGCTGAACAATTGCAAACCTCGCTCAAGAGCCATTTCGGCCGTGAGCGATTGGATTATCTGCTCAATAATGCCGGCACCGGTATTCACGCCATGGTTGAACAAACCAGCGTTGAGCAGCTTGATGAGATGTATAACATCCATGTCAAAGGGCCATTTTTCTTTACTCAGGCAATATTGGACCTTATTGAGAAAGGAGGCCATATTGTCAATGTTTCCTCTGGGCTCGCGCGCTTTACCTTTCCGGGGTCCGGGCCATATGCGATGGCAAAAGGTGCGGTTGAGGTGATGACGCGCTATATGGCGAAAGAGTTTGCCGCGCGCGGCATTCGCGTCAATACCCTTGCTCCGGGCGCGATTGCAACCGATTTTCGTGGTGGCGCGATTCGCGATAATGATCAAGCGCAAACGATGGTGGCATCGGTGACCGCTTTAGGGCGCGTGGGCGAAGCCGAAGATATCGGTAAAATTATCGCAGGGCTGTTTAGCCAAGGTTTTGAGTGGGTGACGGGCCAACGCATTGAAGCGTCTGGCGGTATGATGTTGTAACTCAGTCAGCGCTTGTTGGCTTTGGCGAGTAAGCGCTGAATTCTGCAGACGGGTAAATTCCATGCATTGGTAAGTTAACTATTTGAATAATTACGCAAGTACTAAAAAAGGAAAGTACGAAAATCCATCTAATATATTAGAATTATAGCCATTCCTTATAAATGATAACTAACAATCTAAATTACAGTATTTACAACTCTATTATTAATAATTATGTTATGTGGGATATTAATCCATAAAAATAATAAATTGTTAGTGGCTGTTGTAAATGAAATGTTTTAGTTATCTGTTTGTGATCTTGATAGGGTGGTTATGCACTTTTTCAAATCATGAATTGGGGTTGTCGCGAGTTAGGGCCGAAGTCTTACTATCGCACGCGACAGAAAAAATTGGCCATATTCAAGACTTGCAATATTGGCTCGAGCCGCAAGGCTCTGACGATGAGCTGACCCTTGATGCCCTGCGTGGCCAGTTATGGGAAACTTCCGAGGATTCGACGCTTAATTTAGGCAGTGTTGATAAATCTCTATGGCTTAGATTCCAGCTTGATTCTCAACTCAATTCCGAGTCCAAATGGATCATCAAATTGGGTTGGCCGATGCTTCAAAATGTCTCTCTGCATGTCTACGATAATTACAGCCATCGATGGTTATCGGATATGCAAATTTCAAATTGGGCCTCCTATCAAAGTGGTGTGGACCCGTTTCCTCATGTGCTGCCGATTCAAATTCCTCCTCACGCCAATCTTGAAATCTATATCCGCGTCGAAAGTACCGCAAACCTCGTGGTTCCAATTGCCATCTATAGCGACCAGAGTTACCGACATTGGGTAAGCAGCCATAACCTTTTAATTGGCACTTTTTTCGGCATGCTTATCGCGCTGCTCAGTTATAACTTGTGGCTATTTCTGTTCCTCAGAGATGAAAAGTACGGTTACTACACGCTGTATGTGGTGTGCATCGCTTGTTACACCTTCGCGACAACCGGTGTGGGGCTGGCGTATTTTTGGTCGGAATCGTCTTGGCTTAATCAACATATTTACGGCATGAGTTCGACCGCGTGTTTTCTGGCTGCAGCTTTGTTTAGCCGCGAGTTTCTTAATTTGCAGCAGTACGGCGGATGGGTGCTACAAATCAACTATTGTGGGCGGTTGCTTTGGTCGCTGATGTTGGTCGCCATGACCCTTTTTTCTAACCAAAAGTTGTTTATGTTTTCCGATTTTCTTGGCGTATTGACCTGCTCTGGCGCGATGTTGTCTTCCTCCTACCTCTGGTATCGCGGTGATATATCAGCAAAGTATTTAACCTTGGGGTGGGGGCCACTTATCTGCATTACCGGGGTAATGCTGGCAAGTCTGCTTGACTGGTTTGGTTACTGGGGCGGCATTTTGTATCTTCAAGCGGGTGGATTTGGCGTTGAATTGCTGTTTCTTTCGATGGCGGTCGCCGAGCGCGTGAGTCGCAGCAGACGAGAAAAGCTTATTGCTCAAGAGCAGGCGCTGATGATGGAGAACAAAGCGCAGCAGTCTTATGCGCGCGAAGCTCAAATGCAGCTGCAATGGCTGGAGATGGAGCGTCAAACCAAAGATATTCTTACCATGGAAGTTGAGCGCAAAACCCGTGAGTTGAAGCTGGCTTTGAGCTCGCTTGAGCAAGCCAATCTGGAACTTAGCGAACGCTCACATACCGATGCCTTAACCAAAGTAGCGAATCGCGGCTATTTGGATGAGCGCTTATTACATGCTTTGCAACGTGCGCAGCGCGAGCAACAGTCCTTGGCGATTATGATGCTAGACATTGATCATTTTAAGAAGCTCAATGACGACTACGGACATCAAGTTGGTGATGAATGTTTACAGCATGTCGCGCAGCTTTTTAAGCAGTTCGTTACCCGCGATTGTGACCTCGTCGGCCGCTATGGTGGCGAAGAGTTTTGTTTGTTTATTCTTGGCCAAACACTGAGTACCACGCTCGATCTCGCTGAGAACATTCGCCAAGCGGTGAGTCGTATTGAATGCCAGCGCTACAGCGACATCAGTATTACCATCAGTATTGGGGTTTGTTGGGGGATTCCAGAGCCGGAAACGCGCGTAGAAGATCTGATAAGCAATGCTGATTCTGCTTTGTACCGAGCTAAATTTAATGGCCGTAATCGAGTGGAATATTGTGATGAGATTAAAGATGCGATAATTGACGCTGACCTGGTTCATTTATAGCCAAGGCAGTTGTAGCCAATGTACTTATCGATAAAGCATTTATAGACAAAGTCTTTGTAGATAAAGTATTGAAGCGAAACATATGGCGTTTTGGCGCGCAAAAAACAGGGCATTTAGCCCTGTTTTTTTATCCTTGGCGACGGTGATTTATTTAGGCTGCCAAACTTTTAATGCGCTGATTTTCTGTGCGCGGCGCTCTTCACCACTCAGGCTCCAGTTGCCACCAAATGCAGCACTTTCAAACGAGCCATATTCAGGGTTTGGCATCATGATCCAGTCGCTGCCCCAGTGTTTGCTGTTGGCTTGATAAGTTTTGAGGCGCTGCTCAGGGCTACCTGATGGATCGGTAAAGTCGCCGAGGTTATCACCCACCATCAACACCACGCGATATTGATTGGCCACCACTTGATCGCGACTGGTCTTATTAGAGCCCCAATCTTGTTGCTCACCTTTGGTCATCAAAGTGTCGACTTTGCTGTCCATCGGAAAACCCAGCGATTGCATATTGTCAAAGGTTGCCGCTTCGTCTTTGTGCTTACGGTTGGTGATGTAGAAGATCTTGGCGCCTTTTGAAGTCACGTAATTGGCGAACTCGACCGCGCCGGGCATCGCTTCGGTGACTTTGTCTTGCACGTATTGAGACCAAGTTTTTGAGCTGTAACTGGTGTTATATTTGACCAAATACGCTTCGTACACATTGTTGTCGAGAATCGTCTCATCGCAGTCGACGATGACCGCAGGTGGTAAGCTTTGGTAGCCAGATTTTTGCAATTCAGGCAGAGCAGTACTGTCTTTATTGGCTAACGCCTCATCAAAACGAATTTTAGCAAGTGCGAACATACCTTGTACGTTGGCTTTATATTCCACCGAATTTTGCATCCACAATGTGGCGTTAAGTAGGTCGTTAGGTGCGGTTTCTTCAGCATGAAGGGCGGTACAAGCGAAAGTGAGCAGCGTGGCGGACGTCATTGTCACGGCGCGAGCGCTCAGTTTGGGTAAAGTCATTATCATTATCCTTTGAGTGAACTTATCAGTAACTAAGCATGCAATGCGCGATTGGCTATTGGTTAGTTGTTACCATTAGCTGCGTTATTCACGAATGGCGAAGTTTTAACCAATAGCGAATCTCTATGGCGCATCGAAGGCAGTTGCCAAATTGGCAACTGCTTAATAGATGTACATATTTTTTATATAAACTTCAATATTTAATGAAACATCTATAAAACTTTGCAGGATAACTGTGATGTAAAGAGGGTTGAAGCGTTAGAGAGAAGGCGGCGTTTAACGCGCCGAATTTACCTTGTTGGGGCGAATTCGGCGCGGCAGTTTATGCGCGCGGCTGACCAAGATGGAAGTAGTCAATGTCGCGCTGCAAATCAAACGACAGTTGAGTCAGCGCCTCGGTGGTGTGCTGGTTGTTGTCGGTTTCAAGTTGAGCGTCTTGCGACATATTAAGGATGGTGTCCATTGCCGAGGTTACATCGGCAATCGCGCCGGTTTGCTCCTGAGTATTGGTGGCCAGTTGGCTTACCCAAGACAGCGAATCGCGCGCTTGATTGGTAATGTTATCCAGCAGTTGATGGGTTTTCATCACTTGCTCTCGACCTGATTCGACTTGCGGCTGGGTGGTTTCTACCGCCTTGACCAAAGCTTGAGTATTGGTCGAGATTTGGCCGATCATCTGATCGATCTCTTTAGTGGCGTGATGGGTATCTTGCGCCAATTTACGCACTTCATCGGCCACCACCGCAAAGCCTTTGCCTGCTTGTCCGGCTCGCGCCGCTTCAATCGCGGCGTTGAGCGCCAGTAAATTGGTTTGATCAGAAATACCGTTAATCACCTGAGTAATCCCAGTAATTTGCGCGATATCGCGCTCTAAATCTTGGACCCGGGCTACGGTATTGGCCATGGTCGTCGCAATCAGTTCCATCTGCTGCTGGCTAATCAGCACGCTTTGCTGTCCTTGGGTGGCAAACTCCAGCGTTAGCGTCGAATTTTGCTCGGTTTGAGTGGCAGCAGCGCTGACATCTTGAATGCTGGCGCGCAGCTGATCCAAACTGGCAGCAGTGGATTGGGTCATCGAGGTTTGCACTTTGGTTGATTCGGAAATGCGCTGTGAGCTTTGTGATACATCTTGCGCTTTAAGGTTGAGAGCGCTCGCGACGTTGGCAATATTGGTCACGGTGGCAGCGAGTTGGGTCTGCATTTTGACCACCGAGGCCATCATACTGGCGGAGTATTGGCTGTTAATGCGCTGCGACAAATCGCCCGAAGCAATGGTTGCCAAAGCTTGTTCGGCTTCAAACGGTTCGGCGCCAAGTGACTGGCGTAGGCTACGTTCGATCAGCAAACCGACCACTATGCTTACCAGCACGGCAATCGCAGTGGCGCAAAGCATCAGCGTAGAAAAGCCGCTCGCCACCTCACGAGCTTTCGGGGTGGCGATTTGGTTGGCATGTTCTTGATAATCGATAAACTGGTTAATGGTGTCGAGCCAGTCAATAAAGGCGGGCCGCACCTGCTCAAGAATTTGTGTGGTGACATCACTGCCGCGCTTTTTGGCGGTGATGATATGACTTATCAAGGGCAGGGTGCGTGATTCTTGCGCATCGATGGCGCGCAGTATGTCACGCTCCTCTTGGCTAAACACGATGCCAGAATCGCGCATCAAGCTTAATTGCTGCTTGGAGCGCGCGTAGGTTTGGCTCAGTTCAGCTATCACTTGCTCATATTGATGAATTTGGCTGTCTTGGGTTGCCAGTGCAATATCACGGATCGCAATCGCTCGGTCATGAACGCTGCCTCGAAAATCAATCGCATAGCGCTGTTTCACCGCGTTAATGTCGCTGATTTCGCTCAGGGTATCATCGATAAAATTTACGTTACGGACGCCAATGACGGTGAGCGTCACCATTAAAATCAATAAAATGCCAAAGCCGAGAGTTAAGCGGCGGCGAATCGACAAATTGGATAGCACAGACACGTATCCTTCCTCATTCTTATCATTGTTCTTTGAGCAAGGATTGTAGCGCGGCGCTTTTCGACCCGACTAATCGGAATTTACGATATTATTAATTGGTAAAATCATGCCTATTGGTGAGTAATTGTGACTTATGTACGTTAAACCGACAAAAATGTCATACAAACGGTGAGCTAGGTGCTTAGAGCAAGACTTCCTCAGGGCGCAGCGTTAGCACTTCATAGCCTGTTTCTGTGACTAGCAAGGTATGTTCTGATTGTGCCGAGAGTTTTTTATCACGGGTGACCACCGTCCAGCCATCACGTTTGGTTTTGGTTTTGGCGCCGCCTTGGTTGACCATCGGCTCAATGGTAAAGGTCATGCCCGGCTTGAGTTTCATACCTTGGCCTGCCATTCCATAGTGCAGCACTTGCGGCGCTTCGTGCATCTCTTGGCCGATACCATGACCGCAATATTCGCGCACTATGCTATAGCCGTGTGACTCGGCAAAGGTTTGAATGGCGTGGCCAATATCGCCTAGCGTTGCGCCGGGTTTAACTTGCTTAATGCCTTGCCACATCGCTTGATAAGTGACATCCACTAGGCGGCGGGCAATTGGGCTCGCCTCTGGCATCACATACATTTTGCTTGAATCAGCGATAAAGCCATTTTTTTCCAACGTGATATCTAAGTTGATGATGTCTTTGGCTTTTAAAATTTGGCTCTCGCTTGGCACGCCATGACACACCACCTCATTGATCGAGGAGTTGAGGACATATTGATAGCCATATTGGCCTTTACTGGCCGGGCGGGATTCAAGCTCTTCGACAATAAACGCTTCGACGCGATTGTTGATCGCCATGGTCGAGACGCCGGGTTTGACGAACTCATCCAGCATCGTAAACACCTTGGCCAGCAGCTTACCGGCTTGGCGCATCAATACGATTTCTTGGTCATTCTTGATGGTGACGCCATTAGTCATTTAACGCCTCCTCATGGCTATCGGCGTCTTCTGTTGTCGCGATATTCGCGGCTGAAACCTGAGCCGATTGCATCAAATCATTCATGATCTGGTTAAAGCTCAGATTTGGATTGAGCTCTGCCAGCATGCCCATTTTGATCCAGAACTCGGCTTGTGAGTTGATCGAGCGTGACATCACCGAGCTGGCTTTACGCAGCTCTTCGTGCAGTTGGTCGGAGATTTTAACGATGCCCATAATGATGATACCAATAATATTTGATGTATATATAAAACGTATATAAATTGTATTCGTTTGTAATGGTATGTCAAATGCTGGTTTACAGAGGATGGAATGATTGGTGGTTTGCCCTCAGTCAAAGTGTTAACCCGAGAAATAAAAAAGCCCTCGTAAACGAGGGCAATAACACAGAGAGAAAATAGCAGTCACAACTAAGTAATCAAGTAACTAAGTAACTAAGTAACTAAGTAACTAAGTACCGAAGTAATCAAGTAACCCAGTTTCGACTAGGCAACCGCAAGGAAGAACAGTGCGGTGGCGACAATACCGATCAGCGCATAGGGGAATTGGGTGGTGGCGTGTTGCATGGCGGTACAGCCTGAGCCTTGCGCCGACAGCACGGTGGAATCGCTAAAGAAGCATGAGTGACTGCCTGCAGCGGAGGCCGACAGCAGCGCCGCAACGGTTAAATGTAGCGGCACACCCAGCTGCGCGCCAAGTGGTAATACAATCGGCATTGCGACCGCAAATACACCCCAAGAAGAGGCGGTTGCAAACACCAAGCCGCCAGTAATCAAGAAGATAATTGCTGGGAAGTATTGCGCTGAAAGATAAGGGCTGACGGTTTCAATCACGTATTGAGTCACGCCCAGTGAATCATTGACGTTTTTAAGCATAAAGCCGCCAATTACGGTCGCCAAAGGCAGCAACATCACTTTAATGCCATCGTAAACCGCTTCAAACATGGCGTTCATCGGAATCAAACGCTGCACACCGTAAAAGCAGAAGGTAAAGATCAGCGCGACAAACACACCGGCAAGCAGGTCAATGCCGAAATACCAGCTCGCTGCCACTAATACCACCATAGGCGCAAGAAAGTTAATCAGCCCCATGGTCGAATTACTGTGCGCTTCAACCTTGTCACCTAAATCGATATCGGTGGCGTTATCTGGGCGAACTTGACCACCGCGAGCGCGTTGCTCTGCGGTTTTCATTGCGCCTAAGTCAGGCAGTTTTTCCATTGCGACCAATAGCACGATGATCAAGGTGACCCAGCCATACGCCATGTAAGGAATCGCCTCGATATAGGTGTGAATGCCTTTGCCCGTTTCGGCAACGCCGTTGGCTTCTAAAAGCGAACTAAAGAAAATCGCCCACGTTGAAATAGGCACAATAATGCAGATTGGCGCAGCGGTGGAGTCGACCAAATAGGCGAGCTTTTCGCGTGAGATTTGATAGCCGTCGGTGACTTTTTTCATCGATGACGAAATTGCAATCGCATTGAGGTAATCGTCGATAAAAATCACAATCCCCAGTACAAAGGTCATCAGCATTGACTGGCGACGGCTTTTCACTTTGGTCACCAACAAATTTGAAAAACTTAAAATGCTGCCGCCTTTTTCCAGTACCGCAATTAAGCCGCCCATCAAGCCGCACACCAAAATGATCCACGCAATGGTTTCATCCATCATCACATCCATTGAGATGCCGACAATTTGCTCTACTGCTTCGGTGGGGTTGAGCATCAGTACACCAGCAATCGCACCGCTAAATAGGGCTTCCACGGTGCGATGAGTGGTGAGAGCAAATACCAGCACTAGCGCCGTCGGTAATAGGCTCATCCAGCCATAACTGTTATCTGGGTTGTGATTGAGGCCGATGGTGATAAACGCCACGAAGGTTGCAATCACAGCAAGGCTGACCCAGAGATGCTGGTTGGTGATTTTCAGCGGCGCATCCAGCGCCTTTGTTTGCGTAGTCATTGGTTATTTCCTTATATTTTGCGAAGTAGCGAATACTTATGCCGAGTGCAGCATCCAGTCGATTTCAAGTGGCGTGATCAGACGTTCAAACTCCGCCAGTTCACTGCGTTTACACGCTAAATAGATGTCGACAAAATCTTTGGACAGATAGCTTGATAGCTCGCTGTGCTCAAGTTGGTCTAACGCCTCAGACATGCGCAGCGGCAGTGCGACTGCGTGCTCATGCAAAGGTGGCGGACACTGGGCTTTGGTGTAGTGGTCACTCGCTAATACTGAACACAGCACTACTGCAGCGAGAATGTAAGGATTGACGTCGGCGCCGGCGATACGATGCTCGATGCGACGATTTTTGGCATCGCTGAGTGGCACACGTAGCGCCACGCCGCGATGGTTTTCGCCCCAATCGGCAAAGGTAGGCACGTAGGCGCCTGGCACAAAGCGGCGATAGGAGTTAACGTTTGGACAGATAAGCCCCATGGAATCTGAGGTCTGCGCGAGCATCGCCGCCATCGTCTGATAAAACAGTTCGCTGGCTTGGCCATCATTAGCGCTAAACAGATTGTCACCGGCTTGATTCATCAAACTCAGGTGAATGTGCATACCGCTGCCGGCTTGTTCGTCAAACGGTTTGGCCATAAACGTGGCGTCAAAACCATGTTGATGGGCGACTTGGCGAATCAGGCGTTTAGCAATGATGATCTCATCGCAGGCGCGCAGCACATCCTGAGAATGATTAAAGTTAATTTCAAATTGGCCCGGCGCCGATTCTGATAACGCCCCCGAAGTATTTAAACCTTGCGCCAGCGCAGTGTCATTAAGGTCACTGAGAAAATCGGCGTAGTCGTCAAGGCCGTCTAAATCGTACACTTCGGTGTCGCATTCACGAGTCTGTTTGGTGGGGTTGATGGCGGTTAACAGCTCGCCGCGCGGGCCGCGTTTTTTATCCACCAAATAAAATTCCAGCTCAAGAGCAATGCACGGCAAGCGGTCTTGGTTGTGTAGCCTTGCGACCATATCACCAACAATATTGCGGATGAACAATGGGTTAGGGCGCTTGCCGCTGTCGTCCATCATGGTCAGCATTAGTTGACCCGTTTGGGTTTTGGCGGTTGGCATCAGGGTATTGGCGACCGGAAAACACAAGTTATCTGGCTCGCCCAGTTCTTCACCAAGCCCGGCTTCTTCGACGACATTGCCTTTATTATCTAAGCTGATGGTTGAAATTGGCAGCGCGACACCGTTGGCAAGTTTTTCGAGCCCTTCGACGGGAATACGTTTGCCACGCGGCGTGGCGTTGATGTCGGTAAAAATCAGATCGATGAACTCAATCTCCGGCCATTCTTGGCGAAAATTTTTAACTTCCTGCAGGTAAGATTCCATTCTTATTTCTCCAAACAGCCGTAATCAGACGTTTAATGCCTCATTATGTTGCAAATATTAATACAACGAATGATTTGATTAAGTTGATACTGACTTATGTTTATTATTTACAATGAGTTACGTAATTATTTGCGAGTTCTAAGGCCGATAATTTCATTCGTTCTTTAACTAACTTGTAACAGTTGGTGGCTAATTGCTCAATATTTCGAACGTGTTTTGTGCTTTTTTCGACCAAAAAGGAGAGTTGAATCACGATTTGTTTAATATATCGAACACTGCTGTTGATAATTTTTTGCGCGGTTTGTAGGGTGATTGTTAAATAAATCGAACAAGGATGGTTTGATGTCTTCAACTAAAAAGCCAGTTATCGGCGTAGTCAGTTGCGCTAAATCGCTTAAAGGCTACGACATTCAGGC
Organism: Vibrio xiamenensis; assembly: GCF_900100015.1. Taxonomy (GTDB): domain Bacteria; phylum Pseudomonadota; class Gammaproteobacteria; order Enterobacterales; family Vibrionaceae; genus Vibrio; species Vibrio xiamenensis. The sequence continues at coordinate 258,890 of NZ_FNDD01000002.1, read as the reverse complement.
AGTCAACGAATTTTATCTCAAGGCCATCAGCGATTTTGGCGGCGTGCCGATCATTTTATCGGCGGCGATCGATGTTCAGGATTTCGAACAAGTGTTAGCGATGTGTGATGGACTGTTGTTCCCGGGCAGCCACTCCAACGTGGCGCCTTATCGTTATCAAGCCACCCACACGGAAAGCTACATGGACGAGCGCCGTGATGAGCTTTCTCTGTCGCTGCTGCGCTACGCGGTGGACAACAACCTGCCATGCCTTGGCATTTGTCGCGGCTTTCAAGAGATGAATGTTGCCCTTGGTGGCAGCCTTGATCCTGCGGTGCACAAATCTGGATTTGACGATCACCGCGAACCATCGACTGAAGATTTTGCCGTCAAGTATGCCGCGGCGCACCGCGTTGTGGTAGAGAGTGACGGCGTATTTAAAACTTGGTTACAGCAAGCCCACTGGCCGCAAAGCGATGCATTTGAAGTCAACAGCTTACATAACCAAGGTGTAAAAGCACTGGCGCCAAACCTTAAGGTCGAAGCCAAAGCGCCAGACGGGTTAGTAGAGGCGTTTAGTCTGCCGTTACACAAATTCTTTGTTGGCGTGCAGTGGCACCCAGAATGGAAAGCGAAAAGTAATCATTTCTCTCAAATTTTATTTAAAGAATTTATATTGGCAGCTTCTCTCTAATACAGGAGCTGTATGAATGGACAATCAGTTAGTTGGTAAAAATATTGTTCAGCTACGCAAAGAGCATGGATTGTCACAGCGGGAGTTAGCCGAAAAAGCTGGCATTACCCACAGTGCGATTTCATCGATAGAGAATGGCAAAGTCAGTCCGTCGGTAAGCTCGTTGCAAAAAATTGTTAACGTGTTTTCGTTGTCGCTGTCGGAGTTTTTTATCTTTGAACAGCAGATAGAGAATCAGCGCAAAGTGGTTATTCCCGCCGATGAACTCGTTGAAATGGGTAGCGAATCGGTATCGATGAAACTGGTCACGAACGGTAACCCGAAGCAAGTAATCGGTTTTTTGATTGAAGAATACCCGCCGCACGGCACCACAGGTTCGGCGCGAATAGAACACGAAGGTGAAGAAATTGGCACTGTGCTTGAGGGGGAAATTACCCTCGAATACAAAGACCAGGTTTTGCTAATTAAAGCGGGTGAGTCGTACATCATAGATACCACTCAGCCGCACCGGTTTACAAATCACACAGACAAGCCATGCAGAATGGTGAGCGCGCATACGCCTACCACCTTCTAAGTGGCCTGCCAGACAGCAGGAGAGCGTATGAAAACCCAGCAACAATGGAATGAACTCAAACAGCGCTGCGCGATAGAAAGTCGTGCTTTTATTAACGGTGAATACGCCAGCGCCGCCACAGGCCAAACCATTGCTGTGGTCAATCCCGCCAGCGATGAAACCATCGCTCACATTGCAAGGTGTGATCAGCAAGACGTCAATGCCGCGGTGCAGTTTGCGCGTGAGGCGTTTCAACGCGGCGAATGGAGCCAAAGTGCGCCGAGCGTGCGTAAAGCGGTACTAAATAAATTTGCCGACCTTATTGATGCCAACAATGATCAACTTGCGCTGCTAGAAACTCTAGATACCGGTAAACCGATCGCCCACAGCGCCAGCACCGACATTCCGGGCGCGGCCAACGCGCTGCGTTGGTACGCTGAAGCGGTAGATAAAGTGTACGGTGAAGTGGCGCCAACCGAGCAAGATGTGCATGCCTTTATTACGCACCAGCCGATTGGTGTGGTGGCAGCGGTGGTGCCGTGGAACTTTCCGCTGTGGATCGCCTGTTGGAAGCTAGGACCCGCGTTAGCCGCCGGTAACAGCGTGATTCTGAAACCGTCTGAAAAATCTTCGTTAAGCGCGATTTTCCTTGGTCAGTTAGCCATTCAAGCTGGGCTGCCAAACGGCGTATTTCAAGTGATTACTGGCTACGGGCACGAGGCGGGAGATGCGCTGGCACGGCATATGGATGTCGATTGCATTGCATTTACGGGTTCAACCCGCATCGCCGGGCAACTGATGGTCAGCGCCGGTGAAACCAACCTTAAGCGCGTGTTCGCCGAAGCCGGTGGCAAAAATGCCAATATTGTATTTGCCGATTGTGGCGACCTTGACCGCGCCGCGGCAGAAACCGCTGCGGGCTGTTTTTACAACCAAGGTGAAGTGTGCGTTGCGGCAACGCGTTTGTTGGTCGATAACCAGATTAAAGATGCTTTTGTTGAAAAAGTTATCGCCGCTGCGAAGCGCTTTACGCCAAAAGATCCGCTTGATCCGAGCTCGGCAATGGGCGCACTCATCGACCAAGACCACAAAGCCAAAGTGCTCAATTATGTTAAACAAGGCGTCGCCGAAGGGGCGCGACTGCGCTGCGGCGGCGATGTTGGCGGTCAAGGCGCGTTTGTTGAGCCGGTGATTTTAGATAATGTTGATAACCGCATGACGGTGGCTCAAGAAGAGATTTTCGGCCCAGTGTTGTGCGTGATTGGCTTTGATAGCGAACAGCAGGCGATTGAAATTGCCAACGATTCAAAATATGGCCTTGGCGCGGCGCTTTGGAGCGATAACATCAACCGTGTACATCGGGTTGCCAAGCAACTGCAAGCGGGCTCGGTTTGGGTCAACAACTATAATGAAGGGGATATGACGGTGCCATTTGGCGGCTTTAAAATGAGTGGCAATGGCCGCGATAAGTCGTTGCACGCACTGGAAAAATTCACCGAAACCAAAACCACATGGATTCGTCTGCACCGCTAAGGTCAGGCGAGATAATAAGGACGATTGAGATGAACAAACATACCGATTCCTACTATGCCCATTCGGTGGGGGCGGGCAGCGATTATCCGCAGCTCAACGACCACATCGAATGTGATGTCTGTGTGGTTGGCGCCGGATTCTCCGGGCTCTCTTCTGCGCTGCACTTGGCCGAAAAAGGTTTCAAAGTGGTGGTGCTGGAAGGCAGCAAAGTCGGCTTTGGCGCCACTGGGCGTAATGGCGGTCAAATCGTCAATAGCTACAGCCGCGATGTCGATGTGATTGAAAGCCGTTATCCGCCAGAGCAAGCCAAAGCGCTGTGCAATATGATTTTTGAAGGTGGCGATATCATTCGCGGCCTAGTCGATAAATACCAAATCGATTGTGACCTCAAGCATGGCGGCCTATTTACCGCGCTAAATAACAAGCAGCTCAAAGGTTTGGCCGAACACAAAGCTGGTTGGGAGCGCTATGGTAATGACCAACTCACCATGCTCAGCCAAGATGAACTCGAGCAGCAAGTGGGCACCCGCGCTTATGTCGGCGGCCTTTTGGATATGCGCGGCGGTCATATTCATCCGCTCAAACTTGCCCTTGGTGAAGCGGCGGCGTTTGTGTCATTGGGCGGGCAGATTTTTGAGCAATCGGCGGTAACCGAAATTCAAAAAGGCACCAATCCCGTAGCGCACACCGCAAACGGCAGCGTGAAAGCGAAGTATTTGGTGCTGGCGGGCAACGCCTATCTTGGCGGCTTAGCGCCGAATATCAGCAATAAAGCGATTCCTTGTGGCACTCAAGTGATTACCACTGAGCCACTGAGCGAGCAGCAACTGGCTGAAATTCTACCCAGCGATTACTGCGTTGAAGATTGCAATTACTTGCTCGATTACTTCCGCTTGACCGCGGACAAACGCTTGTTGTTTGGTGGTGGTGTGGTGTACGGCGCGCGCGATCCAGATAACGTCGAAGCCTTGATTCGCCCTAAAATGGAAAAAGTCTTTCCGCAGCTCAAAGGCATCGGCATTGATTACGCGTGGACTGGCAATTTCTTGCTCACTTACTCACGCATGCCTCAATTTGGCAGTTTTGATGACAACATTTATTACCTGCAAGGTTACAGTGGTCATGGTGTTACTTGTACCCATTTAGCGGGTAAATTATTGGCCGAAGCGCTAACGGGTCACGCCGAGCGTTTTGATGCTTTTGCCTCGCTTAAGCATCCGACCTTCCCGGGCGGACGACATTTCCAAATTCCATTTACTGCCATCGGCGCGGCGTACTATAACCTGCGCGACAAATTGGCCATTTAACGAATTGATAGCGCTTGTAAGCGATTGAGAAAAAGGAACATTCAACATGAGTAGAGTGGTAAAGTTTGCCGCAGTGCAACTGGCAATCAGTTGGGATCTGGCCGATAACTTGGCCAAAGTTAAAGCGGCGATTCGTGAAGCGGCGGCCAATGGCGCGAACGTAATTTTGCCTCAGGAGCTGTTTGCGGCGCCGTATTTCTGCAAAAAGCAGGAAGCGAAATATTTCGAATTGGCGCAGAGCACCAAAGAGTGCGAGGTGATTTTAGAGCTTAGTGCGCTTGCCAAAGAGCTTAATGTGGTGATTCCGGTCAGCTATTTTGAAAAAGCCGGCAACACCTTTTTTAACTCACTGGTGATGATCGATGCCGACGGCACGGTACTGGAAAACTATCGTAAATCGCACATTCCAGATGGCCCGGGTTACAGCGAAAAATACTATTTCAGCCCTGGCGACACCGGTTTTAAAGTGTGGAAAACCCAATTTGGTGATTTTGGCGCTGGCATCTGCTGGGATCAATGGTTCCCAGAGCTCGCCCGCAGCCTTGCATTGCAAGGCGCCGAAGTGATTTTTTATCCCACCGCAATCGGCAGTGAGCCACAAGATCCAAGCCTTGATTCGCGTGATCACTGGCAACGCACTATGCAAGGTCACTCGGCGGCGAATTTGGTGCCAGTTATCGCTTCAAACCGGGTTGGGGTTGAAGTTGACGATGGCATTGAAACCACTTTCTACGGTTCATCTTTTATTACCGACCACACCGGCGGAAAAATCGCTGAAGCGCCGCGCGAAGGTGAAACCATTATCTACGCTGAGATCGATCTCGAAGCGACCGCCAAAGCCCGCCACGCTTGGGGCTTGTTCCGCGACCGTCGCCCTGAGCTGTACGGCCATGTCGGCAAACTAGCGCTGTAATTAGGAGAGTGAGCATGGAACGCTTAACCACCCCAGCCGAGGATGGCTTTTATTTTCCCGCCGAGTTTGCCCCCATCGATCAGGTTTGGCTGGCTTGGCCGGAGCGCAGCGATAACTGGCGCGATGGCGCCAAGCCTGCTCAGCAAACTTTTGCTCGCATCGCCAATGCCATCGCAAGTGTCACTCCAGTGCGCGTCGCAGTCAGCGCCCAGCAGTGGGTGAATGCTCGCGCGCAGTTGGATGAAAAGGTCGAGCTGGTTGAGATGGCGTACAACGATGCTTGGATGCGTGATATTGGCCCGACGGTGCTGGTTGATGGCAAAGGGCAGCGCCGCGGCGTCAGTTGGCGGTTTAACGCCTGGGGCGGTGAGTTCAACGGCTTGTACGCCGATTGGCTGGCCGACGACCAAGTGGCGGCGAAGGTGTGCCAGCACATTGGAATCGAACACTATCAAGCGCCATTTGTACTTGAAGGTGGCTCGATTCACAGCGATGGCGAAGGTACGCTGTACACCACCGAAGAGTGTCTGTTAAGCCCTGGGCGCAATCCGCAGCTGAGTAAAGCACAGCTTGAGCAGCACTTGGCGGATTATCTTGGCATTCGTAAAGTCATATGGCTGCCAAACGGTTTGTACAACGATGAAACCGACGGTCACGTTGATAACATTTTGCATGTGATTGCACCGGGCAAAGTTGTACTGAGCTGGACAGACGATCCAAACGATCCGCAGTATTCGTTATCGAGGCTGGCTGAGCAAGCACTCAAGGCGCAAACCGATGCGATGGGGCGCACCATTGAAATCATCCGCTTGCCACTTCCCGGGCCGCTGTATTATAGCGAGCAAGAGGCCAGTGGCGTTGATGCCAGCCAAGGGATGGTGCGTGATGCCGGCGAGCGTTTAAGTGCCTCTTACGCGAACTTTTTAATCGTTAATCAGCATGTGTTTTTGCCGTTGTTGGATGACAAGGTTGACCAGCAGGCTGTCGCAATTTTGCAGTCAGCGCTGCCAAGCTACACCATTGTCGGTATTCCAGCTCGTGAAGTGCTGCTCGGTGGGGGGAATATTCATTGCATTAGTCAGCAAATTCCTGCTCCATATGTGCTTGCTAAATAGCTTTTACACCCCAAAAATCTAGCCCTTCAATAAGCTTTAACGCCGAAACCAGACTGTCTGATTTCGGCGTTTTGTTGTTGGTGCCAATGTTTTTTGATAATGAGAATTGACATCATTCGCAACTTTTGGCATTTATAAATTCCTTTTATATTTCCTTAGGTTATTAGCAAGCGTGGTACCAACGTCGAGCCGATTTGGTTTGTGGCGCTATTGCCTCACTTGCTTGCCCCTTATATTGAGTTGTTATCAATGAAATCCTTTTGGCTTCCCGCTTCTGTGCTCGCTATCGGTATCACTTTTAGTTACTTTTATGGCTTCTATTTAGGTTCGCATCAATCAAATTCAGCCAGTGTTACTGAGTCATCGATAGCGGGCGATGATCAACATGATGTGGCTATGAGTTCAAATCCAGACTCTCAAACGCGCGCCATCACTGCACCATCAACGGCTGTAATATCTAAGCGCGATGTTGGCGATTATCCCTACATTGAGCGGTCATTGGCTGAGTATGGGATGAGCCTTCACAATCTCGACGCACAAAAGTGGCAGCAGTTTCTAAACTGGCAGGGGATTGGTTACATCGTTGATCAACTCGGTGATGGAAACACGCTGTTTGACGCTGCGATTAAGGCCAACAATACGCAATTGGTTAAACAAATGCTTGCTTTTGGTTTTGATGTTAATGAAGCGAAACCGGATGGAGAGTTCAACTCGCCATTGCAAAAAGCCGCTTATTACGGCGATATCGAGATGTTTCGTACCATATTTGATGTCGTCAATGATGTGAACGATAAGCGTTATAGGCGCTTAATTGCTTTTATTGTTACTTCAAGCCTTAGCGAAGCGAGTAAACACGCCAAAATCCAATATTCCCTTGACCACGGCTATCGATTGACCGACGTTGGTTTCCATGTCATGCCTCTGCTGCGTTACGGTAATTTAGACTCCAATCCGTATCTATCAAGTTTTGAAGGCACTATCGACTTCAATCAAAAATTAGATGGCAGCTCAGCCATGCTCACTGCGATACGTATGCGGGCAAATGATGCCACACTGCAAGATTTGATTGCTGACTTTCACCCCGAGCAGCTAGCAAAGCAGGAGCAAAGTGACATTTTGCATCGTGCCGTCATCTCACGCGACATGACAAATATAACCACCTTTGAAGATCTGCTTGATAGCGGTCTCAATCCCAACTTAACTGACCGAGGTGGATATACGGCGGTGATGAAATTGGCGATGGTTTTGGCCTATTCGAGTAAGTCTAATATTTCTGCTGAGTTAGTCGATAGTACTAAACAAAAACTAGCGGCGTTACTGGCCCGAGGCGCAGACGTTACGATCAAGAACCATAAAGACCAAACCGTGTTTGATTTGATTGATCAGGTAAAAGTTAGCGCTGAGCAAAAACAGCAAGTACGTGATCTGCTGAACTAGCGGTTTTATCGTGTGATTTGCCATCAATAAAAAAAGAAAACCGAGCCAATTGGCCCGGTTTGTTTGTGATCTTTAAGTGCTGCGAGGAAGTATTACCACTTAAAGATCTCAATCGATTTATTCAGCGTGCCAGCGATTTGGGTCATCTCTTGCGAGCGCAGGTGGTTGCTTTCAGACACATCAAATGTTGATTTCGCCAAGTCGTTAATTTCCACCACATTGGCGCCGATTTCAGAGGCCACATGGCTTTGTTCTTCCACTGCGGCGGCTATTTGGGTGTTCATGTCTTGAATCAGCGCCACTGAGGTTTGAATCTCTTGCAGTGCTTGGTTAGCAAGTGCCGATTTTTCCGAGGTAGTCTGAGCATCTTTCATATTGATGCGCATCAGCTCCACCGAGCGGCTGGCTTCATGTTGCAAGCGATTGATGGTGTCTTGAATCACCGTGGTGCTCTCTTTGGTTTGATTCGCTAAGCTGCGTACCTCATCGGCCACAACCGCGAAGCCACGACCGTGTTCACCTGCACGCGCCGCTTCAATGGCTGCGTTAAGCGCCAGCAAGTTGGTTTGCTCCGAAATACCGTCAATCACTTCCAGAATTTGACCAATGCTTTGGGTGGCTTTTTCAAGCTCAAGGTTGACGTTCACCACGGCTTCAATACCGCCCACCAGTTCAATAATGCTCTGGTTCATGTCGCTGACCATGCGCATCCCTTGCTCTGAATAGCCATTAGCGCCTTTGGCTGAATCTGATGCTTTAAGGGCGTTACGCGCAACTTCATCCACCGATGCCGACATTTCGTTCATTGCTGTGGCGGCTTGCTCTAATTGCAGCATTTGCGATTCAGAACTGATTTTTACTTGTGATGAGGTTTCAGACATCTCAACCGACGAGTGGTCGATTCGCTCAGCCGAGGTTTGAATTTGTTTCATGGTGTCTTTGAGGTTGTCGACCATGGCAAGGGTCGCCGCCAATACACCGGTTTCATGACCGCGCGCGCTGCCCGCGAGAGATAGGTCACCGGCGGCAACTTTGCGCACGATAGCTTCAATTTCAGTCGGCTCACCGCCAATTGGGCGATACATTAAACTGACCACTAAGTAGTAACTCAGCGCGCCAGCAATGGCGAGGGCGACAATGCCAAGAATCAGGCTGTTTTGCAGATTGTCTCTGGATGGCGCAGTGATATTTTGTACGCTTTCCCAGCTCCACACGCTCCAGCCTAGCTCTTGAGAAATGGCGCTTACCACATAGAAGGCTTGATCGTTATGTTCATAGGTGTGGCCTGACCCATTTTGTTGGCGATAGCTGGCGTAAGTTGGGCGCAGTTCAAATAGGTTTTTACCCACGCTTTCGGCATCTTTGGCCGACAGAATGTAGCCATCTTTACGCGCGACATAAATTTGCTGTTTCTCAGACAGGTTTTTGATGTAGGACGTAATACCATCAAGCGCGATATTGGCACCGATAATGGCCACAATTCGACCATTACGCTTCACTGGCTCAACCAACGACATAATAATTTTGCCCGACGATGCTTTATAAGGGGTCGTGATAACGTCAACTTCGCCGTCCATGATTCGTGTGTACCATTCGCGGCCAGCGGCTTTGGCATTGAAGTTTTGAATTTCACCGTCGACGCGATAAGTGGTGCCATCCGCCGTACCGAAAAAGGACGCCACCATGTCATAGTGACCTTCCATAAATTTGAGTTTTTCGACCAATTGCTGTTCGTTAAGCTCGCCGGCTGCGTTGATGTCGATGGAGTCGGCCGACATTTTGAGCATGTCAAAGTTACGCAGCATTTTTTGTTCAACGCCAGAGGCAATAAGTGCCGCCTCGGTTTTGAGCTTGTCGGTATAATTTTGCTGAGAAGAGTCGCTAAACGAGATGTATCCCACGCCGATAATCAAGGCGATGACGAACATAAACAGTCCGCCGATCGATAATAGTATTTTGTTCTTTGCGCTCATAGTTCACCCTTTGAAGACATAAATATGAAGGACTTTATTATTCAAGCTCGCACGTCAGTGTTAAGGCTTGCTTTTAATTCATCAGGGCGGCGAATGAGCTTCGAAACGGCGATAGACTAAACGGCGAGAAACAAGGCGACCTAATGATCAAAAGTGATGTTTTTGGTTACCCAATATAAGCAAGTGAACGCTAGGTTTCTTTGTGCATATGAACAATAAACGCCCTTTAAAAACAGGGCGTTATTGTGCAAAAGTATGAAAATATTTTGCGGCCGTAAAATGCGGATTTAAGTACTGAGTCAGTGGTAAATGTAAACTTTTGTATTACTTAGATTTTGTTGGGAAATATGGCTAATCACAAGGCGTAGCTAGAGTTAATACTCAGCTTGGGAAATTACTGATTGATTCACAACTTTTAAGTGGTCAATTTATCATTTTGTGATTTTTAGCTAAAAGTTATTGTCAATCAATCAGTTGTTACACTTGGTTTGGCTTTTCATTGATTAGGAATTGGCGCGTTCGAGTGATTCAATTTGATGAAGATCGTTAATCAGTGCCAAAAACAGCGCGGCTGCGGTCTCAAGCAACGGATCGGGAAAATCGTAATCAGGGTTGTGCAATTCTGGGTGGTGCTCGCCGCTGCCGATGCAAAACAGTGCGCCTTTGGTTTGCGCCAAAAACTCAGCAAAGTCTTCTGACCAGCGCATCGGCTCTGCCAGTTCGGTGACGTTTAGTCCCAGCGCTTGTGCTTGTTGTTTGACCATTTGGTAGTGCGCCTCATCATTGACCGCGGCTTGAAAGGGTTCATCCCAACTAAGGTGCACGTCAAGCTCGCTGTGTAATTTTAAGTGAGCGAGTTTGTCACTTAGCGCCTGCTGCATTGCAGCAAACGTCTGGTTACATTCGCTGCGCATCGTCGCCAGTATGGTCGCGCTGCCAGGTGCTACACCAAACACAGCGTCACCAAGTTTGACGTGCGCGACCGTGACTAGGCTGAATACATCGCGATATTGATCGGGTAAGGCTTGCAAAAATTCAATGATCTCAAGCATGACTGAGGTTGGATTGATGCCGTGCTCCGGCCATGCCGCGTGTGAGGTTTTGCCTTGCAGTTCGATTTTAGCGCCCACTGATGCACAGGCAAAGGTGCTCGGTTTAACGATGACTTGATGCAGCGGATGACCGGGTAAATTGTGATAGGCGAAAGCGTGGTCAATCGTCATACCACTGAGTTTGCTGTCGCTTAGCATCGCGGCTGCACCTGTGCCGATTTCTTCCGCTGGTTGAAACAGCAAAATGACTTTGCCACATGGTGGTGGCGTTAGGCTAAGCTGCTCGGCGACTTTAAGCAGCGAGGTGGTGTGGCCATCGTGGCCGCAGGCGTGCATGATTCCCGGTTTCTGGGAGATGTGACCATGGCTTGCCACCTCGGTAATTGGTAGCGCATCAAAATCAGCCCGTAACAATGTGGTGTCACCTGCGTGTTCCCCTTCGATAATACATATGATGCCATGACCACCGATGTCGGTTATCGGCTCAAGCCCAAAGCCTTGTAACTGCTCGCAGATTGCGCGAGACGTATGTTGCTCTTGGCCTGAGAGTTCAGGATGTTGGTGCAGTTGGCGACGAAAAGTCGGCGCGTCAAAGGGGGGAGTCTGAGTCATAAGTTATCCTTAACTTTATCGCGTGTTACTCGTTGTTATTCCACGTTAATCAAATTGGCGTTTGGAAGCGAGTGTTTATTATTCAGCCGCTTTTATTTGGTTGTTGATGAATTGAGCAGAAAAAATAAAGGCATGCGTTTAGCATGCCTTTACAGGTAATTGGGTGACGCGAACCAACGCGTTTTAAGGTGGTAACGGGTTATTTAACCGTGATGACATCCATCACCAATTTGCCGCCTTCGCGGACTGGGCCGTCAGCTTTGGAGCCGAGTGTGTATTCAAACACGCCCGTTTTCATGCCGCCATCCTCGCCGTGCAGCATTAACATCAGCATATCACCCGACATAACAGGTTCGGTCAGAATTGCGGTGACGTCATTGTTAGCCCCTTTTTTCAGCGGTGCGTAACCAACCACAGGTCCCGGTTTCATCATTTTATCGGTGCGATGTACCACCATCCAGCCGTTGGCATCGGCTTTAATCATTTGCGCAGTGACGGTGCCACCAGACACATCTTGATCCATGGCTTTCACACTGAGGTGGTGTCCCGCCCACGCAGAAGTAGAAACGCCAATCAAGGCCGCGCTGAGACATAAGGTTTTTAACGACGTAGTAAACGGTGTATTCATGATCGATTCCTATCATTATGATTGCGTTGCACGTTACAACGCGAAGCTGTAATTCCCGCTAGCGATACGTCAGCTAACCCGATTTCATACGTTAAAAGATTAGAATCGGTTCACTAAAAAGTATGCAATTATGCGATTATTTTTTTACGCCTTAGGGTGTGGTTGGGGGTATGTATATGCAAATCATGGAATAAACGAAAATACTAAATTTTTTTCCATTGAACTCATTTTTCACTGTATTTGGTCGTCAATTTAGTTGGCTTGATTGCTCACTAGGCTTGAAATGTAGTGCAAGCTCAGTATTGGCAAGGGGTTAGGGGAATTTCATCATATTTGCAGACTAATGTGATGGCGAAAGAATCTGATTGCATCTTAAGTTTTGCACGGTAGTATGCTTTTTTAGATGTCTATACGTCTATATATGATGTTGTTATGGAGGATGTAATGAAAACAATAAAAACCGCGCTGACGTGGTTATGTGCAGTGGGTCTTGCGCTAGGATTGAGCGCTTGCGGCCAAAAAGAAGACAAAGTACTTAAAGTCGGTGCAACGGTTGGGCCTCATGCTCAAGTGGTTGAAGCGGCGGTAAAAGAAGCCGCTAAGCAAGGCCTTAAAGTGGAGTTGGTTGAGTTTTCTGACTTTATCACCCCTGATGCGGCGCTTGCCGATGGCAGCATCGACCTTAATAGCTATCAGCACTTACCCTTTTTGAATAATTTCAATAGCAACAACGATTCAGACTTAGTGTCGATGGGTAAATCGATTTTGATGCGTATGGGCGTGTATTCAAACCGTTATAAATCTCTGGATGAACTTCCAGATAATGCGCGCATCGCGATTCCAAACGATCCGACCAATGGCGGCCGTGGTTTGTTGCTGCTGGCTGATGCGAACCTGATTAAGCTAAAACCGGGTGTGGGCTTTAAAGCAACGGTTAACGATATCATTGATAATCCAAAACATTTTGAGATTCTAGAAATCGACGCCGCGCAATTGCCTCGTACTTTGGATGATGTTGATGCAGCTGCGATCACGATGAACTACGTGATGTCGGCAGGGCTGGATCCGAAAAAACAAGGTATCTATCTTGAGCCAAAAGATGCGCCGCTGGCTGTGATGGTCATTGCTGCGCGTAAAGAAGATCAAGACAAAGAAGCCTACAAGAAATTCGTTAAGATTTACCAGTCTGAGGCGGTGCGTCAGTTTATCGACGACACTTTCCACGGTACGATTGAGGCGGCATTCTAATTCGCTGGCGAATTTGTAGCTGATGAAAATACAAAAAACGCTTTGGTTTCGGTCAAAGCGTTTTTTTGTGCTTAACGAATTGCTAAGCCGCAGTTGAATGTTAGTAGTCGACTTTGCCGCGTAAGTTTTTGGTCACTGCGGTGCGTTTTTTCGCCTCGACGCGTTTGATCTGCGAGCTTTTGGTCGGTTTGGTTGGGCGGCGCGTTTTTACTTCTACCATTGCAGATTGAATCAGCTCTTTGAGCCGATTGAGCGCGTCTTCTTTATTTTTTTCTTGAGTGCGCTGCGACTGAGCTTTAATCACAATCACTCCATCTTTGGTGATGCGACTGTCTTGCAGCGCCAACAAGCGTTGTTTATAGACATCCGGTAGCGTCGAGCGCTGAATGTCGAAACGCAAATGAATGGCGGTGGCAACTTTATTGACGTTTTGTCCACCGTTGCCCATCGCACGTATCGCCGATAGTTCAATTTCCCAGTCGGCAAGTGTCACCTTGTTAGATAGCGTTAACATGGTAGTAATAAAACCAATTCCTAATGTTGTTTTCTGGTTGGCCGATTGCCAAGTCGGCTATGTTTTCAGTGCCTAAGCTCTTTGTCAATCTTTATAGCGAGTACGGCGTGTTTCAATGTGTTCGCAGTCGCGCTTGACCTTTAGGCAAGCTAAGCGCAGTTAACGCTTTTTATCTTGGCACTTACTGTTACAATAGCGCCCTTTATTGCGACTTGGTTAAAATTTAGCCACAGGATTCATTGTGACATCATCCAACACCGACTTTTCTTCTCTGGCGCTTAAACCGTCTTTACTCAGTACCCTTAAAGAACTTGGCTTTAGCGCCATGACGCCAATTCAACAAGCCAGTTTGCCCGCCATTTTGGATGGCAGGGATGTATTGGCGCAGGCCAAAACCGGTTCAGGTAAAACGGCGGCGTTTGGTTTGGGGCTGCTTGAACGTCTTGAAGTAAAGCGTTTTCGTGTTCAGTCTTTGGTGCTGTGTCCAACTCGCGAATTGGCCGACCAAGTGGCCAAAGAGCTGCGCCGTTTTGCGCGTGGTATTCATAACATCAAGATTCTCACTTTATGTGGTGGTGTGCCGGTTGGGCCGCAAATTGGCTCGCTGGAACACGGCGCGCACATCATTGTTGGCACGCCAGGGCGCGTACTTGATCACCTGCAAAAACAGCGTCTGGATCTGAGTCATTTAACTCAGTTGGTGCTGGATGAAGCGGATCGCATGCTAGAAATGGGTTTTAACAAAGATTTAGAACAGATCTCGACCTTTATGCCGCGCGAGCGTCAAAGCTTGCTGTTTAGCGCTACCTTCCCAGAGCCTATTGCGCAACTGGCGCGTGAAATGATGAACAACCCGCTTAATATTGAGCTTAAAGAACGCCACGACCAGCTCAGCATTAGTCAGCGTTTTTACCAAGTCAACGATGCCAATAGCCGTTTGCAAGCTGCTCGTCTATTGCTGCTAAAACATCGCCCTGAAAGTGCAGTAATTTTCTGTAACACCAAGCGTGAAGCTCAAGATGTGGCTGATGATTTGGATGCCCAAGGCTTTAGTGTTAAAGCGCTACATGGCGATCTGGACCAGCGTCAGCGCGACCAAGCTTTGGTGCAGTTTGCGCTGAAAAGTGTGTCGATTTTAGTGGCCACCGATGTGGCGGCGCGCGGCTTAGACATTGATGCGCTGGATTTGGTGATCAACTACGATATGGCTCATGAGCCAGAAGTGCACGTTCACCGCGTAGGTCGCACAGGCCGTGCCGGTGCTAAAGGGGTAGCTGCCAGCCTCGTTGGGCCAAATGATGGTATGCGTTTAGCGCTTATTGAAGACAAATTCGGCCCGCAAAGCTTTAGCAGCTTGCCGAGCGAGTCGGGTTTGGATACCACGCCGCTGCGTGCAGAAATGACCTGCTTGCGTATTGAAGGTGGCAAGAAGCACAAATTGCGCCCGGGCGACATTCTTGGCGCCTTGACGGCAGGCAAAGTGATCGCGGGTAGCGAAGTCGGCAAAATCCAAATTAAAGACATTTGGTCCTATGTCGCAGTGCGTCAAAGCGTCGCGAAAAAAGCGCTGAATCTGCTCAATGATGGCAAACTGAAAGGCAAATCATTTCGCGTTTGGGCGATGAAATAAACGGCCAGTCCGGTTCAAACGTTTGATTGGACATGCAGTGAAAGGGTTAGCGATAGGCTAGCCCTTTTTATTGGCGATAAGCGGCTTGTTTATCAAAACCGTTGCTTATCGAAACGGCTCTGTTATCGAAAGAATGATTTTTTTTGGTATATCGTGTTGAAAAATAACTCTATTTTTATCGTTAAAGCACAATTGTGGGGAACCTGAGCATTTGTGGTGCAACGGCGCCGCCGCGCTTAGGATAACACTCGAATACGCTTTCACGGCGCTGCTTGGTTCGAAAGCGCTAGCTAAATAGTCTGCAAGGTATTCATTAAGTCGGTTTATTAATTGCATTGTTGAGTGATTTCTCAATCGCGGTGGCGTTTCGCGCCTTATTGCATGGATTAAACAGAGGGAACTGGCCTTGCTTATCGGAATTTTATTTTGTCTTAGTGCATCTGTGCTGTTCGGTGCCTTGTCTTACTACAGTGTTTGGCTTGAACCATTAGATGGTTTTGCTGTGTTTGGTTGGCGGGTTATGGGGACCGTCTTTATCATGCTGCTTGCGCTCGCTATCGCCAAGCAAGGACGCGCATTTCGCGAGGCGCTAAGTGAGGTTATCCATACGCCACGCTCGCTGATGATAGTCGTGGTGTGCAGCGTATTAATGAGTGTACAAGTGTGGTTATTTGGCTGGGCGCCACTTAATGGTCATGCGCAAGATTTGGCGATGGGTTATTTTTTGATGCCATTGACCTTGGTGCTGACTGGCCGTGTGCTGTTTAACGAGGGTTTGTCACGCTTGCAAAGTCTAGCGGTTGGCTTAGCGCTGATTGGGGTAGGGGCTGAGCTTTTACGTCACGGCGGCGTTTCTCTGGTGTCATTGGTGGTGATGCTCGGTTATCCGCCGTATTTCATTTTAAAGCGTCGCCTGAATCTTTGTGCATTGCACAGCATGATGGTCGAACATTTGGTTATGCTGCCGTTTGGCGTGGCGATTTTGTATCAGAAAAACTGGAACTGGGCGTTCTTTGCTGAGCAAGGTAACAATGGCTGGTTGATCATCGCCGGGCTTGGCGTTTTAGGTTGCATGGCGCTGCTGAGCTTTATTGCCGCCAGTCAGCGGATGCCGCTTTCGCTATTTGGCATGCTTAGCTACGTGGAACCTCTGCTGCTGTTTCTGGTCGCGCTTGCACTTGGAGAGTCGTTTTCCGAGGCTGATTTCATCACCTACGTGCCGATCTGGCTGGCGGTGGGATGCTTAATGCTCAACGGCTGGGTTGTTTATAAGCAGCACTATCTGATTGTTTCGACAAAGGCGCGGGCTATTTCAGCCTAAGTGCTGAAACCTTGCCACTGGGTTAATCTGTGTCAGGCAGAGATAGCCGTGAACTCCTGTTCAAAGGAGATCACACGGTTACGACCGTAATGCTTGGCACGGTACATGGCTTTATCTGCATTAGCGAGCGCCTGTTCTAGGCCAATCATATCGTTAAGTGGCGCGCAGCCTATCGATACCGACAGCGCGCCATGAACATCGGTAAAATCATTGATGTAAATGCCTTCCACCGCCATACGAAACTTTTCGGCAATGATCAGCGCTCCTGAATGAGCGTTGACATCCACCAGAGCGACAAATTCTTCACCGCCATAACGGCACAATAGGTCTGTCTCGCGAGAGCTATTTGTTAGCGCGTTTGCGATGGTGGCTAACACTTCATCACCCACACTATGACCAAAGTGGTCGTTAATTTTCTTAAAGTAATCCACGTCCATGAGCATCACATACAGAGTGGAGTTTTTGCGCCGCTGCCACGCCATACATTTGCTTGCTTCTTGGCTAAAGGCGACGCGATTATACAGCCCGGTCAGTTGGTCAAGGGTTTCAATTTGGTTCAGTTTACGCTCGACTGTGCGCCGTTCGCGATCGATTTTTTCTTGCGCTGCAGCGCTCATTGCTACGAGCAGAATGATAAACCAACTGGTGGCGACCACATACGCGCCAAACAGGTTTTCTAAGCCAGTGTTGACCAGCGATTGCACCAGCATATAGCCCAAAATAAAGCAAAACAGATACCCGACCACGACCTGCACCCGCGCGATTCGACCACCAATGTAGGGTGAAAGCACGGCGCGCACGATACCACGGCTTGAGGTAATAAACAGCGAACTTATCGACAGCAGCAATCCTAGTGTTGTGGTTATAAGTGACATGTCGCCATAAAAATTCTCAAGCCCGTAAGCATAACCAGTGATGGCTACCGTCGGAATGGCGAGTGCGATAAAGCTGCATATTTGTGATAGGAACGCTTTGCGATGGCGGCGAAAAATATTAGCCAGACACAGCAGCAGTAACATCGCCGTCGTGTTTAGCCCCATCACATTGTTGCGTGGGTCGTTAAGGTGCTCAAGGGGGTTGTAGAGAAAACTGGTGATCAACGCAGCGTTACTGGTGCCAAATTGTTCATCGACTAAACGCATGCTAATAAACAGTAACCCAATGTAGGCGCACATCGCTGAAAGGCAGGGGCGAGTGCGTGGTGGAAGCATCAAACCCAGAGCCAGTAGCGTGGTTAAGATTGCGGTTAATGGATTGGTGGCAGGACCACTTGGAATTGGGCGATACAGCACCTCTAAATCGACCAGATAGCCACTGAGGCTAAGGAGCGAGAAACCCAAACAGATGGCTGCCAGTGGTCGACAAATTTTGACAAAATAGCGAATCAAAGAGTGATGCTTTACATGCGGGGCTGAATAAACCAAATGTGTATGCCTATGCAATCTAGTGAGTATAAATAACAGGCTAGTTTAGGCTTTTGACTCTTGCCACTTGGCAGAAAAAAATTGAGTAATAACTGTGAATCAGCTTAAAAATGAGCAACATGAGGCATTTTAGTCGCACGTGATTTGCGTAACTGTCAGGGCTCTATGCTGCTCGGTTTAAGATCAAACACCAACGCTTAACGCATCGGTTCATTACTCTGGGCGATGGGTTAATAAAAAGTCGCGAATGCGCTCTAGGGCTGTTGCAAGCACCGCTAAATCGCAGCCGTAGCAAATACGCAGATGTTCACTGCCGCCAAGACCAAATGCCTCGCCTGGTGCCACACCGACTTTCGCCTCTTCAATCATACGTAAAATATACGCTTGGCTATTGGCCGCAAGGCCATCAATTTTGACAAACGCATAGAAGGTGGCAGGCATGTCATACAAGGTCACGCCAGGAATATCGCTGAGCGCTTGTGCCACCATGTCACGGGCGGTCAAAAAGCGCTCGCGAGTTTGTTCGATAAAACGTTCACCTTGGGTAATCGCCGCCAAACCACCAGCTTGTACAAAGCCTGGTGCGCATGAGACGTTAAACTCAATCAATTTGGTGATGGTGGGTGTGATGGCGCGCGGCAAGGTTAACCACCCCAAACGCCAGCCAGTCATACACCAAGCTTTAGAGAAACTATTGCAAACGATGATCGGGTCAGATTCGCGCATAAAGGTGCAAAACGATGGCGCGCTGTCGCCTTCATAGGTGTGGCGTGCGTACACTTCATCAGAAATCACCCAGACATTTTCTCGTCGAGCAAATTCACAAATTGCTTCAATCTGTTCTTTGGTCGCGCACCAACCGGTTGGGTTGTTCGGGCTGTTGATGACAATCGCTTTGGCATCTTTAGCTGCGTGAAATAGCGCGTCTAAATCCAGCTCAAAGCGATGACCATTTTGGCTTAGCTGCAGCTGTTCTACCTTTGCGCCGAGTAGTTGCGGTACGGCGAATAAGGTAGGGAATACCGGCGTGATGACCACCACTTTATCGCCGGCGCTGATGCAGGTCTGCGCGGCCAGCATGACCGCATTCGTCCCAGACACGGTAACCACGATATTGTGCTGGTCAAATTGCTGGTCATAAAGACGGTTTTGATATTCGGCGAGCGCGGTACGAAGCGCAGGTATACCGTTATTCGGGGTATAGCGAGTGTCACCTTGCTCAAGACCGTGCGCCGCGGCTTGGCGAATAAAATCTGGGGTTGGAATGTCCGATTCGCCAAACCACAGCGGAATCACATCCGCTTGGGTCATGCCGAAATTCGCGATAGTACGAATTGATGACTCACTCAACTGCTGAGCTATGGGGCTTAGGGCAGGGGGCAACGGTCTATCCATGACGGGAACTTCTCCTTTAAGTGGGCGTGGGATGGCATCAAAGCCAGAGCCGATGGGGATTACTATCCCATGTTTGGCGCAAAAATTTAATCAACTTGTTGGTTAGTTATTGCTTTTAAAGTGGGTATTTTAAGAATCTTTCCGATGTGATTTATCAGTTCAATATGATGCTATTGGGTAAATAATCAACAAGTGCTAGCCGATATTTTGCTAAAACTACCCTTTGTCTGGGTTGTGCATCGCCCTTAGCTATGATGATTTATTAGGCAAGCAAATCGTATTCAGGGAAGAATGTATGAGCCAAGCCTACTACTTATGGCTGCGCCTCAGTCGCTTGCTGCTGGTGTTGGTTGGATTATCGGTGATCATTTTTGTGGTGGCGCGCCTTATCCCCGGCGACCCAGCACGGATAGCACTTGGCCCGTTGGCGACCCCACAACAAGTCGCCGAACTGCAACAAAAGATGGGGCTGGATAAATCCATCGCAGTGCAGTATTTCGACTATATCAGCAATGTGTTTGATGGCGATATGGGTCAATCCACCATTACCGACCAGCCGGTGTTATCCGACATTACTCGCGCATTGCCAGCAACGCTTGAGTTGGTATTGGTGGCGGTATTTTTTACCGCGGCCATTGGCATGCCGCTGGGCATTTTCGCTGCTTATCGCCCAAATGGCTGGTTCGACCAAGTGTCGCGGGTCGTTTCATTGGTTGGGGTGGTGACACCGTCGTTTCTTCTCGCTCTGATCCTGCAGCTGCTGGCAAGCCTTGGTTGGCTTGATCTACCAGTCACCGAGCGTCTCTCTTCCTCAATGAACTTCAGCGCCGATTTTTCCGGTTTATTGTTGCTCGACAGTGTATTGCAAGGGCGCTTTGATGTGTTCCTTAACGCGCTGCAACATATTTTGCTGCCTGCAATTGCGCTGTCTGCCGCGGGTATTGGTCAGGTGATGCGCATTACGCGTTCGTCGATGATCGAATTTAGTCATCGCGACCACGTTGAAACGCTGCGTGCGTGCGGCGTTTCCAAGCCAGTGGTCAATTTCAAATATCTGCTGCGTCTGTCAGCGTCAGCGCCTCTGACCATTTTGGGCCTTGAGTTTGCCTCACTGATTGGTAACGCCTTTGTGGTCGAGATGGTGTTTTCGTGGCCGGGCGTGGCGAGCTATGGCGTGCGCTCGATTCTGCATAAAGATTTTAATGCCGTGATTGGCGTGGTGTTGGTGTCCGGTGTGTTCTTTATCGCCGCCAACTTATTGATTGATTTTATTATCGGCGTGGTCGACCCGCGCGTGAAGCACAAAGGAGCCTAACATGATTCCGTTAGAGCAAACCCATCTGCCTCATGGCGAGCAAGAGTTCACGCCATCTAGCGCGGACAAGCAATACTCCAACTTTGGTAAAGCCTGGTATCGCTTTACCCGTAACCCAACGGCAGTGATTGGCTTAGTGATTGTAGTGAGTGTGGTACTGTTCGCGCTGCTAGCGCCGCTTTTGGCGCCGTACCCTGAACACGCCGGCAGCTTTGTTAACTTTCGCGCTCGCCACCATGCGCCAGATTGGGATTACTGGATGGGCACCGACAACGTTGGCCGCGACATTTTAACTCGCGTCCTTTACGGCTATCGCGTGTCATTAAGTTTGGTGGTCGGCGTGCTGGCCCTGTCCGTGCCAGTTGGCGTGCTACTTGGCATCGTTGCCGCCTACGCAGGTGGTTGGATTGAGCAGCTCATCATGCGTTTTAACGACATGTTACTTGCGGTTCCGCCACTGGCATTGGCGCTGGCGATTACCTCGATTCTCGAGCCCAATTTAACCAACGCGATGCTGGCGATTGCTTGTCTGTGGTGGAACTGGCACTGCCGCTTGGTGTATCGCTTGGCTAAAAGCATTGTCACCGAAGACTTTATCGAAGCTGCGCGCCTGTCTGGTGCGAGCCACTGGCACATTGTGGTCAAAGAAATTTTGCCGAACTGCGTGGCTGCGATCAGCGTTAAAACCACGCTCGACGCCGGATTTGTGATTTTGTTTGGCGCGACGCTGAGCTTTCTTGGCCTAGGCGTTCAGCCGCCAACTCCAGATCTTGGCACCATGGTGTCGACTGGCGCGGCGTACTTACCCGAATATTGGTGGGAAGCCATGATGCCGGGGCTGGCGATTTTGTACGCCATTTTAGGCTTTAACTTGCTTGGCGACGGCCTGCGCGACTTTTTTGATGTGGAGGTATAACCATGCAGCCATTAATTGAAATTTCCGATTTTAGCCTGGCGTTTAAAGTCTATGGTGGTCAGCGCCAAGTGTTGCATCGTATTTCGCTGCACATTCATCCGGGCGAGCGCGTTGCTTTGATTGGCGAGTCGGGCTCAGGCAAAAGTGTCACTAGCAAAATGTTGATGGGCACGCTTAACAGCCAGCAAATCGTGATCAATAGCGGTGATATCAAGGTCGATGGTGAGTCGCTGCTGAGTATGGAACACAGCAAGCGCGAGAGCCTTAAAGGCTCAGTGATGTCGATGATTCAGCAAGATCCGCAGACCTCGTTCAATCCGGTGTTTCGCATTCGCACTCACCTTAACGACATCATGAAATTCGTTGAGAAAACCAGCGGCGTGAAATACACCAGAGCCGAGCGCAAAGCGCACATTTTAGCGGTACTGGACAAGGTCAAGCTGACCGATACTGAGCGGGTATATAACGCTTATCCATGGCAACTTTCCGGTGGTATGCGCCAACGAGTCTTGATTGCGATGGCGCT
The DNA here is from genome assembly GCF_900100015.1 of Vibrio xiamenensis. Taxonomy (GTDB): domain Bacteria; phylum Pseudomonadota; class Gammaproteobacteria; order Enterobacterales; family Vibrionaceae; genus Vibrio; species Vibrio xiamenensis. The sequence continues at coordinate 236,805 of NZ_FNDD01000002.1, read as the reverse complement.
GCTGCATCCCACCAAATTGCTGATTGCCGATGAGCCGGGGACGGCTCTGGATGTGACCACGCAAGATGAAATCATCAAGTTGATTAACCAGCTGGTGGAAGACGAACAACTGGCGCTACTGATGATCACCCATAACCTTGGCGTGGTGCGCAAAACCGCCGACCGCGTGTACGTGATGCAGCATGGCCGCATTGTTGAACACGGCAGTGTGGCGAACATTTTTGACCGCGCTAAGCACTCCTATACCCAAAGGCTGTTTGATTCGGTTCCGCGTCTTTACGCGCCAAACCAAGAACCAAAACCGCCAAGCTCAAAAGCGCCGTTGGTTCGCTTTGTTGAAACTTGCAAAACCTTTCACGGCAAAAAAGATTGGCGTGGACGTGTGACCTCGCAAGTCAAAGCGGTTAAGCCACTGAATTTAAGCATCAATCAAGGCGATACGTTTGGTCTGGCTGGCGAGTCTGGCTCTGGCAAAACCACCCTTGCGCGCATGCTGATGGGCATTATTGATTGCACCGATGGCAACATCATGATCGAAGCCAAACCGCTAGCCACTTGGCGCGCTAATCAGGCCAATCGTCACAGCATTCAGATGGTGCATCAAAACCCGGCGGCGTCGCTTAACCCGCGTCGCACCATCGCGCAAACGCTATCGGTACCACTCAAATATATCGGAAAATCTCAGGACATTGATGGCGAAATTCGCCGCTTGCTTGAATTGGTGGAATTGCCACAAGAGTACGCCGAGATGTATCCGTCAAGCTTATCTGGCGGGCAAAAACAGCGAGTCGCTATTGCGCGTGCTTTGGCAGCGAACCCCAAAATTTTGGTGCTCGACGAACCGACTTCCGCGCTGGATGTGTCGGTGCAAAAAAGCGTGATTGAGCTGTTAGAACGCCTGCAAAGCGATCTGGGTTTGACCTATCTGTTTATTTCCCACGATCTGAGCCTAATGCGCCAGTTTTGCAATCGCGTGGCGGTGATGTATCGCGGCGAACTGCTTGAAGTGGGCGATACCCAAACGCTGTTTGATATGCCGAATCACAACTATACCCGCGCTTTGATCCGCGCGATTCCGGTGATCAGCGAAGAAGAAGAGCGCCACAAACCGTATGTCAGTGATGCTGACGCCAAAGCAGCTTTAGCGTCAGCATAGAAACAAGGAGTAAAAATGAAATCCAATTATAGGATAGGAATTGATGTTGGCGGCACCAATACCGATGCGGTCATCATGCAAAACGACACGGTACTGGCAGCCACTAAACAGCCGACCACGGCAGACGTCACTTCAGGCATCGAGAATGCGCTCAAAGTGGTGTTGGAACAGTCGGGCGTATCGCACGCTAACATCAGCGGCGTGATGATTGGCACCACCCATTTCACCAATGCGGTGGTTGAACGTAAACACCTGCAAAAAACCGCGGTGATCCGCGTGTGTTTACCGGCCACGTTGAGCGTGCCGCCGTTTGCAGATTGGCCTCAAGACATTCAAACCATGCTTGATGGCGGTTGTTATCTGGTCAAAGGCGGCTACGAATTTGACGGTCGTTTAATTAACCCGCTTGATGAAGCGCACATCAGCCAAATCGCGTTGGAATTAAAGCAAAAAGGCATTAATTCGGTCGCGGTCAGCTGCGTGTTTAGCCCAGTCAACGATGACACTGAATATCGAGTGCGAGATTTGATTCAAGAGCTGCATCCAGAGTGCGATGTGGTGCTGTCTTGCGAAGTGGGACGCATCGGTCTTTTAGAGCGTGAAAACGCTGCGATTCTTAACGCGAGCCTGCGTCAGCTGAGCCGTAAAACCGTGCAAGCCTTTGCTAACGCGCTCAAAGTTTGTGGCCTGAACTGCCCATTTTTCATCACTCAAAATGACGGCACGCTAATGAGCGCCGAATTTGTTGAACGCTACCCAGTGCTGACCTTTGCCAGCGGCCCAACCAATTCTATGCGCGGCGCGGTATTTCTTTCCGGTGAGCAAGACGCGATCGTGGTCGATATCGGTGGCACCACCACAGACGTTGGTTTGGTTCAGCAAGGCTTTCCGCGCCAAGCAGCAATGTCGGTCGATGTTGGCGGCGTGCGCACCAACTTTCGCATGCCAGATATGGTCAGTGTTGGCCTTGGCGGCGGCAGCTTAGTGCGTCAAAAAGCCGCTCAAGCCAAGCCAAACATCACCATCGGCCCAGACAGTGTCGGCTATCAAATCAGCGAAAAAGCTTGGGTGTTTGGCGGCAGTGATCTGACTGCGACCGACATCGCCGTTGCCAGCGGGCGCGCCGAAGTGGGCGATGCCAGCAACGTTGCCAGCCTAGATGCTGAACAGGTTAATCAAGCGCTGGCGGTGATGGATGAAATTATTTTTGATGTGGTGGAGAAAAACCGCCTGTCAGCCGCGCGTATTCCTGTGATTGTCGTCGGTGGTGGCTCGGTCCTTGCGGCCCAGCAAATCGGCGATTTGGAAACCATAAGACCGAACCACTTCTCTGTGGCAAACGCTGTAGGGGCAGCGATTGCACAGGTGAGTGGGGAGGTCGACCGTATTTTCAGCTTAGAAAACATTTCTCGTGACGAGGCGCTGGCACAGGCAAAACAAGCCGCCACCGACAAAGCCATCGAAGCGGGAGCGAAAGCCGATACGGTCGTGTTAGTCGATCAAGAAGATGTTCCGCTCGCGTATTTACCGGGTAATGCCACGCGCATTCGCGTCAAAGTGGTCGGCGAATTGGAGTTTTAATATGCAAGAGTTAACAGAAAAAGACATTCAAGCGATTGAAATTGGTGCCGGCATTTTGGGTACGGGCGGCGGCGGTAACCCGTATTACGGCAAACTGCACGCGATTGCGGAAATGCGCCGCGGCGCCAAAGTACGGCTGATGAGCCTTGGCGAACTTGACGACGATGCGTTGGTGATTTCGGTTGGTAACATCGGTGCGCCAGCGGTGTCGATGGAAAAGATCTGCGAAGGCAACGAAATCGTGCGTGCGGTACGCGCTATCGAAGAAGAAGTTGGACGTAAAGTCGATGCCATTATCGCGGTGGAAATCGGCGGTGCCAACGGCATTCGTCCAGCGGCAATTGCCGCGATCATGGATCTTCCGCTGGTCGATGGCGATGGCATGGGCCGCGCTTTTCCTGAAATGCAGATGACCACGTTCAGTATTTATGGCCACTGCAGTATGCCAGCGGCGATGTCCGATGCCCACGGTAATACGGTGATTTTCAAACATCTGGTCAGCGAGCTGTGGCTTGAGCGTTTAGCGCGCAGTTGCGTGGTGCAGATGGGTGCAGGTGCAGGCATGGTGGAAGCGCCGATGAGCGGTAAGTTCGTCAAGCAATACGCGGTGCCGGGCACAGTTACTCAAGCGCGCAACCTTGGCCTTGCGGTAATGGAAGCCAACAAAGCCAATCTCAACCCGATTGAGCAGATTTGTCGCCAAGAGAACGGCCAAGTGCTGTTTGAAGGCAAGATTGTCGATTTAGAACGCAAAATGGTGGCCGGGTTTACTCGCGGTAACTTGCAGCTGGAAGGCATTGCCAATTTCTCAAATGAGCAAGCGAGCGTCGACATTCAAAACGAAAACCTCATTTTCCGTATCAACGGAGAAGTGAAGTGCAGTGTGCCGGATTTGATCATCATTTTGGATATCGAAACTGGCCATGCGATTACCACCGAAGTGCTGCGTTACGGCCAAAAAGTGGCGGTACTGGGCATTCCGTGTCATCCATTGCTGCGCTCTAGCCGCGCACTTGAAGTGGTTGGTCCTAAAGCGTTTGGTTACCCAGATGTCAGCTATCAACCCTTTGAACAAAATTAACCTAAAAGGAATTTAGTTATGAATTACAAACCGCTTGTTGCTTTGGTCTCTGGGCTTTTAGCTGCTCAGCCTGCGCTGGCAGAAAAATACGATGACCTCACCGCGACCGTCAACTTGATTCAAATTGTAGGCACCATCGACCCGGCTAAAGTCAGTGACTACACCGAATACATGATGGCGGTAAACCTGTATGACGGCCTCACCACCGCTGATACCACAGGTAAAATTCAGCCACTGCTGGCGAAAAGCTGGGATGTGTCGAGCGATGGTAAAACCTTTACTTTCCACTTGCGCGAAGACGCCAAATTCCAAAATGGCGATGAGGTGAAAGCGTCTGACGTGGTCTACTCAGTGCAACGTTTGCTGACCATCAACCAAGGTGTTTCGGGCTTCTTTAAACCATTTTTGGCCGCTGATGGCGTCAGCGCGGTAGACAAACACACGGTGAAATTCGCCCTTAAACAGCCGTCTTCTGCATTTCTTGCAATGACGCCGCTGCTGTTTGTTATCGACCAAAGCGTAGCGCTTGAACATGGCAATGAAGGCAGCAAGTGGTCAGAAGACTACCTTTCTTCTCACTCTTTGGGTACCGGCCCTTACAGCCTTGGCGAATGGCAACGCGGTAGCCGTTTGGTGCTAGAGCGTAATCATGATTACTTCGCAGGTTTCCCACAAAACCCACTCGAGAAAGTGCGTCTTTTGATCACCAAAGATGAGTCAACCATCAAAGCACTAGCCAATAAAGGCGAGCTGGATCTCAGCAGTACATACCAAGCCAGTGAAACCTTGGCGGCGATCGATAAAATTCCGGGTTACCACATTCAAAACCTTGGCACTGCAACTGGCTATTACATTAAGTTTAACAACCAGTTAGCGCCAACTGATGACGTGAACATTCGTAAAGCTATTGCTTTGTCTATCGATTACGATTTGGCCAATACCGAGCTGCACCCAGGTGAGTCGATGGCTGGGCCGTTGGCATCGCTGTTTAAAGACGCGTTTTTAGATGGTTTAGAAGCGCCGCACTTGGACCTTGCTAAAGCGGCAGAGTACGTCAAAAAGTCTAAATATGCAGGGCAAAAAATTCCGCTAACGCTCGGCTATGTCGCCGGCTCTGCGTATGAAGAAGAGATTGCGCTGATGATGCAGGCTAACCTGCAAAGCATTGGTTTTGATGTCAAATTGCAAGCTGACCCTTGGAGCCGCGTGACCGAAATCGCCGCCAAGCCAGAGACGACGCCAAACGTGAACCAAATCTTCTTTGGTCCAACGTACTCATCGCCTCTGTCGGTGTTCTACAACCAATACTCGTCGAAATCAGCCGGTTCTTGGGCATCGATGTCTTGGCTTAACGACAAGCAAGTGGATGAGTGGATCGATCAAGCCAGTACTGAGCTGGATGCCGATAAACGTAACGCCATCTACAAGAAGCTGCAAAAGTACATTGTGGATAACCAAGTCGATGCGTTCTTGCAAACCACGCGTTACCGTCAAGCGGTTAACGACTGTTTGAGCGACATGAAATTCGTACCGATTCAAAGCTTCTACTACGACTTCTCGAAATACAACTGGCTGTGCCGACCAAACCGCAAATAAAGATTGGGTAGCACTAAGCTAAGCGTTAAGTCATAAGCGCCCACAAGGGCGCTTAATCAAGACGCAATTGAAACCGAATGTGAAGTTTCAAATTTAACTCGGGTAATCCCAACAAGGACGGTTGTTTATGACCTTAAAACAGACATTGGAATTTTATGAGCTGTTGGATGACGCGCATATTGATGGCGCGCAAGTCGCCGAGAAGTTCTATGGTCGCGATCATACTAAAGTATCACGTGACAGGGTCACAGGAAGCAAGGGTTTTACCGATGTGCTGAAGATTGAAATTGTCGGCACTCAAGGAAAAGCACAAGGTGGCAGCGCGCCAACCCTTGGTGTGATTGGCCGTTTAGGCGGCATTGGCGCACGTCCTGCGCGCATTGGTTTGGTATCGGATGCCGATGGTGCGATTGCTGCGCTCGCAGTAGCGGACAAACTTGCGACCATGGCGGCCAAAGGCGATCGTTTAGCCGGGGATGTGATCATCACCACTCACATATGCCCCAATGCGCCAGTTCGACCGCACAAGCCGGTGGATTTTATGGACTCGCCAGTCACCACCGCAGAAATTTTAGGTTACGAAGTGGACGAGCGCTGCGACGCAGTGATTTCGATTGATACCACCAAAGGCAACCGCTTTTTAAATCAGCGCGGCGTGGCGATTTCACCAACGGTCAAGCAGGGCTACATTCTTCATCCCGCTGAAGATCTGCTGCGGTTGATGGAATTTGTCAGCGGAGAGCCGGCGCTGTGCTTGCCGCTTTCAACCGCCGACATCACGCCGTATTCCAACAATCTTTATCACATTAACAGCATTATGCAGCCCGCCACCGCGACCGATGCGCCGGTAGTTGGACTTGCCCTGACTACCCAAGTGGCGGTACCAGGCTGCGCCACCGGCGCAAGCCACGAAACCGACATCGCTTATGCAGCGAAGTTTTGTATTGAGGTTGCCAAAGCCTATGGCCGCGGTGAATGTGACTTTTACGACGCCGAGCAATTTAACGGCTTAGTTGCCCATTATGGCTCGATGCAACATTTGGTGACCGACCCAATGCAAGCGTAGTGCAACTTTAGATAGGCCAAAGCCTATCGCAACGATTAACTCCTTTCCTGTGTTATTTGATCCACTTTTTGGATTTCGCCAGTGCCAATAAGGCCTGGCGGTTTTTTATCTGATACTGTTTAAACAGATTTTTAAGGTGAAATTTGACGGTACTTTCACTGATACCGCAATACTGGGCGATCTGCTTATTTGATAAACCTTCGGCCAGACGTTGAATCACTTGCAGCTGTTTGGCACTAAGCTCTTCAATCTCAGTTTGGATGCTGAGCGCTTGATGGCGCAGCTGCCAAGCGCGAGTTGCTTCTTCCAATTGCGTATTCAGATGGCGCTGTTTCTCTTTCTTCCACAACCATTGCACCGCCGCATTGAGCCACTGACTTTCCAACAGCAGTACAAACCAAAATTGCAATCGATAGCAACGCACTAAAAGATCCGCCAGAGGCGACTGCATTTTGCTGTATTCGCGTTTAAACCACAGCAGTTTGATATGCTGAATTTCGCTGGCGATTTCCATCAGCGGCGTGGTTTGAATGCTGTTATCGAGCGGCGCTACGGCGCGTTTTTGTTGATGAATACAAATCAGCCCGACTTGATTGCGCAGCGCCAAATAATGGTGCAGTTCGCGCACATTGGCGCTTAACCTTTCTGGTGTTGCATTTAGCATGTCGAGGTATTTTTGCGCATCCACCCAGCGCTCTTGTTGCTGCAAAATCAAAATGTGCAGCAGAGAGAAAAACACGTTGCCGCTGTCGTCGGTAAAGCTTAATTGGTATTCGTAGCGCAGTTCGTCGTGCAAGCGATACGCGTCATCCATGGAATGTTCGAGCAGCTTGGTACACAGACCAAACAGATGAAACTGCATCAAAAAGTCGGGCCAGATTTCTGAGTGTTTACGTAGGGTGGCGACTTTATCCCACAGCTTGGCAGCTTTTTGCATATTGCCGCTCATCAGCTGGTGAATACCACTCACCAAATCAACAAAGTTTCGCTCAAAGGTGAGGGTCGGGTAGTAACTGACGCGCTTAAGGGCAATGTCGGCTTGCTCGATATTGCTCAGTGCTCGCTCCGGGTAGCCCATGCGCAGGTCAAAGCGTGCTTTATTAAAGTGGCAATAAAAAATCAGGTAGGGAATGTCGTGCTTTTGCGCCAAGGCCAGCTCTTTGTCTTGATAGACCGAGGCTTGAAACCATTCGCCATTATTGGAGTGGGTCACCGATGCTGACGCGTAGTAACTCATCAGCGCACCGTCATGCCCTGCGAGTTCCTTTTCCAGTTGGCGATGCTGAAGAAGTTGCTGCGCAGACGTTTGCGGCGAGAAATAAGCACGCTGCTTACTTTTCATCAGCGCGACGATGCCGCGATCTTCTTGTGATTCAAAATGCCCTGATGAGTCGAGGGATAGCTTTTCAAGAAAATGCTGCGCTTGCAAAAACTGCTGCGATTTAAGCAGCGACAACATGTTCGCCCACGCTAAATGCAGTTCTTGGCTAAGCATGAGTTCAGGAAACAGTGCCAGCACTTTATCCAGCTCTTGAAAGCCGTGGTAATAACCGTACATACCGCCGCCACTGTGTTTAAACCACTGTAGCGCCAAATCGAGGTTATTGGATTCAATCGCGGTCTGAATCGCCTCAAGGCGTTGACCACTTTGCTGATAATGCTTGGAAACAACGCGCATCGCCCCTTGGAACAGTCGCACTTCTTTACTGGCGATCTCTTTGAGTACTGCGCGTAAATAGGGCACGCCAAGGCGCAGTTCGGCAAGGCTATTGAGCTGCACTAGTGGGGCCATGGTTTCGATATTCAGCGGCTCGGCGTGAATGGCGCTCTGTTTCAATACCGGGCAAAACGCCAGCGCGACCAGCAGCCGCTGCTCGTGAAACGGCAACTGCGGCAAAATGCGCGTTTGCATAAAATCGAGCCAAGAGTGGCGAACACGCTGCGCAGCGATATTGTCCCAGTTCGCCACCAATACTGGCCAACCGGCGGTTTGCAGCCACACTTCACTGGCGTTTGCCTCAGGCAGCAAAGCTTGGATTTCGTGCTCAGACATAAACAGTTGCTGCTGCTCTATCACGGTGACTTTTTGATACAACAAGGCTGATGAAAGCCAATGGTTTTCGCCAACCCAACAGGCGGTCATAAACAGGGTTTGACCACGCTGCTCGAGGCTTGGCAAACGATGTAATACTTGCTGAAGGTGTTGTTGAAACGCGCCGCTGACCGGGTCCCAGAAGAGTTCGGCGCCGCTTGGATGGTCGGCAGGCTCGGGCAAGCTGGTGCGAATATCGCGATTTAGATATTGGGCAAGCTGCTTGAGAACCACCGACTTACCACTGCCGGGTAGGCCATTCAGAATCACGATCGGGGTTTTGATCGCGCCTAAGGTGTGGATCAGCGAAAGCCGAGGCTGCATGCGAGTAACTTCCTTGTTAGCAATGAGTCTGATAGGAAGTTATCACGGTAGCGGTGTGTTGTTATAGGTTTTTGGTGAAATATTTGGTGGATTTATAAATGGGAAGTTTATGTAGAGGGTGGGCTTTTGGGGTGGTGTTGGTCTGTATGTTGTTGTTTAGGTGAGTGGGTTTGTATGATGCGCTTTGCGCGCGGCGATTTATTTACTATCTGCGATAGCGCACCAGTTCCTTTTGTTGGCGCAAAAGGAACCAAAAGCGCCTTTCTGTACTCAGGTGTTGTCCGGCCCGGTTTTACGCGTTCCCGACGCGGAAAACCTAAAAATTCATCCATGAATTTTTGCCTATGGTTTGGGTTTCTTGTGTTGTGGTTATTTTGCTGTGGCTTGGTTACGCATTGTTGATGTGAATTGTATGTGTCGATTGCGAGCATTACTCGCCACCGTCATGCCACAAGCTCAGTATGAGCTACCCGGAATCTGGATTTTGGGATAGGAGTTCTATTTTTAAATGTCAATTTCGAGAGTTTTTCTTTTTCATTTCTCTATTTTTTAAAAATCCGGTAACTAGAAATAAAACAGCGATATAAATTGCAAGCGCAATCTTATGATTTATAAGTAGGGCGCCACAGAACATGAACAATAAAGCGAGAATCCGTCGATGAAAACCTTCAGGTTTTTCATAATTATATTGGAGTGTTTCAATAACGGTATCGTCAATAGTTAACGTGCATACATAAATACCTTTGATAATGCTTTGCACTTGAAGATTAACTTTAAACCGCTTCCCATCGAGCTGAAACTCATGAGTTGAATTCCGGTATAAGTTACGCTTGCTGGATATAATGTCACCATTAATTGTGGTTATTTCTTGACCAGAAGCCTTACTGACAGATGCTACTATTTCATACCCTTCTACTGAGAATTCGAAGTTAATAGTATTATTCTCGTTTGATTTCAAATCTATCGCTCCGCTCTAAACTCGCTTTTTTAAAGCTGATATAACGCTTGATATGCGGCGCAAATAGGTTGGTTTTTAAACTTATTGTTGGTTTAAAAAAGGTGAGGGTTTGAATTGGTTTGGCTGGGCGGGTTTGTATGATGCGCTATACCAGCGGCGGTTTATTTACTATCTGCGATAGCGCACCCGTTCCTTTTGTTGGCGCAAAAGGAACCAAAAGCGCCTTTCTGTACTCAGGTGTGGTCCGGCCCGGTTTTACGCGTTCCCGACGCGGAAAACCTAAAAATTCATCCATGAATTTTTGCCTAGTTTAATGGAATTGTTGGCTAACGAGTTTTGGACAAAGTTTCTTGAACGCCATTGTTTCATTCTTTATTTTTCACTTAAGAGGTAATAGTCTACAGAGCCAAATGGTGTCCTATTATCAAACTCAAAATCGACAAACTTAGCACCATCTTTCTCAATGCTAACTTGGGCATCGCTTCTTCCAACTTCCTTTTCCCCTGAAAAGGCTTTGAGAATGAAGCTTCCTTCTACGCCATCTTTTGACAGAATATAAACCGACATTCCTTCTTTCGTACTTGACGTAATTTGTTGAGCACGACTAATTTCTACTTTTGTTGCCGATATATTTGCATCAACTTTGATCTGCTTTTTTGTTAGTGATTCGTCAAACCCTTTTCCAAGCCCAGAAAATACGTTTCCTACGCCTTCAGCGACTGTAGAAGCAACGCCTTCCCCTTGTTCTTTTACAACGCCCCCTACACCTTGTATCAGGTCAACCTTCTCTTGAGCAAGAGCCTCGCCTATTTCTTTAGCAGACCTTTGATCACAAGCTGAAAGAGATAACAGAATCGTCATTGCCACTAAAATTTGTTTCATTCAATGTTCCTTAATATTATTTTTACACCGGAAATCACTCAAAAATAATTCGCGTGGGTTTTAGCCGCTTTTCATGCTTCCTAGAAATATGGTCACCATTCCCATTTGCCGTTTTCTTTGAGTAGCAGCTTACCGTTTTGAATTACGCTTAAAACACCAGTTTCTTTTACAGAGTATGTGACATTGCCATTGTGAAATTCATAACCGATGAATTGGCATGGAGTGACTCGATCTGAACACATGCGATGAAGTGTTGTGCCTTTTAACGTAATCGTATTACCCGTTGATTTTGATTTCCCGGTATAGGTTACGTCATCACAAGTTACATTACCTTCTGCGCAATTTGACTCGATGGAAACGATATAATTATCGGTGACTAAAGTACTGCCAAAAGCGATAGGGCTTATAGCGCAACACAGTGCTAAAGTAATTAATTTATTCATAGTATCTTCCAAATATATATTTTCACTCACTATTAATTAGATAGATGGAGGAGTGCCTGTTGATATCCTCGGTACGTCAAAATCAGTGTAATGCTAGCTATGTTCAATAGCTTTCTCGGCGTTGTTTTAAAGTCCCAAAAGCAAATAATTATTACCCCAATCAGTAATCCGGAAATTGTATATTTTAGGGTGTATAAGGTTATCTCGATGGATGTTAAATATTCTATTATTACTAATATTAAAAGCTCTAGCATTGCTCTTGATGATCTATTGATGTTAAGCGCTAAGATTCAATATGCGACAACTACCAAGCAATCATTTATTTGTTTTCGGTAACAGGTTGAGTAGAGCAGAGTAAATTGATCGTTAAGCCAACTCATTAGGCAAAAATTCAGGACGAATTTTTAGGTTTTCCGCGTCGGGAACGCGTAAAACCGAGCCGAACAGCGTCAAAGATACAAAAGGCATTTCTGGTTACTCTTTGTGCCAGCAAAGAGTGACTGGTGCGCCATCTCAGATGGCAAAGAAATTGGCAACCTTATGGCGCATCATATTAACCAGCTAGTTGCCCGCATCATACAAATCCACTAATGACAAAAACCAAACACTAACCAATAACATTCCTCACAAACCTCACCATTGCCTCGCCTTGATTGCGATAACAATACGGCTGCGAGCTGGCGTATACCACCGATTCGCCAGCCGACAATACTTGAGTGTGATTGGCAAAGCACAGAGTGAGCGAACCTTCGATAACGTGCAGCATTTCATTCCAGCCTTGAGGGTCGGCTTCGGCCTCGTATTGGTCGCCGGGGGCGATAGTCCACATCCAAAGTTCGACTTGATTGGTGTCTTTAAACGAGCAGGAGAGATACGCTTCGCTGCCGGGGCGACTGCCGCGCCAGGCGAGAATATTACGTTTGGTTGCGCGTTCACTGTCAAAAGGGCTCACCAACTGGGCAAAGCTTACGCCAAGCACCGTGGCAATTTGGTCGAGTTTCGACAAACTGATATTCGCGTTGCCAATTTCCAGTGCGGCAATCATGCGCCTGCTGATGCCAGATTGGTCAGCTAACATCTGCTGGCTGAGCTGATGCTTGGCGCGCAGACGCTTTAAATTGGCGGCGACGTGTTCAAGCACTGTCGCGGTTTGAGAGTCAGTCAAAAATATTCCTTGTGCAGTATATTGCACCAATGTGCAGTTTAAGGTAGTTTGTGCATTATATTGCACCGATGAATGCTTAATGACAATGATATCGAAACACAAATTAACTCAAAAACTGGCGGCGAAAGCACCGCACCTTGCGATGGTGTTGGTTACTATGGTGTGGGGAACCACGTATTTGTTGGTTCAACACGGCCTTACCGCAAGCTCGCCAATGTTTTTTGTCGGCTGCCGTTTTGCCGCAGCAGCGTTTGCAATTGGCTTGATTTCATTTAAGCATCTGCAGCATATCACCAAGCAAGACCTCTGCGCGGCGGTGGTGATCGGTTTTTCCATGACCGTCGGTTATGGCGCGCAAACCATTGGTCTTCAAACCATTACCAGCTCAGAATCGGCGTTCTTCACGGCATTATTTGTGCCGTTTGTACCGTTTATTCTCTGGGTTGCGTTTAAAAAAATTCCCCATTTCATGAGCTTGCTGGGAATTGTTTTGGCGTTTATCGGCTTGATCTTTCTTTCAGGTAAACAGTTAACGGCGCTCTCTTTTAACTTTGGCCAATTGGTCACCATTCTTAGCGCATTTGCGGTGGCGTGTGAAATCATCTTGATCAGCCATTTCGCGCCCAAAGTCAATTTGCAACGCGTGACGGCACTGCAACTGCTGTTTGCCTCGATGTTCGCTTTTATCGCCATGCCGATGCTGGGCGAAACCAGCATACCGCCGTTTTCTACCACCTTGGTGACATTGACTGTCGGCCTTGGTATCGCCAGCGCGTTTATTCAATTGGTGATGAACTGGGCACAGCGCGTGGTGGAACCGTCAACGGCATCGGTTATCTACGCCGCAGAACCCGTGTGGGCGGGCATTTTTGGCCGCATGGCCGGAGAAAGGCTTTCACCACTTGCGCTGTTTGGCGGCGCGCTAGTGGTGATGAGTATTTTGCTCAGCGAATATCGGCCCAAACGCAAAACGGCCCGTAAGCCCATCGAACTCGTTGACCGCAACCCATAACTTCAATTTTGTAATTGTTGTGATCGCGCTATGCGTGGTCCATCTAGGTCAATACGCGAGGCAAAAATTCAGGACGAATTTTTAGGTTTTCGGCGTAGGGAACGCCTAAAACCGTGCCGGATAACACCAAAGATACCAAAAGCATTTCTGGTTACTCTTTGTGCCAGCAAAGAGTGACTGGTGCGCTATCGCAGATGACAAAGAAAGCGCAGCAGTATTAGCGCATCATACCATCCCACTCAAACCAAATTTCCACTAAAGCGCTCGCCAACAAAGGGCACTATATTCTAAGCCTACTGAGATTGCTTAATCTGCATGAGTAATCCACGCGCTGCCTCCCGAGGATCATCCGCATGGCAGATTGCCGACACCACGGCAATACCATCCACACCCGTTTGTGCAATCGGCGTGAGCGTCTTGGCGTTAATGCCACCAATCGCCACGATAGGGTGGTGGGTATGCTCAAGGGCCCATTTTAAACCGTCAATTTGCCATTCAAACTTGGTGTCGGTTTTGGTGGCGGTGTTATAGATGGCGCTGAGGCCAATATAATCAATCGCTAGCGCATTAGCGTCGAGTAGCTGTTGGTGACTTTCCACCGATAAGCCAAGGATTTTATTTTCGCCAAGTAGCGCTCTGGCGTTTTCAACTGGCATGTCTTGCTGACCAAGATGCACGCCGTCGGCATCAACTGCGAGGGCAATATCGACGCGATCATTGATGATCAGCGTCACGTTGGTGCCTTGCAGCATTTGCTTAAGGATTTGGGCTTTACGTAAAAAGCGCCGTGTATCGCCGTGCTTTTCACGTATCTGCACCATGGTTACGCCGCCTAACACTGCTTGCTCAACAATAGCTATGAGCTCTGCTTCGGAAATTTGGTCGTCGGTGACGAGGTAAAGTTGATAGTTTGGGGAATGCATCGGTAAAGCCCTAATGTGCGTTAATAGCTAAATGCTGAGTCAGCGCCTTGGCATCGAGGTGATAAAGCGTATCCAGCAAGTTAACTTGCAAACTGCCCGGGCCTTGGCTGATTTTGCTAGCCAATTCTCCGGCGACGCCCATTACTGAGGCAGCGCTAAGGCCAGTATTATCGCCAACGGCGGCAAACGCGCCAGTCAGCGCGCTTAAGCTGCAACCAGTGCCGGTCACATAGGGCATCATCGGCGAGCCATTATGCAAGGTGATGTGGCTTTGATCAGTAAGGATATGGTCAGTGGGCCCAGACACTACTACGTTGGCCTGATAGCGCTCAATCAATTGCCGAGCAGCGTCCACGGCTTGTTCGCTTGAGTCAAGGGCGTCGACGCCTCTGGATTGGGATTTTTGGCCGGCGAGGGCAATGATTTCTGAAGCGTTGCCGCGAATCGTCAGGCGCTTCGCAAGGGCTGAAAATTCGCGCGCGGTTTCGGTTCTAAGCTTGGTAGCGCCGCAACCAACCGGATCTAAAATTACTGGCCTTTGGTAGTGATTGGCTTGTTCAATCGCGTGGCGCATTCGCGTAATCCAGGCACTATCGAGCGTGCCAATATTGACCACCAGAGCGCCGGCAAAGCTCATCATTTCAGCCATCTCTTGCTGTGAGTGAGCCATGATTGGTGATGCACCAATAGCAAGCAGGGCATTAGCACTGTTATTCATCACCACATAGTTGGTCATATTAACCACCAGAGGTTTTTGTTCACGCACTTGATGAAGAGCGTCGATAATATGTTGAATCGTCATTGAAAATTCCTTTCTGATTGAGTCGAAAGCGAGCAGTTACGCGCTGCGGTGCAACGAATAAAAGTGGTCAACTGGCCCATGCCCTTGGCCTATATTCAGCGCATCGGCGCTGCGAATGGCTTCGGTGAGGTAGTTTTTGGCTTGCTGGGCGGCGTCAACTAGGCTGCTTCCTTGCGCCAAATACGAGGCCATTGCCGAGGAAAGCGTGCAACCGGTGCCGTGGGTATTGTGAGTATTGATTCGCTCGCTAGAAAAGGCGTCAACTTGCGCTTTAGAGATTAGCCAATCAATGCTGGCATCCTGTGGTTGCAGGTGCCCGCCTTTAAGCAAAATTGCCTGAGTAGGCAAGGTTTTCAGCGTGTGAGATAGCGCCTCAATATCGCCATTAAAATGACCTGGATTTTCACCAATGAGCGTGAGCGCTTCCGGAATATTTGGTGTGATGACTGAGGCGATAGGCAGCAGATGTTCAATTAAGCTTGTGATGGCGCCGGGCTGGACAAGTAAGTCGCCGCTGGTGGCGACCATCACCGGGTCTAATACGATGTGTTTGGGTTGATACTGTTTGAGCTTTCGCGCCACCAGTTTAATGATCTCAGAACTGGCCAGCATGCCAATTTTGACTGCGACGATATTTAAATCGCTGAATACTGAATCAAGCTGGGCTTCAATTTCAGGCAGTGGAATTGGGAAGATCGATTGCACGCCAAGGGTGTTTTGCGCCGTGATGGCGGTAATCACACAGCAGGCGTAGCTACCCGTCGCCGAAATGGCTTTAATATCGGCTTGGATGCCAGCGCCGCCGCCGCTGTCGCTACCGGCGATGGTCAAAACAATGGGTACTTTGGGCGACAATGTGTTTGCTGAGGGTATCGCTTGGCAAAGATGGCTCATTTTAGCTCCTTACGCATCAGCGATAAGGTGACTAAAAAATGCCTCACGAGAAAGACAGCGATGGCAAAGCACGCCTTCTCAAGACAAGTTGATAGTTCCCTACGCCAGTGCTAACTGAATCAGGTTCAACGGGTCTCGCAGCGCGATCTCAGCTTTTCAGCTCCCCGACTATTTACCCAACGATTCTATCAGAAGCTACTCAAAATTCAGCAACAAAACCGATGCGTTATTTTAGAAAGCAGACCAAGTCTTGGTTATTAGATGAAAACAAATCACAGAGGATAATGAATCTGTTCGTAATAACGAGGCAAAAATTCAAGGATGAATTTTTAGGTTATCGGCGCAGGATGCGCCTATAACCGTGCCGACCAGCGACAAACAAGCAAAAGGCTTTTTTTTGGTTCCTTTTGAGCCAGCAAAAGGAACTGGTGCGCATTCGCAGAACACAAAGAGAGCGGTGCACGTAAAGCGCATCATACAAATCAGCACACACGGAATATCGCCCAAAACACTAGATTGCGGATAACTCATTCTGATTTCCGGAATGACGATGTTTGGTTTACCGAGAGGTATTATTTGCCAAGTTGAGAACAGTAATAAACCCAATCGCTAGGCAAAAATTCAAGGATGAATTTTTAGGTTATCGGCGCAGGACGCGCCTATAACCGTGCCGGCCAGCGGCAAACAAGCAAAAGGCTTTTTGGTTCCTTTTGAGCCAGCAAAAGGAACTGGTGCGCGTTCGCACAGCACAAAGAGATCGGTGCACGTAAAGCGCATCATACAAAACCACAAAACCACAAAACCACAAAACCACAAAACCACAAAACTAAAACATCCAGCGAAAGCAACTGGTGCGTATTCGCACGACACAAAGAGAGCGGCGAGCGTAAAGCACATTTACAGCTTTACCAATACACCCACTCTCTATTAAAAACAGATGCTAGAAATCTGCTTCTGCCTCTTCATCAGCCACCACCTCAATCCCAGAGACGGCGCCGTAAATACTAAAGGTTTCGCCTTCGGTAATACCATCTTCAGAATCGTTGTTGGCAACACAGGTATAGCCGACCGAATAGGTGCCAGGTGTTAGATAGCCAAATTGGTAAGATTTGTCGCCAGATTCTTCATCGGCAAGAACGTTGGCGGCAGTAATGGGCGTTTCGCCAGAAGTACCAGCAAACGGCCCCATATCCTCTTGTGCGACATTGCCAGAGTACAAATACACAGCATGAGTAAAACCTGTGCCACTGGTAGTTTCCGTTTCACAACTGCCGAAGAGTGAGTCCGACACATCGCCACCGAGCGCGCCGGTCTCTACGCTATTGACGATATCCACCGAAGTGCGTTGAATGGTGTAGTCATCATCGGTGCCTGCTTTGATGCCGCGCCGTAGATCAAACTCAACCACAAAGTCGTTGTTACTGGCATTGACATTAAAGGTTTCATTGAAATACAACACACCGGTGTTATCTTCTTTGCTAACCCCTTGCGGGCAACTGCCGTCACCTTTGACCGTTAAAGGCAACATGCCGTCATCGCTATGAATCACATAGGATGGATCGCTTGGGTGGTCGCCATCGTTAGCAAAAACGCACATTTTGTAGCTGCCAACGGCAATGTTTTCATTTTCGATCAGAGCTTTGGCGTCGCTGCCTTGATAATCCAGCAAATTGACACTTAACACGGGATCTAGGTTAAACACCATAGGTTCGGCGTCATCGTCATCAATTGGTAGTAGAGCTACTTTACTGAATACCACAACCACTTCTAGCATCTCATCGGATGGTGCATCCGATACTGATAAAGTCATCGGTGTGATTGTGCTGCTTGAGCTGGAGTCGTCGCCACCACAACCGGGAAGCACTGCTGTTATCAAACCCGCTAATAGGATAGTTCTTAACATCGTCATACCGTTTCCCTCTTACAAAGCAAAAATGCTATCCATGCATTTGCCCTAAAATCATTAACGACATTTTTGTCAGTAGTTAAAAATGAGTATAGAAGTTAGCGAGAGAGTTACGTTATACAGATGAGCTATATCAGCGAACGAGTAAGTGCAATTTTGATAGGTAAAGTGTGACTAAAACGTGGGCGTAAAATTCAACTGACTGATAACCAAAACAAACCAACATCAGGTATAAATTCAGGGATGAATTTTTAGGTTATCGGCGCAGGACGCGCCTATAACCCTGCCGACCAGCGACAAACAATCAAAAGGCTTTTTGGTTCCTTTTGAGCCAGCAAAAGGAACTGGTGCGCATTCGCAGAACATAAAGAGGACGGAGCACGTAAAGCGCATCATACAAATCCACTTAACCAGCAAATTCCCTTAATCTATTTCGTCCAACAACCAGGCCTTCACATCCGCATACATTGCCTGATATTGCGGCATTTGTTGTTCTAGCGCGGCAAAGCATGGCTTAATGCTCACTGGGTTATAACTTTTTCCATTCAGAGCCAAAGCAAGCTGTTCCATTGGCGTGGGATCAAGGGCATCGGTGAAGATATTGGCTTGTTTGATCACGCCTTTTTCGACATCCAAATACACATCAACACCGCCCCAACTAAAGCGCTCGTCCATGCGATGATTAAATGGCGGGGTTTGACCGAAGTTCCAATCCCAACTGCTTTGCAGTTCAAATTTCTCTTCAAAGCCGGGAAGGTTGCTAAAGTGCTGCGGCGAAATCAGCTCTGGTACGACAGCGTTCTCTTTGTAGTAGTCACTGTAGGCGGCGATCATGGCTTGGCACACTTGGTCGTGGTTGATATCAGGTTTGATGCTATCAAGGTTGATGACCCTAGATTTCACCGACGTAATGCCTTTAGCCTCAAGTTTCTTGATATCGGGATTGAGGTAGTTGGCTAAGCGGCTTAGGTCGGCACTAAGGAGCAGGGTGCCATGATGGAAGCCGCGGTCGATGGTTTCACGATACGCTGAGCCCGAGAACTTTTTCATGCCTAGTTCGTCTTGCAGCACCAAGTCATTGCGGCCGTTTTCTGTTCCATTAATGCCAATCCGGCGCAGCGCATCAAGCACAATGGCGGTTGACACACTTTTATCATACTCAGGTTTGCCTGCCATGAAGGTGAAATTGGTATTGCCTAGGTCATGGAACACCGCGCCGCCGCCAGTTTGGCGCCGCGCGAGTTTGACATTATCTTCTGCCATGCGGTCAGTTTTACATTCGCGCCACGGATTTTGCGCTCGGCCAATCACCACAGTATCGGCATTGCGCCACAAAAACAGCACCCGTTGATTGGCGGGCATAGAGCGAAAAATGGTGTCTTCAACGGCAAGGTTAAACCAAGGGTCGGTGGAGTCAGAAATCAGAATGCGAGTGGTGATCATTGGTTGCACTTTCCTACTAAACGCGAACAGTGCTGGCATCTTACTGAGTTTGAAGAAAAAACACGAGATGAACTGCGCAAAATTGTGCTTTTGAATGCTTAGCATAACCAAGTCGTGCACTATGCTGTGAAATGGTCAGCATAGTGAATGAAAATCAGAAACTTGGCGTAAGTTGGTAGATTTGATTGGCAAGCCGCAGGGGATTTGCAATCATAGGTCGCCTAGCAAACGGATGGTTGCTGCAAAAAAGTAATATAAATCTTATAACATTGTAAAAAGTGTGGGTATGGTTGGTGCAACTAACGTGCTTCTTGCCCACAAAAAGTGCAAGGAACCGGACTCGCAATGACAAAAACGTTACGCAATAAAGCGAACCGTGA
Source organism: Vibrio xiamenensis (assembly GCF_900100015.1). Lineage (GTDB taxonomy): Bacteria > Pseudomonadota > Gammaproteobacteria > Enterobacterales > Vibrionaceae > Vibrio > Vibrio xiamenensis. Next base: position 217,101 of record NZ_FNDD01000002.1, on the reverse strand, counting down.
ACTGATCAAAGAAAATATTTTAAACGCTGCGATCATCGAATTCAGTCAGCATGGCTATTTAGGTGCCTCCACTCAGGGCATCGCTTTGCGAGCGGGAATGAAAAAATCCCAACTGCATTACTACATCGAAGATAAAGAAACCCTTTATTCTCAAGTGCTTGAAAAGCTGTTTGCGTCTTGGGAAGCGCTGTTTGAGTACGATCAGCAAGCCGGAGATACCCCGGCGCAAGTGCTAAAAAAATACATTGAGATGAAGCTCAATTTTGCCCTCTCTCACCCTGAATTATCACGCATTTTTACCATGGAAGTCATCAGCGGTGGGCCGCATTTAGACAAGTTTTGGCCCAATGCAATGTCGTCGGCATTAGTCAAAGCCGAGATCATAGACTCATGGGTAAAGTCTGGTGAAATCAGACAATTAGATGGCAGATTGCTGATCATGAATATTTGGGCGCTGACTCAGTATTACGCCGATTACGCGCTGCAAGCAGAGCACCTACTTAAAACGCCGATTGACGATCCAAGCCTAAAGCAGCAGATTCTTGACGAGCTCGTGGCGTTTATTCTCACCGGTTGCGGTCTAAGCTTATAAAATATAACGCTATAAAATATAAGCTTTTTATCTGAATATTCGCCGTCATATTATCCACTTCAACCACGCCGCTTGTCTTATGCGCTGCGGCGTTTTGGTTTTCACCCCGATACGTTGTTTTCTCAGTTTGGCACTGTTTATGCTTTAGTTTGACCGATCGGACAAACTAATTGGTTTATATGGAATGAGTGCAGAAAAACGTCTTAGTGTTCGCGTGGTCAAAAAAGAGCAGATCAGCGCGCAAATTATTCGTTACCGACTGGTTGATGATAACGGCGGCGACTTGCCAGCGTTTGACGCTGGAGCACATATTGAACTGGACATCGCGCCGGGCATGACCCGTGCTTACTCTCTGTGTAGCGATCCAAGCTGTGCTCGCCAATATTATGATATTGCGGTCAAACTTGAGCCAGAGGGACGCGGCGGCTCGCAAACTCTGCAGCGCGAGGCCAAGGAAGGTTCAGTCTATTCAATCAGCGCGCCAAAGAACTACTTCGCACTAGAACCCATAGCCAGCCACCATCTTTTGATTGGCGGAGGGATTGGCGTAACGCCACTCCTGGCGATGGCCTACGAACTGCACGCTAAGCAGCAACCGTTTACTCTGGTGGTCTGCACGAAAGCGGGTGCGCCGATGCCTTTCGCGGCTGAATTGGTGGCGAGTCAATGGCCCGTGCAGCATTTCAGCGCAGGGCGCGACAAGCTTGATTTTTCTTCGCTGCTAGCCGATTTACCGGCCGATTTGCACGCTTATTGCTGTGGGCCGGATGGCTTAATGGCGGCAGTCAAAGCCAGCTGCAACTTAAGTGATGCGCAGTGGCATCAAGAGAGTTTTACTCCAATTGAAAGTGCGGTTAGCGACCATAATTTACAAATCTATTTAAGCGCTAGCGATCAACGTATTGAAGTGGCGCAAGGCGAGAGCATGCTTGACGCGGTGCGCGGTGCTGGTTTTGAAATTGAAACCGTGTGCGAGCAGGGCATTTGCGGCAGCTGTCTCGTCGCGTGGCGCGATGGCAGCCCAAAACACAACGATCAATGTTTAGATGACAGCGAGCGGCAAGAGTATCTCGCGCTTTGCTGCGCGCAGTGTGACTCGGCAACGCTGACTCTGGAACTTTGACGTGAGAGGTCTCTAAGATGGGTTTGACGTTAACCAATCTGCGCCTGCCGATGTGGCTGCTGCCCAAGCCTTGGCCGATGGATAACAACCGCGGTGAAGGCTCCGCAAGCCCAGAGCTTGCCAACATTGAAATTGACGATGATGGTGTGATTGCTGCGGTAACTCCGGTGGCAATGGCAGGCACGCCGATAACTCCTGTTTACGATGCGCAGGGGGCGCTGGCGCTACCTCCGCTAATCGATGCCCATGTTCATCTTGATAAAACCTACACGCGCGCACGCCTTGGCGAGATTGAGCCGGGCCTGCTCAACGCCATTGCGGCCATGAAACGCGATCATCAGCGTTGGAGCGAGCAAGATTTATTTGAGCGCAGCGAGCGCGCCCTTAAGCGCAGTTATGCCAATGGCTGTATTTTGGTTCGAACCCATGTTGATTGGCACAGCGAGCAAACACCACTGGCGTGGCAAGTGTTTGAACGCCAAGCGGAGCGCTGGCGTAGTCAGTTGTGTTTAGAGCGCGTGGCTTTGGTGCCACTAACGCTACTTGCCGATAGAAATCGTGCCCGGGCCATTATTGCCAACGTTAAAGGCAGCCGTGATGCGGTAATGGGGGGCTTTATTCATTCCAGCAACTTTGATCAAAACGCGATGCAGATTTTGCTCGAAGAGAGTCAGGCTGCGGGTGTTGATCTCGACCTGCATATTGACGAAGAACTTGCGGCGTCTAGTGGGCTTAAATTCCTCGCTCACTGGTTATCGGAACATGAGTTTAGCGGACGAATTGTCTGTGGACATAGCTGCGCGCTCAGTCAGCTTGATGACGATGAGGCGCTCGCACTGCTCGATCAATTTATTGATAAACCGGTGACTTTTATTGCGCTGCCCGCGACCAATTTGTTGCTGCAAGATGCTACGCCGAATCGTACGCCACGTTTTCGCGGCTTGACTTTGGTGCATGAGATGCGCGCGCGCGGCATCGCGGTGATGTTTGCCAGCGATAACGTCGGTGATGGTTTTTGCGCCTATGGCGATTACAACCCGCTCGATGCGCTGCTGCTTGGCATTTATAGCGCCCAGCTTAATGCACCATTTGATGTTTGGTCACAAGCGGTGTGCGATCGCCGCTATCTAAGCGCCGCGCATAGCGCTGAGCCTCACCGTGATATTGGTCAATCATATAACTTGATTGGCCAGCTAGCCGACTGGCTGCTGTTTGATAGCAGTGAGCTGTATCACTGGCCGCAGCCTAATTACCAGCGACCAAGATGGAAAGCCATGCGCCGCGGCGTTTGGTTGGATATGAATTCAGGGCTTTAGCACTGCGCAGTTTATTTTGCTCACTTGGTTTTGCTTACTCAGCAGTGAACAAGGCGCAGCAGTGAATAAGGCAACGGTTAACCAACAGAATTATCACAGGAATCAGCATGGAAAGTTCAGCCACTCACACTTTATCTACCCAAACTCAAGGTGCGCCGCTGGCAAAATACGCGGCCAGTCGCCGAGTTGGGGACTACATTTTTCTCTCTGGCGTGATTGCGGTCGACCCACAAAATAAGGTCATCGTTAATGGCTTTGACGATATTCCAGCCGAGGCCGCGCAATTGATAGGTCAAACTGGCGAATTTTCTACCGACTACAAAATCGGGCCAATTTTGGCGCAAAGTTGGTATGTGCTCAACGCGATTCGTGGGCATATCGAGGCCCAAGGCGGGCAGATGAGCGATGTGTTTAAGCTGGTGCAGTATTTTCGCAATGTCGACCATTTTCCCTATTACAGCCAAGTCCGTCAGCTGTTTTTTCCCGACCAAGCGCCGGTTTCAACCGTGGTGGAAGTGAGCGCCATGATGCCAAGTAAGGCAATTTTGATTGAAGTCGAAGCCACGGCGTATCTGCCGCTTAGTTGACGGCTTAGTGCTCGCCTTATGGGCTGATGGCCTAAAGACTGGGCGCTCAAAGTATGCAAATAAATGAAAAGCCTGTTTGAAAGGGCAAGTTAAGACAAGGAAGCTCAACATGATTCATGGTTACACACCAACCCATCGTTTTCTCCCGTATCTCAGCTGGACGGATATCGACGCGATGCCGGACAAAGAAAATACCGTTATTGTTTTGCCAGTTGGCGCTATTGAGCAACATGGTGCGCATCTACCGTGTTCGGTGGATGCGACGGTTGCTGCTGGAGTTGCTGGTAAAGCGCTTGAACTGTTGCCAAGTGATATTCCTGCTTTTGGTCTGCCTGCCATTGTGTATGGCAAATCTGACGAGCACCTGCATTTTCCAGGTACGGTGACGCTCACGGGCGAGATTTTGCTGCACACCATTCAAGAGATCGGTGAGTCGGTGTATCGCGCCGGTTTTCGTAAATTGGTGATGATCAACGCCCATGGCGGACAGCCGCAGCCGCTGGAAATGGCGGCGCGCGAACTGCGTTTGCGTCATGGCGATTTTATGGTCATCGCGCGCTCAGCATGGAGTGTGCCTCACGACAGCTCAAGCTTTTCCGAACAAGAGAAAAATCTGGCGATGCACGCCGGTCACGGCGAAACCGCGATCATGATGGCGCTGCTAGGCGAACACGTACATATGGACCGCGCCAAGGCGCATTATCCAGAGCCGTTTCCAGTTCCAACCCTAAGCACGGGGCGTCCGGCGGCGGCGTGGGCAAGCTTTGATTTTGGGCCAAGTGGCGTTATCGGTGACCCAACTCAAGCCACACTTGAGCTTGGCTTAAATTTGCTTGAGCAACTTGGCAGCCAATGGGCGCAAGCCATCAGCGAAGTGCATCAAGCCAAATGGATTACGCGTGAGCAAACCAGTTGGGGACGCAGCCAGTACAGCGGTTACGTCCACAGTCAAAAATAATAAAAACACAATAAAGTTCAGTCAGTTAATAATCATGCGCTCCGAGGCGCGTGCATTTAAATCAAGAGGATTACTACATGGAAGTTTGCCGTCTTAACGTTATGAAACGCTCGGCGCTGCTCGCTGCGCTGTGTTTTACTGGGTCTGCAGTGGCTGCAACACCGTTTACCTTTATCACTAACTGGTATGCTCAAGCCGAGCATGGCGGTTTTTACCAAGCTAAAGCCGAAGGGCTGTATGAGAAAAATGGCTTGGATGTCAGCATTCGTATGGGTGGGCCGCAAGTTAATGCCACTCAGCTTTTGGTCGCTGGTCAAGCGCAATGCATTATTACTGACGATATTGGCGTGATGATGGCTAACAAGCGCGGCCTGCCAGTACAGATGGTCGCGACGACGTTTCAATATGACCCAACGGTGGTGATTACCCATGATGATGTGAAGAAACTTGCCGATTTGAAAGGTCACACGGTACTCATTTCTGCCAGTGCTCACTCAAGCTGGTGGCCTTGGGCGAAGAAAAAATTTGGCTTTAGCGATGAGATGAGCCGCCCATACACCTTCAATATTCAGCCATTTATCATGGACAACAGTGTTGCCCAACAAGGCTTTATGACTTCAGAGCCGTTCGCGCTGCAAAAAGCCAATGCTAAAGCCAATGTGTTTTCTATCGGTCAAGAAGGCTATCCGCCATACGGCAACTCGATTGCGTGTCGAAACGATGTTATTCAAGATCATCCAGAGCAAGTTGCCGCATTTCTTAAAGCCACCATGCAAGGGTGGAAAGATTACTTAGCCGATCCAAGCCAAGGAAATGCGCTGATTAAAAAGGCGAACCCTAACATGGGCGATGACCAAATTGCGTACTCGGTCGAAAAACTTAACAGCTCTGGCATTATCACTGGCGGCGCGGCTAAAACCGCGGGGATTGGTTCGATTACCGATGCGCGCATGGGCAAAACCTGGCAAATGGCGGTGGACAATGGCCTGTTCAGTGCCGATGACGTCAAACTTAACAAGGTCTACACCACACAGTTCATGAGTGATATCAAGGTGTTGCCATGAATATCGTCAATTTTCGTCGCCAAGACGACGGGCAAGATGATGTGATAGACCCACAGCCAAGCAGCAAAACCGCAGATGTGGTGCCTGCAGTGCAATTGCTGTCGACCGAAAAAGTCTACAGTAATGGCACACGTGCTTTGCTGCCTGTCGACTTAACCATTAACCAGGGCGAATTTGTTACTTTGCTCGGCCCTTCAGGCTGCGGGAAAAGTACCCTGCTGAAAATGGTTGCGGGGCTTGAAGCCCCGTCTGACGGGCGTTTATTACTGTGGCGTAAACCGGCTGAGCGCCTTGCGCAAACCGACCACACTTTATCGTTTGTGTTTCAAGAAGCCTCATTGATGGCTTGGCACTCGGTGCGTAAAAACGTCCGCCTCGCCCTTGAACTCGAAGGCGTCAAAGGCACAGAAGCCGACCAGCGCGTGGAACAGGCGCTTACACTGGTTGGGCTGGAGCGTTTTGCCGATTCACTGCCTAGCGAGCTGTCTGGCGGTATGCAGATGCGAGTGTCGATTGCTCGCGGGTTAGTGATCAAACCGGATTTGCTGCTGATGGATGAACCGTTTGGTGCACTCGATGAGATCACGCGCTTTAAGCTCGATAGTGAACTGCTGCAACTGTGGCAAGAGCGTGGCTTAACCGTGATGTTTGTGACTCACTCAATTCATGAAGCGGTGTTTTTATCCGAGCGAGTGGTGGTAATGGCTGCGCGCCCAGGGCGAGTGGTAGCGGACATTCATATTGATGAACCGTTTCCGCGTACTCAAGAGTTTCGCTTAAGCGCCAAATTTGCCGAATACGCGATGCAGCTTCATCAGTGCTTGGTCAATGCCTCAGAGCAGGAGGAGCTGTTATGAGCCAATCTCAATCTGCCAACGTGCAGTCAACCAATAGTCAGTCAACTCGTACTCGGTCAACCAACATGCCGCCCCGCAGCGAAGCCGCAAAATCCAAAGCACGCTTTCCGCTGATGCAGCATGAGCGCTTTCGTCAAGTGGCGATTCCGTCGATTTTGGCGGCGATTTTGTTGATTGCCTGGCAACTGATTGTGACCGAAGGGCAAGTGCCGGAATACATTTTTCCGTCGCCGCTAGTGACAATTAAAACCCTGTTTAGCGATTGGGGATTGCTTGGCCCAGCGCTGCTGTACACGCTCAAAATTACCGCGCTGTCGTTTGGTTTGGCGATTATCGTCGGTGCCTTGATTGCGTTTTTGTTTGTGCAAAGCCGCATGGTGGAAACGGCGTTTTTCCCTTACGCGGTGCTGCTGCAAGTTACGCCTATTGTGGCGATTGCGCCGCTTATCATCATTTGGATTCACTCGACTACGCTTGCGTTGGTGGTGTGTTCAACCTTAGTGGCGGTGTTTCCGATTATCTCCAACACCACCCTTGGTCTTCGCAGTGTCTCGCCCAATTTACTGGCGTATTTTCGCTTGCGCCGCGCCAGTCGCTTGCAAATCCTGCTGCGTTTGCGGATTCCGTCATCATTACCGTACTTTTTTGCCGCGCTAAAAATTGCCAGTGGTTTGTCCTTGGTCGGCGCCGTGGTCGCGGAATTTGTTGCCGGTACTGGTGGCAGCAACACTGGGCTTGCGTATCAAATTTTACAATCGGGCTATCAGCTTAATATTCCGCGCATGTTTGCTGCGCTGACGTTGATTTCTCTGACCGGGGTGGTGCTGTTTATTGCGATGTCAGTGCTGACCAAACTGGTGATTGGTCGCTGGCACGAAAGCGAAGTGTAATTTAAGGAAGTATTAGGAAAACATTATGGAAATCAAAGCACAATGCCAAGAGTTGCAAACTCGTCTCACTACACTTGACTGGGTCACAGCGCCGATCCAGGTCAAACGTCTGTCGAAAGATTTTCACTGGTTCAGCCCGTTACTCAATCAACAATTGGCTGACAAGAAAGCCGATATCGCGGTGAAGCCACGTAGCGAGCAAGAGCTGAAAGACTTAGTGAGCGAATGTGTCGAGCTGGGTTTGCCACTGACCGTGCGCGGCGGCGGCACGGGCAACTATGGTCAAGCGGTGCCGTTGCACGGCGGTGTGGTGGTGGATATGACCAGCTACAAACAGGTTCTGAGTGTCGAGCAGGGCGTTGTTCGTGTTGAACCCGGCATCAAAATGGGTGAGCTGGAAGAGGCGCTTGAGGCACATGGCTATGAGCTACGCTGCATGCCATCTACCTATAAAATGGCGACCATCGGTGGTTTGTTCAGTGGTGGTTTTGGTGGTATTGGTTCAATTAATTACGGTCCGCTTGCCGCCGCAGGCACCGTGCTGAGTATTAAGGTCATGACCATCGAAGCCAATCCGCAAGTGTTGGAATTTCACGGTAAAGACGCGCTGACTTACCATCACACTTATGGCACGAATGGCATTATTACCGAAATGGAGATTGCCCTTGCGCCGCTGCGCAAATGGCGTGAATACATGCTGGCGTTTGCAAGCTTAGAAAGCGCGCACAGTTTTGCGAATATGCTCGCCTACAGCACCGGCATTGATAAGCGCAATGTGGCGCTATTTGACCCGAAAAACGCCAGTTATTTCCCTAATGCCGAGCAACTCAACGCGGGCGAGTTTCTGGTAATTGCGCTGTGCGCAGAAAATGCCAGCCAACCGCTTGAAGAAATGCTTAGCGAATTTGGCGGGCGTATCGCGTGGCAGCAGAGCGCAGAGCAGGCGAAACAGAGCGGCCATACTTTGATGGAATGTTGCTGGAATCACTCGACCTTACAGGCGCTGAAATTCGATAAAGGCTTGACCTATCTGCAAGCCAGTTACGACAGTGAGCGTGTGGTTGAGCAGCTTAAGCAAATCGCCGAATTTGCCCCGGATAATGAAGTCGGCATTCACCTTGAGTTTATTAAAACCGCCGATGGCAAGCCGTTTGTTACCGGATTACCTTTAATTCAATTCACCACCGAGCAGCGTTTAGCCGAACTGACTGAGCTGCATCGCAGTGTTGGGGTAGGGATTAACGATCCGCATGTGTTTACCCTTGAAGATGGCAAACATCACGGCGTGCTGAGTGAGGCGATTCTGAGCTCAATTCGCGCCCATGATCCCAATAATTTGCTTAACAAAGGCAAGGTGCGCAGTCTTTAATTGGCTTAGCAAGCATATCAGGGAATAAAAAAAACGGGCGCTAAGGCCCGTTTTTGGTCTGCGTTTGCTTTTCGTCGGCGTTGACTTTTTTCCGTATTAAATGGCGATTACTCAGATTTAATCGCCGCCAGAATATCTAACGCATGCAGACGTTTTTGCTGATCATACAGATCGTTGGTAAAGATAAATTCATCGACACCGAGTTCACGCACTAACATTTCTAATTTGTGGCGAATGGTGGCTGGGCCGCCGCTGACCGACAAGCTCAGAAAGTTGTCGACATAGGCCTTTTCTTGCTCGCTCCACAAACCTTCCATGCTCTCAACGGGCGGTTTCATCCACAGTTCTTGACCCCGGATCAGGGCCAGTACACGCTGTTTAGATGTGGTGGCGAGAAATTCCGCTTCTGAATCGGTTTCTGCGGCCACTAAGGGTACGCCAAGCATCACATAAGGTTTATCCAGCACCTCGGAGGGCTGAAATTCACGGCGATAGAGTTCCACCGCATCGTAAACCAAGCGCGGGGCAAAGTGGCCAGCAAATACGTAAGGCAGGCCGCGTTTGGCAGCAAGCTGGGCGCTAAACAGGCTCGAACCCAGTAGCCAAATCGGCACATTGGTGTTTTCGCCCGGAAAAGCGCGCACTGGATGATTGCCTTGGCGCGGACCAAGCAAGCGCTGCAGCTCGGAGACTTCTTCCGGGAATTTATCGGCGCGGCGCTCATCGCGATTGAGCGCTCGGCTGGTAACTTGGTCACTGCCCGGTGCGCGTCCAAGCCCCAAATCGATGCGACCGGGAAATAGGCTTTCTAGGGTGCCAAATTGCTCTGCGACCACCAAAGGCGGGTGGTTGGGCAGCATAATACCGCCTGCGCCGACACGGATTTTATTGGTGGCGGCAGCGACATGGCCAATCAGCACTGAGGTCGCCGCACTGGCGATGCCGGGCATATTGTGATGTTCGGCATACCAAAAGCGATTGAAGCCGAGTTTATCGGCGTGCTGGGCGTAACTTAAGCTCAGAGCTAAGGTTTCGCCAACACTGGAGCCAAGGCGAATCGGTGCTAATTCAAGCAGGGAAAAAGGAATGTCGGTGAGTGAAGCCATGACCTCTCCTAAACGGCGATTAAATGCACGCATTCAATCGCTGGAATGAATTTGAGTCATTCAGTAAATCACTCGCGGCTAGAAAGTCAAATCATATCGTAATGCCCCTTTACGGCGTGTGGACGCCTTTGAGCGATGGTTAGATAAGTGCGTCATTGACGTGCCAGTCAGCAAATAAACAGGTAAAACCTCGCTGTTAAGGCATTCGATCGTGGGTTAGGTGTTTGTAACAATTTATTCATCTTTTTCGTAAATTAATTACAAAATATTGTTGACCTAGCTCACACTTATTGCCATAATTTTGACCAAGGACACAGTTTAACAAAGAGGGTTAAAATTATGAGTTCACAATTAGCAGCCAGTATCCAAGTTCCTGTTGAGCGTTCTGAAAACAAATCAAGACTGCCAATCGTACTGCGCGAGTTAGCACTTGTTGTTACCTTTTGGGCGTTGGCCGCAGCATTCACTGCAGTTATGGCCTTTACTTGGGTTAACTGATTCGTCACAACCGACCGCGATAATAAAGTCACCAAAAGCGCAAAAATTCGTGAGTTATTCGCCAATCGGCGTTTAAATAGTGACGGTAATTTTTGTCGTTTTATGTAATTCAATTACATGTTGTATCGATTAAACGCGGTTGTGATGATTTTTGCTTGAGTCGCCGTTTTTGGGTTTATTGCAGGCAATTTTGCCATTGCACTATTACCGCATTAAACGGCTCAAGCGCCATTTTCCTTCCTTCCTTCCTTCCTTCCTTCTTTCTGCCTTTTATTTCTCTTCCACAAGCTATCTTGTCGATGCTTCGCGCATTAATTTTTCCATTAACCCGTATTTAACCGGGCCAAATCTTTTTATATCAGCCATTTTCTCCGTATATCATTCGTAAAGCTTTAAAAATGAATGGCCATTTTTCATGGTGTTATTAGTCAAAAGGGATGAAAAGGTCGTCTTCAACCAAACATCTGTTTGTTTATATGTAAAGCGTTGGTAATTGTGTGTCGATTGCAGTAGCATGCTTGCCCTTTTTTTGGTTGTGGAGCGCGCTATGTATATTGGTTTTGATTTTGGAACGGCAAATTGCTCAGTGGCAAAAATGGCTGGCGATACGCCAAGCTTGATTCCGCTGGAAAACGCCGACTTCTATATTCCTTCGACCTTGGCGGCTCCGACTCGTGACTCGGTATCAGAACATCTGTTTCGTCATCGCCATATTCAGCCTGCCGACGCGGTAGGTGAACGTTTGTTGCGCCGTTCGATTGCGCTAAACCGAGAGGAAGACATCGACATTGAGTTTGACGATGTGCTGTTTGGTCAAGCGGCGTTAGATCTGTATTTGCGTGATCCGCAGGAAGTTTATTACGTTAAATCGCCCAAATCTTTTTTAGGTGCAATGGGGCTGCATGAGATGCAACTGAGCTTTTTTGAAGATTTAGTCTGCGCCATGATGGCCAACATCAAAACCCAAGTTGAAAAAGCCAGCCAGCAGAGTGTCGAAGATGTTGTGATTGGACGGCCAATCAACTTTCAAGGCCGCGGCGGCGAAGACTCTAACCGTCAGGCACAAAATATTTTGCACAGCGCCGCTAAGCGAGTTGGTTTTCGTCACATCGAATTTCAATTTGAACCAGTAGCTGCGGGGCTTGAGTACGAAGCAACACTCGATCAGGACAAAACCGTCTTGGTGGTTGATATCGGCGGTGGAACCACCGACTGTTCGCTCATCAAAATGGGGCCGAGCTGGCGTAACAATGCGCGACGCGAAGGCAGTTTGATTGCCCACAGTGGTCAGCGCGTTGGCGGTAACGACTTGGATATCCACTTAACGTTTAAACAATTGATGACGCCGTTTGGCTACAAAAGCCAAACTCTTAAAGGGCTTGAAATGCCCACCACTCAGTTTTGGAATCCAATTGCGATTAACGATGTCAGCGCGCAGCGCGATTTTTACGCGCGTGAAAATCTGGTTGATCTCAAACGTCTACACAAAGACGCACAGCAGCCTGAAAAGCTTGCGCGGCTGTTAGCGGTTCATCAGGACACTCTCGGCTACCATTTAGTGAAAAGTGGCGAAGAGCTGAAAATTGCACTGTCAGATGAACGTCATGCCGAGGCCAAAATGAAAGTGATGGCTGAGATGTTGAGTGTGAATGTCAGTCGCGACGAAATGATTGATGCGATTGAAGCGCCAAAGAGCAAGATGATCAATCTGGTGTTAGAGGCGGTCAAACTCGGCGGAGTGAAACCGGATGCGATCTTTATGACCGGAGGTTCGGCGCGCTCACCTATCTTGCGCAGCGCGGTTGAACAAGCTCTGCCTGGCATTCCTGTGGTGAGCGGCAACTATTTCGGCTCGGTCACCGCAGGGCTCGCGCGCTGGGCGAAAATCTGCTTTGCTTAATTCGTGCGCTGATTTTACATTCGCTTGATGACGTAACGCCTTTCTTTGCATAGAGTGGCGCGCACCAATACATGACAGTCAGTACATCACTGCTAACTGATGGAGAGTGTTAGCTTTTCATTATTTGAGCGTCTGTCGTAAACAACTCATAAATGGGAATTCGGATGCATGTGGCTATAGAGGTCGCGCCGAGAGTTGTCTGCGCTTCGAAGTTTGATAAAGTGTGACTTGGTCGTTGTTTTTTTCTTATTGCGGACTCTGTTAATGGGCAAAGTGTTTAAATTTTTTCTTCAGTGCATTTTATTTGGCTCAGGTTTACTTTGGTTGTCGTCGTGTACTAATTTTTCTGATCCTCCATATATATCGAGCACCATGACGTCCACTTTACTAAAAGACAACGACATCAATGAAGCCAGCGGAATTGCCATATCACGCTTGAACAACGATGTCATATGGGTGAATAACGATAGTGGTAACTCGGCAGATATCTACGCTGTGAATACTAAGGGAGAACGTTTGGCCACCGTGACGATTCCAGACGTCGATGAAGGCTGGTTAGACTGGGAAGATATCGCCTCTTTTACTATGGATGGAAAGGCGTATTTGCTGATTGCTGATGTTGGCGATAATTCAGAAACTGATTGGCGTTACACGCTTTATTTCGTACCTGAGCCAGATTTAAGTCAGTTGGAAAAAGGTGCGCATATTGAAGTTGAGCCTGAGTGGAGAACCCACTTTGTCTATGAAGACGGTCCTCGCGATTGCGAAGCGGTCGCCGTTGACGTGGCGAACAAGAAAATTTTGTTGTTGAGCAAACGGAATGAGCCACCAGTGCTTTATAAACTACCATTGAAAAAAATTAAAGCGACAAAAGCCAAAAGAGTAGGCACTGTCCCTACGTTTCCAATGCCAAAAGAGCGTCATTTCCGATTTGTTGATCTGGTTGGTTTCACGAACAAACCAACCGGTATGGACATCGCCGCCGATGGCTCAGGCATTGTGGTACTCACCTATGGTGATGCGTTTTATTATCCCGCCAATGGTGTTGAAGATGACTGGCTAAAGGTGCTGCACAGCGAGCCTGAGCGGATTGAATTACCACCACTGAAGCAAGCGGAAGGGATTGGTTTTGATCAAACTGGTTCAAGGGTTTTCGTTACCAGTGAACGCTTGCCAACACCGCTCCTTGATATCGATATCTCAGGGTTAAGGAAATAACTCCCTCCCATTATTGCCGTATTTTACCATCTAGGCAGTGGTTTGAGCAGCTCTGCACGGCGCAGTTCGCTAATCCACTGGAAAAAGAGGAATAAAAACGCCAAACAGTTTGGCGTTTTTTTTTGCGCTTAAATCGGCGATGCTAAGCACTCAGTTTGAACTTTGGCAAGAGAAGCATTAACGATGACAGAAACGAATACGGATAACATTGGGCAGCACGGCACCCAAGTGGTCATCAATAAAGACACCACAGTGTGTATGTCGCTTGCTGCGCGGCCAAGTAACTTTGGTACTCGGTTTCACAATCATCTCTATCAAGCACTAGGGCTCAACTATGTGTACAAAGCCTTTCAATGTGAAGATTTAGCCGGTGCCATTTCAGGCGTTCGTGCACTCGGTGTTCGCGGCTGCGCGATTTCCATGCCGTTTAAAGAGGCGGTGATTGATTTGGTTGATGAGTTGGCAGCGTCAGCCAAAGCGATTGATTCCGTAAACACTGTGGTCAACAGCGACGGTTATCTCACCGCTTACAACACCGACTACAGTGCGATTGCAGCGCTACTTAAACAATACCAAGTCTCACCGGAGTTGAGTTTTGCGCTTAAGGGGGCAGGAGGTATGGCAAAAGCGGTGGCTTGCGCGCTTCGCGATGCAGGTTTTCGTCGTGGTGTGATTGTGGCGCGTAATGAGCAAAAAGGCCGGGCTTTGGCAAAGTTGTGTGGTTTTGATTGGGTAGCCACGCTGCAAAGTGAAGACAGTGAACTTTTGATTAACGCCACACCGATTGGCATGCAAGGTGATAAGTTGGAGCACGAACTGGCGTTTAGCCATGCGCAAATTGCCGCGGCGAGCGTGGTGTTTGATGTGGTAGCGCTCCCCGAGCAAACGCCGCTGGTCAAATGTGCTCAGCAGCTAGAAAAACGTGTGATAAAAGGCAGCGAAGTGTTTGCATTGCAAGCGCTTGAGCAGTTTGAGTTATACACCGGCATTCGGCCAACTAAGGCCCAGTTTGAACAAGCGGCGGCCTATTCGCGCCAGCAGTGATGTGTACAGGCGAAACTAGCGTTGAGATTGAAAAGAAAAAAGCGCATTTGTAATGCGCTTTTTTGCTTATCAGCCCCGAATCAACATCTTGAGCGTTGGTAATGGTTTGTGATTTCGTTTGGCCTACTCGACGGCTGCTTGCAGCTTGGCGTTGGGCTTGGCAAGGCTTACCACAACAAAGCTAATTAGCCCGACCAGTAAGGTTGGCACAATAGCGTGGACGCCGCCCATATCGGGTTTGAAAATCATCAGCGAGATATAGCAAGTTAGCCCGCACACCATGGAGGTTAATGCCCCTGCCGCTGAGGCTTTTTGCCAATACAAGCCGAGCACTAATGGCCATAAAAATACCGCTTGTAAGCCGCCAAGCGCCATCAGATTGAGCCAAATGATCATGTCCGGTGGATTGGTGGCGGCGAAAAATACCAACAAGGCAAAGATAGCAGTGATCCACAGCGATAAGCGGTTAAGTTTGCTTTCTGCTTTGACTTCATTGACCACTTTCGGGTTGATGTAATTAATGTACAAATCTTTAAGCAGTGTCGCTGAGGCTTGAATCAGCAGTGAATCGATGGTCGACATAATTGCCGCCATTGGTCCAGCTAAGAAAATGCCAGCCACAACGGGTGACAAGACGGTGATCATTAAAGTCGGCATGATCTGATCTGGCGTTGCGATGTCCGGCACAATGGCACGTCCTAGCGCGCCCGCGGTGTGAGTACCAAACATCAAAATCGCAATCATAATGGTGCTGATCACCATGCCTTTATGCAGGGATGAACTGTCTTTGTAGGACATACAGCGCACCGCGGCGTGAGGTAGACCGATGACACCAAAACACACCAATACCCAAAAGCTGAGCATAAATGGTTGGCTAAGAAAATGGTTAGGTCCGTAAGGGGTGACCAGCGCTGGGTCGATGCTGTGTAGCTTGGTCACCAGTTCGGCCACGCCGCCGCCCGCATGAATAATGCCGTACAGTAGCAGCACCGTCCCGATCAGCATCATGATGCCTTGTATGGTGTCGGTGAGTACCACAGCGCGAAAACCGCCGATGGTGGTGTAAAGACCCACGGTACAAGCAAACATCAGCAAACTGTATTGATAAGGCAGGCCGGTCACGGTTTGTAGCAGACGCGCGCCGCCGACAAACTGTACCACCATGGTTCCGAAAAATGCCAACAGTAGCGAGAGCGATGCAAAGATCACCACTTTGCGGCTTTTAAATCGCGCGTACAAAATATCGTTAAGTGTTAGGGCGTTATGTTTACGCGCTTCAATCGCAAATTTTTTGCCTAATACGCCCAAAGTTAGCCAAGTGGCGGGCAGTTGAATCATTGCCAGCAATACCCAGCCAAGGCCCATTTTGTAGGCCGCGCCTGGGCCGCCGATAAAACTGCTCGCACTGGCGTAGGTTGCCGCCAGAGTCATGGCAAGTACAAAGCCGCCCATACTGCGATTGCCGACGAAATATTCGCTTAAAAACTTGCCGGGTTTATGATGGCGACGAGTAAAAAATGCCACCGCGAATACGCCAAGGACGTACAAGACTAACGGAATGAAAATTTGGCTATTCATGCGTGTCACCCTGGTTTTGTGTTTCAATCTTGTCGAAATCATCAAGCGGCATATCGCGATAGAGATATTTGACCATCAGTCCGCACAGCACAGTGAATAGAATAGGGCCGATGACGCATGAAAGAAGAAACCACAGTGGCATACCAAAATAGAGCGTTGGCATACGGGTATCTTCAATCGGCGCTGAGAATTGATAGGCACTGCAGTACCACCAGGTGAAATAACCTAGGGCGAGGGCAATCGCCCACAGCGCTTCTCGGTGCGCTTGGCGATAAAAATGGCTTGCTTGCTTCATTGGTGTCTCCCAAACTCCAAGCCCATTGTGAAATACAAGGCGTCAATACGCTGCACTTTACAATGGGATACAGAAAAGTCGCGTGATAATAGCAAAGAACTCACCAAGTTTGCGTCGAAATTTTTCACTCTAAGGTGCGATAGCGGGATTTTTATCTGTGCACAAGAGGGTGAGTTGGCTGGGCGGACTAGGGTGAATGGGAAGATAGATAATTCATTGATGTGAATAATGTTTGCTTGCAAGTAAATGACAAAAAAGTTTGTTATAACAGTCAGTATGATTCACCACTTGGAGTATCAGCGTGGAACGGCTAGATTGTGACCGCATGTTCATCGCGGTCAAAGAGCTGGGCAGTTTTACTAAAGCGGCCAAGCGAATGGGGACCAGCAGCGGTCAAGCGTCAAAAATGATCTCTCGACTGGAAAATGAGCTCGGTGTGCAACTGTTTAAACGCAGCACGCGTGCGGTTACGCCAACGCAAGTGGGCGAGAGTTACTATCAGCGCATCAAAGCCATTATTGACGAACTGGACGCGCTGAATGATTCGATTCGCACTGCGTCTAATCAGCCCTCCGGGCGGTTGAGAATTTCTGCGCCCGTCAGTTTTGGGCGAGACCATTTGATGCCCCAACTGCTGGCTTTTGCTGAGCGCTACCCGTTGATCTCTTTGGATGTCAGTTTTGCTGACAGGCCAGTAAGTATTGTTGACGAAGGGTTTGATTTGGCGTTTCGCATCGGCGCACTGCGAGATAGCAGCTTGGTCGCCAGAAAACTGTGCGATGTACGCGTGGTGACGGTGGCGAGTGAAAAATACCTTAGCGCCGCGCCTTCATTGAAGCATTGGCGTGAACTCAGTACTCAGCAGTGCATCATCGATACCAACTTCGTCAACCCGTACCAATGGCCGTATTTGACTAAGGCGCGCGGCAAAAGTATCACCGATGTCAGCGTTGACGGGCGGTTAAAATTCTCCAATGCGGAGGCATGCCTGCAAGCGGCGGTTGAAGGGCTTGGCGTGGCGCGATTACCGACTTTTGTTGCTGGAAAGGCCCTGCAAAACAGCCATCTCCACACCGTACTGGATCAGTTCGAAACCCCACCACTTGGTTTGTTTGCTCTTTATCCTCCCTCTAAGCATTTGCCGCAAACCGCGCGTGCAGTCATCGATTTTCTGGTCAGCGCTTTTGCCGGTGAACCGCGTTGGGATCAAGGTTGGTGATTACTTCCATTATGGAAGTAAATATCCTCAAAATTTGGGGATAATATTCAATGCGGAAGTGAGCTAAAGTAATTCCATCGACACAAACACTGCGGAGAGAGCCATGTTAGTCAATGGGGTATGGACCAAAGATTGGGACCCGGTACAAGCGACCGATGAAAAAGGCGGATTTGTTCGTCAAACTTCGTCATTTCGAAATTGGATCACGCCGACTGGCGAAGCTGGGCCAACCGGCGTTGGCGGTTTTAAAGCCGAAGCCGATCGCTATCATTTGTATGTGGCTCTGATTTGTCCTTGGGCATCACGGACTTTGATTGCACGTAAACTCAAAGGTTTAGAGCATCTTATCTCGGTATCTGTGGTGGAACCGGCACTGCTTGGCGAAGGTTGGCATTTTGGTGACTATCCGGGCTCAACGTCAGATCCCATTAATCATGCGACTTGGATGCACCAAATTTACACTCAAGTTGATCCGCACTTTACTGGGCGCGCAACCGTACCTGTGCTTTGGGATAAAAAGACCCAAACCATAGTTAACAATGAATCCGCCGATATCGTGCGCATGTTCAACGTTGGTTTTGGCGACTTGGCCAGCTCAGATTATGATTTGTATCCGCAAGCGCTGGCGTCAGAGCTTGAACCGCTTACCGAGCACATCTACACCAAGCTTAACAATGGCGTATATCGCGCCGGTTTTGCGACGACCCAAGTAAGCTATGAAGAAGCTTACGATGATGTGTTTAGTACGCTCAATGAACTAGAACAGCGCCTAAACGATGGTCGACCTTATTTAATGGGTAACCAGTTGACTGAAGCGGATATCCGTTTGTTCGTTACTCTGGTGCGTTTTGATGTGGCGTATCACGGCATCTTCAAATGTAATCTGCGTCAGATTCGTGATTATACCTATCTCGATGCCTTTTTGAGTCGTATGCTGGCGGTGCCTGGAATCAAAGAGACCGTCAATATTGACCACATTAAACAAGGTTATTACTCAATTAAAGCGCTTAACCCGAACGGTATTGTTCCGGTTGGCCCTGATATGTCCCGTTACGGACTTTAAGGAACAATGATGGCAAAACAAGTGGTGATTTTTTTACACGGTGTAGGTAGCCAAGGCAGTCATTTTTCACCGGTGATTGAGTATTGGCAGCAACGTTTGCCCGAAGTAACGTTTGTTGCCCCCAATGCGCCGTTTGGCTTTGCTGGTGGTCAAGGATATCAATGGTTTAGTTTAGATGGCATCAGTGAAGCCAATCGTCCAGAGCGAGTTAAAAACGCGCGCGAGTCTTTGGATGCGACTTTGAGTCGAGTGCTGGCTGAGCATCAGGCATCGTTTGAACACGACCAAGTGGTGCTGGTTGGTTTTTCTCAAGGCTCAATCATGGCGCTTGATGTGGTGGCAAGTGGTCGATTGCCAGTCTCTGGCGTAGTCGCGTATTCGGGCCGTTTGGCGTCACCTGAGCCATATGCGCCAAAAGCTGATCTGCCGATTTTACTGGTGCATGGTAAAAGTGACCCTGTGATTGCTTGGCAAGAGAGTGAGCGAGCCGAAAGCGTATTAAGCGCGCTTGGTGTCAATGTGCAAAGCTCTTTTGAGCAGTCCACCGTGCACACCGTTTCCCAGCAAGGGGCGGATACGGCGGCCGAGTTTATCGCTAAGCTGTTTCAAGCGGCTTAGCCCTAGCAGTTTTGAATCAATAAAAAAGGCGTGGTTGCGCCTTTTTTATTTCGTTGATTAAAGTCATGCTCTTATTCGGCGTGGGTGGCTTTTATTCGCGAGCAAATGGCCAACGTGATTCATTCGGTGACGCGTGAGTAAAGGTGCTTTCGAGGTCAAAGATTGTGATTTTTGATAATCCAGTTATGATGATCGAAATAATTAAGAATCATTATCAATATAATTTACAAGGATTTAAGGTGAGCACTTTTCAATCAGAAGCCGATTTGGCGCAAGTTTACCCACAGCCGCACCCACTGGCAAAAAGTAAAGCCATCGGCGTTATTGACCCTCACAGCGAAACCTTCATTGCTCACAGTCCACTGGTGTTGGTATCGAGCGTTGATGAATTTGGCTTTCCAGATATTTCACCTCGTGGCGGCGATAAAGGGTTTGTAAAAGTGCTTGATTCCCATACCTTAGCCTTTGCCGATAGCGCAGGAAATAATCGTCTTGATACCTATAAAAATTTGGTGAAACAGCAGCAAGTTGGGCTGATGTTTATGGTGCCAGGGGTCGATGAAATTTTGCGGGTCAAAGGCGAAGCCACGTTATCACGTGAACCTGAGCTGCTTGAGGCATTTGCCGTGAAAGAAAAACCGGCCAAATTAGTGATGGTGGTGAAGGTGAAAGAGCTGTTTTTCCACTGTGCTAAAGCCTTGATGCTCGCTAAACCTTGGCAGCAAGAAACCTACACTCAGCGAGAGTTCCTACCTTCATTACTGCAGATTATTAAGGATCAGCAAGCGGCAGTAGGCAAGTGATCCGCTTTGCTCAGTCGCTAGAATAGAATTAGAAAAGACGCCAAATGGCGTCTTTTTTATCGAGTAAAGTGCGCCAGCTTATTGCGCTTTACTGTTTTGCTCTTGCCAAGCTTTGGCGCGGTTTTCCGATTTTGGTTCGCGCGCTTGTTCCCAAGCTTTGGCTTTTTGAATCATCGGTGTGATAGTCGACGCTTGAACCAGAATCGAGAACACCACCACAGCATAAGTCATCACTACAATGATTTCGCGAATGTCGACATGTTGGGCATAATCCGAGCTCACACCGACCGGAATCGCCATTGCCATAGCGAGAGCAAGACCGCCGCGCAGCCCGCCCCAAGTCAGAATTTTCACTGATTCTGGGTTATAGCTACGAAAGCGATTAAAGCCGATATAACATGCTTTGACACTGATGTAACGGCTGAGAAGTACCAAAGGTATCGCAATCAAGGCCGCCACCAAATCGATGTAGTGGAAGGTGAACGTCAACATGATAAGGCCGATCAGTAGGAACAGCACCGCATTGAGAATTTCATCAATCAATTCCCACAAATGGCTTAACTGATGCGATTCCACGTCGCTCAGACCTGGTTTGGTGAAGTTACCGATCATGATGCCAGAAACCACCATTGCCAGTGGCGCAGACACATCTAAGTGCTCACCAATCACGTAACCGGCGGTTGGGATTAGAATTGTCAGGATCATACGCATCATGCTGTCGTGCGTTTTCTTAATCAAGTAATGGAATACAAAACCAAGTACTGCACCAAACACAATCCCGCCGATCGCTTCATGGATAAATAGGCTAGCAACGCCGCCAAAGGTCGGCGCTGAGTGACCAAATGCAATGGTAAAGATGGTGGAAAATACTACCAAACCAAGGCCGTCGTTGAACAGCGACTCACCTTCAATTTGGGTTGATATGCGCTGCGGAGCGTTGAGTTTTTTGACGATCGCCAGCACCGCAATCGGGTCGGTCGGCGATATCAAGGCGCCAAATAAGCAGCAGTAGATGAAGTCAATCTGCAAACCAACCAGTGAGAAGATGTACCACAACGTGCCACCGATAAAGAAGGTTGAAATCAGCGTTGCACAAAAAGCGAGGCAAGGAATTTCAAATTTTTGGTCGCGTAAGTGGCTTAAATCGATATTCAGCGCACCGCCAAACAGTAAAAAGCCCAGCACCCCTTTGAGTAGAAAGTCGTCGAATTGAATGCTTTGCAGCATATCGATAAGTTTTTGCTCTTTTTCTAAAGGCACCAGACCGGTGTAGTTGAGAAACAGCAGGGTGGCTGAGATAGCAAGCGACCATCCAGTGATGGCAATTGTGGTTTGAAATTTACCAAAGTAATGATTTATCAATGAGATAAAAACGGCCAAGGCAGTGATTAAACACAGCGCGTCATAGGCTGACATAAAGTTTTCCCCAATAAAAATCCGCGTAACGACGTGGAATCACTCTGATGAGCATCCATAAGAATGAAGGTTGATGGAATGAACAAAAAAACTGTAACAATATGTTGCCTGAGTTTCGTCAAGTTAGCTATGGATAATTGTGGCTCATGGCAGAGATATCAGCAAGATAGAAGGAAAAAACACCACAAACCATCAATATAATCGGCGTGATGTATAGTGGGCAGAAATAATTAGGGGCAATTATAGAGAAGGCGAGCTTTAAGCTCGCCTTCTCTGTTTTAAGGTCTGGGTGCCATACATCTTAAGTGTATGCATTCACCTTAAGCATCAAATGGATGATGAACGTTTGGTACCTTCAAGGGCATATTTACCTGGGCCTAAAAGCAAAATCGCAATCGCAGAGAACAGATAAACGCCAATATCTTCTGCTGCCCACGCGCCGAGTTTATTTAGTGTGAACAAGTCGCCGCCGTGCATCAGCCAAAATACAAAGCCACAAGTACCAATGACGAAAATCGCCGCTACACGCGTAAACAGGCCAAGAATCAATAGAATCGGCGCCACAACTTCACCAAGATAAACGCCGTAAGCCACAAATCCTGGCACGCCGTGCTGTTCGAGCAAGCCTTGAATGAAAGCTGTGCCGCCAAAGACTTTGTGAATTCCGTGGAGTAAGAACATCGCTGCGAAACTGACGCGTAAAACCAGTTTGCCTAGGTCTGGGTTATCAAATGTGGTGTCGATAAAATTCAAGAGAGCTTTCATGGGGTGACCTTATTATGTTGGTATTTAGATAATGATTTGATATCTAAATGTGATGTTTTATTGATAATGATAATAAAACGGTTTCGCAATTGTTTGAGTTGATTAAAATCAAGCATAAGTTGTAAATATGATGAATGAGATTAATCGTCTATATTCACCACTCATATTTAATCTGTTTTATATACCCAAGGCGGCGGTAAAAGAGTGAAAAATTAATCTTTATATCGCCAGCGTCGCCTCGATTTGGTTTGGCATCCAACACGTTAGTTGAGCTAGGAACGACACCATTTAGTGAATTGTTTTGACCGATATGATCAGACACTTAGGTTGCTGGCACAATAAAATTCAAGGTTAAAGCAACGAGCAGCTATCTTTTAAACAAGAGGTTATTTTTGGATAGGTACATGCAAGCTCATACTGCTTTAGCCATCGCGTCGGTTATGGTGAGCATTTTTGGACTGGTTGCGATTCAATTAATTCGTGAACCCAAAGATAAACGCAAAGCCAAACCCCATTTCAGTGGATTTTTTCTGACTGGTATTATCAGCGCTTTGATGGTGGGTAATTTAGGTGAACAAGCGAGTAAATTATATGAAATTGAATTAATAGCAGTCACTGCCATACATCAATTGTTATTTGTAATTGGTCTGGCAATTCGCTTTTCAAAACTCAATGTGGAGCGGGTGTGTTATTTTATCGCCGTTTGCTATGGCTTATTGTATTGGCTCGGCCAGTCGACGTTAATTTTAACCATTTGCTTTTCAATCTTAATTTCCCTTATCAACATCACCTTGTTAGTTACGCGTCAGCCCAAACCCAACTTCGCTGATGTGTGTTTGGCCATCACCATATTATTGATCCTGTTTTTAAACCTTTTCGGTATGGCGGTCATTCCTAAAGATAAATTGTCTTTCTTAGATATTACCGTTGACGACATTATTTTCCACTTGGTGTTTGCTCCAGCGTTTATTTGCGGGCAAAGCATCTTTTTGCTCGCCAGTTATATGATCGATAACAACCAAGATTTGATGCAAATCGCGCAGAAAGACAGCTTGACCAATATGCTCAATCGACGCGCCTTTTTTGAGCGCATGAAGGACTATTTTGCTCACTTAAAAGACTCTCATGGCTGCGGCAGCATCATCATTGCTGATATTGATTACTTCAAGAAGGTGAACGATACCTACGGTCATGATGCCGGGGATCAAGGGCTACTGCATTTCGAGTCGATCATTCGTGAGTCGATTCGTGATACCGATATTGCGGCGCGTTATGGCGGCGAAGAGTTTGTTGTGTTCTTGCCGGGTGCGGATTTAGACACCGCGATGCAAGTGGCTGAGCGAATGCGCAGTCGCTGTGAAAACAGCTGGTTTGATTATAAAGGTAAAAAAGTGTCTTTTACATCAAGTTTTGGTGTGACGGAATGTTTGTTTTCTGCGTTGCCCGATGCTTCTGTGGCGATGGCTGATAAAGCCTTGTACGAAGCCAAAAAAATGGGGCGTAATCAGGTGCGCTATCGCCAGTTATAAAGTAAAAAATCCGGCTTAGCTAAGAGAGAATACTAAGCCGGATTGAAATTAACCACAGGTGTCGGATTGGAGTGTGGTCAATATAAGGGTGAAGAGGGCGCGCGATTATTTCGCCGTTTTGAACTCGGGGATAATGTGTTGACCATATTGGGCGATAATGTTTTCTTCATCGCCGTTGTCTAAATAAATGTTGTATTGAGTCACGCCCGCTTCCTTGAGCTGCTTAATCTTCGCAATATGCTGATCAACACTGCCTAGTACTGAAAAGCTCTCGATGATCTCATCGCTGATAAAATCTAAATAGGGGTTATCACTTTGGCCGTGTTTGGAATAGTCATAGCCTTTGCGCTGCTCAATATAATCGGTCAAGCTCTTTGGCACTAAGCCAGAATCCGTGCCGTACTTCTCAACAATGTCGGCGACATGATTGCCCACCATCGCAGGAAACCAGCGGGTTTTTTGTAAGCACTCGGCTTTATCGCCAAAATAGGCCGGCGCCGCGGCTTGGATTTTAAATTGGCTCATGTCACGCCCAGCCGCTTTACCCGCAGTGATGGCTTGATCAGCAAACCATTTGACCAGCTGTGGCTCACCAATTTGCAAAATTAGGCCATCGCCGTGTTCACCTGCGGTCGCGAGTGCTTTTGGCCCGTAGGCGGCAATCCATACGGGAAGGTCATAACCGTTTGCCCACGGAAATTGGACTGGATTTTCGCACTCGCCGTAAGTGACTTCTTCACCGCTGACCATAGCTTTGACCTTGTGAGTGAACTCGGCAACGCGTGATAGCGGCGCAGGCTTTTTGCCCATCACGCGCATCGACGAATCACCGCGGCCAAGCCCGATATCAAAACGTCCTTCACTTTGCAGCGCAAGGCTGGCGTATAGGCTTGCTGCAAGTGACCAATCGCGAATATTGGGGTTGGTGACGCACGGGCCAAAGCGCATGGTTTTGGTGTGCTCCATACACATCGCCATGGCGACAAACGACTCGCGCCATAAAATATGTGAATCGTAGAACCAGCAATAATCAAAGCCAGCTTCTTCTGCTTGGCGCACCAAATTGCGCGCGCGGTTGGGGCTAACAAAGCCTTTAAACGTGATTCCAAATTCCATTTGTTTGATCCTTTCGCAGTTGATTAGTGTGAGGGTGGAGCGATTCGAATGCCCGCATGACTAAAGGGCACCTCTTTGGAGATGTTGAGTCGAATCAAAATCGGTGTGATGGCTTCGATGCAACGCGCGCTTTCTGCCAATCCGGCGTTGTAGGTGCTGACATCAAGTTGACTGATAAGCGCCATGACTTTTTTCTTTGCCTCGAGTTGATTGCCACACACCAAAATATCGCAGTTAATGGCGCGGGTGAGGTCGTTAAGCGTCACCGCCGAGACGTTATGCAAAGCGCCAACCACCGGAATATCATCGCCAAGCAGCGCTTGCGCTTCTTCGGTAGCAGACCCTTCGGCTGGCATTTGCACCGCTTTGGGATTGCCGGGTGCCAGCGGCACAACGATGTCAATCAACACTTTGCCTGTCAGTTGCGGTTTGAGATCGCTAAGCGTTGCGCGATGGGCACTGTATGGAACAGAAAGTATCACCAGTTCACCAGCAAGTTCGGTTGCGCTTTGGTTATCGCTGCCAGTAATCGGTGGGCAGTGTGGACCTAAAAGCTGGTTAAGTTCAGTTGCAGTCTGCGCGGCTTTTTGCCCGTCGCGTGAGCCGAGCACGACCGGAATGCCAGCCATCGCAAAGCGCAGCGCCAGCCCTTTGCCTTGTGGGCCTGTGCCGCCAATAATGGCTATTTGGGTTGAGTTGGTCATCGAAACAGATCCTCTTGTTTGGGACGAATAAGTTGAGAAATGTGGCTGTGTTGGCGAGTCCAGCTAAGGCCGCGAAACACCATCACGGGGCATTTGGCTTCCTTATCCATCAATAGCCCTGAGGCTGCGGCAAGTTCGTCGGCAAACGCCGGGGCGGTGACTTTGAGTGGTCTTCCCCACGCATCTTGTTCGCCAAACAGCGATTTGATCGCCGGTACGTTGGCAACACCAATAGCAACATTGGTTTGGCCCATTCGCCACGGGCGACCAAAGGTGTCGCTGATCACCATGCCAAGTTCTACTTGGTAGTGGGTTTCAAGCGCTGAGCACAATCGCTGAGCGCTCTGGTCTGGGTCGTCGGGTAGGGTGATGAGTTGCCCGGGCTTGTCGGCATTTGACTCATCCACCGCGGCGTTGGCGCAAATAAACCCCAATTTGTGTTCGGCGATGATGATGCCTTCATCTTGATTGGGGCGTTTAATGTGGCGCACAATGCGCCGCGACTGGCGCAAAATGACTTCGACTTTGCGCGGGTCTTTGTTGACCGCTTGTGCAAGTTTGATGGCTTCGCTGCTGGGTTCAATTTCTTCAAGCTGATAAACCGCGCCTTCACATTTAGATACTGCTTTATGGGCGATAACCAAAATGTCGAAGGCTTGTAAGGACTCGCCTTGAGCATCAAGCGCGGCAATGATTTCGGCGCTCAAATCCATGCCGGGCGTGAAATCCGGCAAATTTTCAATTGCAAACATACTCATCAAACGCGGACGAAGTTGGGTAACAGGCTTCAGGTTATTCATGACACATCTCCTTGGTATTCAACGCTTGTGAGCTAAGAGGCATTGACCAGCGGGCCAAGTCGCTGCTGACATCAATGTCCAGACTGAGCTTTTCCAAATCAAGCTGTGCAACACGATGTGATTGCTGTTCGGCCAGCTTGGCGTGAGTGAGCGCCGAACGCGCGCCAAAACAAGGGTGAATGGCATCGGGCGGCGTGGTCATTAATGCGTTGGTACCTAAGTCTTTGGCACGGGCGATCACCACGTCATGGCCGCAAAATCCAGCTTCGATCACCGCATCGAGTTCGCGCTTATCCAATTCGCCAATATCGGCGGGCATGATCAGCTGATGGTCAAAGCCGCGCGCAAGGCTCCATTGGGTTGCACGCTTTAATGCAGCGTTAAGACCAAGGGCACCTTGCGGCTCGCGCAGCACCTTAGCGCCAAACTTACGAGCAAAGCTGGCAATATGCTCATCGTCGGTGACGACCAGTAACTCATACTGCGAATAGTGCTCGGTGACAAAACGTAAGGTGTTGGTGTAAAGCGTCAGCGCTAGCGTTTCGCGCTGCGATACGCTCAGCACATGCTTAAGCCGCTGCTTTGCGCGCTGCACGCCTTTCATCGGTATCACGATATTGAGCGCATATTTTTTCGAGCTAACTGACTGGGCGTTGGTGAAGGTAAGTTGTTCGCTCATGCGCACGCCCTCGCAGAGAGGTGAATGCCAAGTTGTTGGCTCGCCATGGTGATTATGGTGCGCATTTTGTGCTCTCGGTCGCTGGGTTCGTTCATCACAATCGCCGTTTGCAGGGTTTGAATGCCGAGCTTTTCGATCGCGGGCGCTAAGTGCGCATCGCTTTCGTCAATCACCAAAAGGTCAATTAAGCCCTGATAGAATTGGGCAATGCCAAGGCAATCGGGGCGCATATCCAGCTCTTGCATCAGTTTGGCTGCAGGGCCTTTCATCGCTTGACCCGCGATCAGCGGCGAAATGGCAATCACCGGCGCGCGGCTTTGCTCGATGGCGCTGCGAATGCCCGGAATGGCTAAAATGGCACCAATACTGAGTAGTGGGTTACTTGGCGCAATGACAATCAACTGAGCATTGTCAATGGCTGCCAGCGCTTCTGGCGTGGCTGTGGCTAAATGGGCGTTGTGATAACACACTTGACGAACTTTAGGGGCGCAGCGCTCACCAACAAAGTAGTCCTGAAAATCCAGCCAGCCGGATTCAGTGTCGAGTTTAGTGGCAACGGTGTGATCCGTCGGTAGCCAAATCGGCACATCGACCTGATAGCCACGGGCAATCGCTCTGGCGATCTCAGTGGGTCTTACCCCTGCCTGGCGCTGCACGGTGCGATAAATATGGGTGGCAAAGTCAAGGTCGCCAAGTTGCATCCAGGTGTCACAGCCTAAAGTTTGTAGCTGACTTAACACCCGTTTACTGTCGCCTTTTAACCCCCAACCTTGGTCACGGTCGATGGCGTTAGCTAGGGTATAGGTCAAGGTATCAATATCGGGGGAGACCCATAAACCATGAAAGCTCTGGTCATCGCCAATGTTACCAATGATATTGAGCCCGTTTCGATATGGTCCAAGTGTCAGCCCTTCGGCGGCTTTAGCGCCGCCGACACCGCCAGCGAGTAGGGTGATGTTTAGCTCGCTCATAGGCTGGCTCCGAAGCGGGCTATTTCTAGTGCTGGGAGTACAGCGTTTGTCGAGAGCTCTCTTTCGGTGTGCTGATAATCATGCACGACTTGGTAGCGAGTGTTACGTTGATACGCACTAAGCCCCGCTTGATGGATGAGCTCAATCATATCTTGCGGCTCAACTTCTTGGCCATTCTCACCGCCAGCGGCGCGCGAAATGCTTTCATTCATCAAGGTACCGCCAAGGTCATTGGCGCCGCAGCGTAACATTTGCGAGGCGACGTCGTGGCCCATTTTCACCCACGATGCCTGAATATTGTTGATTTCACCTTGCAGCATAATTCGCGCGATAGCGTGCATTTTAAAATGCTCTTCACGGGTTGGCCCGGGGCGAACTTGGCTTGGGTTTTCGTTATAAAGTTTTGTTTTATAGTGAATAAAGCCAAGTGGCACAAATTCAGTAAAGCCGCCGGTTTCTCGTTGAATCTCACGCAGCAGGTTAAGGTGAACGGCCCAATGTTTGGGTGAATCGATATGGCCGTACATGATGGTGGCGGTGGTTTTGATTCCTACCTGATGAGCGGTTTTAATGATCTCTACCCACTCTTCAGTTGAGAGTTTGTTGTGCGTCAGTTGCTTGCGTACTTCAACGTCAAGAATTTCCGCTGCAGTGCCGGGCATGGTATCGAGGCCACACTGTTTTAAGTCAGTGAGAAACTCGCGGTAAGTGACTTTGGCTTTGCGCGCGCCATACCAAACTTCAAACGGAGAGAAAGCGTGAATATGCATGTCGGGCAGCACCGCTTTGATGCCAAGTAAAATGTTGCGATAAAAATCGGCGCGCATCTGTGGGTGCAAGCCACCTTGAATGCAGACTTCAGTTGCGCCGCGCTGGGCAGCTTCGATGGCGCGATTGACCACTTCCTGAACCGAGAGAAATTCGGCCTCGGCGTCTTTTATCGACTTGGAAAAATTACAGAATTTACACGCCATATAACAGACGTTGGTAAAGTTGATGTTGCGCGTGATGATAAAGCTGGCTTTGTCTCCGCAATGGCGCTGACGCAGCAGATCTGCCGTGGTCAATACTGCTTGATAATCGACGCCTTGGGTGTAAAAAAGCTGCTCAGCTTGCGCAGCCGAAATGGCCTCGCCTTGCAAAGCTTGACGCAAAATCGCTGCGATGTTGGTCGATAGACGAGACCAGTGAATGACGTCATTGGGCTCTGAGGCTTTGGGCCGTCGATGTTCGGTTTCGAGTTGGGTTGAAAACATAAGTCCTCCTTAACTTAGGTTTGAAATACCACTTAGCGGCAAGATGCCAATTCGCTGTGACCGCCTATATGGCACTGCTCGGCGGCGAGTCCATTTCGCGTCATTGGCCTTAGGCGCGCGGCGATAGATGGCGCAAGATACCGAGCTTCATTGCGCAAGTAAGCCGGGTAGACGGTCAGGCGTTCTTTGAGGGTAAATCCGGCGTTTTCACAGCCTTGGGCCAAGGTCGAGATTTGCGGCCATGCGCGTTCGGGATTGATAAAATCGCGAGTCAGCGGTGAGATGCCACCCCAATCGTTGATGCCTGCATCGAGGTAGTTTTGGTGTGCTTGCTCAAGATTGGGCGGCGCTTGCAAACTGATGCTCGGGTCAAGAATGAGCCTTGCTGCAACCAGAGTCAGCATCATGTCTTCAAGGCTTGGCTCTGATGAATTCGCCATTGCGGTGCCGGATTTGGCACGGAAATTTTGAATGATCACTTCTTGAATGTGGCCGTATTGCAGGTGCAATTCATTAATCGCAAACAAGCTATCAATGCGACTTTGCCAACTTTCACCGATGCCAATCAATAGCCCGGTAGTAAAGGGAATATTGAGCTGTCCAGCGGCTTTGAGCGTTGCCAGCCGGCGTTTGGGTGTTTTGTCTGGGCAGCCGTGATGGGCTTCGCCGCGCTGCATTAGCTTGTCGGTCAGGCTTTCCAGCATCATGCCCATGGAACCTGCGACCGGGCGCAGCGCTTTTAACTCGTCGTAGCTTAGCGCTCCGGCGTTGATGTGCGGTACTAACAAACTGTTATCAAGCACCAGTTGCGCCATATCGTGCAAGTAATCCAAAGTGCTGTGATAGCCTTGCGCTTTCAATTGTTCACGCGCTAACACATAACGCTTTTCCGGACGTTCACCCAAGCTGAACAGGGCCTCTTTACATCCCATTTGTTGGCCTTGCAGTGCAGTCGTTAGTACCTCTTGAGGCGTCATTAGATGCGCCTGTCCAGATTGCGGCGTTTTTACAAACGTACAGTAGCGGCAGCTATCACGGCACATATTGGTCAAGGGAATGAACACTTTGCGCGAATAGGTGATGGTGTCACCCCAATGCTCATTGCGCACGCTTCGCGCTTTTTCATACAGCTCGGCGTGCTGGTGGGGTGTCATCGGCAATTGGTAAGCCTGTTGGCGAGTTAGCATAGTCATGATCTCAATCCTTTGAGCAACACTGCAAATCCGTATGCAGTAATGGCGTAAGCAACAACGGCTTTCGCTGGCAAATACGCCAATGACGAAAGTTTTACCATTTGGTATAAATTATTGTTAGCACGGTTTTTACCAAATGGTAAAGTCAAAATTTGATGTTTATTTTGGTGCTTAAATGCGCCAATTTGGTGCTATTTGCGGCTAAAAAGACATTTCTGACGAAGTTTTTTTGATTGTGTTGACGGTCGGAAAATACGCGCAACGGCTGATAGTGCATATGGTTGCAAGTATTTTGAGTGGCGAAAAAATCGCCGACGTCGCTGCGCCGCGGATCATGACCATGGTCACACAGTACGTCGTAGGGCAGCGCAGAGAAAAGGCTAAAAATAATGATCCCTGCGCTACTTTGGTGAGATTTATAAATTACGCCGTTTCGGGCGCAACAATGCCGCGCAGAATCATCTGAGTCAAAAACTCTGTGGCTGCATCAAAGTCCTGTTCATCAAGTTGGCTTTTGTTCATCACCAGCTGAATTTGCGCTGAGAAATCGGCGTAGGTTTGGGTGGCTGACCAGATAGCAAAGAACAGGTGTTCGGGTTCAAATGCGCGCAAGTAACCGTTATCAATCCATTGGCGTACTAAGGCGACATCGCGTTCAAACAGCGGTTTGAGGTTTTTTTGTAAGTAGGATTTTATCATCGGTGCGCCTGAAATTATCTCTTGGGCAAACACTTTTGAGGCGTCGGGATAGTCGCGAGACAGTCTAAGCTTGCCTTGAATGTAATTGGCGATCACCGTTTGAGGGGATTGAGCATCGTCTTCGCAAAACGACATACTTTCGAGCCACAAATTGACGATATGTTGCAATACCGTGCGGTATAAGGTCTCTTTGGATGAAAAATAGTAAATCACGTTCTGCTTTGAAATGCCGATGTGATTGGCGATGCGATCCATTGAGGCGCCGCGAAAACCGTATTCGGCAAAAACCTGTTCAGCGCCGCGTAAAATACGCTGCTCCATGGCGATTCGAGAAGCAGAAGGGGCGGCCGTTTTTGATTGGCGTGAGCCTTGCTGATGAGAAACTGTAGGGCGAGCCATAGGTAAATCCAACGTCTAAATAATTTTTGTTTGTTCTAAGGCACTGAGGAATTGCTGCACTAACCGCGGCGGCTTAGGTGATTTGCGATGAATCGCAGTAAATTCACAATGATAGGCAAACTTTGGATTGTTTATTTTAGCTAACATTCCTTCGTCTACCAACGATTGAGCAAAATGATCCGGTAGAAATCCGACATACTGTCCAGAGCCAATCAAAGTGGCGATGCCTTCTTGGTCGGTGGCCTCGGCGCGCTTTTGCAATCCTAAGTGGCGACCAGTTTCCATATTGGGACTGCTAAAACTTAGCCCGGCGTAGGGCTCTGACAATATCGCCTGTTCATCAATCACGTGAGTTTGAGAAAAAAACGCATGGCCTTTGCCGCAGTAGAGGTGCATCTGCTCTCCAAACAGCGGCATGTAGTGCAAGCTGGCCGAGCGGCGATGGGGCGGAATCACACCCACATGGTAGGCACCTTCTAATACGCCACGCTCGATTTCATTAACTGGCAAGACGTGGATTTCGATCAGCACATCCGGTGCTTGCTCAACATATTGGGCGATGGCTTGATTAACTCGACACTCAGGATTAGTGATGGTTTTATCAAACATCGCAATCACCAAGCGGCCTTTGAGTGTTTGATGTAAATCGTTGACTTGATGTCGAAAATCTTCGAGTGATTTGACTAAATGTTTGGCGGCGTTGTAGATATTTTCGCCTTCACTGGTTAATGAAAAACCGGCTCGGCCGCGATGACACAGCACCAAACCTAGGCGCATTTCAAGGTCTTTCAAATGCCGACTGATGGTCGAACGACCAATGTTGAGTTCCATCTCTGCCGCGCTTAAACCGCCGCATTCGACCACTGCCATAAACACCCGCAGCAAGCGAATATCGGCATCGGTTAACTGTCCTAGTAACGCTTTCATTGTTTCATAAACATCAATCTTTGCTTCGATAATTTGTAATTTATCAAACAAATAAACTTGCATAAAGTGATTTTACTTCACGCCATTGGGCGCGAAAACCGTCAAGGAGCTGGGATTTTATGGATAAGCAAGTCACACAGAAAGGGCTCGATGCATATTGGATGCCCTATACGTCTAACCGTCAATTCAAAGCCGACCCTCGCATGATCGTCGGGGCAAAAGGGGCTTACTACATTGATGACAAAGGTCGTGAAATCTTTGATGGCTTATCTGGGCTTTGGACCTGCGGTATGGGGCATAATCATCCCGAAATCGCTCAAGCGGTGGGCGAGCAGTTGCGTGAGCTCGACTACGCGCCGGCGTTTCAATACGGTCATCCTAAAGCGTTTGAGTTGGCTGAGCGCCTGACTGAGCTGACTCCACAGGGCCTAGACAAAGTGTTTTACGTCAACTCAGGTTCTGAGGCGACCGATACCGCAACCAAAATTGCACGAGCGTATTGGCGCGTTAATGGTCAACCGACCAAAACGCGCATTATTGGTCGCGCTAAAGGCTATCACGGCGCCAGTTGGGGCGGCATCAGTTTTGGTGGTATTGGCGGAAACCGTAAATTGTGGGGCCAAGCGATGGAAGCGGATCACCTGCCGCACACCTGGCAAGCTCAACAAGCGTTCAGTCGCGGTATGCCAGAGCAGGGCGCTGAACTTGCCGATGAGCTTTTAGAGCTAGTTGCGCTGCATGATGCGTCCAATATTGCTGCGGTGATTGTGGAGCCGATGTCAGGCTCTGCCGGAGTGATTGTTCCGCCGAAAGGGTACCTAAAACGCTTACGCGAGATCTGTACCCAACACAATATTTTGCTGATTTTTGATGAAGTGATTACCGGCTTTGGCCGCACAGGTAATTACTTTGCTGCGCAAACCTTTGATGTGGTGCCAGATATGATCTGCAGCGCCAAACAGATCACCAATGGTTGTGTGCCAATGGGCGCGGTGATGGTCAAAAATGACATCTACCAAGCTTATATGGATAACGCAGGTGCGGCGCACAACATCGAATTGCCACACGGCTACACCTATTCTGGTCACCCAGTTGCTTGCGCTGCGGCTTTGGCGACCTTAGATCTGCTCGAGAAAAATCAATATATCGCGCAAGTGGCGGAGCTTTCAGGCCATTTTGAACGCGCGATTCACTCGCTTAAAGGCGCCAATCATCTACTTGATATTCGTAATTTTGGCTTTGCCGCTGGGTTGTCGATAGCCCATCGTGATGGCGACGCTGCTATTCGTCCGTTTGAAATCGCGCAGCGCTTATGGCAGCAAGGCTTTTATGTTCGCTATGGCGGCGACACATTGCAACTCGGTCTGCCGTTTTGCAGCCAAACGCATGAAATCGACCGATTGGTGGACGCCATGGGCGAAGCAATCAACAGCGTCAGTTAAGGTGCATTAACTAAGGTGATTGCCACGTATGGGCAATTACCTTCGTTATCCTTTGCAAAGAAAAATCGTTATACCTAAAAAAATTGCTATACCCACAGGAAATAGTTGTACCCACACAGAGTGTATCTATAACAACAAGGAAAAATCATGACTCAACAAATTGGCCATCTTATCGATGGTGAACGGCTTAACGATGGCGCGAGTACGCAGCCAGTGTATAACCCCGCAACGGGAGAGGTGTGCGCCGAGCTTGCAATGGCTAGCCCTCAAGTTGTCGAACAGGCGATTTCCAGCGCCAAACAAGCGTTCCCAGCTTGGGCGGCGACGCCGCCAGCCGCGCGCGCGCAAATTATGTATCGCTTTAAGCAGCTGCTTGAGCAAAACCAAGACAAAATCTGCGAATTGATCACGCTTGAGCACGGTAAAGTGCTCAGTGATGCTAAAGGCGAACTTGCACGCGGGATTGAAAATGTCGAATACGCCTGCGGTATTCCAGAGCTGCTTAAAGGTGAGCACAGCCGCAATGTCGGCACCAAAATTGATGCTTGGAGCGAATTTTACGCCCTTGGTGTGGTGGTCGGTATTACGCCGTTTAACTTTCCAGCCATGGTACCGCTTTGGATGTGGCCCTCGGCAATCATGTGCGGTAACTGCTTTATTTTGAAACCGTCAGAGCGTGACCCAAGTTCGGCGCTGTATATCGCAGAACTTGCTCAACAAGCGGGATTGCCAAAAGGTGTGTTAAACGTAGTGAATGGCGGCGTTGATGTGGTCAATCAGTTGATCGATGCGCCAGAAGTTCAAGCGGTGAGTTTTGTCGGCTCGACACCGATTGCCGAGGCGATTTATGAGCGTAGCGCTTCACAAGGCAAACGTTGCCAAGCCCTTGGCGGCGCTAAAAACCACGCCGTGATATTGCCAGATGCCGATTTAGATGTGGTGACTAACTCATTGATGGGCGCGGCATTCGGTTCTTGTGGCCAGCGCTGTATGGCGATTTCGGTGGCGGTAACGGTTGGCGATAAGGTTGCCGATGCGCTGGTGGCGAAATTGGCGCCAAAAGTGGAAGCGCTCAAAGTCGGGCCGGGTACCGACAACAGCAATGAAATGGGACCGATCATTACCGGCGCACAAAAGCAAAAAGTGATTGGTTATATCGATCAAGCAATTGAGCAAGGTGCTTCTTTGGTGGTCGATGGTCGCACCAAGAGTGTGCCACAGTATGAAGCGGGCTTCTTTTTAGGCGGTACCTTGTTTGACAATGTCACACCAGAAATGACCATTTATCAGCAAGAAGTATTTGGCCCAGTGCTAGTGGTGGTAAGGGTTGAGACTCTAGAGCAGGCGGTGCGTCTCATTAATGAGCACGAATACGGGAATGGAACCTGCATATTTACTCGCGATGGTGAAGCGGGACGTTACTTCTCAGACCATGTCATGGTCGGCATGGTGGGTATTAATGTACCGCTACCGGTGCCAGTTTCCTATCACAGTTTTGGCGGTTGGAAACGTTCACTGTTTGGCGATTTGCATGCCTATGGACCGGATTCGGTGCGTTTCTATACTCGCCGCAAAGCCATTACCCAGCGCTGGCCGTCGCGTGGAGTACAAGATGGAACACAATTTTCGTTCCCAAGTTACTCCGAAGACGACTAAAAACGAACGTAAGCGATTGTCGTAAAATAGAGCGCTAATTCGAGCGTTCTAGCGCATCGCGACACAATCTGGCTGCTGCACAGCGAAGCCCATCGCAATGGGTCATATGCATCAGCCAGAATTTTTTTGCTTTCAAGTTTTACCATTTGGTAAATGACGAGAACGACCAAACAGAATGTGCGTATTGTCCCGAGTGAGCCTGTTGTACTCCGCTCGGAGGAAAACACCTAGCAGGGCTAGGTCTGACAGAGAGAAAAGGATGTTATATGCAAGATCTAAGAGTGAATGGCGAGCGTCTTTGGAACAGCTTGATGGAAATGGCGCAGTTTGGCTTAACCGCGAAAGGTGGCTGTAACCGCCTCGCGGCTACGGAACTGGATGGTAAAGCGAGGGATTTGTTTGTCAGTTGGTGCGAAGCGTGCGGCTGCGAAGTCAGTTTTGACTGCTTTGGCAATATTTTTGCCCGTCGCGCCGGGAAGAACAATGAATTGCCAGCGGTGGCCACTGGCAGTCACCTCGATACTCAGCCAACGGGCGGCAAGTTTGATGGTGTGTTTGGTGTATTGGCTGGCGTTGAAGTTCTGCGCACGCTGCATGAACACAATATTGAAACGGAAACGCCGATGGAGTTTACCGTTTGGACCAACGAAGAAGGCTCGCGTTTTCAGCCGGCGATGCAAGGTTCTGGGGTGTATGTTGGCCGCTTTGATCTCGAAACTGAGCTGAATAAAACTGACGTGAATGGAATTCGCCTTAAAGATGAGCTGGAGAAAATTGGCTATCTGGGCGAGGCCAAACCGGGCAGTCGCCACTTCGGTGCGTTCTTTGAGACTCACATCGAACAAGGTCCGATTCTTGAAGATCAAGACAAAACCATTGGTGTGGTACGCCTTGGCCAAGGTATTCGTTGGTACAACGTGACGGTCAAAGGCCGTGAGTCGCATTCTGGCACAACGCCTATGTATCTGCGCAATGATGCCATGGTGGCCAGCGCCAAGATCATGGCCGAAGTGGAAGCGCTGGCGCATCGCTATGAAAACGGTCTTGGCACGGTTGGCTTTGTCCAAGTTTATCCTAACTCGCGCAACGTGATTCCCGGTGAAGTGACCTTTAGCGTTGACTTACGCAACCCTAACGCCGATGTGCTTAAAGAGATGGATGAGGTATTCCAAAGCTTTTGCGCTGAGGTGGCGAGCGAGCGCAATATTGACATTAGTGTTGACCACTTCTGGTATTTCGCGCCGGTGGAATTTAGCGCCTCTGACGATGTGAAAAAGGCCGCCGAAGCGCTCGGTTACTCCAACATGGATATCTACGCTGGCGCTGGACACGATGCTTGCTACATGGCCGATATTGTCCCTACCGGAATGATCTTCACGCCATGTGAAAACGGCATCAGTCACAATGAAATTGAAAATACATCGCCCGAGGAATGCGAAGCGGGGGCGAATGTATTGTTGCACACCATGTTAGAGGCGAGTCGTCGTATCGCCACCGAGCAGCAACAAACGCTTTGCGAGTCTGCGAGCTGATCACGCAGACCATAACACTCAATTGGATGAGGAAACGATCATGGATAGCAAACTAAATAAAGTCGGAGACTTTTATGAGTTGGACGTTGGGCAGGATTTAGCCCAGAGCAAATATTTCAATGAAGATTTGGCGCCCACCAAAGTAAAAGAACGCACTTGGAGTAAATTCAACATTGCCGCGCTGTGGGTCGGGATGTCGATTTGTGTACCAACGTACACATTGGGCGGCGTATTAACCGCCTATTTTGGGCTGTCGGTTACCGAAGCTCTGTTTACCATTCTGGTAGCCAACATTGTGGTGCTGATTCCTCTAACGCTCAACGCGTTCGCCGGCACCAAATACGGGGTGCCATTTCCGGTACTGCTGCGCTCGTCATTTGGCATTTTGGGCTCTAACGTGCCGTGCTTAATTCGCGGTTTGGTCGCGTGCGGTTGGTTTGGGATTCAAACCATGTTTGGCGGCTTGGCGATTCACTTGATGCTCTCAGAGTTGTCAGATGGCTGGGCAAGTCTTGGCAGTGTCGGGGAGGTGTTTGGCTTCTTTATCTTTTGGGCGCTGAACATTGGCGTAGTGCTTAAAGGCGCAGAATCGATCAAATGGCTGGAAACGCTGTCGGCACCGCTATTGCTGCTAGTGGGGCTTGGTTTGATGCTGTGGGCAAGTGACAAAGTCTCCTATACCGAGTTACTGGCAACGCCTGCAAGCCGTCCAGCCGATGCCGGCTTTGCCAGTTACTTTTTTGCCGGGTTAACCGCAATGGTTGGATTCTGGGCGACCCTGTCACTCAATATCCCTGATTTTAGCCGCTACGCGAAATCGCAAAAGGATCAGGTGGTCGGGCAAATTATTGGCCTGCCTCTAACGATGTTCTTTTTTGCTGCGCTTGGCGTGGTGCTAACCGCGGCATCGACCACGTTATTTGGGCAAACCATTTCTGACCCCATTACTTTGATTGGTCAGATTGACAGCCCGTTTTGGGTGTTTGTCGCCATGGTTTTAATTGTGATTGCTACGCTGTCAACCAATACAGCAGCCAATGTGGTATCACCAACCAACGATTTTCAAAACATTGCACCCAAGCAGATAAACCATACCAAAGGCGTTTTGTTAACTGGTGTGATTGGCATTTTGCTGATGAGTTGGGAGCTTATCAAAAAGATGGGTTGGGTGGAGTCAGATGTCAGCGTTGAGGCGATGTATTCCAACTGGTTGCTTGGCTACTCCAGCCTGCTTGGTCCGATCGCCGGTATCATGATTGTTGATTACTTTATTGTTAAGAAACAACAGCTTGATATTGTTGCGCTGTACAAAGAAAACGCTTATCCCGCCATCAATGTTGCGGGTTTTGTAGCGTTTTTTGTGCCAGTGCTGCTGACCATCATCGCCATCACGTTTGATGTCATGACTTGGTTTTATAACTACGGCTGGTTTACCGGCGTTGCCTCAGGTGCGGTGATTTATTATTTAGTCTCGCAGTTTCAGCCGCAGCCTGTGATGCGCACATCAGGATTCAAAAAAGCCTAACCATGGATGAATGATGCCCATAAGCGTACTGCTTATGGGCAAAGAGGGAAGAGCATGAAATTATTAATTCAAGGCGGCACGGTCGTCACTCACGAACAAACGTTTGTCGCCGATGTCTACTGCGTAGACGGTAAAATCGTCGAAGTTGGCCCAGACCTTAAGATTAGCGATGTCGACGATGTGGTTGATGCCAATGGCAAATTGGTGATGCCCGGCGGTATCGACCCGCACACTCATATGCAGTTGCCATTTATGGGTACGGTAGCGGCGGACGATTTTGCCTCAGGCACCGGTGCAGCGCTGGCTGGCGGGACGACCACCATCATCGATTTTGTGATTCCAAATCCGCAGCAACCTCTGCTTGAAGCTTACCACCAATGGCGTGATTGGGCGCAAAAGGCTCAGTGCAATTACTCGTTTCATGTCGCGATTACGTGGTGGGATGATTCGGTGCATGCTGATATGAAAACCTTGGTTGAACAGCATGGGGTTAACAGCTTCAAGCACTTTATGGCGTACAAAAATGCCATTATGGCTACCGACGATATTTTGGTTGCCAGCT
This sequence comes from Vibrio xiamenensis, assembly GCF_900100015.1. Taxonomy (GTDB): domain Bacteria; phylum Pseudomonadota; class Gammaproteobacteria; order Enterobacterales; family Vibrionaceae; genus Vibrio; species Vibrio xiamenensis. Next base: position 177,832 of record NZ_FNDD01000002.1, on the reverse strand, counting down.
TTAGCCGTTGTTTGGAGCTTGGCGCCATTCCAACCGTTCACGCCGAAAACGGCGAGCTGGTGTTTCATCTGCAGCAGCAGTTAATGGAAAAAGGCATCACTGGCCCTGAGGCGCATCCGTTGTCGCGTCCGCCGAAAGTGGAAGGGGAAGCGGCGAGTCGTGCCATTAACATTGCTGGTACGCTTGGCGCACCGATCTACCTGGTGCATGTGTCAGTTGAAGATTCGGTTGAAGCCATCAAATACGCCAAAAACAAAGGACAAATTGTGTTTGGTGAATGTTTGGCTGGGCATTTGGTGGTCGATGACAGCGTGTATCAATCCCAAGATTGGAACCTGGCCGCCGCGCATGTGATGAGCCCACCGTTTCGCCCTAAAAAGCATCAAGAAGCGCTTTGGAACGCTCTGCAAAGCGGCGTATTGCAAACCACAGCGACCGACCACTGCGCTTTCTGTACAGCGCAAAAAGCGATGGGCAAAGAGGATTTCACTAAGATCCCGAACGGCACAGCAGGGGTTGAAGAGCGAATGATGGTGCTGTGGGAAAAAGGCGTTAATCAGGGCAGATTAACAGCCAATGAGTTTGTTGCTATTACTTCGGCTAACAGCGCCAAGATTTTCAATCTGTTCCCGCAAAAAGGCACCATTGCGGTGGGTTCTGATGCCGATATCGTGGTGTGGGACCCGAGCAAAACCAAAACTCTATCAAGTGAAACTCAGTATTCCAAAATCGAGCACAATATTTTTGAAGGAATGGCAGTAAGCGGCGTACCCGACACCACCATCTGTGCGGGCAAAATTGCCTGGCAGCAGGGCGAGCTGAAAACCGCGCCGGGCGATGGTCAATATGTCAATCGTCCGCCGTATGCCAGTTATTATCAAAGCCAGCTAAAACGTAATCAGTTGGCAGAGCCGCAGGCCGTTGAGCGCTAAATATCCGCATTAACTCAATGTGATTAAAACACTCCCTGTTATGAGAGATCCAGAATGTTAATCTCACCCGGCGTCAGCGTTTTTCGCCGGGATTTTTTGCCATCATTTCTGCTCTAAATTTAAATTTTGTCACGAAAATCCTATTCCAGTGGTTAAACATCGAAATTTGTGCGCATTCGCGTGCCACAGTTGGCCATCTCACGTTAGTATTACTCAGACAGCAACCAGCAAGGATTTCATGTGGAATTAGAGATTTATCAAGTCGATGCGTTCACCACAACGGCGTTTAAGGGCAACCCTGCGGCGGTGTGTATCACAGAAAAAGGGCTCGATGAGCATTTGATGCTGCAGATCGCTGATGAAATGGCGGTGTCAGAAACGGCATTTTTGTCACTCGATGATTGGCGATTGCGTTGGTTTACGCCCAATGTTGAAGTGGCGCTGTGTGGGCACGGTACGCTGGCGGTCGCGCATGTACTGGCCAAAAAAGGGATTGCCAAAGTCGGCGATGTGCTGGCGTTCAATACTTTATCCGGAACGCTGAACGCCAGCATCGAAGAGCAACATATCGCCCTTAATTTTCCCGCCGCACATCTTAATCAAACGGCTTGCCCAGCGGGCGAATGGCTCGAGCTATTTGGCCTTAAACAAGCAGATGTGGTTGGCTGCTATGAGTTTGATACCAAACAGCTGCTAGTGATTAAAGACTCAGCGAAGATCGAGGATTTAGCCCCACAATTTGAAGGGCTGAAAGCATTAACTGGGCGCGGTGTGGTCGTTACTGCTGAGTCTCAAAGCCAAGACTACGACTTTGTTTCTCGCTATTTTGCTCCTTGGGTGGGGGTCAATGAAGACCCGGTCACAGGTTCTGCCCACTGCGCACTGGCAGAATATTGGGGGCCGAAGCTGAATAAAATGGTGATGAACGCCTATCAAGCTTCACCGCGCGGTGGCGAAATTAGCGTGGAACGTTTGCCAAACCAGCGCGTCAAACTGTTAGGAAGCGCGGTCACTATGCTGCATGGAAAGATGACATTACTGCCGAGCAATGATTAACCTTATGCATAGCGTGCATAGAATAAATGCCAAAGTTTCATTTTTTTCATGTTTTCTGTGTGCTTACAATTGGCCGAGTTGAATTTTATTGAATCACTGACGTCTGCAAATGACGATATGGAGAACACAATGTTTAATGCCCTGATTCTAAATCAAGAAGACAAACGTACCATCGCAACTATCGAACAAATTGATGCTGAGCAGCTGCCTGAAGGCGACGTGTTAGTGGAAGTCGACTACTCATCACTCAACTTTAAAGATGGTTTGGCGATCACTGGTAAAGGCAAAATCATTCGCCAATTTCCTATGGTGCCGGGCATTGACTTTACGGGCACTGTGATCGAATCGGGCTGCGATCGCTACCAAGCTGGCGACCAAGTTGTTTTGACTGGCTGGGGGGTCGGTGAAAACCATTGGGGTGGTATGGCGCAGCAAGCGCGCGTTAAATCACAGTGGTTGGTGCCATTGAGCGAGAAGCTTAACGGTAAACAAGCCATGATGGTGGGTACCGCAGGTTTTACAGCCATGCTGTGTGTACAAGCTTTACTTGATGCGGGCATTGAGCCAAACGCAGGTGAAATTTTAGTCACCGGCGCTAGCGGCGGTGTGGGTTCGGTTGCAGTGACCTTATTATCTCAATTGGGCTATCAAGTAGCAGCGGTAACAGGACGCGTTGAACAAAATGGTCCGTTACTTGAGAAATTAGGCGCGAAACGTGTGATTGACCGCAGTGAATTTGAAGAGCCAGCACGTCCACTGGAAAAACAAATTTGGGCGGGTGCTATCGATACCGTAGGCAGCAAGATGCTTGCTAAGGTGTTGGCGCAGATGGATTACAACAGCGCTGTGGCGGCATGTGGTCTCGCTGGTGGTTTTGATCTGCCAACTACAGTGATGCCATTTATTCTGCGCAATGTTCGTCTGCAAGGGGTTGATTCGGTAAATTGCCCATTTGAAAAACGCGTTGCAGCGTGGGAAAAACTGGCTGAATTGTTACCAGAAAGCTACTTTGAGCAAGCGTGTAACGAAATCAACCTTGAGCAAGTGCCGACCTATGCAGAGTCAATCACCAACGGTCAAGTGACCGGACGAGTGGTGATTAAGCTGTAAATCTGTTTGCAGTCAATCGACACAAAGAAAGGCTCAACCATTTCTGTTACAAGTAATAACTATGGTTGAGTCTTTATTTTTCTAGGCCAATATCTTCAATACGTTTAGCAATCAAACGACTACATTCTTGGCGCAGCGTTGCGCGCAGCCATTCTTGAGCTGGCGAGTGATCGCAGCGCGGGTGCCAGATCATCGAGTAATCAAACGCGGTAAATTCAAACGGTAACGTTTTAATCACCAGATCATATCGCTCGGCAACCAGATAAGCCAAATCTGCAGGCACTGTAATAATAAGAGGCATGGTGTCAATAATCGCTAATGCCACTTCAAGATGATAGGCGCGCAGCACCATTTTAGGTTGGCTTTGGTTATCAGCGAGCGCTTGATCAAGCAGTGCTTTAACACCATCACTGATGGCTATCATCGCGTGTGGGTAGCGTAGATAGTCAGCTAAACTCAGTGCGCAATCGGCAAGTGGATGATGTTTAGACACCAAGCACATCACGCCAACGCGGCCCAAAAACTCACTGCGCAGCGACGCGACCGAATGGGAAGGACGGCAGATCGCAAGGTCAGCGCCTTCGTAGCTCAGTTGATGGTTTAAGTTATCGTGACGCAGCGGAATTAACTCTAGCGCCAGATGCGGTGCTTCGTGATAAATACGCGGCAGGGCAAACGGCAGTATGGTTTGCATCGCGTAGTCTGTCGTTGCGATTTTAAACGACTGAGTGCAAAGCTGTGGTTCAAACTCTTGAGGTGAGAGTATATGTCGAATCGACTCAAGCGGTTCTTGTATCGCTTGGCTAATTTCGAGGGCCTTTTGCGTGGGTATCAAGTGCTGGCCTTGACGCGTAAATAAGGGATCGTTGAGTAACTCCCTGAGGCGTGCAAGGACTCGGCTCATTGCTGATTGACTTAAATTCAACCTTTCTGCAGCGCGGCTGACGCTACTTTCCTCGGTTAGAACTTTTAGTGCGACCAACAGGTTTAAGTCGCGGCGATAAATATCTTCCAGTTTCACACTTAGCCACTTGGGTTGCTAAAAGCCGTTAGTCTAAACAACCTTCGAGTAAAGCACATAAGATTTGCATCAAAAAATATTGGCAACGTGTGTCGAGGTAGGTGTTTTATACGCCATTTGATGAGTATTAGTGAGAACATTAATGGTGAGATTGCTCACTTAGCACTTTCGATAGCGCATTATAAGCCCGTCTTTATACCGCAATTGTTGCATTTTCTTCACAAAATTCACTTTTTAAGAACGCTGTTCGAAAGTCGTGTCTATTATTAAATTTAAGAATTGAAACTTAAGTTTATCAATGACCAAACCACTTTGGAGCTGCCATGAAAACATCCGTTTTTTGCTCAACCTTCCTTTTACGTGCAGTGCTCGTTCCGTTGTTTTTGCTTTTGTCTTTACCTGCTCATGCTGTGTTTATCGCGGTATCGGTCAGTGCCGAAGATAACTTCCGTAATCTTATCACCAGCAATATCGAAGCGACGGTCGACCGTAAAGGCGATGAAATCTACATCGATGCCGCTTCTGGGGACTTTGATTTGCAATACAAACAGATCAAAAGTTATGTCGAAGCCGGGGCGGATGCGGTGATCATTTTATCGGCAGGTAATCAAGACCAAAACCAGAAGCTACTTGAGTTTGCCAAACAAGTGCCTTTGGTGTTTGTCAACGTCGAGCCGATTGCTGACTTAAGTAAAATGCCGCCAAACTCTGTGTATGTTGGCTCCAATGAAGAGCAATCCGGCACGCTTGAGATGGAAGAGTTAGCCCGTCTGGCCGGATACAAAGGCAATGTTGCTTTGTTGATTGGCGAGCCAAACCATCCTGCAGCCAAAATGCGAACCTTGGATGTGAAAAATGTGATGGCGAAATACCCTGAGATGACACTTGTGAAAAGTGAAACCGCAAACTGGGCACGTAACCAAGCTTATAAAGTGGTGTCTGGGTGGATTAAGGAAAATCTCGATTTTAAAGTTCTGGTCGCCAACAACGACGAGATGATCCTCGGCGGCATTATGGCGCTGCGTGATGCGGGCAAAGATCCCAAAAACTATTACACCGGCGGTGTCGATGCCACTCCGGATGCATTGCGTGAAATGCAAGCGGGTAACCTAGATGTGACAGTGTTACAAGATGCGGTTACTCAAGGCATCACCGCTGTGGATGTCGCTTATCGGCTAATTAATGGCACTCAAACTGAAAAAACGGTGTGGATACCGTTTCGTCTGGTGACGCCGGATAACCTCGAAAACTTTATTAAGTAGCGTTTTACCAAATGGAAGCGAATCCAGTTAGCACATTGAGGAACACTTTATGTCTTTAGTTCAAAGAATTGTTGGTGGCTTTGTCATCTTATTATTGGCGCTACTTACTATTGTTCTGGTCAGTTATATCTCCATTTCTAAGATTCAAGATGACTTGAATCAGGTGACCAATGAGACCCTGCCAGTTTCACAGAAAGCCAATAACATTAAGATAGATATCTTGCAGCAAAATCAGAATGTAATGTCGATTTTTAGTACCAATAAAGTCGATGTCGTCAATCAACTAGAAAGCGAATTCAAAACCTACGACCAGCAGGTGGTTGAAATCCTAGGCGCGATACCAAAACACGTGATTAACGCTAACGAGGTGTTATCGCGTGAGTATGATGCTATCGGTAAAGTTCGTCAGCAGTATGTGGAACAAGCAACGGCGCTTTTCGCGCTGCAGCGCAGTGATATTCAAGTTGAACAAAAAATTAATTCGCAGCTACGAATCATGAGTAATATTGAGCGTCGTTTAACCTACTATCTAGGTAAATATGCTAAGCGCACCTATCTTGGTGAAGAGTTTACTCTTACGATGCAAGGTTTGGATCGAGAAGTGAAACAGGTCTTGATTGCATTCAATAGCTACCTTGTTAACGGTAATACCAAGCAACTTGTCAATGACATTGAAGGCATGGATGTGGTGATTGAGAAGCGCTATAAAACCATCAAGCAAATAGATAGCGATATTGGTAAAGTGTTTAGCTTAATGTTGGTGCCTTTGGTAAAAGAGTTACGCGATCCGGATGGCTTGTACAATTTGTATCGTCTTGATAACCAAAATAGTTTGCAGATTGAACAGTTACTCGATCAGACCAAAACCAGCATCAGCACTTTGCTCTCGTCGGTCAACGCCTTTGTCGATCAATCGCAGATGATTGTCCAAAAAGCGCAGCAAAATACTGATAGCAATATCGGTGTAATTCAAACCACAACCATGTTGGTGAGTGCGATTGCGTTAATCATTGCCATTATTTTACCGCTGTGGATCGCAACTTGGATTAAAAATACTCTGGCTAAATTCAGAGAAGCGCTACTGACGATGACCCAAGGTGACTTGCGTGTTGAGTTTGAACATTCGGCGAAAAACGAATTTGGTGAACTTGGCGGATATCTCAATGGATTGGCAGAGAATCTCCGTGGTGTGTTTAGCTCGTTAACCCAAGCAGCCGATGAGTTGACCCGTGTTGCAGACCGTAACGCCGGCGTCAGTGACACCACTACCAAAGCAGTATCACAGCAACGTCGTTTACTTGAAACCACGGCTTCGGCAATGACCGAAATGGAATGTTCGGTTGCTGAGGTTGCTCAGAGAGCTCAAGATACCATGATGGCGGCTGAGCAAGCCAACGAACAGGTAACAGAAGTAGGGGTGAGTATTAAGCAGGCGATCAGCAATATCAAAGAGCAGGCTGAACAAATCGAGAAAACCTCCAAAACGGCGATAGAGCTTAATGAATACGGTCGCAAAATTGACAGTATTATTGAGACAATTCAAGATATTGCCGAGCAGACCAACTTACTGGCGTTGAACGCTGCGATCGAAGCGGCAAGGGCAGGGGAGCAAGGCCGCGGCTTTGCCGTGGTTGCAGATGAAGTTCGCAGTTTGGCGAGTCGCACTAAAAAATCCACCGAAGAGATTCAAAATATGATTGAGATTATGCAAAAGCTCATTCAAGCCGTGGTGGAAACCATCAATGTTAATGTCAGTAAGAATGAGTCTAACATTGCCGTTGCGGAGCAAGCGGACGACGGTTTGACCCGCATGAGCGATGTGATTGGTCAAATTGTTGAGATGAACATGCAGATCGCCACCGCAACCGAGCAACAAAGCACGACAGCAAAAGAGATCAGTGCCAGTGTGGTGCATATTAGCGATTCTGCAGAGGAGACAGCGCAGGGGGCAAATGAAAACGCCCAATCGAGTCAAAGCCTCAAAGAACAGTCGTTGCAGCAGCGCCGCCTGATTGAACAATTTAAAGTTTAACTGAGTTAAGACTTTCTACTTTACACAATAATACTCGAACAAAGCCTCTGAATATTCAGAGGCTTTTTTATGTATGGTTGTTTTTCGAAAATGCTGGATCTAGAACTTTTTATTTATAAACTTTTTCTGACATAGGGTAGGAAAGGCTGTCGTGAGGTTCAGATTTACCGTATGTCTATACTCGGGCCTTACCGATATTATATTTCATACAGAATGGTATTCTCAGTGATAACAACTATGAGGTGCGACAACAAAAATCGTTTATGGTTTTCAAAAACAAGCCGCCTATGGTGTATTAATTGAGGTACTTTTTGCATAAATGCCTCAATATTTATGTGGACAATATGCCACCAGTGCAGTGACGAGTTTCACGTTTTAACCGTATTGATTACTGGAATGGCGTGAATTGTTCGCTTAGTTCTTTTGGTAGTGGTAAATTCACTGGCTGTTGTCTAGTAGAAGATGCTAATAATATGCATATAGCTAGATAATATGGCACGTCAGGCTACTTGCAATGGATTACATATGCTAATTCACTGTGGTTTGTCGATATTTCGATAGATCTAGCTAGCTAGTCACATCGGACGAAGAATTATCCCATTTTTTGCTACATATTTATGGCAAATTGCTTCAATGATTGCTAATGTGTGCCGCAATCTTTGTGAGGTTTTAGATTTTTGTGCTTAATTTTTGAGCTAAATTTCTCTAAATCACTGGCCGTTCTAGTGACCTTTCGAAGATGTCATGGATGCAAAATTAAAACTCGGAGTTTTACGCATGTATAAAAACAAAATCACCACAGCACTACTTCTTGGTGCTGGTCTCGCAGTGGCCTCTACGGCTTCTTTTGCAGCGAATGTTCCCGCTGGTACTAAATTAGCAAAAGTTCAAGAGCTCGTTCGTGGTAACGGTACTGAAGTTGCTTCTATCGACCCTCAGAAAACTGAAGGTGTTCCAGAATCTAACGTTATTCGTGACCTTCTTGAAGGTCTAGTGAACCAAGACGCAAATGGTAACACTATCCCTGGTGTTGCAGAAAGCTGGGAAACTAAAGACAATAAAACCTTTATCTTCCACCTTCGTCACAATGCGAAATGGTCTAACGGCGATCCTGTAACTGCAGCGGATTTCGTTTACAGCTTCAAACGTGCTGTTGATCCAGCAACTGCATCTCCATACTCGTGGTACTTGGAAATGACTACGATGGTGAATGCAGCGGACATCATTGCAGGGAAAAAAGATAAAGAGACTCTAGGTGTTAAAGCTCTAGATGATTACACTCTTCAAATTAACCTAGAAACGCCAGTACCTTACTTCGTTAAGATGATGGGCCACACTACGGTTAAACCTGTTCACAAAGCGACCGTTGAAAAATGGGGTGATGAGTGGACTAAGCCTGAACACTTCGTTGGTAACGGTGCATTTGTACTCGACAACTGGGTTGTGAACGAGCGTATGGAACTGAAACGTAACCCTAACTACTGGGATAACGAGCACACAGTTCTAAACAAAGTGACTTACCTACCAATCGAAAACCAAGTGTCTGAAATGAACCGTTTCCTTTCTGGTGAAATTCAGATCACGAACGAACTGCCTCTAGAGCACTTCAAGCGTCTGGAAAAAGAGCATCCAGAATCAGTTCAGGTTAAAGGTAACTTGTGTACTTACTACTACGGTTTCAACAACAAGAAAGCACCATTTGACGACGTTCGCGTACGTAAAGCTCTTTCTTACGCTATCGACCGTGACATCATCACAGGTGCTATCCTAGGCCAAGGTCAAAAACCTGCGTACTTCCTAACTCCTGAGATCACTGCTGGATTCAATCCAGTAATGCCAGCTTACGGCAAACTGACTCAGAAAGAGCGTGTTGCTGAAGCGAAGAAATTGCTAGCAGAAGCAGGCTTTGATAAGTCGCACCCACTGAAGTTCACTCTTCTTTACAACACTTCAGAGAACCACAAGAAAATTGCAACTGCAATCCAATCTATGTGGAAAAAATCTTTGGGCGTAGATATCTCTCTTGAAAACCAAGAGTGGAAAACGTTCCTAGATACTCGTCGTGATGGTAACTACGATGTGACTCGTGCGGGTTGGTGTGGTGACTACAACGAAGCGTCTACATTCCTATCGTTGATGCAGTCTAACAACAGCTCAAACGACCAGAAATATCATAGCGCTGAATACGATGCAGTGATGGACAAAGCAATGAACGCAACTTCTGATGAAGAACGTTCTAAGCTGTACACAGAAGCAGAGAAACTGCTTGCTCGTGACATGCCAATTGCACCGATTTACCAATATGTTACTTCTCGCCTAGTTTCACCAACCGTTGGTGGCTACCCTGCGAAAAACGCAGAAGATAAGATCTACGCAAAAGATCTATACATCATCGCTAAATAATCTTTAGCGAATAAAAATATAATATTTAGACCTGCATGTGGCGACACATGCAGCGTCTTTCTACTTTTAAATAATTGTCACAGACTGAAAGAGTGAGTTTATGCTTAAATTCATCGCTAAACGGGTATTTGAAGCAATCCCAACTATGTTGGTGCTTATCACTATATCCTTCTTTCTTATGCGCTTCGCGCCAGGTAACCCATTCTCAAGTGAGCGCCCATTACCACCAGAAGTAATGGCGAACATTAACGCAAAATATGGCCTAGATAAGCCGGTGTTTGAGCAATACACCACTTACTTGACCAACATTCTGCAAGGGGATTTTGGCCCGTCGTTCAAATATAAAGATTACACAGTTAACGAGCTTATCTCGAGCGCGTTACCGGTTTCAGCGAAAGTCGGTTTTGCCGCTTTCATCTTTACCGTCATTATGGGGGTAGGGGTCGGAACCATTGCCGCATTAAGGCAGAATACCTGGGTCGACTACACCATAATGTCGACGGCCATGCTCGGGGTGGTCATGCCGTCCTTCGTACTGGCACCAGTGTTAATCTATATCTTCTCTATTAATATGGGCTGGTTCCCAGCAGGTGGTTGGCTTGACGGTTCGTTCAAGTACATGGCGCTACCTGTGCTTGCAATGTCATTACTTTACGTTGCGACGTTTGCCCGTATTACTCGTGGTTCAATGATCGAAACATTGAACAGTAACTTCATTCGTACTGCACGCGCAAAAGGTCTTAGCTACCCTTATATCGTCGTGAAGCACGCGCTCAAACCTGCTTTGTTGCCAGTTGTGTCTTACATGGGCCCAGCGTTTGTCGGCATCATTACCGGTTCTGTTGTTGTAGAAACGATTTTTGGTTTGCCGGGTATCGGTAAGTTGTTCGTCAACGCGGCGTTCAACCGTGATTACTCGCTCGTAATGGGTGTGACGATTCTTATCGGCTTCCTATTCATTCTCTTCAATGCCATCGTCGACATTCTGTTGGCTATGATTGATCCAAAAATTCGCTACTAACAGGAAAGTAAGGTTATGTTGACGAAAAAAGAAAACCTGGACGCGGTTGAGAAGTTTTCAGAAAACTTAGAAATCGAAGGCCGTAGCTTATGGCAAGATGCTCGCATTCGCTTTATGCGTAATAAAGCAGCGATGGTGAGCCTTGCGATTCTATTTGTTATGACCATGGCGGTCATTTTCCTACCGATGTTTTCTCAGTACACCTATGAGGATACTGACTGGTATGCGATGCATGCTGCACCATCAATGGAACATTTGTTCGGTACCGACGCTCTTGGTCGTGACCTGTTTGTTCGTACTCTTGTTGGTGGTCGTATCTCACTGATGGTGGGTGTGATGGGCGCGTTAGTGGCGGTACTGATTGGTACGCTTTATGGCGCGGCATCTGGCTTTATCGGTGGCCGTACTGACCGCATCATGATGCGTATTCTTGAAATTCTTTACGCTGTACCATTTATGTTCCTTGTGATCGTATTGGTGACCTTCTTTGGGCGTAATATTTTCCTAATCTTTGTCGCTATCGGTGCGATTGCTTGGCTTGATATGGCACGTATCGTACGTGGTCAAACGCTAAGTCTACGTAGCAAAGAATTTATCGAAGCGGCGCACGTATGTGGTGTGAGTAAGTGGAACATCATTACTCGCCACATCGTACCAAACGTTTTGGGTATTGTTGCGGTTTACTCAACCCTACTTATCCCAAGCATGATTCTGACTGAATCCTTCCTTTCATTCCTTGGTCTTGGTGTTCAGGAACCAATGACGAGTTGGGGCGCACTTCTACAAGAAGGTTCGCAAACAATGGAAGTAGCAATCTGGCAATTGGCTTTCCCAGCTGCCTTTATGGTTGTGACTCTGTTCTGCTTCAACTACGTTGGTGACGGCCTGCGCGACGCGCTGGATCCAAAAGACAGATAATTAAAAATAAGATTAAGGAAGCAATGATGAGTTTATTAGATGTCAAAGATCTGCGTGTCGAATTTACCACTCAAGATGGTATCGTCACTGCAGTAAACGATTTGAACTTCTCGCTGAACCAAGGTGAAACTTTGGGTATCGTTGGCGAGTCTGGTTCAGGTAAATCACAAACGGTTTTCGCTATCATGGGGCTGCTGGCTAAGAACGGTATCATCTCAGGTAGTGCAAAATTTGAAGGTAAAGAGATTCTTAACCTTCCTGAAAAAGCATTAAACAAGGTTCGCGCAGAACAAATTGCGATGATCTTCCAAGACCCAATGACGTCACTCAACCCTTACATGAAGGTGAGTGATCAGTTGATGGAAGTGCTGATGCTGCACAAAGGCATGGGTAAATCTGAAGCGTTTGAAGAGTCAGTACGTATGCTTGAAGCGGTGAAAATCCCTGAAGCTCGCAAGCGTATTACTATGTATCCGCACGAGTTCTCTGGCGGTATGCGCCAACGTGTAATGATCGCAATGGCGTTGCTATGCCGTCCTAAGTTGCTGATCGCCGATGAGCCAACAACTGCACTTGACGTAACCGTTCAAGCGCAAATCATGGACCTTCTTAACGAGCTTAAGCAAGAATTCAACACAGCTATTATCATGATTACTCACGATTTGGGTGTGGTTGCGGGTTCTTGTGACAAAGTGCTTGTGATGTACGCAGGTCGTACAATGGAGTACGGCTCAGTTGATGAAATCTTCTATGAGCCAAGCCATCCATATGCGGAAGGTCTGCTTAAAGCGATTCCTCGTCTTGATACTGAAGGCGATATTCTTCCGACAATTCCAGGCAATCCACCAAACTTACTCAGTTTGCCAACCGGTTGTCCTTATCAAGAGCGTTGCCATCGTGTGATGGATCGCTGTAAGCGTGAAACACCGATTTTGACGCCATTTGATAATGGCCGCCAGCGTGCATGTTTTTCTGATTGGGAGACTTGGAAGAAATGAGTACAGATAAAAAAGTCCTTTTAGACGTTAAAAACCTCAAGGTGCACTTTAGCATTGCTTCTAAGTCTGCTTGGCCTTGGTCTAAACCATCGAACTTGAAAGCGGTGGATGGTGTGGATATTCGCCTATATGAAGGTGAAACCTTAGGTGTTGTTGGCGAGTCTGGTTGTGGTAAGTCCACCTTTGCTCGTGCCATCATTGGTTTGGTTGAATCAACGGCAGGTGAAGTGGTTTGGCTTGGTCAAGATGTGACTAAGATGAAAGAAGTTCAGCGTCGTGAAACGCGTAAAGACATGCAGATGATCTTCCAAGACCCTCTAGCATCGCTTAACCCGCGTATGACGATTGGTGACATCATCGCTGAACCACTACAGACGTTCTATCCAGAATTGTCGAAGAGCGAAGTCAAATCTCGCGTTAAAGAGATGATGGCGAAAGTGGGCTTACTGCCAAACGTTATCAACCGTTATCCGCACGAATTCTCAGGCGGTCAGTGTCAGCGTATCGGTATTGCTCGTGCTCTGATCTTGAATCCTAAGATGATCATTTGTGACGAACCAGTTTCTGCACTTGATGTATCGATTCAAGCGCAAGTTGTTAACTTGCTGAAAGAGCTACAAAAAGAGCTAGGCTTGTCTTTGGTCTTTATTGCTCACGATTTGTCAGTGGTTAAGCACATTTCTGATCGCGTCTTGGTAATGTACCTAGGTAACGCTGTTGAGATGGGTGAATCTGATGAGCTATTCGCCGATCCAAAACACCCATATACGCGCGCTTTGATGTCTGCTGTGCCAATTCCTGACCCGAAACTGGAACGCAGTAAACAAATCGAGATGTTGGAAGGTGACTTACCATCGCCAATTAATCCACCATCAGGTTGTGTGTTTAGAACTCGCTGCCCGAAAGCAACGGCAGAATGTGCTCAAACTCGACCAACAATTAAAGGTACCGACGCGCACTCAGTATCGTGTCTGCACGTTGAAATTTAATTGTAACTAATTCAGCCTGTGACGGGCTTAAGCGCGGTATCCTTTTAGGACCGCGCTTTTTTTATTGTTAAGAAAACAGTCACGAAAACAACACTATACTTATTGCAACTTGCTCTGATATCTGGCCATCAGTTACGGCGATGCAGACAACACAAAGTGTCAATAAGGAAACCTGACTGTATGGAAAACTCGCCTCGCTGGATGCCGTTATTGGTCGCGCTGATTTTTTTTGCCATCAGCATGATGTGTTTTAATCTGTTTATTCCACGCGACCAATTGCTCTATCTCTACGATAGCAAGCGTTTCTTCTTGTTGGCGCTGCTGATTATTGTCGCCCTGTGTGTCATCCTATCCAACGCCCTTAAGACTCAAATCGTAGACCAGTACCACGCATTGTCCGCGCATACCAAACTTGTGCTATGGGCTCTGGTGTTTACCTCGCTGGTGCCAACGCTGTTCTCTGTGTATCGCGTGTCTGCAATCACCCAATGGTTGCATCTCGGTGGGCTAGTAATGTTGGCGTCGGTATTGGTGTGCTATTTTCGCCGTGAGCATAAACTGTTTTTTAGCATGTCGGTCTGGCTTAGTATCTTGCTGTTTTTTAGTGTCGCTTACGCATTTTGGTACCGCTTATCGCATTCGCTGCCTGTGAACAATTCAGTGTTCGTTAGCTTTGCTAATCCTAGATTTTTAAGCCAAGTGCAAATTTGGTTTTTCCTACCCGTTGCTTATCTTGCCCATCATGCCCTCAAACGCGGTAAAGGATTCATCGGCCCAGTTTTATTGCTAAGTATGAACTTCTCGGTGTGTTTTACGTTAGATGCGCGTGGTGCGCTGCTCGCCGCGATAGTGGGCTTTGTGGTGATGATGGTGGCGGACGGTGCGAATCGCAAACGCTGGGCTAAGCTACTGCTCATCAGCCTCGCCTTAGGCTGGATTATCTCGTTAGTGCTGTTTAATCCGTTTCCAGCCTATCTGTTTGACCTGGAGTTTTCTGCGCCAGAGATTCGTGTAGATAGCTCGGGTAGGGTGGCACTTTGGCTCGAAACGCTGGCTTTTAGCTCTTTTTGGGGACACGGCGGCGGTGCGTTCGCCTGTCAACCGTTTGATTTTGCGCGGCCACACAATGTCTGGCTCAATATTTTAGTGCATTGGGGGTTGCCATCGGTGCTGCTTTGCAGCTTGTTGGTGTTAATGCTCGCGGTGCAAGTTATGCGTACTCATCATCGTCAGCAGCGGGTTCTCGGAGCCAATTTGCTAACTGGGCTGGCTTATAGCTTAGTTTCTGGTGTGTTGGATTCGCCTCTAAGCCAGTTGGTGGCCACCTTGGCGCTTGCCAGTTACTGGGCAACGTTTAGCGCTTCAACAACGAATGTGGTCGTTGGGCGAGTGCAGAGCATCTCCATGAGTGCATTAGCGCTATGTGTGGCATTAAGCAGCGGCTATCTGGGCTACAAGCGCTGGGATAACTACCCGCATCATATTGTGCAAAATGAGGTTAAGGCCAATGGCTTGCGCACTCAGTTTTGGGTCGGCTACAACTGTTTAGAGAAAAAAGATCTGCCTTAACCTCAAACGTGACTTGCGTTTGTGAGAAGGGTTCAAATTTTTCGAATGACACCACCAACTCACTCATCTGTTGACCATGATGAGATTATTTATACTGAAGTCATTAAAGAGTTAAGTGATGAGGTGATGTATGGGAAAATTAGTTGAAGGCGTGTGGCACGATGTGTGGTACGACACCAAAGCCAGCGGTGGTAAATTCGTTCGCGAAGACGCCGGGTTTCGTGATTGGATTCAAAATCAGCCAGATGCCAAGTTTCAACCTGAGTCAGGCCGTTACCATTTGTACGTCTCCTTGGCATGTCCTTGGGCGCATCGCACTCTCATTTTTCGTAAAATAAAAGGCCTTGAAGAACATATTGATGTCACGGTTGTTTGCCCAGACATGCTCAGCGAAGGTTGGGTTATGGGCTTACCTGAGCCATTGTTTGGCCACACTCGCATGCATCAAATCTACACCCAAGCGAAACCCGATTATACCGGTCGAGTGACCGTACCCGTGCTGTGGGATAAGAAAACCAATACCATTGTGAGCAATGAGTCTTCTGAAATTATCCGCATGTTTAACTCGGAATTTAATCAGTTAACCGGCAATCATGATGACTATTACCCTGAAGCTTTGCGCCCGGTGATTGATCATTGGAATGAGTTCATCTATCCCAATATTAACAATGGGGTTTATCGCTGTGGATTCGCAACCACGCAAGATGCTTATGAAGAAGCTTATGACAGTCTGTTTGATGCGTTGGATAAAGTCGAAGAGCATCTGGCGCATAATCGCTATTTAGCCGGTTCACAATTGACTGAGGCGGACTGGCGTTTATTTACCACCTTGATTCGCTTTGATCCCGTCTATGTTGGGCATTTTAAATGTAATAAGCAGCGCATTGTTGATTACCCGAATCTTAATGGTTACATGAAAGAGTTGTACCAGTTCCCGCAAGTGAAAGAGACGGTCGATTTTTATCATATCAAGCGCCATTACTATTTCAGTCATACCACCATCAACCCAACTCAGATTGTGCCAAAAGGGCCAGAGATGGACTTAATGAGTGAGCACGGGCGCGACAAGTAACTGCCCGCTAAAAAAAAGAGCCGCATTGATGCGGCTCTTTTTACATTCACGGTTATATCGCTAACATCGGTTAGAGATTATTTTTCAGCCCAGCTGTAGGTAACGTTTAGGAAGTACAACGCTGGATTGTGGTAGTGACCGTTGTAAGCGCCCATGTCGCTTACGCTAGACGAGTCAATGAATACGCCAGTAAAGGCGACACCCACTGAACGACCTTCGCTAAGTGCATAGTCAAAGCCTGTACCAACACGCACTGCACCGCCGGTTGGAATGGTCAAATCACCATTGTACTGATGTTTAAACATGCTGGTGTCGTAGGCAATACCGGCATTCCATTTGACGGTTGGGTTCAACTGGTATTGGGTACCAAACGCGACCTGGTAAGTATCTCTGAACTTATCGTTAGATGAGTAATCTTCCCAGTTTTGCCAGTTTAAGTTACCCATAATAGCGAAGCGGTCGTTGACCTGATGGAACGCACTCATCGCGATTTGCTGCGGGCTAACCGCAGTACTGTTGAGGCTGAAATCAAGGTTCATTGGCGCTACGTTACCTTTGAGTTTGAAATCAAACTCAGCTTTTGAGGTGTAAGCCAGACCAAAGCGAGTACGATCGCTCGGTTCGTATAACACACCGAACTTACCGTTGATAGCAACGTCCGTGTCATCTACGTCAGAGCTTAGCAGATCGCCTTTAGCCTCAAACGTGCCGTAATGAATACCAAGCCCAGCACCTAATGACCAGTGTTCATTTAAGCGGTACGACGCAGAAGGTTGCAGAATAACGCTTTGAGTTTTACCTTCGGATAGCGGGAAATTATCAAACTCTAACCCCATACCATAGTTGCCGTACAAGCCGATGCCGACGGTCAAGTTTTCGTCCATCTGTTGGCTGTAAAACGCTGAAGCCATAGGTACAAAGCCAACGACGTTGCCGCCATCCGCGCCACTGTCCATTTCATAAGTTGCATCACCGTACAGACCTTGTAAGCCGCCGGTAAATGAACGGCCTTGAATGTGGCTAAGGCCTGCTGGGTTGGTTGCAAGTACAGAAGCGTCTTGTGCTCGCGCGGCATTGCCTGCTGAAGCGAAGCCGACATCGGTATTGGCTAATTCGTAAAGGTAAAGTCCTGCAGCGTGTGCTGAAGAACATAAAAGAACCGAACCGGATAACGTTGCTTTGAGAAGTTTATTCATCTTTATTGCACTTATTATTAGAAAGAGTGGGAATTTTAAGTAACTCAGCCGCGTTCAAAATTGATTAAGGACATTTTTGTAACGCCTTGTGATGTAAGGAAAATCGGAATTTTCGCGTCACTAGTTAAGCCGTGATTGGTTGATGCTGTAACTATAGAATCAAATTTCTCGAAAATCGGGTTTTGGCTTAAAAATCATGATATTTCATGAAAGATGGCGTGAAGGTTTAGAAAGTTTTGGTGGCAGATGATTGAGCGTCATCACTCGAAAGTCAGGATGAATCGGTTTTCGATGATTGGAGTTTGTGGGGAAAGTCGAGCAAATAAAAAAAGCCGCAGCGAAGGCTGCGGCTTGAATCCATGTAGTGATGCTTATTTAGCTTGCGCTGCTTGAATTGCAGTTAGAGCGATGGTGTAGACGATATCGTCAACCAAAGCGCCGCGAGACAAGTCGTTCACAGGCTTACGCATACCTTGCAGCATTGGACCGATAGAGACTAGGTCTGCTGAGCGTTGTACCGCTTTGTATGTTGTGTTACCAGTGTTTAGGTCTGGGAATACAAATACTGTCGCTTTACCTGCTACTGGAGAGTTTGGCGCTTTAGAAGCGGCAACGTTTTCCATGATAGCCGCATCGTATTGAAGTGGGCCATCGATAACGAGGTCAGGGCGTTTTTCTTGAGCGATACGAGTTGCTTCACGAACTTTATCAACGTCCGCGCCTTTGCCTGATTCACCCGTAGAGTATGAAATCATTGCAACGCGAGGGTCGATACCAAATGCGGCTGCAGAATCTGCAGATTGGATAGCAATTTCAGCCAATTGTTCCGCGTTTGGATCTGGGTTGATTGCACAGTCACCGTATACCAATACTTGGTCAGGCAGCAGCATGAAGAAGATTGATGATACGATTGACGCGTTTGGCGCAGTCTTAATGATTTGGAACGGAGGAACAATGGTGTTCGCCGTTGTGTGTACCGCACCAGAAACTAAGCCGTCAACTTCGTCTGCTTCAAGCATCATAGTGCCTAGGAATACAGAATCTTCTAGTTTTTCACGAGCAACAACTTCGGTCATACCTTTCGCGCCGCGAAGTTCAACCAGACGTTCAACGTAGTTTTCGCGAACTTTGTCTGAATCGATGATTTCGATACCAGCACCTAGCGTTACGCCTTGCTGCTCAGCAACGCGTTTGATTTCTGCTGGGTTACCTAGAAGCACACAAGTCGCGATACCACGTTCAGCACAGATAGCCGCTGCTTTCACAGTACGTGGCTCATCACCTTCTGGTAGCACGATACGTTTACCCGCTTTACGAGCGAACTCAGTAAGCTGGTAGCGGAATGCTGGTGGGCTTAGACGACGTGACATTTCCGCGCCTTCGGTTAGCGAATCGATCCAGTTACCATCGATGTGGCCTGCAACGTGTTCGTTAACAAACTCGATACGCTCTTTATCGTTAGCTGGAACTTCAAGGCTAAAGCTCTGTAGGTTAAGCGATGTTTGCCAAGTGTTACCTTGAGCTTTGAAAATTGGCAAGCCAGAATCAAAAGCGGGTTTACATAGGTCAACGATCTCTTTTGGCATATCGTAGCCGCCAGTCAGCAAGATAGCGCCGATCTCAACGCCATTCATTGAAGCTAGAGAAGCTGCAACGATAACGTCTGGACGGTCTGCTGATGTCACAAGTAGTGAGCCTGGTTTGAAGTGCTCAATCATGTGTGGCAGTGAGCGTGCACAGAATGTGATGCTCTTAATACGACGAGTTTTGATATCACCTTCGTTCACGACTTCAGCGTTCAGGTGCTTCGCCATATCGATGGCGCGAGTCGCGATAAGATCGATGCTCCAAGGCACGCAACCTAGCACGCGAATTGGGCTAGAGTTGAAGATCTGCATCACTTCAAGCTGGTTTTTCTTCGCGCTGTCTGCATCATCAAAGATTTCAGAAAGGTCAGGGCGAGTACGACCAGCATCATCAACTGGTGCATTAAGCTTGTTGATGATTACACCAGAGATTTTTTTGTTCTTAGTGCCACCGAAGTTAGAACATGCAACTTCGATGCGCTCTTTAAGTTGAGATGGGTTATCTGTACCTGGCGTCGCAACAAGCACGATTTCTGCACCTAGCGTGGCTGCGATTTCCGCGTTTACGCTATTAGCAAACGGATGTTTGCGAGTAGGGACTAAACCCTCGATCAAGGTTACTTCAGATTCTTTGTTGACCTGATTGTAACGCTCAACCACAGTTTCCAAAAGCTCGTCCATCTTATCGCTACTGATAAGATTGTCGACCACTGACATCGGCATAGGTTCGCCGATTTTGATGGTGCTGTTTGCTGCCACTATAGTCGATGTTAGATCGGGTTGATCGCCACCGCTACGAGGTTGAGAAACAGGCTTATAGAAAGAAACTTTGACACCTTTGCGCTCCATCGCGCGTAAAACACCCATGCTAACACTAGTAAGACCAACACCAGCGCTAGTAGGGATAAGCATAATAGTACGGGACATTAGCAGAGTACCTTTAACTATTGAATTAAAGCCCAACTTCTTATTCCTGGGCTTCGATGGAATAGAAACTGAGCCCTGTGGTTTTTTCTATTATTAGAAAGAAAACTGGCTAGCCGAGTGGCTAGCCAGAAAAGTCATTAAAGACCAGCTAGACGTGCTGTGTCTTCGGCAATAACTAGCTCTTCGTTGGTAGAGATAACCATTGCTGGAATACGGCTGTTTGCCGTTGTGATTGTACCTTCGCCGCCAAAACGTGCTTTAAGGTTTGCTTCGCTGTCCACTTCGATACCGAAGATACCAAGACGGTTAAGTACCATTTCGCGAATTGGTGCTGAGTTTTCACCGATACCGCCAGTGAATACGATAGCGTCAAGGCGACCTTCTAGAGACGCGGTGTAGCCAGCGACATATTTAGCTAAGCGGTGGCAGAATACGTCCATCGCACGAGTCGCTTCTTCTTTCTCGCCGTAGTTATCTTCAACAAAACGGCAGTCAGAAGTGACTTCAGTTAGACCTTGCAGGCCAGATTCTTTGGTCAGCATAGTGTTGATTTGTTCAACAGAGTAACCAAGTGCGTCATGCAAGTGGAAGATGATCGCAGGGTCGATATCACCACAACGAGTACCCATCACCAAACCTTCAAGTGGAGTTAGACCCATTGAAGTGTCAACAGATTGGCCGTTCTTAACCGCACATACTGATGCGCCGTTACCTAAGTGACAGTTGATAATGTTAACTTCACTTTCAGGCTTGCCTAGCAACTTAGCCACTTCACGGGTAATGAATAGGTGAGAAGTACCGTGCATACCGTAACGACGAATGCTGTGCTCTTTATATAGATTGTATGGAAGAGCGTATAGGTAAGACTCTTGAGGCATAGTTTGGTGGAACGCAGTATCAAACACAGCAACGTTTTGTAGCTCTGGGAAAGATTTTTGCGCTGCTTTGATACCGATGATGTGCGCAGGGTTATGAAGAGGTGCAAGTGTTGCGCAGTCTTCGATACCTTTAATTACGTCATCAGTAATCAGTGCAGATTGAGTGAATTTCTCGCCGCCGTGAACGACACGGTGACCGATAGCTTTAAGTTGCTCTGCCAGTTCAGGCTTAGAAGCAAGAATAGTTTCGACAATAAAAGCAAGCGCTTCATTGTGTGCTGCACCATTGCCCAGTTGTGCTTCATGTTTACCATCAAGTTTCCACTTGATGCGAGCTTCTGGAAGATGTAGACATTCCGCAAGACCCGTTAGATGCTCTTCGCCATTCTCTGCATCAACAATCGCGAACTTAAGTGATGAACTACCGCAGTTTAAAACTAAAACTAGCTTAGACATGTATTACTACCTGTTATTCGTCTGATTCAAAAATCAGTGAGTATGAAAAATCTTCACCAGAATATAGTCGAACTCAATAGGAGTGCGAACTAATCTTGGTCAATAAAACTCAAATTTCCGTATAGTGAGACGTTGCTTTACCCGGAAGGCAACTTGTGCAATCCTTGCGAAAATCTTGTCAAAGTTGCCTATTTTGTAAATAACAGCAACAATGGTATTGAGAGTGCGCAAAGGATAGCGATAATAGACAAATATAACAAAAAAAATTTGAAGTTCTATTAACTTTTATCAAGTTTTTACGCTGTAAGTTGAAAGATTAAACTATTTTTTAGTGAATCAGCGTTTCGCGGAAGTGAGAGGGTATCATGAGTAATAAAGTTGGATTAGTTCATAGCTTACGTGATGGACAAAAATACATGGATATCTGGCCGATGCGTAAAGAGTTAACGCCAATGTTTCCTGAGCAGCGAATCATTAAAGCGACGCGCTTTGCGACTAAATCCATGCCGGCGATTGCCGCGATCAGCGTACTCACGCAGATGGTATTCAACAATTATCAAGCGATGCCGCAAACGGTGATCATTGCTTTATTTGCGATCAGTTTGCCCATTCAAGGCTTTTGGTGGCTGGGTAATCGCGCCAACACTCAATTGCCACCATCTCTCGCTGGCTGGTATCGCGAATTGCATCAGAAAATCATCGAAAGTGGTGGTGTTTTAGAGCCGATCAAAAGCAAACCGCGTTATAAGGAGCTTGCTAAGGTATTGAAAAGCGCCTTTCGCCAATTAGACAAATCCGTACTCGAGCGTTGGTTTTAACTTTCAACCTATCGCTGTTTAGACCGCTCGGCTATCCATTAATGTTTAACCGAGTACCAATAAAAAAGCTCTCATATAACGAGAGCTTTTTTGGTTTTTAAGTCTTACTACTTTCTAACTTGTCTTCGTGGCAACGGTAACTAGCTGAATTTTTCTAGTGCAAGTTCGGCATCGAGATACTGTAAACCAAACGCCTCCGCGACTTCTTTACATGTGACTTGTCCGTAAATGACATTCAAACCGCGCAAGAAACCTTTGTCTTCGAGTAGGGCGTCTTTGTAACCCTTGTTGGCAAGTTTAACAATATATGGCAGAGTGGCGTTGTTAAGCGCAAATGTCGATGTACGAGCAACGGCGCCAGGCATGTTAGCCACGCAGTAGTGAACCACCTCGTCCACAATGTAAGTGGGATCTGCGTGAGTGGTGGCATGAGAGGTTTCAAAGCAGCCGCCTTGGTCTATTGCGACGTCAACCACTGCAGAACCGGGTTTCATTTTGGCAATGTGTTGTTTGGTGACCAATTTTGGCGCTGCAGCACCAGGAATTAATACCGCGCCGATCACTAAGTCTGCTTGAGTGACGTGTTTGTCGATGGCGTCTACGGTCGAGTAGACAACTTTTGCACGACCTTGGAACTCTTCATCTAGTCTGCGAAGTGTATCGACATTACGGTCTAAAATGGTGACATCAGCGCGTAAACCTACGGCCATGCGCGCGGCGTTGGCACCGACGACACCAGCGCCAATAATCACCACTTTCGCCGGTTCAACGCCAGGTACACCGCCGATAAGTAGGCCTTGTCCGCCATGGGATTTTTCTAAGGTTTGTGCACCCGCTTGAATAGACATTCGGCCCGCGACCTCAGACATTGGTGCTAATAGTGGTAAGCGACCCATATTATCTGTTACAGTCTCATAGGCTATGCAGATGGCTTTGCTCTTGATTAGCTCCTCGGTTTGTGGAAAATCTGGTGCTAGGTGCAAATAAGTAAATAAAATTTGCCCCTCTTTGAGCATAGCGCGCTCAACAGCTTGAGGTTCTTTGACCTTAACAATCATATCTGCTTGCGCAAAAACGTCGGCAGCAGTAGGAAGAATGGATGCCCCTACAGCGATGTAATCATCGTCTGAAAAACCAATGCCCACACCGGCGTTGGTTTCTACAAAAATTTGGTGACCATGTGAAACAAGCTCGCGAACGCTAGCTGGGATCATACCCACTCGATATTCGTGGTTTTTGATTTCCTTTGGTACGCCAATGATCATCCTGACTCCTTATTTTTATTTGGTCGTATTAACTATATTTAGGGTATTGATATCGAATTTAAATCGAGTATAGGATTAAGTTTGAAAAATTTGATGCTAAATATTTAATAGTTGTAGTATATTTTTTTGCAAGGAAGTAATAAGGTGGAATAAAAAATGGCAGACAACAATAAGAAGCCGTCCAAGGATTTAGACCGTATCGATCGCAATATTCTTAATGAATTGCAAAAAGATGGTCGCATTTCAAACGTTGAGCTCTCTAAAAGAGTAGGGCTATCTCCAACACCATGTTTGGAGCGTGTGCGTCGTCTTGAACGTCAAGGATACATTACCGGATACACCGCGCTATTAAACCCGCAATATCTCGACGCATCACTATTGGTGTTTGTCGAAATTACGCTCAACCGTGGTGCTCCTGATGTATTTGAACAGTTCAATACTGCTGTGCAAAATTTAGACGATATTCAAGAGTGTCACCTCGTTTCGGGTGATTTTGACTACTTGTTGAAAACTCGTGTATCAGACATGGGCGCGTACCGTAAACTGCTTGGCGATACTTTACTGCGTTTACCTGGGGTAAATGACACTCGTACTTACGTGGTAATGGAAGAAGTGAAGCAGACCAATCAATTGGTTATCAAAACTCGTTAACGGTTGGTAAGGTCGGAATCCCTTTCGATATTCTGACTTTATATAATTGGGTTTTTGACGCCAATATGGTTAAATCAGTAGTCCGAGACGACGTGGTCGCTCGGACTATTTTTATACATTAGATTCCATATTTTTATAGTTAAGTTGGTTATGTTCAAAGAGAACAAAAGTAAAGTAGAAACAATCATTAAAACGGGTGAAGAGCCTACGTCTTCCCGTCTAACCGGTACGCAACGTTTGAGAGAGTGCGCGCTCATTGTTGCGGTGCTTTTTTCTATTCTCCTTGCGGTCTCTCTTCTGACCTTTAATCCAGCCGATCCTTCATGGTCGCAAACCGCGTGGGGCGTTGACGTTGAGAATGCTGGCGGTATCGTCGGTGCTTGGATTGCTGACACGCTGTTTTTCAGTTTTGGTTCACTGGCGTATCCAATCCCAGTAATCTTAACTTGCGTTGCCTGGGTGCTATTTCGCAAACGTGAAGAAGACGAACCTCTTAACTTAATGTTGTGGGGCACTCGCTTGCTGGGTCTTGCGATTCTTATCCTCACCAGCTGTGGGCTGGCCGATATCAACTTTGACGATATTTGGTACTTTTCATCCGGTGGTGTGATTGGTGATGTGCTCACCAGTCTTGCGCTGCCCACACTGAACGTTCTGGGCACCACCTTGGTGCTGCTGTTTATGTGGGGGGCGGGGTTCACGCTGCTAACGGGTATTTCTTGGCTAGAGATTGTCGATTGGTTAGGTAACTTTAGTTTACGTGTTCTCACCGGCATGCTGAATAAAATCCGCGGCCGCCGCAATGAAACCATTGAACCAGATCTCAGTTCGAATATTGTTACTCCAAGAGCGACTGCTGAGCCGCGTATCGCAGCGCCGATTGCGAGTGATGAAGTGGCAGACAGCAATGATATGCTCTTGACAGAACCTAAACTTGAACAAATCCCAGCGGTAGAGCCTGAGCCGCGCCGATTTAATATTCACGTCCCTGAAAAACGTGACGTGGTAGAGCCCATCGATGTGGATGAAGAAAACGACCCATTATTTGCCGATTTCTCCACGCCAGCGGCGGATCCTAAGCCGCAAGCTCCGATGTACCATGCTGAAGATGATGACGATGACATGGACGCGGATGAGCGTGCCCGTCAGCTTGGAGCGACTATCGAACAGCTAGAAGCGGGAGATTGGCAACGTAGTGCGGCGCAGCCCGCTGCCGCGCAACAAGAGTCTGCCATTGCCCATCAATCGGAATCGCAGCCAGTTTCTTACCAAAGCGAAGATTCAGACCCAAGTTTTGATGTTCA
Source organism: Vibrio xiamenensis (assembly GCF_900100015.1). Lineage (GTDB taxonomy): Bacteria > Pseudomonadota > Gammaproteobacteria > Enterobacterales > Vibrionaceae > Vibrio > Vibrio xiamenensis. Next base: position 152,368 of record NZ_FNDD01000002.1, on the reverse strand, counting down.
AGACGAGCAAGATCTTAGCATCGACAATTTGCCATGGCAGGTTGACACTGATGAGCAAGACGATCCATTGCTAAGTCGCCATAACCTCGAACAGATCAGTCATCAGGTTGAGCCAAATACCAGCCATGAGCCAAGCTTCTCAAGTTTTGATATCGATGATGAAGATGCGCCATTTAGCGGCGCAGAAATTCAAGACGTTGAAACGCAAGAGCCCGAAATGCCTGCCCATCAGTTTGATGAGCCCGAGGTTGAGGATCAAGATGTTGCGGCGTTCCAAAATATCGTGAGTGAAGCGCAGGCCAATCAGGTCGCACAGCAAAACCCGTTCTTGGTGCAAAACGACGTTCAGTTGCCTAAGCCAACCGAACCTATGCCAACGCTCGAGTTGTTGTACCATCCAGAGAAGCGTGAAAACTTTATTGACCGAGAGGCTCTTGAAGATATTGCGCGTTTGGTTGAGTCCAAACTGGCCGATTACAAAATCAAAGCTCGAGTGGTCGACATTTTCCCAGGCCCAGTCATTACTCGTTTTGAGCTGGACTTGGCGCCTGGCGTTAAAGTCAGCCGTATCTCTGGTTTATCGATGGACTTAGCGCGTTCGCTATCTGCGATGGCGGTGCGCGTGGTGGAAGTGATTCCTGGGAAACCTTATGTTGGTTTGGAATTGCCAAATATGAGCCGTCAGACCGTGTATCTATCGGATGTTATTAGCAGCCCGCAATTTACCGAGGCGAAGTCACCGACCACCGTTGTGCTGGGTCAAGACATCGCTGGTGACGCGGTTGTGGCTGATTTGTCCAAGATGCCGCACGTACTGGTTGCTGGTACTACAGGTTCCGGTAAATCGGTTGGGGTGAACGTCATGATCCTCAGTATGTTGTACAAATCTACCCCAGATGATGTGCGCTTTATCATGATCGACCCGAAAATGCTTGAGCTCTCGGTGTATGAAGGCATTCCACATCTACTTTCGGAAGTCGTGACCGACATGAAGGATGCTTCCAACGCGCTGCGTTGGTGTGTCGGTGAGATGGAGCGCCGCTACAAGCTGATGTCGGCGCTTGGTGTACGGAACATCAAAGGTTTTAATGACAAACTGAAAATGGCGGCAGAAGCCGGGCATCCGATTCATGACCCACTATGGCAAGCGGGTGACAGCATGGATCCAGAGCCGCCGCTACTTGAAAAACTCCCTTATATCGTCGTGATCGTCGATGAGTTCGCCGACCTTATGATGGTGGTAGGCAAAAAAGTCGAAGAGCTTATCGCACGTTTGGCGCAAAAAGCACGTGCGGCGGGTATTCACCTCATTCTGGCTACGCAGCGCCCATCTGTGGATGTGATTACCGGTTTGATTAAAGCCAACATTCCAACCCGTGTGGCGTTTACGGTATCGACCAAAACCGACTCACGCACCATTCTTGACCAAGGCGGCGCTGAATCGCTGCTGGGAATGGGTGACATGCTTTACTTGCCGCCAGGCTCTAGCCATACCGTGCGTGTGCATGGCGCTTTTGCCTCTGATGACGATGTTCACGCTGTGGTGAATAACTGGAAAGCTCGTGGTAAGCCAAACTACATTGATGAAATCACCAATGGTGACCAAAGCCCAGAGACGCTGCTTCCTGGTGAGAAAATGGAGTCAGATGAAGATGTTGACCCACTGTTTGACCAAGTTGTAGAGCATGTGGTGGAGACCCGTCGTGGTTCGGTATCTGGTGTTCAGCGCCGCTTTAAGATTGGTTATAACCGTGCGGCGCGGATTGTTGAGCAATTGGAAGCTCAGGGCATTGTGAGTGCGCCGGGGCATAACGGTAACCGAGAGGTTATTGCGCCCAAGCCTAATCGAGATATGAACTAAAAAAATCCCCGCAGCAGCGGGGATTTTTTTATGGTGAGTTTTATTTGCTTAGCGTTTCGTTCTTGTCAATTGGGCTATCACGATAATCGCAAGAGCAATCAAGTTACCGGCAAAAATGATGACGAGCCACTGCGGCATAGAAAGGGTTAAAAATTGCCAAACGACTTTGCTGCAATCGCCGTAGGCTTCAAACATCCATGGCATCCACTTGTTGAGCGGCATCCAACTCGGTAGCGTGACGAATACATCACAGGTTGCAAACGGAGATGGATGGAATTGGTATTCGACATGCTGCATCGCGAGCGTCAAGCCTTTGTATGCGCTAAGGCCCCAACCAATTAAGCCTAACCAGCGAAATACGGGATTCTGCGGTGCGATGGCACCAACAATTGCCGCACAACCAATACCCAGCATCGCAACGCGTTCATAAATGCACATCACACAAGGTGCGAGCATCATGACATGTTGGAAAAATAGCGCACAGGCTTCAAAAACAATAATAAAAGCCAGCAGCAATAACCAAGCGCGTCTTTGCATTGAAAACGACTTTATTGAAGTTAATAGGTTCACAAATTATGTCCTTAAAATAAAAAAGCTCTGGGTTATCAGAGCTTTTTATCGAGAAATAGTTTCACGTGCAATCTAAATTTTAATGGCTAGATGGCGCTGCAGGTGAGCTGGCTTCCAAAACGCTATCACTGATCCAGCCTAAGTCGTAAAACACCGCGGAAACGGGCTCTAAGAACACCATGATGCCAATAAGACCCGTAACGGTAAGTACGACTGTGTACGGCAACGCCATCACCACCATTTTTCCATAAGAAAGGCGAATCAGCGGAGCCAGTGTGGAAGTCAGCAAGAACAAGAACGCCGCTTGGCCGTTCGGGGTTGCCACCGATGGTAAGTTGGTTCCTGTGTTGATCGCGACCGCCAACATATCAAATTGTTCGCGTGAAATAATGCCTTCATTTAGCGCTGTCTTCACTTCGTTGATGTACACAGTGCCGACAAACACGTTATCCGAGACCATCGACAGTACGCCGTTAGCGAGATAGAACAGAGCGAGCTGGGTACTTTCATTCTCAACGTGCAGCACCGCATCGATGACGGGTTTAAATAACCCTTGGTCGATGATGACTGCTACAATCGAGAAGAACACGGCGAGTAGGGCAGTGAAAGGTAGCGCTTCTTCAAACGCTTTACCCAGTGCATGTTCTTCAATCACACCGGTAAATGCAGTGGCAAGAACGATAACGGACAAACCGATGAGGCCCACAGCCGCCAAGTGCATGGCAAGACCGACAATTAGCCATACCGCGATAAGGCCTTGAATCCAAAGCTTCGCGATGTCTTGTTTCGAGCGATTTTTCGACTCTTCAATATCGTAATCGTTAAGAATGGTGCGCACGGCATCTGGAAGCTGCGCGCCATAACCAAACACTTTGAATTTCTCAACCAACACACAAGTGAGCATACCGAGAATGAATACAGGTAGCGTGACTGGTGCCATGCGCAGAATAAATTCGCCAAATAACCAACCGGCTTGATCTGAAATGATCAAGTTTTGCGGTTCACCCACCATGGTAGTTACGCCGCCAAGCGCAGTACCCACACCGGCATGCATCAACAATGAGCGAAGAAACGCGCGGTAATTTTCAAGGTCGTCACGGGTGAGTTCGGTGAAGTGCTCGTCTTGAGTATGGTCATGATCTGAGCCTGAACCTTTACCTGACGCGACTTTGTGGTAAATAGCGTAGAAACCGACGGCCACGCTGATGATAACTGCAATCACCGTTAATGCATCAAGGAAGGCAGACAGAAACGCAGCGGCAAAACAGAAGGCAACAGAAAGAAGCACTTTCGAGCGAATGCCAAGCAAAATCTTAGTAAAGATGAACAGCAAAAGTTGCTTCATAAAATAGATGCCAGCAACCATAAACACTAAGAGTAGCAATACTTCGATGTTGGCAACCAGTTCATGTTTTACGTGTTCTGGGCTGGTCATACCGATAGCCACCGCCTCTATGGCGAGTAGACCACCAGGTTGTAGCGGATAACATTTGAGTGCCATTGCGAGAGTAAAAATAAACTCAGCGACCAAAACCCAGCCGGCGGTAAAGGGATCGATCAAAAAGAAAATGATCGGGTTTAACACTAAAAAGGCGATGATGGTGAGCTTATACCAGTCTGGTGCTTTACCCAGAAAGTTTTTCATTAAGGCATTTCCGAACGATATCGGCATTTTGAGCTTCTCTTTATAATCTGCAATAAGGAAAGGGAGACGCTTGACTTCGAAAGAAAGGAAGTGTTTCAAAACAATGAATTAGTAAAACAACAAGTACGTAATCCTTGTGGTCTTGCCAAGTCATCCATTGAGAAGACAAGCACTCATACTTAAGCGCTACTCTACTGTACGCATAGATTTAGTCAACGCTTGAAGGCGCTTTGTTGTTGGCAAAAGGGCGTTTTTGTTGAAAAACGGGATCGATGTGGTATTCGTATGGTTTCTATGCTGTAACGGCGATGTTGTTGGAATAATAACCTTGTATTAAATTTATCCAATTATTGAGCTCGCGAGTATTTAATCAAAGACAAATTGTTGCGTGTGTCTATTTTTTGAATTGCTTATTTAAAGTTCAATATTATATGCACTTGTTAACTTATCGAATTTTGTGTGGTTAATTAACTCATATATTGATGCAGCATTTGGATTGATTAAATCTAATACAAAATAGCTATATTCATTGTGGGCTTGAGCCCAAGTTTCATGGGCGTTTGTTTCCTGTATTTAACAACTAGTGGTATGATGAGTGGTAATAGAACCAAATAACGAAAAACTTGGATTAAAAATTAAATGGTCATTAAGGCAAAAAGCCCTGCAGGTTTCGCGGAAAAATACATTATTGAGAGTATTTGGAAAGGTCGTTTCCCTCCAGGTTCAATTTTACCCGCAGAGCGTGAGCTATCAGAATTAATCGGTGTAACACGAACGACATTACGTGAAGTATTACAGCGTTTGGCACGTGATGGATGGTTAACCATTCAACATGGTAAACCGACCAAAGTGAATCAGTTTATGGAGACATCAGGTCTGCATATTCTCGATACTTTGATGACTCTGGATGCAGAAAATGCGACGTCGATTGTGGAAGATCTTCTCGCTGCACGCACCAATATCAGCCCAATTTTTATGGGTTACGCGTTTAAACTTAATAAAGAGCATGCTGAACGCACCATTATTACCGTGATCGAATCGTGTGAAACACTGCTTGGCGCGCCATCTTGGGATGCTTTTATGGCGTCGTCGCCATACGCGGAAAAAATTCAGCAACATGTTAAAGACGATGGTGAAAAAGACGAACAAATTCGTGAAGCGAATTTGATCGCCAAAACGTTTAACTTTTACGATTACATGCTGTTCCAACGTTTGGCATTCCATTCTGGAAACCAAATTTATGGCTTGATCTTTAACGGGATTAAGAAGCTCTATGATCGTGTCGGCAGTTACTATTTCTCAAACGCTGAATCACGTAAATTAGCATTGCAATTTTACCGTGATTTGCTGCAAGTGTGTAAAAGTGGTGAACGCGATCAAGTGGCAGTAGTGATACGTCAATATGGCATGCACAGCGCGCAGATCTGGAACGAAATGAAAAAGACTCTGCCAACCAACTTTACTGAAGATGACAGCTAATTCACATCAAGCTACGGGTTAACTTCTATACGCAAAAGGCTCCTTGATGGAGCCTTTTTGACGTTGAGAGCCTGTCGTTTTTAAACGTGATTAGCAATCATCTTCTGCGCCGCCAGCGCCTTTAAACCAATGGCTTAAGTGAGCTTTTAAGTTCTTAAGTTCATCTGGGCCAATTAAGGCTAACCCCAAATCTTCGGCGCGAGTAATGTCGTTGTAGCGCAGCGGGCGAAAGCTCACCAACATAGCACGAGCCTGAAGTCCGCCAAGTAGGTCACGCAGGGATTCGAGCTTATACAGGGTGTCATCGCCGTCGTCGCGCATACCTTTGGTTTTACACTCGATAATGTGTAGCTTGTTGTTGACCACTGAGGCCACATCCAATTCATTGCGGACTTCACGTTCACCGAGTTGACGATAGACCTGTACGTTTAATGAACGGTCCTGAATGGTTGGCATTTCTTCTTGAATCTGTTTAACCGTACTGTGAACCAGAGTCTCTAGCCACTCACCGTTGGAGAAGCGTCTGGCGTCTTCGTTGGCAAAGGTCAGCACGCCATTTTCATAGCTGGCGATTTTGGCCTGCACCAGATCATCGATCAGCATCGCCAATTCGCGATAGCCTTGCTGTTTTTCTGATAGCTCAACATCCAGCTTGTGTTCTTTACGGCAGGTGGTCGCAAGATAATTCAAGGTGGCAAGGCCAGGCCCAAGTTCTAGCGCGTTACTGGCCCAGCTTTCACCGAGTTCGTATAGCTTTTTGTCCAGCTGTGGTGGCAATTCTTGATGATTGAACTCACCACGAGCGCCAAAGATTGTCAGGTAATCTGCAATGGTAATGTGGTCTTCGACTTGAACTTCCTCTTTACCATCTGGGTAGAGCCAGCAAAGGCTATCGGTACTCGGTTCGACAACGAAAATATCCCAGTGGTAACTACGAAAGACTTCATAAACCGACAGCAGTCTGTGGCGCAAACCGCAACTGGCGTTGAGTTTGACCTCTTGCTCGCCGCGAGCCTTAAGCGTTTCTGCCAAGCCATGGACAGCGACTTTGATCTGGGATGTATTGGCTCTTTCAGGAATTTCAAAGAATTCGGAGGTGATATCGCGTTGATTAAGTACAGTATGAAGGCGGGTATACATTTCTTGTTGAGTACTGTCGCCAATGAAAATGATGTGGCGACTAACGGTGCGCTTATCTAATAACGGGGTGACCAGACGAATAGGGTCCGAGTCAATAATGCCTACATGAACTGCCATATGATTTCCTCATGTACGGCTTGCAAAAGTGAGATTAAGGGACGATGTGAGCAAGCCTATAAGCATCATATAAAGACACAGATCGCAAAAAACAAGGGCGACCCCTAAAAGAAAGCCGCCTTTGGTCAATAATTTACAATGATTTTACAATTTAAAGCGATGTACGAGTGCACCTTGTTGATTAGCTAATTCAGTCAGTTGCACATTGGTATTGGCGATGTCGGCTATGGCTTGATAACTCATGCCGGCGATCGCATTAATCTCTTCAATATTGCGTGCAATTTCTGCGGTGGTCTCGTTTTGTTCGGCGGCCGCTTGAGAAATATGGCCGCTCATTTGGCTGATCTCGATAATCAATGCTTGGATTTCTTCCATCGCGTTATTGGCTTTAGAAGCTTGTTCAACGGAAAGCGTCATTTCCTGCCTGCAACTTTCAATGACTTTGCTGGCAGAGGTTGAACTGTTTTGCAGGTTACTGATCATGTTTTCCACTTCGGCGGTTGAATCGGTGGTGCGTTTGGCGAGCACGCGAACTTCATCAGCCACCACAGCAAAGCCTCGGCCTTGCTCGCCAGCGCGAGCCGCTTCAATTGCGGCGTTAAGAGCAAGTAAGTTGGTTTGCTCTGCCACACCGCGAATCACATCTAAGATAGTGCCTATTTTACCGCTCATCTGCTTAAGGTCAGCGACAGCATCAACGGAGTGATTGAGACGCTGTTCGAGCTGATTAATGGTGGTGATGTTTTGATTCATAATGGTACGCCCGGATTCAGACGCGCGTTCGACTTTCTCAACCATTTCTAGCGAGCTTTGCGCGTTACTCGCTACCTCTTGAACCGAGTGAGCCATCTGTGCCATTGCCGTTGCGACGCTTGCGGTTTGTTCACGCTGATGGCTAAGTTGCGATTGCGCATCTTGCGAGGTCAACTGGTTATTATTCGCCGTTGAGGTGAGGTTGTCGGAAGCACCATTTAAGCGCTGCAAAATAGTATGAAGGTTGTCTGCCAGCTCATTAATGTGGCGACTTAGGCGGCTAAATTCATTGTTATAACGAATGTCGATACGCTGAGTCATATCGCCTTGAGTTAAGCCTTCAAGTGTCGCCAGAATCCGAGTCAATGGTTCACGGACACTATGAGCAACGTGATAACCAACGCCTGCTGCCAGCAATACCACCACAATGCCGATTGCGATAGCTTTGACAAGCCCAGAATGGTAGACCTGCTCGGCATCGAGTAAGGCATCATTGAGGCCATTTTGAGCTTCAACGCTGAAGGTGTTTAACAGCGCCATAGTGTTGTCCACTTCTGCGGCTAGGTTGGCGATGTTGTCATAGAGCGCCGCTTTCGCGGTTAAATAATCACTGTGCTGGTCGAGCACACCACCTTTTTGGCCGATGTCACGGGTAAATTGTTCCACCGAAGCGTCGAAAGTGTCTTTCAGTCTGGGTAACTGAGCGGTCAAACCTCGATAAGCGTAGTTAAGATGAGTCACGGCTTTTTTGTTTTTTGCCACCGCTTTAGCGACAAAGTCGCGGTCGTTGCTGGCGAGTGCATCGGAGGTGATACTTTCGGCTTCTTTGAGTTTGATAAAGTAGCTTTTGGCCATAATCTTAACGGAAATGCTTGATTGGCCATCGACATACTCTTTCATACCGATGCTGAGCTCTGAGGTTAAACGCTGAAAGTTACGTGTAGATTGTTGCACTTTTTCTTGCGCCGCGAACATGGCTTGGTAGTTTTCCATCGCTTGCTCTGCTTCTGAAAAATAACGCGTTTCTGCCGCATTCAACTTTTCAATTTGTTCGCTCAGCTGTGGTTGGTGCGCACTGGCTGATTGTAACTGCAGCAGTGACTTATGGTAATCCACCTGAGCCTCAGCAAATTGAGTGCGCATTTCTTGCATGCGAGTCTCATTTTGGGTGGTTAGAAAATCTTTAAAGTATTTGTCTGCACTGAGCAGTTTTACACTGGTTTGGTTAGCAGAAGAAACCAAAGGTAAGGCTTGGTTAGACACGGAGGTAAAGTTGCTTTGAATGGTTTGCATGCTGCGCATCATCATAAATGTGGTGATGGCAAACATGACGATCAGTAGGGCAAACCCCACATACATGCGCCTAATGACAGAGCCTTTCATAGATTTCTCCCTTACTTCGTGGCAATACAAAAACTGTTTAAAAAAAGTTAACAGAAACAGCGCCATACTATTTCAGGGCGGTTACGCATTTTATGACGCACAATACAAAAATAACCTCACAAAATAGTCGAATCATGAATCTGTTAACCTCAGTCTGTTTTTATTGAGCTTTGTATGCCCATGCCGCATACTTTGGGAATCTTTGTTTTTCTAAGGAGTTGGAGGATTTATGACCGAAGAAACCATTTTTAGCAAAATTGTGCGTAAAGAGATTCCTGCCGATGTGGTGTATCAGGACGATTTAGTGACTGCATTTCGTGATATCAACCCGCGTGCGCCGAGCCACATTTTGATCATTCCCAATAAACATATTCCAACTGTGAACGATGTGACGACTGAAGATGAACTAGCACTTGGTCGCCTATTTACCGTAGCGAAGCAAATCGCGAAACAAGAGGGGATTGACGAAAACGGCTACCGTTTGATTGTCAATTGCAACTCGCATGGTGGGCAAGAGGTTTACCACATTCATATGCATTTGGTCGGAGGGCAACCTCTTGGTCCTATGTTATTGAGTTAACGTAAACTTTTTAGCTTTATTACGGTCTAACGCCACGAACTTAAGACGTGAAATGTTCTGCTCACGTCTTATGGCTTAACCTTTACTTTTTGATTGGAGTGAGAAGTGCGACGTCGCATTCAACTCGCATTAGCGATTACTAGCGCCTCGGTATTATCGGCGTGCGCCAACTTTTCAGCTGGCAATCTTTTTAGCCATTACAGCGCACAAAATCAAGCCTTGTATCAATCGGTCAAAACCGGTCAGTACCAACAAGCTCAGCAAGCACTGAATGAATCGGTGGCCGGGGATATTTTGGATAACTTTGAGAAAGGCCGCGTGGCGATTCTCAACCAAGATTATTCGAATGGAAAATCCTTCCTTGAGAAAAGTGATCAAGCGGTTCGAGTGCAACAAGACAAAGCCACCATTTCCATCTCAGATACCGCGACCAGCGTTGGATCGCTGGCGGTGAACGATAACCTCAACATTTATCGTCCCGCCGATTATGAGCTTGGTTTTTTGCACTTATACCTTGGCCTTAGTTACGTACACGACAACGATCTCGAAGGTGCTTTGGTGGAAATGCGCCGCGCCAACCAAGTTCAAGAGCGAGCGCGCAAAGAGCGCGAAGCCGAGTTGGAATCTGCGCAAAAAGAAATGACCTCCCAAGGGCTGAGCCCCAATTTAGGCAGTGTGTTAGCCAATTATCCCGATGCAGGTAAAACTCTGCAAAGTGTGCAAAACGGATATCTTTTTTATCTCTCGGCGCTGCTATATGAAGCGTCGGGCGATCTTAATGGCGCGTATGTGGATTATCGCCGCGCGTTAGCGGTAGCACCAGACAACCAGCAAATTATCGAGGGCACAAAACGCGTCGCCAAACGGCTTGGCATGAGCCAAGATTTGCGCTTATTAGAAAAACGTTATGGCGCAGCAGAGTTGTTACCACAAGGGAAAAGTCGCGTCATCATCATCGAAGAACAAGGGGTGGTGCGTGCTCTTGATGGCTGGAAGCAAGCTTTACCGATCTTTGACAGTAAAGGTGGCACCGCTTGGTACTCTATGGCACTTCCGTACTACCGTGATACGCCAAAGCAAGCCTTTTCACCGATGCAGCTAAATCATCAAAATCTGAGCGATAGCGCTCTGGTTGATGTGGACGCAATGGCAACTCGTGACTTAACTGAACGTATGCCAGCACTGATTTTGCGCCAAGCGCTGCGAGTGGTGGCAAAAGAGCAGTTACGCCGCCAGGCGGCCAAAGATGATGTTGGTAATTTGCTCTTTAATGTTTGGAACACATTAACCGAACAACCTGATACCCGTAGTTGGTTGACGTTGCCAGAGCAAGTCAACAGTGCCAGTCGCATTGTGGCGCCAGGGCAACAAGTGGTAACGGTTGATGGTAAAGATTATTCGTTCGATGTCGCTGAGGGAAGAACCGCATTGGTGTGGCTTTCTCGTCAAGGTGATAACTCGACCATTTGGCATAAACAATTAGGAAGGCTGTAATGAAAAAATGGTTATCAGTACTGTTTGTGGCGCTGACTCTCACGGCGTGCGCAAGTAATACCGCAGGGCTGCGCATCGATGGTGCAACGCAAACCGTGCTTTTTGGCGATAATGTGTTAGGGTCGCGGCTCAAAATCGACAGCATCGCGACGACCCAAGTCGATGGTCATGCCCGTGGCGTAGTGCGCTTAGCGAGCCAATATAGTGGCGATTTGCACATTCAATATCGATTCTACTGGTATGATGATCAGGGACTTGAAGTTAACTTAAAGCAAGGCCCTTGGCGTCAGGCGGTGATTCGCGGCATGGAAACCATGGCGATTTCTGAAGTATCAATCAATCCAAACGGCAAGCACTTTCGTGTGCAAGTTCGTGAACTGGATGAGTAACTTTTGGTCTAACGACTTTGAGTACACAATTTAAAATCAAGACAATTGGTAAACGAGGAACCAATAATGAATAAAAGTGTTCTAGCTTTGGTGGGCTTAGCGGTGATGTTAGGTGGGTGTTCAAACCAAATCAGCTATGGCGATGCGCAATCGGTAGAAACAACCACGATTGATTTTGGCTCAACCGATCTGCAAAAAATTGCGGCGGATATGGTGGATAGCATGATGGCGTCTGGCTCTGTGGCTGCGATTACCCAAAACTCGCGACCAATTGTGTTTGTTGAGAGCATTAAAAACAAAACCAGCGAACATATCGACACCGAATCCATTACCGATAGCATCAGTACCAAACTGCTTAACTCCGGTAAGTTCCGCTTTGTTGATATGAACCGCGTTGAATCAGTACGCGAACAGTTAAACTTCCAAAACAATGATGAGCTGGTTAACCAAAGCACCGCGATCCAATTTGGTAAAATGGTCGGCGCTCAATACATGTTATACGGTAACTTATCCAGCATTGCGAAGAGCGCAGGCAGCGACAAAGACGTATACTACAAAATGACCATGCGACTTATGGACCTACAAACCGGTCTGATCGAATGGGCGGATGAAACTGAAATTCGCAAACAAGAATCTAAAAGCTTTTTAGGTATGTAACGGTAACGTCGATTACCGGCTTTTAGGTTGCTGTGAAAAGGGGACGAGTATGGCGCGAATGTCTTGGCAAGAAGCTTGTCAACTGGATGACTCACTTGCGTCACTCGACTCCTTATTTTCTCTTGCTCCCGATTATGCTCGAACTTTGACTGGGGGCTTGACCAATCGCTGTTGGAAAATCGTGCTGCGCGATGGCAGTGCTTATGTCTGGCGGCCGACCACCCATATTACTCAAGCTTTTTCCATCTCACGTATTCAAGAATACCAAATCTTAACCACGATCGAGCCTTCGCGTATTGGCCCCAAACCAATTTATATTAATGGTCATGGTTTGCTGGTGGAGTGGATTGAAGGCGAATCGTTAACCAAAGGGCTAAGTTTCGAGTCTTTGCTAAAAAGCTTAGTGAGAGTCCACAGTTTTCCAACCGCGCGCATTCCTATCGCGCCCTTCAATTATACTGCTCGAGTCGACCATTACTGGATTCGCCTTGAAAGCCGCTACAAAAGTGAAGCCTACCAAGCTATCTATCACAAGTGGCGTCAAGCGCCAAGTTTGGTGCCCGTTGATTTAACGTTGTGTCACTTTGATTTGGCCGGCTATAACATGGTCGATACGCCTCTTGGCCATCGTATCATCGATTGGGAGTACGCCAGCATTGCCGATCCGCGGCTTGATTTAGCTCTGTGTATTGATATCGCAGAGGAAAGCCCTTACGAGGCCGTGGCGCGCTATTGCCAACTGCGCAATTTAATCGAAGTCGATGATTGGATAGCAGGAGTACAGGCTTGGCAACCACGAGCAACCATGATGGCGCTGCTGTGGTATCTGCTCGCGCACCAATTATGGGGCGATGAACAATATTTGAGTCAAGCGCAACAGTTGCTCGAAGGATTATGACGTGATGATCACTTTTTGGGAATTCGAGCTGAGAATTCAAACCATCGGGGTTTAAAACCCTAGCCTTCGTGGTAGATTAAACAGACTGAAATCGGGGGGTAACATGATTATTTATTTACACGGATTTGATAGCACCAGCCCTGGCAACCACGAAAAAGTGATGCAGCTCCAGTTCATCGATGATGATGTCAGATTCATTAACTACAGTACTTTGCATCCCAAACACGACATGCAGCATCTACTCAAAGAGGTGGACAAGGTTCTCGAACAGTCAGAGGATTCATCGCCGCTGATTTGTGGTGTTGGGCTCGGGGGCTACTGGTCTGAGCGCATCGGTTTTTTGTGCGGCATCAAGCAAGTCATTTTCAATCCCAATTTGCATCCACAGCACAATATGGATGGGCGTATTGATAGGCCCGAAGAGTACGAAGACATCGCGACCAAGTGTGTTGAAAATTTTCGAGACAACAATAAAGGTCGATGTTTAGTGATTCTGTCACGAAGTGACGAGGTGCGTGACAATTCGTCAACAGCGCAGGAATTATCACCTTATTATGAGATAGTTTGGGATGAAAACGAGACACATAAGTTCAAAAAGATCTCCCAGCATCTTCAAGCAATGAAAGCATTTAAGCAACAAAACTGAATGTTTTAGTGACTAACAAGCAGCATGTGTAAGCAAGCTGCTTTTTTTATGTTTTTGAAACGCTGTTTTTGTTATTTTGGCGCTAGAAATTGTTGCAATTTTCTTTCGTCGCTACGCATTCTTTGGTTGCGAAGCGCATTTTGCTCTATATAATGACAAATTCCAAATTATTTGATGAATATCAAAAAAAATTGAGAGCGAGCATGTAAAGCCGCCCACAAATAGCCAAGTCAACGCAACACTGCGTTAGGCATTGAGCGTCAAGTTGAGTGCAATACAGATACAATATCTGGTGGATAAACCCTTTAAATATTGGCGACAGTCGCGCCACAAACGAATTCTATCGGTTCGATGATATCGGGCTGAAACACGTTTATTCATTTTAAGAGGATTGTTGTTGTGACAAGAATTGTTGTTGTAGGCGGTGGTGCCGGTGGTTTGGAGTTAGCAACCAAACTTGGCAGAACGTTGGCGCGTAAAGGCCGAGCGAAAGTGACCTTAGTCGACAAAAACTCAAGCCATTTATGGAAGCCTTTGTTGCATGAAGTAGCAACCGGGTCGTTAGATGAAGGGGTTGACGCATTGAGCTATCGCGCTCACGCAAAAAACCATCATTTTGACTTTCATCTCGGTTCTCTGTGTGGCATTGATCGTGAACGTAAAGTGATTCAACTTGCTGAATTGACCGATGACGAAGGCGAATTGTTGATGCCTGCGCGCGAAGTCGAATACGACATGTTGGTGCTTTCTATTGGTTCAACCTCAAACGACTTTAACACTCCTGGTGTACGTGAAAACTGCATCTTCCTTGACAGCCCAGCGCAAGCTCACCGTTTCCGTACAGAGATGAACAATGAGTTCCTCAAACTGCACGCGAAAAATGGTAATGGTACGGTGGATATCGCCATCGTTGGCGGTGGTGCAACCGGCGTTGAATTGTCGGCTGAACTGCACAACGCGGTTCAAGCGCTAAAAACCTACGGTTTTGGCGACTTAGATTCAAGCAAACTGAACGTTAACTTGGTCGAAGCGGGCGAGCGTATTTTGCCAGCACTGCCGCCACGTTTGTCGGCTGCGGCGCACAGCGAGTTAACCAAACTTGGCGTTAATGTTCGCACTTCAACTATGGTAACTTGCGCCGACAGCGAAGGTTTGACGACCAAAGACGGTGAGAAAATCCCTGCGCAATTAATGGTTTGGGCTGCGGGTATCAAGGCGCCAGATTTTATGAAAGACTTTGGCGGTCTTGAAACTAACCGTATTAACCAATTGGTGGTGACGCCAACGCTACAAACCACTCGTGATGAAAACATCTTCGTGATTGGTGATTTGGCGCAGTGTCAGCAAGCCGATGGTTCATTTGTACCGCCTCGCGCGCAAGCCGCACACCAGATGGCGAGTCGTGCATTTAGCAACATTGTGGCTAAGCTAAGTGGCCGTGATATGAAGCCTTACGTTTATAAAGATAAAGGCTCTTTGGTGTCATTAAGCCGCTTCTCAACCGTGGGAAGCTTAATGGGCAACTTGACCAAAGGTTCGATGATGATTGAAGGTCGCATCGCTCGCGTGGTGTATATCTCGTTGTATCGTATGCACCAAATGGCGCTACACGGTGCGTTTAAAACCGGTTTGATTATTCTGATGGGACGAATTAACCGCGTATTACGTCCAAATCTAAAACTGCATTAATCCGCATACTGCATACCGCATAACAAATAAAAAAGAGCCTGAATGGGCTCTTTTTTATTGTCAGCTCTAAACCGCAGACTAGGCAGTGATGGTTTTTTGCAAAAGCGAATCATGCTCAGGGCACAATCGCATACACCATTCCATCACGCGGCTTTTTATTAAAGATAAAACGATTTCTCGCCAACGCCTCAAATTCTGCGCCGCAGCGTTTGGCGACCTGCTGACTGGCATGGTTGTCTGGATCGCAGACAATTTCAAGTCGGCTCAGTTTTAACTGACTAAAGCAGAACTCCACTAAAGCGTTAATTGCTTCTTTGGCATAGCCTTGTCCTTGATAATCATCTGCCACCCAATAGCCAATACTGGCCATATTGAAGGTGTGGTAAAACTCGTTTATCGCGACCATGCCGAGCAGCTCGCCATCGCAGCGCCGAAAAATTCCAAAGCCATAAGCATGAGATTTCACCCAGTTTAAGCGTGTAGCGACGATAAACTGCTCAGCATCGATACGACTAAAATTGGGTTCACACCAATCAATCCAGCGATGCAGGGAAGGGGATAGGGCGACACGAGCTTGTAGCTCAAGCGCGTGGTCGCTATCGATAAGTTTCAAGACTAAACGAGGTGAGAGGATTTGGTAATCAGGACTCATGGTGTGCCACTTATAAAAATGCCCTCAAACGAGGGCATAGATTGCATTTATTCAGCGACTTTACGCACTTGAATGATCACACCAAGCAATGGGTGGTCAAGGAAGTGGGTCTCACCACTGCGCATGCGGCGTTTTTGCTCCATGCGGTAGCTTTTGAGGAATTCCTCTTTTTTCACTGTCGGCGTGACATCTTCCATCATACCGATTTGCACTGTGTCGTCGGTGCTGTCGAGATTGTCGGCGCTTAGGTCGAGATCTTTCTGTTCTAAGGTAATGTTACGTACGCTCGGCTCTTTAAGATCGAGATTTAGGTCAGCGTAGAGGTAGTGCTCAACATAGACTTGGAATTTACCATCGAGTTCATACAGCGGGCCGCTGATGCTTTGTTCTGTAACCCCATCAATAACTTCGCTGCCTTCACCGCCGCGCAGCGAACCGTCAGCATTGAATTGCTGTGAGTAGTCTCGACCAGAGCGAATATGAAAAACCGGAGAAGCATAACGGCCACCGTCGCCTTGACGCCACGCAGTATGCAATAACACTTGGAAGCCAGCGTGGTCTTTCAACGCTTGTTCTTGCTGATTAAGCTGATATTGCGAAGGCGAAAGCAGTTGGGCGCCTTGGTTGGCAACGTAGTTGGCATCATTAAGGCTACCAGCGTTGCTCATATCAATCTTAGGTAACTCGTTTGGCCATGATTCAGCGGTCTGTTCTGGATCAACGGCACGTTTAAAAATGATCACTTCTACATCGAATTGTCGCGCTGCCCATGAAGGTAAAGCGACAAAGAAGAGTAAGAGTGGTATCAGTTTTTTCATTACAACTCCGTAATTCGGTTTTAAGCACTGCATATTTGCTTTTAATAATCAGCTGACTGGAAGCAAGTTTTGTTGAAACTCATTAAGCATGTCGTTGACAAAATCCAGGCGCTTGCGCCTGTCGACTAATGGTACCCCAAACTTGAACTTGGTTGGTCCTTCCATCGCGAATTTTTGTGGCTGAGACTGCAATAGTTTAACCAAAAACGCCGGATTAATGTCAGCGTCAGGATAGAACTCAATATATCCGCCTTTTTCATGCGCTTCGACTTTTTTCACTTTTATCTTAGCAGCATTGATCTTTAAGTTCGCAACAGATAACAAGTTTTTAGCTGCATCTGGCAATAAACCAAACCTATCAATCAGCTCGACTTTGAGCTCATCAAGCTGGCCTTGGTCGCTGACGCTGGCAATTTGTTTGTACATCGACAAGCGAGTGTTGATGTCTGGGATATAATCGTCTGGCAGAAGTGCCGGCAGTCTCAGTTCCACTTCGGTCTGGTCGCGCAGCAAATCATCCAGTGATGGCTCTTTACCTTCTTTGAGCGCTTCCACCGCTTGTTCAAGCATTTCCATGTATAAGGTAAAGCCGACGGATTGAATCTGACCGCTTTGTTCATCACCGAGCAACTCCCCAGCCCCGCGAATCTCTAAGTCGTGGGTGGCGAGAGTAAAGCCTGCACCGAGATCCTCAAGTGATGCGATGGCATCAAGGCGCTTGATTGCATCTTTGGTCAGCGCTTTTGGATGCGGCGTGAGTAAGTACGCGTATGCTTGATGGTGCGAACGTCCAACCCGGCCGCGTAGCTGATGCAACTGAGCCAAACCTAACTTATCGGCTCTATCCATAATGATGGTGTTGGCGGTCGGGACGTCGATGCCAGTTTCAATAATGGTGGTACACACCAACAGGTTGAAACGCTGGTGATAAAAATCGTTCATGATTTTCTCCAGCTCGCGTTCACGCATCTGACCGTGAGCGACGGTTAAGCGCGCTTCGGGAATCAGTTTTGCCAAATCTTCTGCGACTTTATCGATAGTCTCGACTTGGTTATGCAGGAAATACACTTGTCCACCGCGCATGATTTCACGCAGTACCGCTTCACGAATCGCGCTGTCTTCACGCTCGCGCACAAACGTTTTGATGGCAAGGCGTCGTGCTGGTGGCGTTGAGATGATCGACAAATCACGCATACCGCTCATCGCCATGTTCAGCGTGCGCGGAATTGGCGTTGCGGTCAGAGTAAGAATGTCGACATCGGCGCGCATCGCTTTCATTTTTTCCTTCTGACGTACGCCAAAGCGGTGTTCTTCATCAACGATCAGCAGGCCAAGGTCTTTAAACACAATCTCGCTTGAAAGTAATTTATGGGTTCCGACCACCAAATCGACTTTGCCATCGGTGATGTCTTGCATAATTTGCTTCTGCTCTTTGGCCGATTTAAAGCGTGACAGCACTTCGACACGAATCGGTAAATTGGCAAATCGATCGCGAAAGTTTTCAAAGTGCTGCTGGGCGAGGAGCGTGGTGGGCACCAGCACCGCAACTTGCTTTCCGTTGTCGGTGGCGACAAATGCCGCGCGCATTGCCACTTCGGTTTTACCAAAGCCGACATCGCCGCAGACTAAACGATCCATTGCTTTGGCTTGGCACATGTCAGAAAGCACCGCATTGATGGCGGTAGACTGATCGTCGGTCTCTTCAAATGGGAATCCCGCTTTAAAGGTGGCGTATTGACCGCGGTCGAGGGCAAATTTATAACCAGGTTTCAGCTCACGTTTGGCATAGACATCGAGCAGTTCTGCCGCGACATCGCGAACTTTTTCTGCGGCGCGGCGGCGCGCTTTACTCCAAGCTTCACCACCAAGACGGTGCAGCGGAGCGCCATCTTCTGCGCCGCCCGAGTAGCGGCTAATTAGGTTTAGCGAGGCAACCGGAACATACAGTTTGGCGCCTTCTTGATATTCCAGTGTCACGTATTCGGTGGTCATACCGCCAGCTTCTAGGGTTTGCAGCCCTATGTAGCGTCCGATGCCATGGTCGATGTGTACCACAGGTTGTCCGGGTTTGAGCTCAGCAAGGTTACGAATAACCGCATCGCTATTGGTATTACGACGGTCTTTTTTACGCCTTGCGATAACGCGATCGCCAAGTAAATCGCTTTCGCAAACCAGCGCAATATTATTATCGGTATCGATAAAACCGTGTTCACTAGAACCCAGTACTAACGTGTGTTTTTTACTGCTTTCGAGCGCCTTTGCAAAGCTTTCACAGGCACTTGGTTTGAGTTTGACGGGTTGCAGCAGCTCAAGCAGCGCTTCACGGCGACCTTCGGATTCCACCGAAAAAATCACCTTACCGCTAAATTGCTCGGTGAAGTGGCGAATGGCGGCTAATGGCTCTTGCTTTTGATGTTGTACGCTAAGCTCAGGCAGCGCTTGGATTGCGGCGTTGCTGCGACCTTGTTTCTCTTCGATTGGGTCAACCGACAAAAACGTCTGCGGTAACTGTTTTAAGCGGCTGAATAATTCATCCTTGCGCATCCACAGCTCATTCGGTTCAAGCAGTGGCCGCAGTGGGTCAACTTTTCGTTGTTCAAAGCGGTAATCGACATCGGTCAAGAAGGTGTCCATCGCCGCTTCAATATTACCAACGCACAGCAGTTGGCTATTTGGCGATAGATAATCAAATAGGGTTTCAGTGTGTTCAAAAAACAGCGGCTGCCAATATTCGATACCAGCAGGCCACGTGCCTTTAGACACTTGCATATATACAGATTCTGGCTCGCGACGGGCATCAAAACGCTGACGCCAGCGAATACGAAACTCTTCAATCGCTACTTCTGTTGACGGGAATTCATGAGCAGGCAGTAGGCGAATTTCTTTAATATCTTCAATCGAGCGCTGAGTGTCTGGGTCAAAGGTACGAATCGTATCAATTTCGTCATCAAAAAAGTCGATACGATAGGGCGCTTGGCTACCCATAGGGTAGAGATCCAAGATGGAGCCGCGACTGGCGTACTCACCGGGGCCAAACACTTGATCGACATGGCGATAACCCGAAATCTCAAGCTGCAGACGCAGTTTCTCAAGCGAAAATAGATCGCCTGCCTTAACCATCAAGGTATGCTGCATCAGAAAATCACGCGGGGATTGACGCTGTAATAGGGTGCCGACTGGCACTATGGTGATGCCATCGGTTTGGGTCGGCAATTGGTACAGCTTGGCGATACGCTCTGAAATAATCTCTTGATGAGGAGAGAAATTATCGTAGGGCAGCGTTTCCCAATCAGGGAAGACACTCACGCTTTGCTGGCTAAATTGCTCAATTTCTTGCTGTAACTTAAGCGCGGTTTGCGGGTCTGGTACGGCGAGTAGCGTATGGCTAGAGTGCTGCTTAGCCAGCTCTGCAATGGCGAGGGCTAAACTCGCGCCTTTGAGGTTTCCAACGTATTTCTTATCACCGGGCTTTGTTGGATTAGCCAGATGGAGTAATGAGGAAGTCGTCATGTGAAAACTATTGATTATTTTCTCTATCGATGGAACGTTGACGTAGCAATTTCTGCTGTTGATACAGTGCTGCTTTGATTAATAAATCTTGGTCGGCGTCTCTAAGCATCTGATATTTGGCCGTGATCAGATAACCTTGTTCGTGAGCTTCACAGCCGATAACGCGAGCATAACAGTAAATGGCCGCCGCTGGATGTTCTAGAAACAGCTTAACACGCAACGCTTGTTCATTATTGAGCGGCGTCGCAGATAAATAGCTGCATTGGCTCGCACCAAACGCGACAGTGGTGGAGCGGTACTGTGGGTCATCTTGCTGAGAGAGCAGAAAGGTCAGCAATAAGTTGAGTTTCGAGTTCTGCGTATCGAGCAAATTAATCACGTGCTTGAAATCGGAATTATTAAGTTCTTTGCGCGCGCTGTCGTTAAGCATATCCAGTTGACTGAACTCACTAGCAACCACAAATGGCGCAGGAATTTCGGCTTCAAACTGGGCAGAAGAAGGAAAGATAAAATCGTCCGCTAATGGTTGTGCGTTGATAGTTAGCTGGTGATGAACGGTGAAATACTCTTGTTCTGTCATGTTTGAGTTCCTTCTTAATATTGTCTGATTATCGTCATACCAGCCAACTAATCAAGATATGTCCTTGTTAATCACACATTTTAACGCTCAATTAGCAATTTAGGGCTACAACCCTAACCGATTAATCGTTACAGTAACGCCATCCGAATTCTATGGTTGGTGTTATGTTTCATCCCATTTCTGTATTCATCGGTTTGCGCTATTTGCGCGGCCGGTCCGGGGATAGGTTTAGTCGCTTTGTCTCTTATATGTCGACAGCAGGTATTACGATTGGTGTGATGTCGCTGGTGACGGTACTTTCTGTCATGAACGGATTTGAATCACAGCTCAAAGGACGCATTTTAGGCGTGCTTCCGCAGGCAGTGATATCGCAAGACCATGGCAAAACAGCGCGCAGTGACGACGCACCTGCGTTTATTCAAGCTATGTCGTCTGCGGGTAAACCTCAACCGATCGTTGAGAGTGAAGCGGTGATCCAGAGTAATTCGCAATTAAGCGCCGGGTTAATGGTCGGCATCGAGCCACAGCAACAGGATCCGATTCAGCAGCATTTGATTGCCGGTCATCTTTCGTCACTTCAGGCGGGCAAATATCAAGTCTTTATCGGTTATGCATTGTCGCGCTCATTGGGTGTTTCCGTCGGTGATAAAGTGCGTTTGATGGTGACCAGCGCCAGCCAGTTCACGCCGATTGGCCGGATTCCGAGTCAGCGTATGTTTACTGTGGCCGGAATTTATAACACCGGCTCTGATATCGATGGACAACTGATCATCACTCATATCGAAGACGCGGGCCGTTTGCTGCGCTATAACGCTAATACCATGACTGGCTGGCGCTTGTTCTTTGACGACCCATTTGTGGTTGGTGACCTTGCCAATCAGCCTTTGCCACAGGGTTGGCATTGGCGTGACTGGCGCGACCAACGTGGCGAGTTATTCCAAGCCGTGCGAATGGAAAAAAATATGATGGGCTTGATGCTTGGGCTTATTGTGGGTGTTGCGGCGTTTAATATTATTTCAGCGCTGATTATGGTGGTGATGGAGAAGCAATCCGAAGTCGCGATTTTAAAAACTCAAGGTATGCGTGACAGACAAGTTCTCGCCATTTTTATGGTGCAAGGGGCGAGCAGTGGCGTGATTGGCGCTTTAGTCGGTGGTGTTTTGGGCGTTGTGTTAGCCACCAACTTAAACGCTATTTTATCGAGTTTAGGCATTGCACTATTTGCCGGTGGCAGCTCGCTGCCCGTTATGATTGAGCCGCTGCAAATCGCCATCGTCGTTGTGCTAGCCATTACGTTAAGCTTGCTGGCCACTTTGTTTCCATCTTATCGTGCATCTTCTGTTCACCCTGCCGAGGCTTTGAGATATGAATAACCTTCTGCAATGTAAAAACGTATGTAAAACCTATCGCGAAGGCGGCTTAGACACTCAAGTCCTAAAAGGGGTTAGCTTTGACCTACAAGTTGGTGAGTTGGCTTCCATCATTGGTACCTCTGGCTCAGGTAAGAGCACTTTGCTGCATATTCTGGGCGCGTTGGATGATGCCTCTGAGGGGCATGTAAATTTCCTTGGTCAAGAGCTGGCGAAATTGTCTTCCAATAAGCAAGCGCAGATGCGTAACCGCCATTTAGGTTTTGTATACCAATTTCATCATCTGTTATCCGACTTTAGCGCGATTGAAAACGTTGCGATGCCACTTCTTATCGGCGGTGAAAAAATTGCCAGCGCAAAAGCGAAGGCGCTGCAACTGCTCGAGAAAGTCGGTTTGACCCATCGCGTTGACCATCGTCCTGCCGAGCTTTCTGGCGGCGAACGTCAGCGTGTCGCCATTGCGCGCGCGCTGGTCAATAGCCCAGATTTGGTGCTGGCCGATGAGCCAACCGGTAATCTCGACCATAAAACCGCGTTGGCAATTTACGATTTAATGCGTGAGCTGAACCGTGAATCAAAAACCGCGTTTTTGGTGGTCACTCATGACGGAGAATTGGCTGGTAAAATGGATCGCCAACTGCATATGCAGGATGGATTGCTAATTAACGTGGGGGGCAATTAATTGTTTTCCTCGTTATCTCTGTTTATTGGTGCACGCTTTAGCCGCGCCAAACGGCGCAATAAGATGGTGTCGTTTATTTCGCTGTCATCAACTATTGGCATTGCCGTTGGCGTTGCGGTGATCATTATTGGTCTGTCGGCAATGAATGGCTTTGAACGCGAACTCAAAAATCGCGTTTTGTCTGTGGTTCCTCATGGTGAGTTTGAAGGGGTTCGTGCGCCAGTCTCTAATTGGCAGAACATGGTCCAACAAGCCCAGCAAAGCCCACACGTTGTCGCGGCTGCGCCATATGTGCGTTTTACCGCCTTAGCAGAAAAGGACACTAATCTAAAAGCCATTGAGGTGCGCGGCGTAGATAAAGCGTTGGAAGGCAAGGTGTCGAGTTTGGTCAATTTTGTTGAGCCCAAGGCATGGGCGCAATTTCAGGCTGACCAGCAGCAAGTGATTTTGGGTAAAGGCGTTGCTGAGCAATTAGCGGTTACACCAGGTGATTACATTACCCTGATGATTCCTGAAGAGAGCCGCTCGGCAAAAGTTCAGGCGCCGCGGCGCGTGCGCGTCAAAGTTGCCGGCCTGCTTACACTCAATGGGCAAATCGATCATAACTTAGTGTTGCTGCCGCTAAAAGATGCCCAAGCGTATAGCCGGTTAGGCGATGCCGTGACGGGTGTTTCGATTAAAGTCGACAATGTGCTCAATGCCACGGCGATCGTGCGCGAAGTAGGGGACACCTTGAACGATTACGTTTATCTTCGCAGTTGGCAGCAGAAATACGGTTTTTTGTACCGCGATATTCAGCTGGTGCGTACCATTATTTATTTAGTGATGGTGCTGGTGATTGGGGTGGCGACGTTTAATATTGTTTCAACGCTGATGATGGCGGTCAAAGACCGCGCATCTGAAATCGCTATTTTGCGCACTATGGGGGCAAAAGACGGATTGATTAAGCGTATTTTTGTTTGGCAAGGGGTGTTTTCTGGTGTGCTGGGTAGTGTATTTGGCAGTTTAGCTGGTGTGGTAATTGCTCTTAATTTAACCAACTTAATTAAAGGCTTAGAGCGTTTGATTGGTCATCATTTTCTATCTGGCGATATTTACTTTGTCGACTTTCTGCCATCGCAAGTGGTAGCCAGTGATGTGCTGATGGTTTCCGGTACCGCAATCGTGTTAAGCCTGCTTGCGACTTGGTATCCAGCCTCAAGGGCAAGTCGCTTGAACCCGGCAACGGTATTAAGCGCCAAGTAATTTGCTGTGAAAATCGCGCACATGAAAACCAAAAGGCCCGTAAAGGGCCTTTTTTGTTTTCTGCACAATGTCATTCATGAATCGCAGCGCAGTTTCATTATTTGATGAGTTCACTCGAAGGCTGCGAGCCTTGGCTATTTTTGTTTTCTCTTTTGCCAGCTTCTCACCACAGAATAGCGCCATAAGCCTTTAATTCCGAAGTAACCAATAAGCGCTGAACACACACCGCAAACCATGCAGCCGAGAATAAATGGAGGGCCAATAGTGCTCATTTGATTGCAGATGAAGTCCCATGACAGTTCAAAATGAAAGTGTTGCGGTGGAACATGAAGAATCTTTGCGCCGACTTTATAGGCAAAATAAAACAGCACCGGCATGGTAATTGGGTTACTGACCCAAACCAGAGCGACAGAAAGCGGTAGGTTGACGCCACAAACGATGGCCAGCCCAGCCGACATGATCATTTGGCTCGGAAGAGGAACAAACGCCATAAACAGACCAACAGCAAACGCGCCCGCTGCAGAACGACGATTCAGGCACCATAAGTTCGGATTATATAAAACGTTGCCAAAGATCTTGAGCGCCTTTTGACGCTTGATGGTTTCCGGGTCTGGCATAAAACGTTTAATAAACTTTCTTGGCATAGTGGACTATGACTCTCTTCTTTCATTACTGGACGCTTATATCCTTATCGATTGGAATCATTACCGCTCCTTATTGGCCGAAAATGCCTCAAGTCGAGTGGTCCTTGATTTGCGTCGTATTGTTATTACTTAGCCGAACAATGCCTCGGTTACGATGGGGTTGTGGTTTGTACATTGCGTGTCTCACCATTTTGGTACATGGATACGCCGTCAACCAGCAGATGAAAGTACTTTTTCAATCTGGTCGGGATATTACCATAACTGCAAAGGTTGACAGCCTTTTTACGCAAATAAGTCACGGCTTTGAAGGAACATTGGTGTTAAGATCAATCAACGGACAAAATGTAACCAGATTTTTCCAACCTAAAATTCGCTTTATCGCCCCCACAGCGCTTTTTATTGGCGATGTGATTCATACTCAGATTCGTCTTAAGCCGATCTTAGGCCGCTTTAACCAAGTTGGTTATGATCAAGAAGCGCACTATTTTTCAGAAAACATTCTCGCCACTGCGACCATGTCAGGAACTCGATTTCGACTTGAGCAATTTGGTTCATTCAAGCAGCGGCTAATCACTCGAGTTCAGCAACAAACTGAAGGATTGCCTTCGCAAGCACTCATTTTGGCTTTGTCGTTTGGGATAAAAAACCATATCGATGCTTTGACTTGGCAAGCGCTAAAAAATAGTGGTTTAAGTCATTTGATGGCGATTTCAGGTTTGCATATTGGCATTGCGTTTGGCGTGGGATGGGGACTCGGCACGCTTCTACTCCGCATTTCATTTGCTATGTACCGAGCGCCGTATCTGCTTGGTATGATTTGCGCGCTGACGTACGCTTGGCTGGCTGGAATGACGTTACCGACTCAACGCGCATTGGTGATGTGCGTCATCTATTCAATGTTGCTTATGACGGGGTGGCGTTTAACCGCCAGCTATAAATGGTTAGTCACCTTGTGTGTGGTGTTGCTCTTCAACCCTTTTTCAACGCTGAGTTCGGGATTTTGGCTGTCCTTTGTCGCGGTTGGCGTGATTTTTCTGTTTATCAGCCGCCAACCTGTGCAATCTTCGTTCAAGCCTTGGTACAAATTGACATCACTTATATCGGTTCAAGTGTGGATTTTTGTCGGAATGATGCCGCTGTCGCTAGTTTGGTTTTACGGTGTCAGCAGCGTTAGCCCTTTGTATAACTTGGTGTTTGTACCGCTGTTTAGCATCGTTATCGTCCCTTTGATTCTTATCGCGTTAATGACCAGCTCAGCGGCGTCGATAAGCACTACGATTTGGAAGGGCGTTGATTGGTTGCTCATCTGGGTACATGAAGCGATTAGCGCCGCGCACTTTGGCTGGTTTGCTGTGGCGAGTATCTATATCCCTGCGGTGGTTGTGTTGCTGATGGTGATCATCATTTGGCCACTATTAACCCCTTTATTTCGATTGTGGTGCGGCGCTTTACTAAGTGGTTATTGGCTTTTTTCGAGCGTCAAGCAAGACTCTCAATGGCGAGTTGATGTGCTCGATGTTGGTCACGGTTTAGCAGTGCTTATCCAGCAAGGCGAGCGGGCGTATCTTTATGATACCGGCACCGCCTGGCTATCGGGTGGCTTTGCTCAAGATGTAATTACGCCACTTATGCATAAGCGCGGTATAAAGTATCTTGATGGATTGGTTTTGAGTCACTTAGATTTCGACCACGCAGGCGGGCGCGAGTTTATCGAGCACTACTGGCAGCCACCGCTGCGTCTTGCCAGTCAAACCTTACCGGGCTATCAAACCTGTGCTCAAGGCGTTAAATGGCGTTGGCATCGGCTTGAACTCGAAGCCTTTTGGCCACCAAATCGTGTGGATCGAGCCTATAACGCCCACTCGTGTGTGCTGCGAATCTCCGATGGCCGTTTTAGCATATTACTCGCAGGAGATATTAGTGCGCTCGGTGAGTGGCTCATGATTCGTCAACCGAATCTTGCAAGCGATATTGTGATTGTGCCCCATCATGGTAGTCGAACCTCTTCATCGCAAGGCTTTGTGCGTAAAGTAGATGCCAAGCTTGCGATTGCGTCACTGGAAAAAGATGGTCGCTGGGGGCTTCCTGACCAAAAAGTCGTCAACCGTTACCTAGAAAATGGCGCAATTTGGTTCGATACTGGAAGCAGTGGACAGATAACTTTAGATTTCTATTCAAATTATTGGTTAGCCAAGCAGTTAAGAGAGACTCATGGGCAGTCGTGGTATAGGCAGATGCTACGTAACCGAGTAGAATAGGCGCAAATTTACAAACAATAAAAACTTTATGTCATTAAACAAAGACGAAACCACAGGTAAAACTTTTCGCAGGTTATGGACTTATATTCGGTTATTCAAAGCAGGTTTAATTGTTTCCGTTATCGCTTTGGTGATCAACGCTGCCGCCGATACCTATATGGTTTCTTTGTTAAAGCCTTTGTTAGATGAAGGTTTTGGTTCTACCCAATCCGATTTCCTCAAAATTCTCCCGTTCATTATTTTCGGCATGATGTTAGTTCGTGGTTTGAGCGGATTTGTCTCGACCTATTGTTTGAGTTGGGTCTCTGGCAACGTGGTGATGCTAATGCGCCGCAAGCTATTCAATCAATTTATGCATATGCCAGTGTCGTATTTCGATAAAGAATCCACTGGCGGTTTGCTGTCGCGTATTACTTACGACTCAGAGCAAGTTGCTGGTGCAACCAGTAAAGCGTTGGTGAGTATCGTTCGCGAAGGCGCGAGCATTATTGGTTTGTTGGTGTTGATGTTTTGGAACAGCTGGCAGCTTTCTCTAGTGCTGTTTGTCGTTGCGCCGATTGTGGCGGTTGCGATTCGTGTGGTATCGAAACGATTTAGAAAAATCTCTCGTAACATGCAAGAAAGTATGGGGCATGTCACTTCTTCTGCCGAACAGATGCTGAAAGGCCACAAAGTAGTGCTCAGTTATGGTGGGCATAATGTTGAGCGTGAACGCTTTGATAAGGTCAGTAACCAAATGCGTCAACACTCGATGAAGTTGGTCGCCGCTCAAGCCACTGCTAACCCAGTAATTCAACTGATCGCCTCTCTTGCTCTGGTTGCAGTACTGTTTTTAGCCAGTTTTGACTCGATTCGCAGTGAGCTCACTCCGGGGACATTTACCGTGATTTTCTCTGCGATGTTTGGTTTGATGCGCCCGCTTAAAGCATTGACCAACGTCACATCTGATTTTCAGCGCGGTATGGCTGCCAGCCAGACTTTATTTGGCCTGATGGATCTTGAGGTCGAAAAAGACAGCGGTGAACTGGTGGTAGAGAAAGCGAAAGGCGATGTCGACGTCAAAGATGTTACTTTTACCTACAGCGGCAAAGAAAAACCCGCACTATCACACGTGAGCTTTTCGATTCCGGCGGGGAAAACGGTCGCGTTAGTTGGTCGTTCGGGCTCAGGTAAAAGTACCATTGCTAACTTGTTTACCCGTTTTTACGACGTCGATTCTGGACAAATTCTACTTGATGGCCATGACGTGCGTGACTACAAGCTCAACAATCTGCGCTCGCATTTCGCCTTGGTGTCGCAAAACGTACACCTGTTTAACGATACTATCGCCAACAACATCGCCTATGCGGCAACCGAAAAATATACCCGTGAGCAGATCGAACATGCGGCGACGCTTGCTTATGCGATGGACTTCATCGGCAAAATGGACAAAGGCCTAGATACCATGATCGGTGAAAATGGTGCCAGCTTATCGGGTGGTCAACGCCAACGCATCGCGATTGCACGTGCGTTACTGCGTGACGCTCCAGTCTTAATTCTTGATGAAGCCACCTCAGCTCTGGATACTGAATCAGAAAAAGCGATTCAATCAGCACTTGATGAACTGCAAAAAGACAAGACCGTATTAGTGATTGCCCACCGTTTGTCGACCATCGAAAAAGCCGATGAAATTTTGGTTATTGATGATGGAGAAGTGGTCGAACGCGGCGCTCACCAAGCGCTGTTAGAAGCTGATGGCGCATATGCGCAGTTGCACCGAATTCAGTTTGGTGGCTGATGGTGGTTGAAAAAATCTGGTTTGAAAACCACCCACTCAAATACCTGTTATGGCCACTGTTGTGGCCGTTAAGTCAACTCTTCGCTTATATCGCTCGTTCAAGACGTGATGCTTACATCCAAGGAAAAAAAAGCAGCTACAAAGCGCCCGTACCGGTTATTGTGGTTGGAAATATTACCGCGGGTGGCAATGGCAAAACACCTGTGGTGATTTGGCTGGTTGAATTGTTGCAAACACTGGGTTATCGCCCTGGTGTGGTTTCGCGCGGTTATGGCGCTAAAGCTGCTCAATATCCGCTTATCGTTGATGATTCAACCTCGACGGCTCATTGCGGAGATGAACCTAAATTAATTTTTAAGCGTACTGGTGCGCCAGTCGCGGTTGACCCTAAACGCGCGCAAGCCGTCAAAGCGCTGCTTTCCTATGATGTCGATGTGATCATTACTGATGATGGTTTACAACATTATGCGTTGCAGCGAGATATAGAGTTTATTGTTGTTGATGGTAAAAGACGCTTTGGCAATGAGTCATCGATACCTCTTGGGCCACTGCGTGAGCCGCTATCGCGTTTAAATGAAGTGGATTTTGTCATCAATAACGGCGGCGTTGCAAAGCCGTTAGAAATTAAAATGACTCTGACGCCGAGTTTGGCGGTAAACTTAGCCAATGGTCAGCGTATGCCGGTTAGTCAGCTGAAAGAATTAGTCGCCATGGCGGGTATTGGTCATCCGCCAAGATTCTTCAAGACCCTTGAGAGTCTGGGCGCAAAACCAATATTTAGCCAAGGGTTTGCGGATCATCAAGCGTTTGAACCATCCGAATTGAAGGCGCTTGCAAATCGCGGCCAGCATCTGATCATGACAGAAAAAGATGCAGTGAAATGCGCCGATTACGCCCAAGACAATTGGTGGTATTTGCCGGTGTCGGCAAGTTTTGATTCGCAACAAGAAGCGCGTATTTTAAATAGAATTAAAGAGGTTATAGAAAATTATGGATCACCGTCTGCTTGAAATCGTTGCATGTCCAGTCTGCAAAGGTAAATTGACATTCGATAAAGTTAATCAAGAGCTTATCTGCAAACTTGATCGCTTAGCTTACCCTATTAAAGAAGGGATTCCGGTGCTGCTAGAACCGGAAGCGCGTGAAATGTCGATTGAAGAGGGCAGATAATGTCATTTACCGTCGTGATTCCGGCTCGTTACCAGTCAACTCGATTGCCAGGAAAGCCGCTTGCGGATATTTGTGGCAAGCCAATGATTCAATGGGTTTACGAGCAGGCGATCCAAGCGGGTGCGGAAAAAGTCATTATTGCTACCGATGACGAACGTGTTGCCAAGGTTGTAAATGACTTTGGTGGCGATGTTTGCATGACTTTGCCAACTCATCAGTCTGGTACTGAGCGCTTGGCGGAAGTCGTCCAAAAAATGGCGATTCCCGACGATCATATCGTGGTCAATGTACAAGGTGATGAACCGCTGATCCCACCATCGAACATCAAGCAAGTGGCGGATAATCTAGCTAAGAGTCAGGCGCCGATGGCGACGCTCGCGGTTGAAATTGAGCACCAAGACGAAGTCTTTAACCCAAATGCGGTCAAAGTGGTATGTGATAAAGATGGTTACGCGCTGTATTTTAGCCGCGCCAGCATTCCTTGGGATAGGGACAACTTTCAGAAATCACCTCAGCAAGTGGTCAACCCTTTGCTTCGTCATGTTGGTATTTATGCTTATCGTGCAGGTTTTATTAACCAGTACGTGAATTGGCCAGCATCTACGCTAGAGCAAATTGAATCATTAGAGCAACTACGTGTGCTTTGGTATGGAGAGCGTATTCATGTCGATGTTGCGCGTGAAGCGCCGCCCGCAGGTGTTGATACACCGGAAGATTTGGCAGCAGTCATTGCGATTGTTGAAAGCCGCTAATAGACGGCTTTAAAAATAAAAAGGAGCCATAGGGCTCCTTTTTATTTTTAGGCTAACTAAGGCTGTTGAGTATGCTCATGTTTGGTTGGACATACGCCGATGACTTCGCGACGGCCTGTTTCTTTGACTTCTTCAAGTTTAACGTCAAATCCCCACAAGCGATGCAGATGCTTCAATACCTCGTGGTAGCTCTCATCAAGTGGGATTCTATCGTGAGGAACATATTGCAGCGTTAGCGAACGGTCGCCACGCACATCGACGTTATAAACTTGGATATTAGGCTCCAAATTACTCAGGTTATATTGAGACGCCAATTTCTCTCGGATTGCTTTATAGCCGCTTTCATTGTGAATCGCACTGACTTCAATAAAGTTTTTGTGGTCATCATCGACAATAGAAAACAATTTAAAGTCGCGAATGATTTTTGGCGATAAATACTGGCTGATAAAGCTTTCGTCTTTGAAATTGCGCATCGCAAAGTGCAGTGATTCCAGCCAGTCACTACCCGCGAGCTCTGGAAACCATTCGCGGTCTTCGTCGGTTGGTTCTTCACAGATACGGCGAATATCCCTAAACATCGCAAAGCCGAGTGCGTAAGGGTTAATACCATTGAAATAAGGGCTGTTGTATGCCGGTTGGGCGACCACACTGGTATGGCTATGTAAGAATTCCAGTATAAATTTATCCGACACGACGCCTTCATCATATAAGTGATTAAGGATGGTGTAATGCCAAAAGGTTGCCCAACCTTCGTTCATCACTTGGGTCTGTTTTTGTGGATAGAAGTATTGGCTAATTTTTCGCACAATTCGAACCACTTCACGCTGCCAAGGCTCAAGTAATGGGGCATTTTTCTCAATGAAATAGAGAATATTTTCTTGTGGCTCTGACGGGAAGTGAATCTGTTGTTCTTCCTCCTTGATTTTGGATTTAGGTACGGTGCGCCACAATTCGTTCACTTGAGATTGCAGGTATGCTTCACGCTGTTCCTGGCGTGCCTTTTCTTCGGCAATGGATATTTTCTCAGGGCGTTTATAGCGATCGACACCGAAGTTCATCAGTGCATGGCAAGAGTCGAGTAAATCTTCGACTTCGTTGACGCCGAATTTTTCTTCACACTTAGCCAAGTAGTTTTTGGCAAATAATAGGTAGTCGATGATAGAGCTAGCATCCGTCCACGCTTGGAACAGGTAATTGCCTTTAAAAAATGAATTGTGCCCGTAGCAGGCATGCGCCATGACTAACGCTTGCATGGTCACGGTATTCTCTTCCATCAAATAAGCGATACAAGGGTCAGAGTTAATGACGATCTCATAAGCCAGTCCCATTTGACCGTGTTTGTAGCCTTGCTCGGTTTGAATGAATTTTTTGCCAAACGACCAATGGTTATAGTTTATGGGCATACCTATGCTTGAGTAGGCATCCATCATCTGTTCTGACGTAATGACTTCAATTTGGTTTTCGTATGTATCGAGGCGATATTCGTTCGCCACACGCCTAATTTCGGTGTGATAACGTTCGAGTAGTTCAAATGTCCAATCTGGTCCATCAGGAAGCAACTTGCTGTTCGCCTCGGTTTTTTGGCGAGTTTTTGCTGTCATAATACTGTCTCCCTATGCGGTTTCCTTTTTAAACAACTCTCTAAATACCGGGAAGATGTCCTCAACAGAGCGTATGTTTTTCATTGCGAAGTTATCAAAGCCTGAGGCGAGTTTTTCATATTCATGCCAAAGAGTCTGGTGAGATCGCTTGGTGATTTCGATGTAAGAATAGTATTGGCAGCTTGGAAGCAATCGTTCTACTAACAGTTCACGACAGCGTGGAGAATCGTCCGCCCAGTTATCGCCATCGGACGCTTGAGCAGCGTAGATGTTCCATTGATCAAGTGGATAACGCTCTTTAACGATGTCATCCATCAGCTTTAATGCACTAGAGACAATGGTGCCCCCAGTTTCTTGCGAGTAGAAAAATTCGTGTTCATCCACTTCTTTGGCTTGGGTATGGTGGCGAATGAACACAACATCAACATTTTCATAAGTTCTGGTTAAGAACAGATACAGTAGGACATAAAAACGTTTGGCAATATCTTTGGTTGCCTGATCCATAGAACCAGAGACATCCATCAAACAGAACATCACCGCTTGGCTAGATGGAATTGGCCGTTTTTCGTAATTTTTAAATCGCAAATCAAAGGTGTCGATGAAAGGAACACGATTGATTTTGTCGCGAAGCTCCTGAATTTCGGCTTTGATGCGTTTCTCTTCGAGAAGTTGAGCCGGTTCGCTGTTTTTTATGCGTTCTAACTCTTCTTCAAGTTCGTTAACCAGACGTTTTTTCCCTGCGTTCATCGCAGTGCGGCGAGCAAGTGATTGCTGCAGTGAGCGAACAATTGCGATATTGGACGGGACACCCGCCGTTTGATAACCGGCGCGATGGCTTTTCCATTCGGTAATTCGATTTATCTGGTTTTTCTCAAGGTTCGGTAACTCTAAGTCTTCGAACAGGATATCGAGATATTCGTCTTTGGATATTTGAAATACAAATTCGTCTTCGCCTTCGCCATCAGGGCTTGCATCACCTTCACCAGCGCCACCACCTTGGCCTCCGCCTTTCGGACGTTCAATTTTATCTCCGGTAATGAATTGATCATTACCAGGATGGACGCGCTCTTTTAAGCCACCTTTTCCTTGATGAAATAATGGCTCTTTGATGTCTTTCGCTGGGATGGAAACATCTTCACCGGTATCAGTATTGGTGATTGAGCGGCGGTTAACGGCATCCGCAACAGACTCTTTAATTTTCTCTTTATGACGACGCAAGAAGCGCTGTCTATTGACCGCGCTCTTGTTCTTACCGTTTAATCGTCTATCGATAAATTGTGCCATGAATTACCCCTTATCAACATCAATCCATTGAAGAGTGGCGGTGAAGCCACTCTTCTCGATAAGGCAGTCCATTAAGAGGATTTACGTACTCGTAAATACCATTCGGACAACAACCGAACTTGTTTTTCGGTATAGCCTTTCTCCATCATACGAGCAACAAAGTCGTCGTGTTTTCTTTGGTCTTCAGAGGAGGTTTTGGTGTTGAAGGAAATCACAGGAAGAAGCTCTTCAGTATTGGAGAACATTTTCTTCTCAATGACGGTACGTAATTTTTCGTAGCTGGTCCAAACAGGGTTTTTGCCGCTGTTATTGGCTCTTGCACGCAGTACGAAGTTGACGATTTCATTTCGGAAATCTTTAGGGTTACTAATACCAGCCGTCTTCTCGATTTTTTCAAGCTCACTATTAAGCGCAGAACGATCAAACAGTTGTCCGGTTTCTGGGTCGCGATACTCTTGGTCTTGAATCCAGAAGTCTGCGTAAGTGACATATCGGTCAAAGATATTTTGCCCGTATTCTGAGTAGGACTCTAAGTACGCGGTTTGAATCTCTTTACCGATGAACTCAACATATCGAGGTACTAAGTAGCCTTTTAAAAACTCGAGGTAGCGCTCTGTGGTGTCTTGTGGGAACTGTTCACGTTCAATTTGTTGCTCGATAACGTAGAACAGGTGAACTGGGTTCGCCGCGACTTCGGTTTGGTCGAAGTTAAACACACGTGACAAAATCTTAAATGCGAAACGTGTTGATAGACCCGACATGCCTTCGTCTACCCCTGCGTAATCGCGATATTCCTGATAGCTTTTGGCTTTTGGATCAGTATCTTTCAACGTTTCACCGTCGTAGACACGCATTTTTGAGTAGATGGATGAGTTTTCAGGATCTTTCAAGCGTGAAAGAATACTGAATTGCGATAGTAAATCGAGTGTACTTGGTGAGCACGGAGCATGGGAAAGCTCTGAATGATCCAAGAGTTTTTGGTAGATCTTAACTTCTTCAGAAACACGCAGACAATAAGGGACTTTGACGATGTATACACGGTCTAAGAATGCCTCATTATTTTTGTTGTTTTTGAACGTTTGCCACTCTGATTCATTCGAGTGGGCCAAAATCATTCCATCAAATGGTAAAGCAGATAAGCCTTCAGTCCCGTTGTAGTTCCCTTCTTGAGTTGCGGTAAGGAGTGGGTGAAGAACTTTGATCGGCGCTTTAAACATCTCGACGAATTCCATCACACCTTGGTTGGCTTTACAGAGAGCACCAGAATAGCTGTAGGCATCTGGGTCGTCTTGTGAATAATGCTCCAACATACGAATGTCGACTTTCCCCACCAGTGAAGAAATATCTTGGTTGTTCTCATCGCCAGGTTCGGTTTTAGCAATTGCCACTTGATCTAAAATTGAAGGACGGACTTTAACCACTTTAAATTTGCTGATATCACCGCCAAACTCATGTAGGCGTTTCGCTGCCCAAGGCGACATGATCGAGCGAAGGTAGCGTTTATCGATACCGTACTCTTGTTTCAACAATTCGCCGTCTTCGTTGACATCAAACAGACAAAATGGATGGTCGTTAACCGGACTGCGTTTACCGTTCGCAGTCAGCACATAGATAGGCACTTGTTGCATAAGTGCTTTTAATTTCTCAGCTAAAGACGATTTACCACCGCCGACAGGGCCGAGTAGATAAAGAATCTGTTTACGCTCTTCTAATCCTTGAGCGGCATGTTTAAGGTAAGAAACAATCTGTTCAATTGCTTCTTCCATGCCATAAAAGTCTTTGAATGTTTCGTAACGAGAAATGACTCGATTTGAAAAGATACGGCTTAACCTAGAATTTTTCGCTGTATCAATATGTTCTGGCTCTCCTATTGCCATTAATAGCCGTTCTGCTGCGTTGGCGTAAGCACTTTTATCGTCTTTGCAAAGCGTCAAAAATTCCTGAAGCGTAAGCTCTTCATCTTTGGCGGCTTCGTAGCGTGCTTGGAAGTGGTCGAAAATACTCATAATGAATTCCCCTCTGAACTTGTCTTACGACAATCAACCCGCATTGAATTGCAAATCCTTTATATTTAAGACTAGTTGGTTCTATGAATTTTGCTTAAAAAAGATATGTTTATTTACAAAACGTGAAGGGGGTGCCGGATTTTAAATCCGTTCAAAAAAGGAATTTTAGATGGTAGGAGGCGAGTATTTGACCGAATTATCTCGTTGATTTGCGGTAACTGCCAGATTTTTATTTGAAATTTAACAAAAATAAAGCAAAAAAAGACCGCAAAAATTGCGGCCTCTGAGAACATAAAAGCATAATTTATGCGTTAAAAATTTGTCGGAATTCCGCTGGAGACAAATGATATTGACGTGGACAATTGCGCCAACAAACTAGCATACGACGATATTTATCTAGCATAGGTGTTTGGCTATTGAAGTGATGTTCGCCTTTATCAAATTGCGGATACAGACCTTCAGAATCGATCAAAAAGCGTACGTAATGCACCAAATGGGCTTCGGTTGCAATATCGAACCCTAAGAAAGTCAAGCGGCGTTTGTCTACGTCACCTTGGGCATTTTCTGCCAGCATGTTGTAAGACTCTTGCATCGCGTGATACATCTCCATGATGTCGATGATTTCACGGCATTCATCTTCTTTCACACAGCCAAAATCTTTCATGATTTCGCGCATTTGCAGTTCATAACCGCGTTCAACGATATTTTGAAGGCGTTGATATTTTGCTGAATTTTCAGGGTTGAGCTGCGACATTAAAAAATATTGGTTTGATAGGATCAAACGTTGAGCATTGGTCATTTCCATGGTTGCCTCACTATCTAAAATCTAATCAATTCGTTATGAACTTAGAGTAGCCTTAGTCGTCATCGTGAAACATGATCTCACCACATGTTTGCTCGCAAAAATGCCTCGAAATTGAAAATATGTGATTAGTCTTTTTGAGAATGATGGTAAATATAGTCTCGGTCTGAAAAAACTCTCAGCCATTCAGGCTTGAAAACACTCAACATGGCTAATGCCATACCGTTGAGTAATCCTTCCGGGAAAAGCATTAACACTATAAATATCAGATAATTATCATAAATTACTTGCCAGTGATATTGTTCAGTTAAGGATAAGTATGCCGCGCTAATCGCCAAGTGTAAGCTTCC
The DNA here is from genome assembly GCF_900100015.1 of Vibrio xiamenensis. Taxonomy (GTDB): domain Bacteria; phylum Pseudomonadota; class Gammaproteobacteria; order Enterobacterales; family Vibrionaceae; genus Vibrio; species Vibrio xiamenensis. Next base: position 115,566 of record NZ_FNDD01000002.1, on the reverse strand, counting down.
TGTAATTGCGCCATTGATAAACCCACAAACAAAAATAAAAACAAAAATATTACGCGCCAACCATCGATGGCTTGCCATAAAGATGAGATAACTTGTGACAAGCGGAATTAGATTAGAAATCAATAAGTTCGAAGGTTGAAGAGCGGTATGATCGATTCCAAGTAGCGTCAGCATTATGTTGATCGGCAGTGTTAAGACGAAAGCGGTTTTCCAGCCATACATCATAGCGAGTGCCGTTAAAGCGAGAAAATGGATGTCGAGACCAGCCAATATACCAGCTCGTAGCGACCAAAGCAGAGTGATCACAACGAGTACGGCGAGTGTTAGATGTTGGAAACGACGTTCCACAGTAAACTTTGGCCAAAACACACGAGCAAAATCATTTTTTACCCAATATGTGGTGACGACAATTAAAATTGCAGCGATAAAAATTTCAATAATCAAAGGCGCGACTCAAAAAAATACCACTCTTATAAGAGTGGTATTTTTTTATCGCAGAGCCGCCATTTTTATCAATAATGTGACCCCAAATATTAATATTTTACATTCGAATGATACTGCTCTAAGACGGCGACAATCTTATTCATAGTCTCTTTTGATGGTGGTTCGACGCCTTCCAGTGGGTATTCAAGACCGAGTGCTTCCCATTTGTGAGCGCCGAGTTTGTGATAGGGAAGTAGCTCAATTTTCTCGATATTTTTCATATCTTTAATGAAGTCACCAAGTAAATGAGCAGACGCTTCGTCATCGGTATAACCAGGGACAATGACGTATCGAATCCAAGTTGTTTGACCGATTTTGGCTAAATAACGGGCAAAATCCAGAGTACGACGATTGGAAACTCCGATTAATTGCTGGTGGACTTCATCGTTCATATGCTTGAGATCCAACATGACAAGATCGGTGGCATCAAGCACTTCATCAATCACTTCAGTGTGTTTACGAATATAGCCGTTGGTATCTAAGCAGGTATGCATCCCTTCAGCTTGCGCTGCCCTGAAAAAATCGCGCACAAATTCTGGTTGTAGCATGGCTTCACCGCCGGAGCAGGTCACGCCGCCACCCGACGCTTTCATAAAATGACGATAGCTTTTTGCTTCGTTGATGATTTCGTCAACGGTAATTTCTTTACCATCATGGGTATCCCAAGTATCGCGATTATGGCAATACATACAGCGCATTAGACACCCTTGCATAAACACGATAAAGCGAATTCCGGGTCCATCGACTGTTCCGCACGACTCAAAGGAATGGATACGACCAGTTGTTGACATGAGCTCATCTCTTATTGGAAATTTTAACTGGTATTTTATTATAAATTGTAAGGATTAAATAGCATTTCTCGGTTCATTGATAAGAAAATTGCTGTTGAAAATATCAACATATTCACGAATTGTGTGATATAAAATCGCAATAATTACTACAAAAGCACTACACAAGAATAAATTTTTTAAGACAGGAAGTACTAGAAGTTCATCTATATGATGATTAAGGATTTTTCATGCATATGCTTGCTTTGTCCCAGAGACAAAAGATGGGGTTATTCCTCGTTATTCTTACCTTGGGATTTGTTGTACTGGCGTTGTTTACGTCTTCACGTTTAAACGGCATGAGTCAGCAATACCAGCGAAGTTCGGAGGTTGCACAAGGGTCGGTATCTATATTGCAATTACAAAGCGATATTCTGACTTTAGCCAGTGAACTCAAATCAATGAGCAACAGTGATGTTGCGAATGCAAAACAGAGCTTAGAACAGATTACTGACAATGTGGGTAACGACACTGCGTTTTTAAGCGAAGTAGGGCTAGGGGATTCGGCGACGCAGCTAAGCGACAGTGTCTCGCAGTACCAGCAAGCGGTGTTGCCTTGGTTTGACCTCAAAGGAGAACTTGGCTTCTCAGTTGAAGAAGGCAAACTTGGTGAATTGAAGTCTTTGGCTTCGATCATCGAGAACAAAATCAATGAAACGGGCATGGTGACGATAAACTCCGATTTCCAAGCCATGATCAAAGCGCAGCAAAATTACTTGCTCCAACCTAGTGATAACAATCTCAAACTCTTTAATCGCGCCTTAGGTACTTTCGTCAACATGTCGAACAGTTACGCCATGCTGGATCTGTATCAAAAGGAAGTCGACCAATTTAAACAAACCTTTTTACGAGTCAATGAGTTATCTGAGCAAGTTAAACAAGCAGAAAGCACTTTGTTAGCCACTGAAGAGCGCATGAAAGAAGTGGTTTCAGGGGTTGGTGAACAGCTCAAGAGCATGAGCCAAACCTATCGCGAAACCGCCAATGCAGATGCCAGCCAAACCGTGTGGTCTGTTTTGCTGGCGTGCGGCATTTTGGCGCTTTTTTCGATTGCTTCTTTCATTGTTATCGGTATCACTCAAACTCGTTCTCTCAATCAAACCACTCAGGTCATGAAAGCCGTCTCGATTGGTGATTTGTCACAGCGTATGACTGTCGGCGACAACAATAAAGATGAATTTACCCAATTGGCGCAGACTATTAACGCCAGCTGTGAAAATCTCGGCGCATTGGTCCATGAAGTGCAAGATAGTTCCCATGCGTTATCGGCAAATGCGTCTGAATTGAATGAAGGATTGGATCGACTCGCATTCAGCCAATCAGAAGTGCTTGGACAAACACAATTGCTCGCGTCGGCCACAGAAGAGGTAAGTGCAACCACGCAAGAGGTCTCTAACTCACTGGAATTTGTTGCGGAAGTCAGTCGTGCATCGACTCAAGCCGCGGCTGAGGGCTCCAAAATCATTGGTTCGGCAATTCAGTCGATTGAAGACATTGGGCATATTCTCGAGTCGGCGTCGCAGCATATTACGCAGTTAGAACAGGCGTCGAGTAAAATCGATACCGTGATGGACATTATCAATAGCATTGCGGAACAAACTAATTTGCTGGCGCTCAATGCGGCCATTGAAGCGGCGCGCGCAGGGGAGCAAGGTCGCGGGTTTGCTGTGGTGGCGGATGAAGTTCGTAGCCTCGCGGTGCGCACGGTGACAGCGGTTGAAGATATTTCCGGCACGATTGAGAAGATGAAGCACGAGAGCGCAGAAGTGATTCAATATATCGGTCAGTCGGAAAAGTCGATGGAAATGGGGCGCGAACGTGGCCACAGCGCGATGCAAGCCATGACCCAGATTACCGAAAAAGCCGATGATGCGGCGCAAAAAACCGAAGTAATCTTTGACTCAATCAAAGAGCTTGCTACAACCAGCCAGTCGATGGCGGACAACATGACGCAAATTTCTGCGGCAATGCAAGAGTTGGAAGAAAACAACGGACAGCTAAAAAACATCAGTGAGTTAGTCAATCAGCGCTCTACCAGCTTAAGTCAAGATTGCCAGAAATTTACCGTGTAGCCTTGAATAGCTAATACGAACGACTAGAAAAACGCAAACAATGACAGGCCGCCAGTACCGTAGATATCGGTGGTGGCCTGTTTATAATCTGCGGTTTTTATCGTAGTCGTAAAGCTGGCGCCAAAGTGTTGATTGTACCAAGCAACACCAAGTACGGCACTGGCCTGTAAATGCTCAAGGTCAACATCGTACACGGTTGGATCGCTAATCGCTGGGTTATTCTCAATCGCTGGGCGATGCCCTTCGATGGTCATATCATTGAAGCGGTAACGTGCTTCAATGCCGCTAAAGACAAACCAAGCGTGTTTGGAATTGCCAATCATACCGGCTTGAAACGGATGTTCATTACTGATGTTGGCCGCGCCCATATTGTGGTCCAAATCGGTTCCCCAGCGAAACATCACACCGGTTGCGACGTCGCTGCGAAAATTCCCTGCATTGATCTCTGATACATTTGAAACTTCCCACTCTGAATTGAGTGTCATTTGTCCACGCTTTAAGTTTTGGTGATTTAAATAGCCAAGACTCCCCGCGACTTTACTTTCAATTTGGTAATCCCAACCATTCGGGTCATCGGAACCTGTGATGCCGTGAACCAGTTTTTGCGCTTTGTCCGCCAGTGAATGTTTGCCAGTCATCCCTAGGGTTAAATTGAACTTTTGAACGCGCTCTGTGGTTAGGCTGAGATAGTTGAGTTCGCCATGGAAGTAGCCCGCATAAGGGCGATCATTGGCGCTTGGCGCGTCAATTTCAATATCGGAAGGCGTCCAGATTTTGTGGGCTAATGTCAGTTGCCATTTATCTATCGAGCTGTGCTCGGCATCGGAAAGGCTAAGCATCGATAGCCAAGAGGGCGGTGTGATTTGCGCTGAGGTGTAATTGAGAAATAGGCCATTGGTGTAATCTTGGTCGACGCCATAGATACCGTCATTGTCTAAGGAAAAAGCTACGGTGCTTTGGGTTGAAGCGAAAACCGAAGAGCCAGATAGCAAAAGCAGCGGTAACAAATGGCGTGTATGCATGAACAATCATCAAGTTGGCAAAAGACGTCTCATAGTAAACCATTTGCAAACCGATAAAGTGAGATTTTGACCGATAAAATTGATGCTTTTGACTTAAGTGGTCATGAGGAAAACCTGACAGCAAGGCAAAACAAAAAGCCCCGCACTGGGCGGGGCTTTGAAACTTAGCAGTGAATCTTATAGAGATTCAGTGAAAGTACGTGCGATAACGTCTTGTTGCTGCTCTGTAGTCAGAGAGTTGAAGCGAACAGCGTAACCTGATACACGGATAGTCAATTGAGGGTATTTCTCTGGGTGCTCAACTGCATCTAGTAGTGTTTCGCGGTTTAGAACGTTCACATTCAAGTGTTGACCACCTTCAATACCAGACTCGTGGTGGAAGTAACCATCCATTAGGCCAGCAAGGTTTGAACGTTGGCTATCTTCTTCTTTACCTAGTGCGTTAGGTACGATAGAGAAGGTGTAAGAGATACCATCTTGAGCGTCAGCAAATGGTAGTTTACCTACTGAAGTCAATGATGCTACTGCACCTTTCTCATCGCGGCCGTGCATTGGGTTGGCACCTGGTGCGAATGGAGAGCCTGCGCGACGACCGTCAGGTGTGTTACCTGTTTTCTTACCATATACCACGTTAGAAGTGATAGTTAGGATAGATTGAGTCGGAATCGCGTTGCGGTAAGTTTTCAGCTCACGAATCTTGTTCATAAATGTAGTCACAAGTTCACATGCGATGTCATCAACGCGTGGGTCGTTGTTACCAAATTTAGGGAAATCGCCTTCGATTTCGAAGTCAATTGCTAGACCGTCTTCGTCACGAACTGGTTTCACTTTCGCGTATTTAATTGCAGATAGAGAGTCAGCTGCAACAGATAGACCAGCGATACCACAAGCCATTGTACGTTTCACATCACGGTCGTGTAGAGCCATTAGAGACGCTTCGTAGCTGTATTTGTCATGCATGAAGTGGATAGAGTTCAACGCTGTCACGTATTGTTTTGCTAACCAATCCATGAAGTGGTCCATTTTTTCCCACAACTCGTCGTAATCTAGGTATTCACCAGCGATTTTGTCCATTTTTGGACCGACTTGGATTTTCAGTTTCTCATCCACACCACCGTTGATGGTGTAAAGCATGGTTTTCGCCAAGTTTGCACGAGCACCGAAGAACTGCATTTGTTTACCAACGACCATTGGTGATACACAACATGCGATAGCGTAGTCGTCAGAGTTCATGTCTGGACGCATTAGGTCATCGTTTTCATACTGGATAGATGAAGTATCGATAGACACTTTTGCACAGAAGCGTTTGAAGCCTTCAGGTAGTTTCTCAGACCAAAGAACAGTGATGTTTGGCTCTGGAGAAGGACCCATAGTGTATAGGCTGTTTAGGAAACGGAAGTTAGTACGAGTAACTAGCGTACGTCCGTCAAGACCCATACCACCCATTGATTCTGTTGCCCAGATTGGGTCGCCAGAGAACAACTCATCGTATTCAGGAGTACGTAGGAAACGAACCATACGTAGTTTCATTACGAAGTGGTCGATCATTTCTTGAGCTTGGTCTTCAGTCAGTTTACCTGCTGCGATATCACGCTCAATGAAGATGTCTAGGAAAGTCGAAGTACGACCTAGAGACATTGCTGCGCCGTTTTGAGATTTAACTGCTGCTAGGTAGCCGAAGTAAGTCCATTGGATTGCTTCTTGCGCTGTTTCTGCAGGACGAGAGATGTCACAACCGTATTTTGCTGCCATCTCTTTGATTTGGCCTAGAGCACGGTGTTGTTCTGCAATTTCTTCACGAAGTTGCATAGTCATTTGTAGATCTTCGCCGTTTTCGAATTTCTCTTGTAGAGAAGTGAATTGTGCGAATTTGTCTTTCATCAGGAAGTCGATACCGTAAAGCGCGATACGACGGTAGTCACCGATGATACGGCCACGACCGTAAGCATCTGGAAGACCAGTTAGAACGCCTGATTTACGACATTTCATGATGTCAGGAGTGTAGATATCGAAAACACCTTGGTTGTGTGTTTTACGGTATTCAGTGTAGATTTTTGACACCATCGGGTCGAGTTCACGGTCATAGGCTTTACAAGAACCTTCAACCATACGGATACCACCGTTAGGGATGATAGCGCGTTTTAGAGGCGCTTCAGTTTGTAGACCAACGATAGTTTCAAGATCTTTGTTGATGTAACCTGCATCGTGAGCAGTGATGGTAGAAATAACAGAAGTATCGAAGTCAACAGGTGCGTGAGTCGCGTTTTCCTGTTTGATACCTTCCATTACTTTAGCCCAAAGCGTGTTGGTCGCTTCAGTACCTTCAGAAACTAGGAAAGATTCGTCACCTTCATAAGGTGTATAGTTTTTTTGAATGAAATCACGAACGTTGACTTCGTTTTGCCAATCACCTGCAGCAAAACCTTCCCAAGCTTTAGCAAATTGCTCTGCCATGACATACCTACCTTTTTAGTAGAAAAAACCCGTACTGATACACTGTTGAGCCAGTGCCTCTAATCAAATAGAGCCAGTACACTCTGTATAAATAACAATATATATAGCTTCAAATCTCGTCCCTAAAACTATAGATGCTGTTACTCGGAAATTACTGTCTAGATTGTAGGAATCCTCTTCCTTACCTCTTAAGTTAGACTAAAAAAAAATTACAAACCTTAAACTAAATCAATAAAAACTAAAAAAACGCGTAATCTCGAACAAAAAGTAATCATTCAGTTAAAAAAATTGCTTTTCAAAAATTGGGCTTAAAAAAAAGGGTAGCGACGTGCGCTACCCAATCGGATTTATCTTTTACAGCCAAGCTTTTAAGCCGTATTGCGCTTCTAGCATACCGACCGCTAGCATCGCAACGAGACAGATAATAAAGACAGTCACTGGGATAATGATCTTATCCATGAATGACAAGCGAGCCGCGCGTTCTTTATCACCAATTAAGCCATTGTTGTCTAGGAACATGGTCAGAGCCCAAGCGAGTACCGGGTTGGCAACAATCGATGCGAAGATACAAATGCCCGCAGCTTGTGAATCTTTAGTATCACGAACCATTTGCATACCCGCTTCAAGTAGAGGTAGTGATACGCCAACAAGAAGTGCAACACGCATTACTGGTGGCCAAACCGCAACGTCCATTGGAAAACCAAGAATTGCAACAATAATACACAGCGAACCTAACAGGATGGCACCAGCCGGAATAGGGCGCTTAGCAATCGCCGCAGGGATCATGTAAGTTCCCCAAGATGACGTGATGTTACCACCACCGACCGCGGTACCGACCATTTGACGAACCGAACACATGGTCATAGTGTCATCAACGTCCATCAATACTTTGTCGGTCTTCTTCGGATAGTTCATCTCTTGGAAGATGCGGTGACCTAGGAAGTCAGGTGACCACATTGCAACCGCAAGAATGGCGAACGGAAGTGATGCAATGAAGTGCTCAACATTCGGTAGTCCCAACATCCAACCTTGTTCTGTGCTACCCCACCAGTAAACTGGGTTAAGATTTGGCAAGCCTGTTTTGGTGGTAAATACGATGTCGAAACCCGCGCCCAGTAACAGGGCAATCGCGAGACCGGTAAATGCACAAACAGGGATGGCTAGCCAACGCATGTTAATTTTTGCAAGGAAAGCGTAGATACCGACAGTGATACCAAGCACGACTAAACCAACATAACCCATGCTACCCGCAGCGACATCGGCAGACTGAAGGCCAACGGCCCATGCCTGAATAGAGTTGATTTGGCTGATGGTACCGGTTAAGCCTAAGAAAATAAGCAAACCGCCTGCGGTACCTTCGGAAGTGAGGTTGACGAGTTTCGAGCCGCCTTTAAAGAAGGAAAGTAAAAGGCCGAAAATACCGATCAAAATAGCGAGAGCGAGAGGGTGAGCACCGGCAAGAGCGATGGTACCGATCAAAGGAATCATCGGGCCGTGGTTACCAGCAAGGTTTGCTTTCGGGTTGAATACGCCGGAGGCTAAAATACAAAATAGCAGTGCAGGAATTAACATTTCCACACGTGCCACTTCGATGGCGAACTCTTTGGTTAGGTGTACATGGTCCCATGCCTGAGTTAAACCATCAGCCCATGACATCATTACCGCAGAGTACATCGCGATGATGCCTATGGTTCCAGCAAGTGCAGGAACTAGGTCTTCCAGTTCAAAACGGAAATCACGACCAGGAAGGTTTAGGCCAAAACGGCGTGGTTTCATTATTTGGAGCTCGTGATCCAGATAATCTGATCGACTAGCAAACTCGGAAGCTGGGCGGTGGAGTTCGCTGTAGCTTTTTGTTTCGATATCCGAATCAGAGTGCGGTTTATTGACTGCGTCTGACATAGATTCCCTCTTATTACACAAAGTGGTTCATGCTTGTGGGTAATGGTTTGTATTAAAAATCCACCGCCCGTTATGGTTTATTCTGCAAGCTGCAGAGGCGAAGTTTGTCTTCTGGCACGTATTCGTTGAGCTCAATTTAAAAGTTTGAGGTCAAAGCAAATCTCGCTTTAAAGACACTGTTCTATAGTGGCGAGTTTATCTTGGCTACCCTTTAGGGTGATTGATTTAGATCACTTTAAGTTTGAATGTGAAATAAAACTACAAACTAAGCCATAACTTGCCACCTTCCTGATATTTAAGATGAAATATTCTTTCAATCCGTGATATTTCCTAGATTATTACCGCGATTAATCTGCAACCTGTATAGATAACGCATTGAATAATTGAACTGGATCTTGTTTCCAGCATAATCTGAAAAAGTGAACATTAATTGGAAAAGTGGGCTTTTTATTAAATATGCACCGATGTTAGAATATTCCGCTGATTTGTGATTTTTTAATCGCATTATGTGACTGATTATTTTTCAGTTTTAGGTTAATAATTTGTTGCATGTCGTTTTTGGTAGTGATAGTTTGATTAGCAGTTTGGGACTGGACGCCAAGCCATATCTACATAGGGAGCACTAGCGCATGAATGATGTACCCGCGCTGAACATCAAAGAACTACATAAAACCTTTGGCCAAAATGAAGTGCTAAAGGGCATCTCTTTAGAAGCGCACAAAGGCGACGTAATTTCTATCATTGGTTCTTCCGGTTCAGGAAAGAGCACCTTTCTTCGTTGTATCAACTTACTTGAAACGCCGTCTGCAGGTGACATTTGGGTCAATGGTGAATTGATTGAAATGAAGCGTAACCGCCAAGGTGTGTCAGTGCCTGCCAGTGATAAACAAGTTCAAAGAATTCGTTCTCGTCTCGCTATGGTATTCCAGGGGTTTAACCTTTGGTCACACATGACGGTACTTGAAAACGTTATTGAAGCTCCGGTTCATGTCCTTGGTGTACCTAAACAGCAAGCGATTGAAAAAGCAGAGCAATTATTGAATAAAGTCGGCTTATATGAGCGTAAAGATTACTACCCAGGCCACCTTTCGGGCGGTCAGCAGCAACGCGCAGCCATTGCTAGGGCGCTGGCTGTCGACCCTGAAGTGATGCTGTTTGATGAACCGACTTCCGCGCTTGACCCAGAGTTAGTCGGTGAAGTGCTTGGCGTAATGCGCGATTTGGCCGAAGAAGGGCGCACTATGTTAGTAGTAACGCACGAAATGGCGTTTGCTCGCGATGTCTCTAACCATGTGATGTTTTTGCATCAAGGTAAAGTGGAAGAGCAGGGCGACCCAAAAACGTTATTCTCACAGCCAAAATCCGAGCGTCTAAAACAGTTTATTTCGTCGATTTACTAATGGCATTTGGCGCATATAAAGCGCTAAAAACGGCTATCTGCTGCAGGTAAGCCGAATCAATATCGAATAACAATCCAGATTTGCAGTTAGCTCAAATGACTGTGAACAGATAAGTTCTATTAAACACAACACAAACAAAACAAAAAAATACAATCACAGGAGTATGGAAATGAAAAAGTGGTTAGTTGTTGCAGCTTTAGCTGCTACCGCAGCGACAGGTATGGCTCAAGCTAAAGACTGGAAAACAGTTCGCTTTGGTATTGAAGGCGCTTATCCTCCGTTTAGCTGGACAGAAGCGGATGGCTCACTGAAAGGGTTTGATGTGGATATGGCCAACGCTTTGTGTAAGCAAATGGAAGTGACGTGTAAAATCGTACCGCAAGACTGGGACGGTATCATTCCTTCGCTGTTGGCACGTAAATACGACGCGATCATCGCGGCAATGTCGATTACCGAAGAACGTAAAAAGAAAGTCGATTTCACTAACAAATATGCGCAAATTCCAAATAAATTCATCGCTAAAAAAGGCGCCGGTCTAGATTTCAGCAATCTTGATGGCGTGAAAATTGGTGTACAACGCGCGACTACCCACGATAAATACCTAACTGACAACTACGGCGATAAAGTCGACATCGTGCGCTACGGTTCATTTGATGATGCGTACCTAGATCTTGCTAACGGTCGTATCGCAGCAGTTCTTGGTGATGCGTCTGCGCTTGAAGAAGGTGTTATCAATAAAGATGGCGGCGATAAGTACGAGTTCGTCGGTCCATCACTGACGGATCCAAAATGGTTTGGTGACGGCATGGGCATTGCCGTTCGTAAACAAGATAAAGACTTAACCGCTAAATTGAACGCAGCGATCCAAGCGCTACGTGACAACGGCGAGTATAAGAAAATCGAAGCCAAATACTTCAATTACGACGTTTACGGCGATTAATCTTCGCCACGCGTAATCTTGCTGGCCACTGAGTTCAGTGGTCAGCGCTTCTTGAGTTTAGTTATTGGAACTCATCTATGCTGAATTTACATGGATATGAAGCCTCTATTTTAAAGGGGGCACTCCTAACGATTGAAGTCGCTGTGTTATCGCTAGTTTTGGCCATGATTTTGGGCATGTTAGGTGCGTTAGCAAAGCTCTCTTCTCACCGTTTTTTACGTTCAATTGCAACCTTGTACACCACTATCATCCGTGGTATTCCCGATTTAGTTCTGATGATGCTGATCTTTTTCGGCGGTCAAATTCTGCTGAATAACAGTTTGTATGCTGTCAATGAGTGGCTGAATAACTGGTTTGCATCAACCGATCCTAACCACGAATGGACTTCTTACTTACCTGATTACATCGACGTTAGTCCGTTTTCAGCAGGGGTTCTGACGATTGGTTTTATCTTTGGCGCTTATATGGCCGAAACGTTTCGCGGCGCGATCATGGCGGTCGATCAGGGCGAAATGGAAGCGGCAAAGGCTTATGGTATGAGCCCGGCATTGTCATTTCGCCGCATTTTATTGCCGCAAATGATTCGTCATGCTCTGCCTGGGTTTGGTAATAACTGGTTGGTATTGCTTAAAACAACAGCGCTTGTTTCGATCATCGGTCTTGAAGATATGGTGCGTATCAGTTCGCTAGCCGCGGGTTCGACCAAAATGCCATTTACTTTCTATATGGCTGTGGCGGTGATCTTTTTGTTCTTTACCAGTGTGTCAACCGGATTACTCAAATTGGTTGAACGCAAATTCTCCATGCACACGAGGTAGAACAAGATGGATTTTTCATTAATAGCTGAAAGCTTTCCGATTTATCTCCACGGTTTGTGGATGACCGTATGGTTGGTGGCATTATCCTTAGTGATTGGTATTTTTGTGGCGATTCCACTGGCGATTGCACGAAACAGCCATAACGCAATATTACGCCTTCCTTGCTGGGCATTTATCTATTTTTTCCGTGGGACGCCACTTCTGGTGCAACTGTATTTGATTTACTACGGAATGGACCAATTTTTTCCAGTCAAAGACACCCTGTGGGAAAATGCTTGGTTTTGCGCTTTAGTCTCGTTTGTTCTCAATACTTCGGCTTATACCGCAGAGATCATTCGCGGCGCAATCAATGGCTTGCCTAAGGGTGAAGTAGAAGCGGCGAAAGCGTATGGCATGAGCTCAACGCAAACTTTGCGTCGTATTGTACTGCCAAGCGCACTGCGCCGCGCACTTCCTGCCTACAGTAATGAAGTGATTTTTATGCTGCATGGCAGCGCCGTGGCGGGCATCATCACCATTATGGATTTGACTGGAGCCGCACGTTTAGTGAACTCGCGTTACTATGCGCCGTTTGAGTCGTTTTTAACCGCAGGTCTTTTCTATATGTGCCTGACATTTATCATTTTGTGGGTGTTTAAGAACGCTGAAAAACGCTTCCTAGCCTATCTAAAACCGCGTAGCTAAGGTTATATACAAAACACAAAAAAAGGGCCGTTTGGCCCTTTTTTATTATCAAAGCATATAAAATATACAACGCCAGAGGCTGATGATTATTTAAATACACTCCAGATTGGCGCGTGATCCGATGGTTTTTCAATGCCTCTGAGCTCGTAGTCTATGCCTGCTTCTTGGCACTTAGCTGCTAGAGAAGGGGTGGCAAGAATCACATCAATGCGCAGTCCGCGGTTGTCATCAAATCCGCGCGAGCGGTAATCAAACCACGAAAATTGATCATCGACCGTTGGATGAAGATTGCGGAACGTATCTTCAAATCCCCAATCAAGCAGCGTCTGCAACCATTCGCGCTCTTCCGGTTGGAATGAACATTTACCGGTTTTTAGCCAGCGTTTACGGTTCACTTCACCAATACCGATATCCAAGTCGATTGGGCTGATATTAATGTCACCCATTACGATCAACTGTTCATCACTACTGTGATGGTCATTCAGATAGCCCATAAGGTCTTGATAGAATTGGCGCTTGTATGGGAATTTGGTTTCGTGGCTGATGTTGTCGCCTTGTGGGAAGTAGCCGTTGAGCACCGTCACTTTATCGCCGTTATCATCTTCAAACGTCGCCATAATCATACGTTTTTGATGGTCTTCGTTATCGGTTGGGAACCCTTTTTGTACGCTGATCGGCGTCTTTTTACACAGCATAGCGACGCCATAATGCGCTTTCTGACCATGGAAGTACACTTCATAGCCCATGGCTTGAACGTCTTCCAAGGGAAACGCCTCATCATGGACTTTGATCTCCTGAAGGCCAATGACATCGGGCTGATGTTTGTCGATCAAAGCTTGAAGCTGATGCAGACGGGCACGTAGTCCGTTGATATTGAAGCTGATTACTTTCATTTTTCGTCCTTTGTTCGGCTGATAGCGAATATTAACATGCGCCGTGGTGAAACTCTAAAATCGAGCGTGTTTTTTGCTGTTGATAATTTGATTACTGACAACAAAAAATTAACTTTTGTTTGATAATTAGACGCATTATGGTGTAATTGTTCTAATTCAGTTTGCGAAAAGGGAAGTAAAATGCGAACTTTGTCTGTTCAATGGAAAATTACTTTATTATCGGGCATTTGCCTGCTTATCACCTCACTCTCGTTGATTGGTTTTTCAGTATATAATGCGGTTTCAAATCAACAAATCATCAAAGCCAGTAGCTCAGAATCAGTAAAAGATAAATCTCAGCAGTTGGTGCAAACCACAGCGTTACTCAACGCAACGGAAATATCTGAGTATCTGAATGAAGCGCTCTATCGCGCCGAAATGCTGGCTGACAGTGCGTCATTCCAGAAAAACAATTCCGAAGAAAATTTTGGCGAGAGCGAAGCGCTGCGTACCGCGCTTAATGACATCGTGCGAAATGCGGTGACCAATTTTGACACCATTCAAGGTGCTTACTTGGTTTTTCGTCAAGACGGCCTTGATAGCGAAGACGCCAATTATGTTAACGCAGCCTACGTGGGTTCGAACGAGACTGGACGTTTCGCGCCATATTGGCAAACGACAGCCGATGGTCAATCGGTCGAAGAGCACGTGTTGAGCGAAAAAGACTTAGCCGATGGTGATAATAGTGAGCGCTTTTATTGTCCTTTGATTCGCAATACTACCTGTGTCAGTACGCCACGTATCGTAGAATCAGGCTCCAACCATTTTTTAACCACTTCTATCTCGGTGCCTATTTTACGTAACCATATCGCGATTGGTTATTTTGGGATCGATCTGCGACTTAATAAACTGGCTGAATTGGCGAGTGAGTCGGATGCCAATTTGTTCGACGGCCAAGGGCGCATGAATATCGTCAGTCTTGATGGTTCGTTGATCGCCAGTGACGATGCCAGTTTGCCAGTAGGCAAGCCATTTGAAAGCCCGAATATCAGTAACGATGATTTGGTGGATCTTCTTTATGGTCAAGAAGTGGTGACGCAATGGAGTGAAAATAATCAGTGGCTGATGGTTTTCGCGCCGATCACTATTGCCAATCAAAGCTGGGGTATTTTATTTGAAATGCCGCGAGCCAGTGTGCTGGCCGATGCGAACACTTTGGATGGTTTGATCAGTGAGCAAGTTTCAAAAGGTGTCGTCACTGAAGTTGTAGCCGGCAGTATTTTTGTCGTTATCGGTTTATTGGTCATCGGCATTATGGCGGTTCGGCTGGTGAAACCTATTAAAGAGGTCGCAAGGCGCCTTGACGATATCGCATCGGGAGAGGGGGATTTAACTCAGCGTTTGGATGTGAAAAGTCACGATGAGATCGGCCAGCTCTCGGCAGGTTTCAATGCATTTCTTGATAAGCTACAAGACATCATTCGCGAAGTGGTTAACAACACGTACTTGGTTGCCACCACCACAGAGCAATCGACGGTAGCCGCCCAGCAAACTCGCCAGAGCAGTGATTCGCAGTTTAAGGAAGTGGACTTAGTTGCTACGGCATCAGAACAGATGACTCAAACGGCAACCTTGGTGGTACAAAATGCCGAAAACGCAGTTCAAGCGGCGCAACAGGCGAACCAATCGGCAATGACGGGTCAGCAGGTCATTGAGTCTTCAGAGGCGCAAATGCGTCGTTTGGTTGAAACCATGGATGCAGCGGTGCCAATTGTTCAAGAACTGGCCAAGAGTAACGCTAATATCACCGATATTTTGCAGGTGATTGAAGAAATTTCCGAGCAAACCAATTTGCTGGCATTGAATGCGGCAATTGAAGCGGCTAGGGCGGGTGAGCAAGGACGTGGATTTGCGGTTGTGGCTGACGAAGTTCGCAATTTGGCCAAGCGTACCCAAGACTCGGTGGGAGAGATTCGCCACGTGATTAATAAAGTTCAAACTGGCACTAACGATGTGGTGACGGTGATTCAGGAAAGTAACCAACTTGCTAATAATTCGGCGTCGCAAGTCAAAGTCGCAGTCGACGAATTGCAGCATGTGTTTTCATCGATAGCATCGATTACTGATATGAACACTCAAATATCGAAAGCAGCAGAAGAGCAGCAATCGGTATCAACCGAAGTGAATACCAGTGTGGCGAATATTCGCGATTTAAGTGCGCAGATTCTCTCGCAGGCAGAAGAATCGGAAACAGTGAGTCAGCAAATCGGTCAATTGTCAGAGAAACAAAAACAGCTAGTGAATCAATTTAAGGTGTAATTGGCTGTAACAGGTAAAAAATAAGCCGCAGAAAGCGGCTTATTTTTTCTCAAAGCAGGGGCTTAATACTGCTCTTCAACATCGAAATACCAATAACCTTTGTTGACGAGAGAGGTAATCAGTTGCCACTGCTCACCACTCGGTGACTTTGGCAGTTGATTCAGTGATATTTGCTCATGGTTGCACAGTGTCGTCAGCAGCGCTGAAGACTCGGGTTCCACCTCAAAGCGCTCACCATTAATGTACGCGACGTGTTCAGCACCTTGATGGTATAAGCTCTTGAGCCCGGGTACTTTATAAAGACATTCGCCTTGAAATAAAAATTGCTGGATATCTTGCTCGCTCAATGGTTGTGATGGGGCAATGATATTAAGTTGGTGACGAGATTGACTCAGCATTGCACCGATAAACTCTTGCACACAATGTTCATCATTGAGCGCTTTACGCAGCATGTCGTTTAAACTGGCTAAATCGCTATGGCGAATTTCAGCGAAATTATGCTGCGGTAACATCTCTGGTTTATGTAAATGTTCGTCACCAATATCGTGCGCTAGCACGTAATCGGCAAAGTTACTCAGCAGTTCTTGCTCTTTTGGTGAGCGATAACCAATCGAGTAGCTTAGGCTCGCTTCAAGGGTATCGCCTTGATGAGGAAAACCTGGCGGAATATACAAAATATCCCCAGGTTCTAATATTTCATCAATCTCGGCATCGAACGATTCAATTTGCCTTAGAGCGCCACCTTGGATGACCTCTTGATATTGGCCATGATCTTTGGCTCCCACGCGCCAACGTCGTTTCCCTTGACCTTGAATGATGAAAACGTCGTATTGATCAATATGTGGGCCGACACCGCCTCCCGGTGCACTGTAGCAAACCATCACGTCATCAAATAACCATTGCGGCAGTGACTTAAATGGCGCCATCAACTCGCTTGGTCCTGCATGCCAGTGATTCGCTGCTTGAATCACAAGTTGCCAGTGGGTTTCGGGCAATTCGGTGAATAAGCTTTCTTCCAGTGGTCCATGGATAGCCTTCCATTGACCATCTAAGTTACTAATAAAGCGTGAATCGATCTCTTGCTCTAAGCTCAGCCCAGCAAGTTCATCGGCGCTAATCGGGTCTTCAAAATTGATGAATCCTTGCTTAATCACCAGCGGCTTTTTTTGCCAAACCTGCTGCATAAAGGTCGTCATATCAAAGCTCAGTTGGTACATCTAGCGATTTTCCTCAGTCAATTGACGTTTTAGATCAGTTTTTACAATTTCTAATGCAGACAGTGCAGTTTCAACCGGAATTTTATTGCTTTCAAGAAGATAGATTAGGTCAACGGCAAGTTTGATATCATCAGGGGCATTCTCAAGGGAATGCGTGGCTTGGTTAGGCTTGTCTGGCGTGAAGGTCGACATGACTACTGATTTCGCTCTCGGTAAGTGATTTGATTTTCTAGTTTGAGTTTAGCGGCTTGGCAGCGTTTTAGGCGCTGCTCGGTTGCAAATAATGCTTTTTGCGCGGCCTGCTGCTCGCTGAAGCTGGAATGGGCGACCAGATATTCTTTCTCTCGAACCATATCTTTTAATCGTCGCTCCCAATCTTGATGTTGGGCGAGTTCTTGGTAGAGGGTGTTGATCGGCTTTCGGTAATAGCTCGAGTGCTTAGGTTCATTGCCGCGAATAGTGGTGGTGGCCAGCTCTCTTTGGATTGCATTAAGCTGGGCAAAAAGACGCTCGGTAAGGTACTCAGCGCGAGCCGACGTTAACAGGCCGTTTTGTTTTTCTCGGTTGATGGCATCAAAGGTCGAAATGGCTTCTTTTACACAAGGGGTTAATAAGCGAGATTGACCACGGAACAATCGTTCATCAAATAGTGGCTGGTGGTGCTCACCGCGACGTCTATCCAGTTCAGCTGCTTGTTGTTCAAGCTGCTCGAAGGTGACTTTTAGCTGATTAAAATCTTTCATAGATTGATAAACCACGCTTGGTAAGCCAGTTTGATGGCAAGAATACTCACGACAGTGACAAATACTGGACGAATAAATTTCGCGCCAAAGCGAATGGCTGAATGTGCGCCGACAAAAGCTCCGGCCATCAAGCAAAATCCCATGGTTAAGCCTAATGTCCAATCGATATGACCGAGCAGCGCAAAGGTCACGAGCGATGTTAGATTGCTGGTAAAGTTCATTGCTTTCGACAAGCCAGACGCAAGCAAAATATTTAATCGATACAGCGCCATGGAGCTCACTGTCCAAAATGCTCCGGTGCCAGGTCCGGCGAGACCGTCATAAAAACCAATCGCGAAACCTTGAGTGTATTGCTTTTTATGGAATTTAGCACATTGTGGCGGTAGGGAATTATGCTGCGATGCCGAAGGTTTATGAAAAACGGTGTACATGGCTGCCGCCAGAATGATCAGCGGTAGAATCTTTTCAAGCCAAGCGGTACTGATGGCATCGACGAATAACGTACCAAGCGTTGCACCAATCAGGGTTGAAACGAAAGCGCGGTACCAATTCTTGGGTTCAAACAGCTTGTTTTTATAATAAGTAAATGCGGCTGTCGATGAGGCAAAGGTGGCGGCCAGTTTATTGGTTCCCAGTGCTAAATGAGGGGGTAACCCCATCGACAATAGGGTAGGCACGGTGAGCATACCCCCGCCTCCAGCGACCGCGTCAATGAATCCTGCAATAAAGGCGACTAGGGCCAGCACCAACAGCAGTGTTGGCTCAAACATCTCCATAAATCTTTCTTCTACTTTTTATTTGTTGGTATCAAACGCTGGGTGTTGATGCCCTAGTGTTCAATATGACGTTTAAACGGCGGCAGAGAGTCGAGCAGGGATTTGCCGTACCTTTTACTGATTAGGCGCCTATCAAGGATGATGACTCTACCAGAATCTTTCTCCTTACGCAGCAGACGACCGACCGATTGGATCAACTTTTTACTCGCCTCGGGCACCGCAATTTGCATGAAAGGATTGCCACCTTTGGCTTGAATATACTCTGAGTGCGCCTGTTCCACGGGTGAAGTAGGCACCGCAAACGGGATTTTTGTAATGATTAAGTTTTCTAGTAGTTCTCCGGGAAGATCTAAACCTTCGGAGAAGCTACCAGTGCCAAATAAAATACTAGTTTTGTGGTTTTTTATAAGTTTTTTATGTTTATTTATAATTTCTGTTCGAGATGATTCGCCTTGAATTTGCAAGCACCAGCCTTTTTTGGTGAATTCCATCGACAAGGCTTTCGCGACTTGGTTCATTTGCCAATAAGACGCGAACAGAACGAGATTGGCTTTGTTTTCTGCCATCAAATTAGGCAAACGCTCAATAAGGTGGTCGGTAAATTCTGGCATTTGAGGCTCGTAAGCCATCTTTGGTACATAGAGCTCAGCCTGCTGCTGATAATCAAAAGGGGAAGCCAAAGCGAGAAATTGTACGCCATCGTCAGGTTTGTCGCTGATGCCCGTCTGGCGACAGAAAAAACTGAACGAATTCAGGGCTCGAATCGTGGCTGACACTAACACCGCGCCAACGCATCGACTCCAAATTTGTTGATCAAGCTGCCAGCCCACTTCGAGCGGTGAAACATTGACAACAAAGTCACCTTCACGCTCATCGCTCACTTCGAGCCAGCGTGCCAGTGGGGCGCCTTTTTCGGGCTGAGGTTGGGCCATGAGCTGCCAAACCTGGGCTAAGTTTTCAGTACGCTGAATGTAAAAACTCAGCTCAGCAAGAGCGGGTTCTGCTAATCGGCTCGCAATTTCTCCGTCTTTGACCCGCTCTGCAATAAGGTCGGCAATTTTGGCGACCGCGAGACAAGCTTTACTGGATAGCTGTTTTAGTTGTTTGGATTCTTGTTCTAACCACTCTGGAAGTTCGCCGTGTTCAAAACGGTAGGTTTTATCCACGAATTCAGATGCGTGAAATCGTTGGCTTAGCTGGCTTAAAGCGGGTATCAGCTCCTGCGCCGCATTTTGCAGCTCATTTCTAAACCGAGCTACGCGCTTTTCATCGGCTAAGTTTGCCAGTTTTGTCACAGATTGGTTGAGCTTCTCGAGCCAAGATGCTGCGCCTTTTAAACTGGCTGCTGCTGATGCGTGGTCACGAGCCACTTGTGGGAGATGATGCGCTTCATCAAACACATAAATAGTGTTATCTGGCTCAGGCAAAATAACACCGCCACCTAAGCTAATATCCGACATGACCAGGCTGTGGTTAGCAATAATGACATCGACTTTATCCAGTTCAGAGCGCGCTTTTTGAAACGGGCAACTACGGTGGGCATGCAATGAACCGTTGCAACTGTGCTTGTCGCTCACAATCAGTCGCCAAAGTTCTTCGCTGATAGGCCGTGGCCACGAATCCCTATCACCATCCCATTTCCCCTGCTGCAATTTCTCATATAGCGTTTTTAACAGTTCAATATCTTTGGCTTTAGGTTTGGTTTCAAACATCGCGAGTTGTCCACCATCAACCCCGGATGCCGCCGCCATTTTTTCACTGCAGCAATAGCGCTGGCGACCTTTTGCCAACAAAAAACTGAATTCAAAATCGGTAAGACGACGGTAAAGAGGCAAGTCTTTATTAATCAGCTGTTCTTGCAAAGCAACGGTCGCGGTAGAAATGACGATTTTACGATTGTTAAAACGCGCAACAGGGATAGTCGCCATCAAATAGGACAGGGATTTGCCAATTCCGGTCCCCGCTTCCGCAACGATCATGCGATTACGCTTGTGGTAGCTACCGCATAAGGTTTTGGCGATTTCCGCTACCAGATAATTCTGCGCTCGACGCGGAATAAAATTTTCGAGTTGATGCTGAAGGTTTTGATAACTATTGCGGATGGCTTGTTGAACTTTACTGGTGGTCATGCGGGGCCCCTAACATAAGTGCCGCGATGTTAGCACAGTTTGCTAAAACGTACCTAGCTCACGAAACAGAATCCTTTTGTTTCAAAGGGAGATCGAGTTCACAAAAAAAAACTGAACCCTCAACGAAATGGATTAAATTCTAAATGTGAAAAATATATAACTCTAGAAAGCCACTTCTAATAGATTAAAATTCTAATATTTTTGTTTTTTTATGCTTTTTCAGGAATAAATATCGGCTGGACTCTAAGTTAGGGAATGGGGATAAACTTTTGTTCCGGTTAGATCTTGGTCGAAAAAAATACAACTAATAATGTAACTATATGATTAATATTTATTTTTTTATTTTTTTAGATGTTTTTTTACAATATTTGACAGTTAGGTGAATATTCTGCAATCTTAGCTGCAGATTTGTTGAGGGCGGCTTCTAATCTAACTGGTTGAGTCACCATCAAAAAACATAAAGGGAACCGGATAAGGAATTCCCATACAATAGAAAAGGCAGTGGATTAATTATGAAAAAAACGCTATTAGCTATCGTAGTAGCTGCAACAGCAGCAACATCTGTAAATGCAGCTGAAATCTTGAAAACAGATACAGCTTCTGTTGATTTCTGGGGTCAAATTCGTGAAGAACTTCGTCAGAAGAAAGAAGATGCTGATGTAACTCTAAAATCTGGCTCATCTCGCGCTGGCGTTGACGCGCGTTATGCAGCTTCTGATGCTTACGATGTTTTCGGTTCTATCGAATTTAACATCGGTGATACCGATAGCGATAACTTCATGCGCAAGCACTATGTAGGTATCGACGCTCATGAATACGGTAAAGTTTCTGTAGGTCTAAACAGCATTCTTTCAGATGATGTTTGGGGTGCAGAAAACTCAAAGTTTGGTGGTGCTAGCGTACTTCCAGAAAGTGGCGGTAATTATGTTGGTTGGTTGCAGCAAGGTATGATCAAGTATGAAGTCGAAAGTGATTCAGCTTGGTTTAAACTTGCTTATTCAGCAGATAACAGCAGTGCAGACTATGCTGGTGGTGATATCGGTGCTGATTTATCAACGACTGAAGCTTTCGCAGGTACTTCATTCGGCGCTATTTCTGTGTATGGTGGTGGTGGTATTTACAACATCGACGGTGGCGATGATATCAAACATGGCATGATTACCGTTGCTTACGACGCTGATAATTGGAACATCGGTACTACTTACTGGCACTCTAAAAATGATGCGTTAGATCTATCTTCTGACTCTATCGTTGTAGCTGGTAGCGCAAAAGTTGCAGATAAAACTTCTGTATACGGTGGTTACGAATTTATTAAAGACTTCAGTACTGAAGGCAACGATTATAACAACGTATACGCTGGTGTTGAATACAAACTCGCTAGTTGGGCACGCACCTATGCAGAATACGCTACCCATACTCAAACCGAAAGTACAGATGATAGCTACTGGGGTGTAGGCGTTCGCGTTTACTGGTAATCAGTTGCTTAGTTGTTAAAATAAACCCAGCTTCGGCTGGGTTTATTATTTTATAAAGAATGGAAAATTGTGATGTTATCTAGAATTGTTAGTGCTTGTGCGTTATCTGCCTTGGTGTCCTTCTCTGCATTGGCAAGTGTTGAGCTAGAGATACCAGACAACGTAAGTGTTTACGTGGTTAATCAAGACAATCCAGAATTTGATAGTAATTTTTTAGGTGGAGATAAAACATTATCGCTCTCTAATGGTGTGAATCAGATTCTTTTCCAATATATTCCTGCATTTGTTGACCGTGATAATGCCACTAAGGTCTACGGTCAATATATAGTGGCGAAATTTGATGCGGCAGATACCACATTAACGTTTGATTTGCCGAATTATCGTAATGCTCGTCAAGCCAACGCTGAAATCGATAAGTTGAAGTGGGCGCTTAAAAACTCTGCGGGGCAATCTATTCCTGTGGTCGAAGATACTTTAAGTATTCGTGGTGTGACTTTGGGACGTGATTATATTCGTGATATTGAAAAATATAATCAAAGTGGGGGTAAGGCATCACTTAATATGGTGACGTCGTCTAAGACTTTTTCTCAATCACCTCAAGTCCAACAAACATTGGATACCTTTAAGCAGCAATACTTAAAATTGAATGAACAAGAACGTAAAGCCTTCTTGCAATGGGCCGTATCACAGTAATTCAATGACTGAATAAATAAAAAGCGAGCTTTAGGCTCGCTTTTTTGCACTTAATGCACCAGTAAATTGTCGCTTTGAATAATCGCGGACTCTATAGCATTAACAAGTTGAGTAATGTGTTTTCGATTACTGATAAAAGGCGGCATCATATATATCAACTTGCCAAATGGACGAATCCATACCCCTTGCGCGACAAAATGCTGTTGGATTAATGCTATATCAACGGGTTTATGCAACTCTATCACGCCAATCGCGCCAAGCCAGCGTGTATCTTTGACCTCTTCATATTGATTAAGCTTAGGTAGCAACTGTGCAAACCAAGTTTCAATTTGGCGAGTTTGTTGCTGCCATTGATTGGTTTGCAATAAGGCTAAACTCTGATTTGCGACTGCGCAGGCGAGTGGGTTAGCCATAAACGTCGGTCCATGCATAAAGCAACCCGCTTCACCAGAGCAGACAGTATCAGCGACATGCTTGGTGGTAAGCGTTGCCGCTAAAGTCATATAGCCGCCAGTCAGAGCTTTACCCACACACATGATATCCGGTTGAATATTGGCATGCTCGCAGGCAAACAGTTTGCCTGTACGTCCAAATCCAGTCGCGATTTCATCGACAATGAGCAGCACATTATATCGGTCACACAGTTTTCGCACTTGGCGTAAATATTCTGGGTGGTAGATACGCATCCCTCCCGCACCTTGGACAATAGGTTCAAGGATCACCGCTGCAATTTCTGATTGATGCATGTCCAGCTTGGCAGCAAAGCTGTCGATATCCGAAGGCTGCCAAGTTTGCCAAAAGCCAGTTTGAGGCGAATCCGCAAAGTGATGCTCTGGGAGAAAACCTTTATACAGTTTGTGCATTGAATTATCAGGGTCGGTGACTGACATGGCGGCAAATGTATCGCCGTGATAGCCATGTTTGAGTGTCAAGAATTGACTTCGATTTTCCCCTTTTGCTTGCCAATATTGCAGTGCCATTTTCAACGCTACTTCAACGGATACGGAGCCGGAATCTGCTAGAAACACTTTGCTTAAATTATTTGGCACCAGAGATAACAATCGCTCACAAAGCTCAATCGCAGGTTGGTGAGTGATCCCGCCAAACATCACATGGGACATTTTGTCGATTTGTTCATGAGCAGCCTGATTAAGCAGCGGATGGTTATAACCATGAATGGCTGCCCACCAGGAAGACATACCGTCGACAAGCGTCTTGCCATTTTCAAGCTTCAGGTACACGCCTTGCGCTGAGACTATCGGATAACACGGAAGAGGCGACAGTGTTGACGTATACGGATGCCAAATATGGTTTAAGTCGAAATCGAGATTCATGCCTAAATAATATCCAATTGTAAACTTGTTAAAAATCACAGTGTTGACAGTGTAGCGATAACGAATAGACTAGCCAAGCCATATTCATAAAATAAATCGCAAGGAATCAGTGTGGAAATACGTCACGATTGGACAAAGCAGCAAGTCGCAGAGTTACTCAATAAGCCATTTATGGATCTGTTGTTCGAAGCTCAACAAGTACACCGTCAGCACCAGCAGCACAATTACGTACAAGTAAGCACTTTACTTTCAATAAAAACCGGTGCCTGCCCAGAAGATTGTAAATATTGCCCCCAAAGTGCTCGTTACACCACAGATATAGAAAAAGAGCGTTTAATGGATGTTGAGCGTGTACTCGATGCGGCGCAAAAGGCAAAACAAGCGGGTTCGACACGTTTTTGTATGGGTGCGGCGTGGAAAAATCCTAAGCAGCGTGACATGCCATATCTGACCGAGATGATCAAAGGCGTCAAAGCGATGGGGCTTGAAACATGTATGACGCTTGGAATGCTATCGCCTGAGCAAGCCAAGCTCCTTGCAGACGCAGGGTTGGATTTCTATAACCATAATCTTGATACCTCGCCTGAGTTTTACGGCAACATTATTACAACGCGGACCTATCAAGACCGGCTCGATACGCTGAGCCATGTGCGCGATGCGGGGATGAAAATTTGTTCTGGTGGCATTATCGGTATGGGCGAAAGTGCGAATGACAGAGCGGGCTTATTAGTCGAGTTAGCCAATCTGCCCGTGCATCCGGAAAGTGTGCCAATCAATATGTTGGTAAAAGTGAAGGGTACGCCGCTGGAAAATGTCGACGATGTTGATGCATTTGATTTTGTTCGTTTGATAGCCGTGGCTCGCATCATGATGCCAGGTTCGGCGGTCAGGCTTTCTGCTGGGCGCGAAAATATGAACGAGCAAATGCAAGCCCTGTGTTTTATGGCAGGAGCCAATTCCATTTTTTATGGCTGTAAATTGCTTACCACACCGAATCCGTCGGAAGATAAAGACATGCAGTTGTTTAAAAAACTGGGGATTAATAGTACTGAGATAACTCAAAAGCCAGATCAAATCCAAGAAACCGAACTGCTTGACCGTGTTGCGTTGCAAGTCGCCTCTCGTCCAACCAAAGATGATCTGTTTTACGATGCAAGCATTTAATCAGCGTATTGAACAAACTTTGCAAACTCGGATTAATCAAGGGTTAGACCGCCAGTTGCGCTGTGTTGAAGGCGGTAATCAGCTGATGATTTGTCGTGATAATCAGCAGTGGGTGAACTTCGCCAGTAACAATTATCTGGGGCTCGCCAATGATGACAAGGTAGTACTAGCGTGGCAACAAGGATTGCGTCTATTTGGTGCCGGCAGTGGTGCCTCTCCGCTTGTAACGGGTCATAGTACTGCACATCAAATGCTTGAAGATAAGCTGTGTGATTGGCTTGGTTTTGAAAGGGCGATTTTATTTAACTCTGGGTTTAGCGCTAATCAAGCACTGCTGTTTTCACTACTGGAAAAGGGTGATGTGGTTTTTCAAGATAAGCTTAATCACGCATCGTTAATTGAAGCGGCCATGCTGTCACCCGCGACATTAAAGCGTTTTGCGCATAATGACGTTGAGGACCTTAGCCGAAAGCTTGCCAACGTAGATGCATCATCTCTCGTCGTGACCGAAGGCGTGTTTAGTATGGATGGCGACGTGGCGCCGCTAAAAGATATCGCGCAGATTCAAGGTAATGCCTTATTTGCGGTTGATGATGCTCATGGTATCGGCGTTTTGGGCGAAAAGGGTGGAGGAAGTTGTCAAGCCGCGGGAGTGAAACCCAATTTTCTGGTGGTCACATTTGGCAAAGCGCTTGGTATCAGTGGTGCGGCAATTATGTGCGATGCGACAGCGGGCGATTATTTGACTCAAATGGCGCGCCATTTTGTTTATTCGACGGCGATGCCTCCGGCTCAGGCTTATGCATTGACTCAGGCAATTAATCAGGTTCAACACGATGATTGGCGGCGCACTAAGCTTGATGAATTGAGTGATTACTATGAGCAGAGTATGTGTCATTTACCGGGTTTTCGCAGTACACCGACAGCAATAAAACCCTTTATTATTGGCGATAGCGCGCGAGCGCTTGATTGCGCCAAGTTTTTAAGTCAGCACGGCATTTGGCTCAGTGCGATCCGCGCGCCAACAGTTGCCCGTCATCAAGCCAGGTTGCGAATCACATTAACGGCATTACATGAACAATCGCATATCGATCAATTAGCGGAACATGTCGAGCAATGGCTAGAGGTGAGTGCATGATAGCGAATTCAATGCAACACACTATCGGTTGCGCCAGTGATAAAAGTGCCATTCGCCAAGCGTTTAGCAAGGCGGCTAACACTTATGATCAACATGCCGAGTTTCAGCGTCAAGTCGGACATCTACTTCTAGAAAAGTTACCCTGTAATCTTTCGGGGAAAGTGATTGTCGACCTTGGCTGTGGCACCGGATATTTCTCTCAGCAACTACTCGCTAGAGGGGCTGAAGTGATATGTGTCGATATCTCGCCTCAGATGCTATTAAAAGCACAGCAGCGCTGCGGGAACGCCAATATACATTATGTGTGTATGGACGCTGAATCTCTTTGTTTGCCTGCAAAGAGTGTTGACTATGTATTTTCCAGTTTGGCACTTCAGTGGTGCCATAGGCTTGAAACACCTTTTGCCCAAATTCGTCGAGTATTAAAGCCAAACGGGCAAGCATTGTTTGCCACTTTGATGGAAGGTTCTCTTCATGAATTGAAAACGGCATGGCGAAAAGTTGACCAATATCAACATGTTAATCATTTCCACTCACACATTCAGGTAAAAATTGCTTTAGCTCAAGCTGAATGTGAGCGCTATCACTTAAACTGGCCGAATATCACGATGTGGTATCCGTCTGCCTTTGAATTGATGCGAGATCTTAAAGGCATTGGAGCCAACCATGTTTCAGGTCGGGCGAGTGGATTAACCGGTCGTCGAACGTTGCTTGAGTTAGAGCAAGCTTATCAAGAAGTTAGAAATGATAAGGGGCTTTTGCCTGCCACTTATCATCTATGTTTAGGGGTTATTTACCGATGATTGATGCATTTTTTATAGCGGGAACCGATACCGATGTCGGCAAAACGGTAGCGTCCAAGGCGATATTGCAAGCGTTAGCAGAAAAAGATTTAAAAACCGTCGGTTACAAACCTATCGCTGCTGGTAGCGAATTGGTGGAAGGTGAGCTGAAAAATTCTGATGCACTGCATTTACAATCGGTCGCCACCGTTGCGTGTGATTATCAAGACATCAATCCTTACACATTAAAATTACCGACTTCGCCACATATCGCTGCGCGAGCCGAAGGCGCAAAGATTGATTTTCAACTTCTGAGTGACAAATTGGCCCGTAATAAAGCGGTCAGTGATGTGGTGTTAGTAGAAGGGGCGGGTGGTTGGCGAGTACCTGTTTCAGACTCTGACTATCTTTCAAGCTGGGTAAAACACGAAAAGTTACCTGTGGTGCTTGTGGTGGGTATCAAGCTTGGTTGTCTGAATCATGCGTTATTAACAGCGGAAGCGATTGAAGCGGATGGTTTAAACATCGTGGGTTGGGTGGCGAACAGAATTAACCCAGGCACGGAACATTACGCGGATATTATCGCCATGTTGGAGCAAAAAATTGCAGCCCCAAAAATTGGTGAAATTCCTTATGTACCAAGCGCGAAACGTAAAGATTTGGGGAAATTCATCCATATCGATGCGTTACTTGAACAATGATAAAAGGGCTGCCCAATGGCAGCCCTTTTATTGTCGGCTAGGATAATTACTTTTCTGCAGTAAATCCCATTAAAGCATGATGAGTCTCGACCACATTTTTATGAGTATGCTTATCTTCAGTCAGACCTAATTGCTCTTTCGCTTCTTCTTCTGTCAACCCTAGGTGGCAGCACAGTAAGTCAATCGCCATTTGATAGTTGTTGGTTTCTACCATGATACATTCCCTTCATCATCTGGAGGTGTTGTGTGGCTTTGACTATACCCCTTTTGAAATCATCCTCAATAAGACCAAAGTCTAAGCCCAGTATTCAAAGTATAGAAAAGAGATGTCGAATCCAAAACACCGTATAGGAAAACAAATGTTTCAATTTAGCGCTTAACCTTGTTTTAAAAACACTTAGACTATATCTATACACCAAGGCTCAATAATTGGGCCCACTAAAAATCAACGCACATTCAGTGCATTATAAAATATGTTTCCTGCTTGGAGAGGAAGAATGAAACGAGTCTTGCTGTTTTTAGCCACGAACTTAGCCGTCGTGTTCGTGCTCAGTATTGTGTTAAATATCGTTTATGCGACAACGGGTATGCAACCGGGCAGTTTGTCAGGTTTATTGCTGATGGCCGCAGTGTTTGGTTTTGGCGGTTCTTTCATCTCGCTATTAATGTCAAAGAGTATGGCGCTGCGCTCGGTTGGCGGTATGGTGATTGAGAGTCCACGCAATGAAACGGAACATTGGTTAATGCAAACCGTATCTCGCCAAGCCCAACAAGCGGGTGTTGGTATGCCAACCGTTGCGATTTACGATTCTCCTGATATTAACGCGTTTGCCACCGGTGCAAAGAAAAACGATTCTTTGGTTGCTGTATCAACCGGCCTTTTGCATAGCATGACACGCGATGAAGCCGAAGCGGTTCTTGCCCATGAAATGAGTCATATTGCAAATGGCGATATGGTAACGATGACCTTGCTACAAGGTGTCGTGAATACCTTCGTTATTTTCTTATCACGTGTGATTGCCAACCTAGTTGCGTCAAACAACCGTGACGAAGAAGGTAACGGTGGCACTAATTTCATGGTGTATTTCGCGATTTCAACGGTCCTTGAGCTAGTATTTGGCTTCTTAGCGAGCTTTATTACGATGTGGTATAGCCGTCACCGTGAATTTCATGCGGACGCAGGTTCTGCGCAGTTGGTCGGTAAGCAGAAGATGATTGCGGCACTTGAGCGATTGAAAATGAGCCAAGAGTCTCAACTTGAAGGTTCGATGATGGCATTTGGTATCAATGGTAAACGTTCGTTAACTGAGCTTTTGATGAGTCATCCACCGCTGGATAAACGCATTGAAGCACTACGTAAACTGTAAGGTATTAAACTCTACCGCATTGCCCTAATGGCGACGCAGTATTTAATCTCCTGAAAAGGCTTGGTTTTTACCAAGCCTTTTTTGATCCATTTAGAATCTTGTTTCGTAACAGCTCTATATCACAGCGATATTGGGGCTGAGAAATGTCATCGGTCAATTATCCGTTGATGTGATTTGTACAACTTTAGATTGTCTTCTAAATTTCAATAAGTTGCATATGTAAACTTTAGTTCGAGGTAAGGGTATGGATATTAGTTCAGTCGGAGATGTCTATCAGCAACTCAATAAACATAATCTCAATATGCTCGAATCTGTGTATCACCAAAACGTGGTGTTTGAAGATGCAGCGCATCGCCTCGAAGGGTGGGAGAGGTTAGAGCAGTACTTCTCAGCATTGTATAAAAACGTTGAACATTGCCAATTCGTTATCGAGGAACGTCATCAATCAGGCCAAGACGGCTTTCTGACATGGACGATGCAACTTCAGCACCCCAAGTTGAAATCTGGGCGTTTGATCTTAGTTAAGGGGGTGAGTCACATGAAGTTTCGCGATAGCAAGGTCATTTACCATCGAGATTATTTCGACTTAGGCGAAATGCTTTATGAGCATTTACCAGTACTGGGCAAAATTATTATCGCAATAAAAACTCGGTTAGGCCAATGAGAAAAGTACTGATCACAGGGGCGTCCTCCGGTATCGGGTTTGAACTCGCCAAACATTATGCCTCTCAAGGATGGCAAGTGATAGGTTGTGGACGCAGCCTAGAGCGATTATCCGCTCTGTGCAGTTATTCGACATTGATTCAGCCACTCGCTTTTGATCTCACTGATAAATCCCAAGTTGTCAGCGCATTTTCTCAACTGCCCTTTATTCCTGACTTATGGATGTTTAATGCCGGTGACTGCGAGTATTTAGATGACGGCTGCGCAGACAGTGACGTTATCGAGCGAGTAATGACGGTCAATGTGCTCGGCCTTAGTTACGCGCTAGATGCAGCCCAGCCTCATTTTACATCAGGAACCCACGTTGCTGTCGTTGGGTCAATCGCGAGTGAATTGGCATTGCCTCGAGCCGGGGCTTACGGCGCCTCAAAGGCCGCCGTGAGCTATTTGATTCGTTCATTAGCGCTGGATTGGCAAAAGCAGGGTATTGAGACATCGATTATTTTTCCCGGCTTTGTTGAGACCCCCCTAACTGACAAAAACGATTTTGCGATGCCGATGATGATAAGTGCTCAGCAAGCGGCTCAATACATTGCTCGCGGCTTGGCAAATCACCAATCGGCTATTTATTTTCCTGCGCGATTTACCTGGATATTGCGCACTTTGTCTTTATTGCCCTATCGCTGCCAGCAGTGGGTGGTTAGCAAATTAATACGTTCACCATCATAAGGATAACACGATGAAAATCGCCATCATTGGTACTGGAATATCTGGATTAACTTGCGGTTATTACCTTCATCAGCAGCATGATGTGACCGTTTATGAAGCGAACGACTATATTGGTGGGCATACTGCGACCATCGATGTCGAGGTCGCCGGTGAGCACTACGCAATTGACACGGGATTTATCGTTTATAACGACAAAACCTATCCCAATTTTATTCGCCTTATGCAAGAGATAGGTGTGGTTGGCAAGCCGACCGAAATGAGCTTTAGCGTGAGTAATCTCGGTCATAATTTAGAATACAACGGCCACACTCTCACCACCTTGTTTGCTCAAAAGCGCAATTGGTTTAACCCCAAGTTTTACCGCTTTGTTTTTGAAATTTTGCGCTTCAATCAATTGGCGAAAGCCCATACCGTGAACGGCGATTCCCATAGCGCGACCCTTGGCGAGTTCCTCGCCGAGCATGACTTCAGCCATTACTTTTGTGAAAACTACATTCTGCCTATGGGGGCGGCGATTTGGTCTTCAACACTTGCCGATATGCGTGCATTTCCGCTGAGCTTTTTTACACGTTTCTTCCTCAATCATGGTTTACTTGATATTACCGACCGTCCTCAATGGCGGGTAATAGAAGGTGGTTCTCGTAACTATATTGACCCCCTAACGCGTGGCTTTACTGAGTCGATTCGGCTCAATTCACCTGTTACACGCGTGTGGCGAGACAATTTTGGCGTTCATGTCGAAAGCAAAGGTCATATTGACCACTTTGACGAAGTGATTTTTGCCTGTCACAGCGATCAAGCACTGCATTTACTGAGCGACCCTTCAAGCGCCGAGCAAGAGATTTTAAGTGGCTTAGAATACCAAGATAACCAAGTGATTCTGCATACTGACACCACTTTGCTACCTAAGCGTCGCAGCGCTTGGGCGGCTTGGAACTACCGATTGGCGGGGGATCAAGACGAATTCGAGCGCAAACCGACGCTGACTTACAATATGAATATCTTGCAGCACATCGATTCTGACACGACATTCTGCGTATCGCTAAACAGCTGCCATCTAATCGATAACGACAAAATTCTTCGCGAGTTTTGTTATCAGCATCCGGTATTTACCACTCAAACGATGGCGGCTCAGCAGCGTCGTGAGGAAATTAATGGCGTTTATTCAACCTGGTTTTGCGGCGCATATTGGTACAACGGATTCCATGAAGATGGGGTGCGCAGCGCGCTTGATGTGGTGAAACGCATTGAAAGGAAAGTGGCTAGCCTCAATCAGAAAGGGGCGGCGTGATGCACAGTACGATCATGGATGGCTCGGTCAGGCACCGACGTTTTACGCCAGTCAAACATCAACTTAATGTGCCTCTCTTCATGCCGTGCATTGACCTTGATGAAATCAAGGAACTCGAAAAAAACGTTTGGGGATTTGGCTCAAGGTGGTGGCATTGGGCGCGTTTTCGTCGCCAAGACTATCTCGGTCAAGGTGATTTAAAACTGGCTATTTTTGATAAAATTCATGAGCTTACTGGTGAAAAAGTCTCTGGGCGGGTAGAAGCTTTAATACATTTACGTTATTTGGGCTTGTATTTTAGCCCAGTGAATTTTTATTATGTTTATGATGAAAGTAATCATTGGCGTTATCTTTTAGCCGAAGTAAGCAATACACCTTGGAACGAGAGGCACTATTACGTAGTTCCTGCCTCAGAAGCACATGACTTTAAACATGGCAAAGCGTTCCATGTTTCACCGTTTAACCCGATTTCTCAGCAGTACCACTGGCGGGTTAAGCCACTCAATAAAGGCGTGAGTATTCATCTGGCCTGTCAACGTGACGAGAAGGAATTCGACGCCACGCTTTCGATGAAACCTCTGCCATTTACAACGCGAGCGCTGTTAGCAAAGCTCGTGAAAACCCCTTTAATGGCGGTCAAAGTGATGGCTGGAATTTACTGGCATGCTTTGAAATTGTGGCTAAAAGGCGCGCCAATCTACTCTCATCCAAGCTCGACGGCAGGGCAGAGTTGCTATAACAACGACAAGGAATAGGAGAACTCGAATGTCAGAGTCACAAAGTGCGGTTTTGGATCTATCTCAAGCGTCAAAAGTTGAACTATCCGCTCGAAACTGGGTTTTTCGTTATTTAAATCAGATAAGCATTGGGCGCTTAACTGTGGTTGAAACGTTTGATGGAGTGGAAGAGAAGGTACAAATTTTTGGCAAGCTCTCAGACAATCAACCCGACGCAAAAGTCGAAATTCATCACCCGAGTTTGTACGCACGGTTTTTAAAAGCTGGCAGTATTGGTGCTTCTGAAGCGTACATGGATGGCTGGTGGGACAGCCCCGACCTGACCGCTGTGATGGAATTGATGGCACTCAATATGAACGCTCTTGACCAGATTGAGCGAGGTGCCAATTGGTTTGGACGTATCGCGCTTAAATTTGGCCACTGGTTAAAGCGCAACACGTTAAGTAATTCGAAGAAAAATATTCACGCCCATTACGATCTTGGCAACGCGCTGTATGAAACGTTTCTTGATGAAAATATGCTGTATTCATCAGCCATTTTTGATCGCGCCGACGTCACCCTTGAGCAAGCTCAAATCAAGAAAATGGATCGTTTGTGTCAGCAATTGCAACTGAGTGAACAGGACCATGTGGTTGAGATCGGCACCGGTTGGGGAGCGATGGCTATTTATATGGCGCAGTGTTATGGATGCAAAGTCACCACCACCACGATTTCAGAGGAGCAGTATGATTATGCTAAGCGACGTATTGAAGCGCTTGGGCTAGAGAATCAAATTACGTTATTGAAACAAGATTATCGTTTACTAGAGGGGCAATTCGATAAGTTGGTTTCGATAGAGATGATTGAAGCTGTCGGTAAGTCGTATTTGGAGTCTTTTATCGTTAAGTGTCGTCAGCTTCTTAAGCCGCAAGGTTTAATGGCGCTGCAGGCGATCACTATCGTTGATTCACGCTATGAAGAGTACAGTCGTAACGTCGATTTCATTCAGAAGTATATTTTCCCTGGTGGTTTCTTGCCATCAGTATCAGCGCTAACCAACGCCAGTGCGAAGCATACCGATTTTGTGATGCGTAACTTGAAAGACATTGGTTTGGATTACGCTAAAACCTTACAGGCGTGGCATCACCGATTCTCGCTACAAGAGCAGCGAGTGCGTGAACTCGGTTATGACGAGCGCTTTATTCGTATGTGGCGTTACTATTTTTGTTACTGCGAAGGTGGCTTTTTAGCTCGCAGTATTAGCACTGTGCAATTGACCTTCCAAGCGCGTTAAACCGCTTGTCTAAGTGGTAGGCAAGTATGCGTCTTACCTTAATTTCGATATGGTTCCAACTGCTGTGGTTTCTTGCTGTCATCGGCAGGCAAGAGACCCAGTGGTGGTTGCTGCTGGCCGTTATTGCCACCTATCTATATGTATTACTGCGCCAATCGATTCCGCTCGACAGGCTGTTTTTTGTCAGTTTTATCGGCATCGCAGTCGACTGGCTCAACGTTAAATTTCACCTCCTTGAATTCCCCGATGATTTTCTTCCTACTTGGTTAATTTCTCTTTGGTTCATTTTCGCTTGGTACGCGTATAACTTAGTGCCGGTGTTAAAGCGCTTTTCTTCTTTGGCCGTTGTACCTGTAGGCGGTCTCCTTGGGGCAATAAGCTATTTTGCTGGTTATCAGT
This sequence comes from Vibrio xiamenensis, assembly GCF_900100015.1. Lineage (GTDB taxonomy): Bacteria > Pseudomonadota > Gammaproteobacteria > Enterobacterales > Vibrionaceae > Vibrio > Vibrio xiamenensis. The sequence continues at coordinate 81,162 of NZ_FNDD01000002.1, read as the reverse complement.
TAGGCGCAGTGACACTGCCATACCCACTTGGCTGGTCATTGACGGCGCTGTTTATCGAGTGGACATTAATCATGTGGTTAATAATTAAGGTGGTGTTTAGTGATAGAACAAGGAAAAAATCGCACTGAGCAATCATGGCTAAAAATAGTGCTGCTAACGATATCTTTTATGGCGATACTAGGGGCCGTAAAAAAACCAGCCTTTGCATCGACGGTCAGCCAAGCTAAGGCTAACCCAAGTCAGCATAATGAGTGGCGGGCATGGCAAAAGGTTGGCCAAGCTCGGCTATCGATTTTTTGGTTCGATATTTATGACTCGGTGCTTTATTCGCCTAGCGGTCAAGTGGCTAATTGGCCTCAAATCACTCATCAACCTACGGCCTTATCGATTACCTACTTACGAGATATTTCTGCAACCGATTTTATCAATGCGACTGAAGAGCAGTGGCAAAAACTCGGTTTTAGCCAGGCCCAAATCACACCTTGGATTTCCAAACTTGAAGGTATATTTCCCAATGTAGCCGAAGGTGATTCGCTGACTTATGTGAGTCATAATCAGCGTGGTGAGTTTTGGTTTGCTTCGAATTCTGCTTCTAACTTGATTGGCGAGATTGACGATATGGAGCTGAACCAAGCATTCCTAGCGATTTGGCTATCACCGTCTACGTCCTATCCCAAATTACGCGCACAGTTACTAGGAGAGACTCGATGATCAGATCGCTTTTCATTTCACTTTGGGTTTTGCTGCTCAGCGCTTGCTCGGCAGAGATAAATGACTACCGAGCGGCGACGCCAACGTTTAATTTATTCGAATACTTTCAAGGCCAAACCCAAGCGTACGGCATGGTGCAAGACTACACTGACATGCAAACGCGGCGCTTTGAGGTCAGTATTTGGGGCATTGTTGACGGTGACACACTTACGCTTCAAGAAGATTTTATTTACGACGATGGCGAAACGGACAGCCGAGTTTGGACTATTACTCGCAGCGGAGACGGAAAATACCTTGGCCGCGCCGATGACATTATTGGGACGGCGAGCGGCAAAGAGCAGGGCAACGCTTTGCAATGGCAGTACGACCTTGAACTTAAACTTGATGATTCATCGGTGGTGGTCGCTTTCGATGACTGGCTATATCGCCAAGACAGCAAGCGCGTGTTCAATCTGACGTCGATAAAAAAATGGGGCGTTGAAGTTGGGCGAGTAACGCTGTTTTTTGAAAAGCAGTGAACCGCAAAAAGCAGTGAACCGCAAAAAGGATGAACATAAAAAAGGCTCTTTCGTGAGAAAGAGCCTCTACAATACTAAACTGCGATTACAGCTTATCAGTCAGTTCGATGGCTTGACCAATATAGTTGGCTGGCGTCATTTGTTTAAGACGTGCTTTCTCATGTTCAGGCAGTTCTAGGCCATCAATGAATTGACGCATGGCTTCGCCATCAACGCGCTTACCACGAGTCAATTCTTTCAACTTCTCGTAAGGTTTTTCAATGCCGTAGCGACGCATCACGGTTTGTACTGGTTCTGCTAATACTTCCCAGTTTTTATCCAGTTCCGCTAATAGCGCGTCACGGTTTACTTCCAGCTTGCTGATGCCTTTTAGCGTCGAAGTATAAGCGATGATCGCATAACCCACACCCACACCTAGGTTACGAAGTACGGTTGAATCTGTCAGGTCACGCTGCCAGCGTGAAACTGGCAGTTTTTGCGCAAGGTGAGCAAATACTGCATTGGCAAGACCAAGGTTACCTTCAGAGTTTTCAAAATCGATTGGGTTAACTTTGTGTGGCATGGTTGAAGAGCCGATTTCGCCAGCAATGGTTTTTTGCTTGAAGTGGCCAAGGGCGATGTAACCCCAAACGTCACGGTCGAAATCGATCAGAATCGTGTTAAAACGAGCAACCGCATCGAAAAGCTCTGCGATGTAATCGTGTGGTTCGATTTGAGTCGTGTATGGGTTCCAAGTTACGCCTAGAGATTCAGTGATGAACTCTTCAGAGAATTTGTGCCAGTCTAGCTCTGGGTAAGCCGATAGGTGTGCGTTGTAGTTACCCACAGCGCCGTTGATTTTCGCTAGGATTTCAACGTTTTCAATTTGCTTGTATTGACGCTCCATACGGTAGGCCACGTTAGCCATTTCTTTACCCATTGTGGATGGCGATGCTGGCTGACCGTGAGTACGAGAAAGCAATGGAATGTCACGATATTCCACCGCGAGCGCTTTAATCGCGTCAATCAGGTTACGGATTTCTGGCAGAATAACGGTTTCACGCGCTTCTTTAAGCATTAGCGCATGTGAGGTGTTGTTGATGTCTTCAGAAGTACAAGCAAAGTGGAAGAACTCATTTACAGCGTGCAGTTCAGGAACGTCAGCGACTTTTTCTTTTAAGAAGTATTCCACCGCTTTTACATCGTGGTTGGTGGTGCGCTCGATCTCTTTGATTCGGCGAGCATCTTGTTCAGAAAAGTTGGCAGCTAAGTCGTCTAGGAATTGGTTAGCTTCGGCGCTGAATGCTGGCACTTCGGCAATCTCAGCAGTAGCCGCGAGCTTTTGTAACCAGCGAACTTCAACGATAGTACGGTACTTGAGTAGACCGTATTCACTGAAAATTTCGCGTAAAGCAATCGTCTTACTTCCGTAGCGGCCGTCTACTGGTGAAACAGCAGTCAATGCTGACAGTTCCATGATGTTCTCCTGAATTGGGTTGCTAAATTTCGTGAGCGTTATACCAATAACTGCGGCAATTGTCACGAACATTGCGCAAACGTTTGCGCGGAATTTGCTTGGGTCGAAAAAATAAGCTCGCGATATACGCGAGCTAACATTAGATTCTGGCCAGCAGGATTTGCGCCTGCTCGATCATTTTTTTGCGTCCGAAGATAAGGTGGCGTCGTCTGCCGCCCACTTGGCGCCAAAGAACCGCGCTACGAATGCCTGAAAGCAGTAGGGCGCGGACTTTGTGTTGATGGCTTGTTTGCTGCAGTACTGATGGTGTGCCTGTGACTTGGATACGAGGTCCAATCGGGCTAATGACATCAAGATAGACACTGGCAAGGTTGCTGATCATCTGCTCATCGAGTAAGTCAAAGTGCTCGACTTGTCTTTCGAGTGTTTGCAGACGGTCACCTAGCTGCGACATGGCATCACGTCGCCCAGCAAGCTTACGTTCCAACGCCATCAAACTGATGATGTAGCGCGTAATCTCACTGCCTGTAGGCGTGCTGTCAATGCCTTTAACCAAGCACTCAAGGCCAAGTTTAAGCGATGATTCACGTCCATAGACATCAAGCGTGCTGCTCGGATTGGTATTGAGTACAGCTTTAAGCGAAGTTTCGAACGCGTCAGAATCACAATGACCGTTTTTTGCGACTTGTTGAACAAGGGCCACTGCTTGGCATATTCCGGCAAAGGCAATGGTACGGTCATATAAAGTGTTGGCCACGTAATCTACTCCTTAATTTGGTCTTTATGATCAGATGCGTTGTTCGATGATACCGCCACCAAGACATACATCGTCTTGATAAAATACCGCCGATTGACCTGGGGTTACGGCTACTTGAGGCTCATCAAAGACGACCTTAATATTGTTATCGTCAATAGGCGTAATGGTACAAGGAATATCAGTTTGACGATAGCGTGTTTTTACGCTGCAACGCATCGGTTCGGTCACGGTCTGACGAGAAACCCAGTGCAGTTGCGATGCGATAAGTCCTTGTGATTTAAGCAGCGGATGCTCTGCACCTTGTACTGCAATCAACACATTACGTTTAAGATCTTTCTCTGCGACGTACCATGGGTCTTCGTTACCGCCGCCACCTTTTTGACCGCCAATATGCAGCCCTTTACGCTGGCCAAGAGTGTGGTACATCAAACCTTGGTGTTCGCCAATCACTTTACCTTCCGGGGTTTCAATTTTCCCTGGTTGTGCTGGCAAATAACGCGATAGGAAATCGGTAAATTTACGCTCACCAATAAAACAAATACCGGTCGAGTCTTTTTTCTTCGCCGTGATCAAATCTTGCTCTTCGGCAATGCGACGAACTTCTGGCTTTTCCAGTTCACCAACCGGGAATAAGCTGCGCGCAACTTGTTCATGGCTGAGGGTATATAAAAAGTAACTTTGGTCTTTATTGCCATCTAAACCACGTAGCATTTGCGGTTTTTCGCCATTGATTGGAAAAGTGCGGCGAACGTAGTGACCCATCGCAATATAATCTGCGTCTAATACTTCATCTGCAAACTCAAGAAACGCTTTGAACTTAATTTCTTTGTTACAAAGAATGTCTGGATTCGGTGTGCGGCCAGCTTTGTATTCAGCCAAGAAATATTCAAAAACGTTGTCCCAATATTCCGCTGCGAAATTGATGGTATGTAAATGAATGCCAAGTTTGTCACACACAGCCTGAGCGTCGGCGAGATCTTCCGCTGCCGTACAATACTCTTCATTATCATCTTCTTCCCAGTTCTTCATAAATAGGCCTTCAACTTGATAGCCTTGCTGTTGAAGAAGATAGGCAGAAACTGAGGAATCTACACCGCCAGACATGCCGACGATGACTTTCTTTTGGCTGTTATCAGACATTACTTAACACCACTTGATTTAACCGGACGCAAATTCTAACAGAAAGAGTTTGAGTGCGACAGATCTTGGACTCCAATCACACTTCTAATTGATGAAAAAATGTTGAATGTTCGTATCAATGCAGCGACCAGCTATGTTAATTTGGGCGCAATAAATCCAAAGAGTCGAAATAATGCAGCAACAAGATTTTATTGAAGAAGCACAATTAATTGAAATTATTGAAAATCAATTATCTGATGGTCAGCCACTAAAAACCAAAGAAACATTGATGCGCTTAATGATGACAGGCACATCTCGCGAAGATGCTATCGCGATGATGGCATGTGCCGTGTCTATCGAAGTGTTTGATGTTATGAAAAATGATGCGGAGTTTAATTTAAAACGCTATAGCCAACATTTAGATGAATTACCCGACCTTTCTTTTATGGAAGGTGAATAAATTCATCAGCAAACGTTTGCTTTGTCTTCTTTATATTGCCGCGCTAAATAGTGCGCGGTAAAATCGCGCCTCCTTATCCTCATACTTGAACCCTGTTATGAAATTTCCTGGTCAACGTAAATCCAAACATTACTTTCCTGTTCATGCCCGTGATCCATTAGTCGCTCAAACTCAAGAGAGTAAGACGATGACGCGAACTCACATTATTGGCATTGACCAAACTTTGGTCGATATTGAAGCGAAAGTATGCAGTGATTTGATCGAACGTTATGGATTAAGCAAAGGTCACTCATTGGTTATTGATGATCAAAGTGCTGAAGCTTTATATAACGAATTAAAAGACAACGGCTTAATTACCAGCGAATATGCAGGGGGCACGATCGGAAATACGTTGCACAATTATTCTGTGTTAGCCGATGATCGTTCGACACTTTTGGGTGTGATGAGCCAAGACATTAAAATTGGCAGTTATGGTTATCGCTATTTATGCAATACCTCTAGCCGTATGGATCTCAATTATTTGCAAGGTGTTGATGGCGCGATAGGTCGCTGTTTTGCACTTATTACTGAAGATGGCGAACGTACCTTTGCGATCAGCGAAGGGCAAATGAACCAACTGCATCCAGATAATATTCCGGAAAAGATTTTTGAAACTGCGTCAGCATTGGTTTTAACCGCTTATTTGGTGCGCTGTAAAGCCGGCGACCCAATGCCGGAAGCGACGCTGCGCGCAATTGAATATGCGAAAAAATATGACGTACCTGTGGTATTAACGCTTGGTACAAAATTTGTGATTCAAGACGATCCGCAATTTTGGCAGCAATTTTTGCAAGATCATGTTTCTGTTGTCGCAATGAACGAAGACGAAGCACAAGCATTAACCGGTGAATCGGATCCACTTGCGGCTTCAGATAAAACGCTAGAGTGGGTCGATTTAGTGTTATGTACCGCTGGGCCAATTGGCTTGTTTATGGCAGGTTATACGGAAGAGAGTGCTAAGCGCGAAACGACTTTACCTCTATTACCGGGCTGCATTGCTGAATTTAACCGCTATGAATTTAGTCGCCCGGTGTTCAAGGATGAATGTGAAAATCCAATACGTGTTTATTCGCATATATCCCCATATATGGGTGGGCCGGAAAAAATAAAAAATACCAATGGTGCAGGCGATGCGGCGTTATCTGCGTTGCTCCATGATATGGCAGCGAATAAATACCATAAAGAAAATGTACCTAATTCAAGCAAACACGCTCATACATTTTTGACTTACTCTTCATTCTCGCAAGTGTGCAAATATGCAAACCGTGCAAGTTATGAAGTTCTTGCTCAACATTCTCCTCGTTTATCAAAAGGTTTGCCAGAACGGGAAGATAGTCTAGAAGAAGCATATTGGGAACGTTAACATAACGCGAAAATAAAAAAAGCCCGCTAAAAATAGCGGGCTTTTTTCTTACAATATATCGTTCTCAAATGAGAGTGATTATTTGTTATCGATTAAGAATTCATCAAGAGATTTGCCTGAATCTAATTCTGCTTGAATTGCAGAAGGAGTACGGCCTTGACCTGTCCAAGTTTTCTCTTCGCCATTTACATCAATGTATTTGTATTTTGCTGGACGAGGAGTGCGCTTCGATTTTGATTTTTTCGTTTTAGTTTCGCCTGATAATGCATCGATTAATGCAGTAACGTCGATACCATCTTGAGCAATTTTTTCTGCAATGGCAGCAAGTTTCGCTTCTTGTGCTGCTTTTTCAGCTTGCTCTGCTTCGTCTTTTTCTCTGCGTTCTTCAACAACAATTGTGAGTTTATCTAGTGCTTCTTCCAATTGCTCTATAGTTAAATCACGAGCAAAAGCACGAAGGCTACGAATATTTAAAAGAGTTTTTGTCAGTTCCGACATTGTTCATACCTACTGAATTGAGTTTATATATAGATATTAATCCGCAAATTTATCTAATACAATATTAAGCTGTCAATATTATTTAAATTTTTTAGAATTTTTGGGTTTTGTGATCTCAATATATGAGTGCAATTGGGTTAATAAAGTTCAATTCTTTACATAATACCTCGCACTAATATGGATCTGAGTCCAAAGATATTCTTTTGCAATAGGTGAATTTCAAATTGCAATAATTAACCATAGCCTATTGTTGATTAATTAATTAGTTTTAAATCCTGCTTATGACATTTTACTCATAAACCTAAGTTTCAAATGCAATTTCTCTATTTAAAGTGTGATGAATGATAAAAATCATTGATTGGAATGATATGTTGCAATGAGAGTTCAAATGAGTAAAATGGCCGCCACCTAATGCTCGTGGTTGGATTTATTGTTCTAATTTTGTTCGAACAGTAGAGTAATCTTTCGCATGAGCGGTAGAGGAGCAAGTTGAATCAGTAACAGTGATTGGGGTGATGCCAATGAATTGCTGTGAAAGGTCTGCTTGCCGAAGTCTGTTTTATATCAAAACAACAGGCTGGGGTTGGGGTCGAATAGGGCCAACACTGCCATAGTCTATTTATTTGTAAAACTATGGAGCGCTACTGTAGGGTGTGGGTAAAGTATTCGCTTTCCTTTCGCTAACTTCAACATAATGGGGTGCTGATTCTATTTAGCATCACGTTGTCTGCAGTAGATCTCTAGCCAATTTAACTGGTTTTTGAAGATCATGAATTTAATTGATTTTGCATCGTCACCGATGTCTTTGCTGCCACCTTTGGTAGCTCTTAGTCTTGCGATCATTACTCGTCGCGTTTTGTTGTCTTTGGGTGTTGGCATTCTGCTGGGCGCGATTTTGCTCGCGGATTTGAGCGTCGGCGGCGCGTTGAATTATGTCGCTACCACAGTCAAAGCCGTTTTTATTGATGATGGTGCCATCAATAGTTGGAATATGAGTATCGTCGGCTTCTTATTGTTGCTCGGTATGATGACGGCACTACTAGCGTTATCGGGCGGGACCAAAGCGTTCGCTATTTGGGCTCAGTCGCGGGTTAAAAGCAAACGTGGTTCCAAACTCCTCGCCGCATTTCTTGGCGTGTTTATTTTCATCGACGACTATTTTAATAGTCTCGCCGTTGGTGCTATTTCGCGCCCAGTGACCGATCGCTTTTATGTTTCTCGCGCTAAACTGGCTTACATTCTCGATTCAACTGCAGCGCCGATGTGCGTCATTATGCCTGCATCCAGTTGGGGCGCCTATATTATGACTATCATCAGTGGCATTTTGGTTGCCCATGGCATTACCGATTATTCGCCACTCGGCGCTTATTTACGTATTGTGCCAATGAACTTTTATGCAATCTTTGCGTTATTGATGGTCTTTGCAGTGGCTTGGTTTGGGCTAGATATTGGCAAAATGCGCGAGCATGAAATTGCTGCATCGCAAGGTCATGGTTACGACAAAGGAAGCGATGTCGACGCTGAAGCTCGCGATCTAACGGAAGAATTGGATATTCGTGAAAGCGATAACGGCAAAGTGTCTGACCTGGTTTTACCGATCGTATTTCTGATTGTTGCCACGATCATTTCTATGATGTACACCGGCGCCCAGGCACTTGCGACACAAAATATTGCGTTCAACGTACTTGGTGCATTTGAAAATACCGATGTTGGCACTTCGCTTATTTATGGCGGTATTGTCGGTTTAATCGTTGCTTTATATACGGTACTCAAACAGCGCATTGCGATTGGCGAGATTGCTCATACGCTGTGGGTAGGGGCTAAATCGATGTTTGGCGCCATTCTGATCTTGTTGTTTGCGTGGACGATTGGTTCTGTTATCGGTGACATGAAAACCGGCAGTTACTTGTCAACGCTTGCTCAGGGCAACATTGGCGCGCACTGGCTTCCGGTTATTCTGTTCCTGCTCTCTGGCATTATGGCGTTCTCGACTGGCACATCTTGGGGCACGTTTGGCATTATGCTGCCTATCGCAGGTGATATGGCTGGTGCAACCGACATCGCTATGATGTTGCCAATGCTAAGTGCGGTACTTGCCGGTTCTGTGTTTGGCGATCACTGCTCACCGATCTCCGATACCACGATTTTGTCATCGACAGGGGCACGCTGTAATCATATCGATCACGTGTCTACTCAGCTTCCTTATGCACTTACCGTAGCATTGGTTTCTTGTGTCGGCTTCGTGGTTTTAGGATTTACTTCATCAGAAGTTTTGGCTCTAGCGGCATCAAGTATTGCTTTCGTATTGCTGTGTGTTGTGCTTTCGGCATTATCTAAGTCAAAAATGGTGGCAGCAAAGGTTTCGTAAATTGCTGATTAATATATAAATAGTAAAAGGCGCTGCGGCGCCTTTTTTATTTGTATTATACAAATGGCAAAAAACAGAAATAAAAGGTTGAAAAAAGCCGCCAGCTTAGTTAGTGTTGATCTCAGTTCAATAAAACTCAGAAGCCAAAGAAAATAAGTATGCGTATTTCAGTAATGAACATTCATCATCACCATCACCCAATCTAGTCTTTCGGGCGATGTACGCGTACCCGGGAGGCAGGAATCTCCCGGTGGTTGAAATCAGAGTTAAATACAGATTCAAACCCTTGGGAGACAAACTTCCAAGGGTTTTTTAGTTTTTAACCATTGATATTTTGACTTATTCTGCAAAGGAAACCAGTAATGCAAGCACAACAACGATTAAGAATTGCCATCCAGAAAAAAGGCCGTCTAAGCAAAGAGAGCCAAACTTTGCTCAAGCAGTGCGGTGTTAAGTTCAATATCATGGGCGAGCGTCTCGTGGTGCACTCGCAAAATATGCCTATCGATTTGCTACTGGTTCGCGATGACGATATTCCTGGTCTTATCATGGATGGTGTTGTCGATTTAGGTTTTATCGGTGAAAACGAACTAGAAGAAGTTCGTCTTGACCGTCAAGCGCAAGGTGAGCCTTGTGAATTTGTCTCCTTACGTCGCCTTGACTTTGGTGGCTGCCGACTTTCTATCGCGATCAACAAAGAAGAGAAATACACCGGTCCACAAGATTTGGCGGGTAAACGCATCGCAACGACTTACCCACAATTGCTGAAAGCTTTTATGGATGAGCAGGGCGTGCCATTCTCAACGTGTATGTTAACCGGCTCAGTAGAAGTTGCGCCGCGAGCAGGTCTTGCCGATGCGATTGCCGATTTAGTTTCAACAGGGGCAACCCTTGAAGCCAATGGCCTTAAAGAAGCCGAAGTCATTTTCCGTTCAAAAGCGACACTCATTCAGCGTCTTGGCGAATTCGATGCTGACAAAACTGCACTTATCAACAAACTCCTCACTCGTATGCAGGGTGTGCAACAAGCCAAAGAATCGAAATACATCATGCTGCACGCGCCAATTGATAAGCTTGATCAAGTGAAAGCCTTGCTGCCTGGCGCCGAAGACCCAACGGTATTGCCACTTTCCGCAGAGAAACAGAAAGTCGCGGTTCACCTCGTGAGTACTGAGAATCTGTTCTGGGAAACCATGGAACAGCTTAAAGAGTTAGGTGCCAGCTCAATTCTGGTATTACCAATTGATAAAATGATGGAGTAGGGCGATGAGAACCGTAGTTTGGCAATCACTAAGTGAAGTTCAGCAAGATTCGATTTTAGAGCGCCCTGCGATCACCGAAGGGGCAAATATCACCGCTGCAGTCGCGGACGTGATTGATAATGTGCGTCGTAACGGTGACCAAGCCTTGGCTGAATTGACCGAGAAGTTTGACAAAGTGAAACCGGAGTCGATTCGTGTTTCAAGCCAAGAAATTGAGCAAGCATCAGCGCGTTTAAGCGACACGATGCGCCAGGCTCTTGAGCAGGCGTATGCCAATATTTCGGCGTTTCACAAAGCGCAAAAGCCGCAACCGATTAAAGTAGAAACTCAGCCGGGTGTGGTGTGTGAATTGACCACGCGCCCAATTCAAAAAGTGGGTTTGTATATTCCAGGTGGCAGTGCACCGCTACCTTCAACGGTTTTGATGCTGGGCGTTCCTGCAAAAATCGCCGGTTGTCATAAAGTGGTGCTATGTTCACCGCCGCCAATCGCTGATGAAATTCTTTATGTCGCTAAACTATGCGGTATTGACGAAGTGTATAACGTCGGTGGTGGTCAAGCGATCGCTGCGATGGCGTATGGCACAGAAAGCGTGACGAAAGTGGATAAAATCTTTGGCCCAGGTAACGCGTACGTCACTGAAGCGAAACGCCAGGTGAGCAACGATTTTCGCGGCGCAGCCATTGATATGCCAGCGGGCCCTTCTGAAGTCTTAGTGATTGCTGATGACACGGCAATCCCTGAATTCGTTGCTGCTGACTTGCTGAGCCAAGCCGAGCACGGCCCAGATTCACAAGTGGTTTTAGTGACGCCGTCACCCGTGATTGCTGACCAAGTTCGCGACGCAGTGGACCAACAATTGAAACAGCTGTCACGAGCGAATATCGCGCAAAAGGCGCTAGCGTCGAGTTTGATCATTATTGCTGAATCACTGCCGCAGGCGGTGTCGATTTCTAACTATTACGGTCCTGAGCACTTGATCGTGCAAACCAAAAATCCACGTGAGCTGTTACCGCTTCTCGACAATGCAGGCTCGGTTTTCCTCGGTGAATGGTCACCAGAATCGGCTGGGGATTACGCCTCTGGTACCAACCACGTGTTGCCAACCTACGGTTACACGAAAACCTATTCGAGCCTAGGATTAGCCGATTTTTCAAAACGCATGACGGTGCAAGAGCTTTCCGCGCAAGGGCTAAGAAATCTTGCGCCAACCGTGGTCACTATGGCTGAGGCTGAAGGGCTGGATGCCCACAAACGCGCAGTGACAATTCGCGTTGAAAAGCTACAAGGAGAAGCGTAATGGAAAAGCTCGCCCGTAAACAAGTTCAGCAGTTAACCCCATATTTGTCAGCGCGCCGCATCGGTGGCAGCGGTGACGTGTGGCTTAACGCCAATGAATCGCCGTTTGACAACTCATACCAAGGCGCGGTTTCAAGCCTCAATCGTTACAGCGAATGTCAGCCGAAAGCGCTGATCGAAGCCTATGCCAGCTATGCTGGGGTGAAGCCTGAGCAAACCTTAACATCTCGCGGCGCGGATGAAGGGATAGAACTTCTGGTTCGCGCCTATTGTGAACCTGGCGATGATGCGATTCTTTACTGTCCGCCAACCTATGGAATGTATGCGATCAGTGCCGAGACTTTTGGTGTTGAGCGTAAAACCGTGCCTTTAACCGCTGAGTGGCAACTGGATTTAACCAGCATCGAAGCCAAGCTCGATAACGTGAAATTGGTGTTTGTGTGCAGCCCAAATAATCCAACCGGGAATTTGATTCGTCGTGAAGACATCATCGCATTACTTGAGATGACTAAAGACCGCGCGATTGTGGTGATGGACGAGGCGTATATCGACTTTTGTCCTGAAGCGTCTACGGTGGATTTGCTGGAGCAATACGATAATCTCGCGATCTTACGCACCATGTCAAAAGCGTTTGCGCTGGCCGGTCTTCGCTGTGGCTATACTTTGGCAAGCGCCGAAATTATCAATGTGCTGCTTAAAGTGATTGCTCCGTATCCAGTGCCAATTCCGGTGGCAGACATTGCGCTGCAAGCGTTATCTGAACAAGGTTTGGCGCGCGCAGCTGAGCAAGTGGCAACGCTTAACCAAAATCGCACGTATTTGGGGGAAGCGCTTGCTGCGATTGATGGGCTTCGAGTATGCGAAGGTTGGGGCAACTACCTGCTGGTTATTTTTCCAAACGGTGATGAGTTGTTTAAAGCGGCGTGGGATAGCGGCATGATCCTACGTAATTCACCAGTTGAAAACGGTGTTCGTATCAGTATCGGCGATCGCACAGAGTGTGAGAAAGTCGTCGACTTTATCGAAAAGTTTTATCTATAAATGAACACCATAGCGTGATAATTACCCTTATTGATGCTGCGCGGTATGGCCGCGTGGCCAAGTCTAAATTAAAAGGACGTTCGAGTGAGCAAGCAACAAAAAATTCTGTTTATTGACCGTGATGGCACCTTAATTGTTGAGCCTCCGGTGGATTTTCAAGTCGACCGCTTAGACAAATTAAAACTAGAACCTTATGTGATTCCAAGCTTGTTAACCTTGCAAGCTCAAGGGTATCGATTAGTGATGGTGACCAATCAAGATGGTTTAGGCACCGATAGCTATCCACAAGCGGATTTTGATGCGCCGCACAACATGATGATGGAGATTTTCGAATCTCAAGGCGTCAAGTTTGATGACGTGCTGATCTGCCCACACTTTGAAAAAGACAACTGCAGCTGCCGCAAACCAAAATTGGGTATGGTGAAAGAGTATCTGCAAGGTGGCAAAGTCGATTTTCAAAAATCGGTAGTGATTGGCGATCGCCCAACCGATTTACAGCTGGCTGAGAATATGGCGATTCGCGGTATTCAATACCACCCACAAACCATGGGTTGGCCAGCGATTGTTAAAGATCTTACCCAAACTCAGCGTATTGCCGAAGTGGTGCGTACCACCAAAGAAACCGATATTCGCGTTAAAGTGAATTTGGATGAGCAGGGCGGCAATCAAATTTCGACCGGGTTAGGCTTTTTTGACCACATGCTGGATCAAATTGCGACTCACGGTGGGTTTCAGATGACCTGCCGAGTTGAAGGTGACTTGCACATCGATGATCATCACACGGTTGAAGATACCGCCTTGGCTCTTGGTCAAGCGTTGAAAGAAGCGCTGGGTGATAAGCGCGGTATTGGTCGTTTCGGGTTTAGCTTACCAATGGATGAGTGTTTGGCTCAGTGCGCACTGGATCTTTCAGGCCGTCCGTATCTTAAGTTTGATGCCAGTTTTGGCCGCGAACAAGTTGGCGATTTTTCCACTGAAATGGTGGTGCATTTCTTCCGCTCGCTCACGGATACTCTGGCTTGCACGCTGCACCTGTCTTCAAGTGGCGATAACGATCACCACATTATTGAAAGTCTGTTTAAGTCTTTTGGCCGTACACTGCGTCAAGCAATTAAGGTTGAGGGCGATGAACTGCCAAGCAGTAAAGGAGTGCTGTAATGGTTGAACAAAAAGTAGTCATTATTGATACCGGTTGTGCCAACGTTTCTTCGGTGAAATTTGCTATTCAACGCCTCGGTTATGAGGTGGTGATTTCTCGCGAACCCGAGATCGTATTAGGTGCCGATAAACTCTTTCTTCCTGGGGTGGGCACCGCAACTGAGGCAATGCGTAATCTTGAGCAGCGCGGATTGATTGAACTGGTTAAGCAGATCAAAAAGCCGGTACTGGGTATTTGTCTTGGTATGCAGCTGCTTGGCAAATTATCTGAAGAAAAAGCCCACATGAGCACCGAACAAGTGCCATGTCTTGGCTTATGTGATGCAGAAGTGCGTTTGATGGAAACCGGCGATTTACCTCTGCCACACATGGGTTGGAATACGCTTGTGGCATCGGCTGGGCATCCGCTGTTTAAAGACATCGAGCAGGGCGAATATTTTTACTTTGTGCACAGCTATGCGATGCCAGTTGGTGAATACACGATTGCTGAATGCGATTATGGCAATGCGTTTACCGCAGCGATGCAAAGTGGCAATTTCTATGGCGTGCAATTTCACCCAGAGCGCTCATCAAAAGCTGGCTCAAAGCTGATTCAAAACTTTTTAGAATTATAAGGATGTGATTTCGTGATCATTCCCGCTCTCGATTTAATCGAAGGTCAAGTGGTTCGCTTGTATCAAGGCGACTATGGCCAAGTAACCGAATATAAAGTAAACCCTGCTGAGCAGTTTAATCTTTATCATCAAGCCGGTGCCAACTGGCTGCATTTAGTGGATTTAACCGGCGCTAAAGACACCAGTGCGCGTCAATTGGATTTAATTGCTAAGTTGCTCGCCAGTACGCCAGCGAACATTCAAATTGGTGGTGGCGTTCGCAGCGAGCAAGATGTGGTTGACCTACTTGAAGCTGGCGCGCAGCGCGTGGTGGTGGGCTCAACGGCAGTAAAACAGCCTGAATTGGTCAAAGGTTGGATGAGTAAATACGGCGCCGAGAAAATTGTCTTGGCTCTCGACATCAACATCGATTCGCAAGGCGTGCGCAAAGTCGCGATCTCGGGTTGGCAGGAAGACTCCGGAGTCACCATTGAAGCCTTGATTGATGACTACCTGACCGTCGGTTTGAAACACGTGCTGTGCACCGATATTTCCCGTGATGGCACCTTGGCAGGATCTAATGTCGAGCTGTACAAAGATTTATGCCAAGCGTACCCGCAAGTTGAGTTTCAATCGTCTGGCGGTATCGGTAGCTTAGAGGATATTGCTGCATTAAAAGACACTGGCGTGGCCGGTGTGATCGTTGGACGCGCACTATTGGATGGCAAATTCACCGCCGAGGAGGCATTCGCATGTTGGCAAAACGCATAATTCCCTGTTTAGACGTTCGTGATGGCCAAGTGGTTAAAGGCGTGCAATTTCGCAATCATGAAATCATTGGCGACATTGTACCGCTAGCCAAACGCTATGCTGAAGAAGGCGCCGATGAGTTGGTGTTCTACGATATTACCGCGTCGAGCGATGGTCGCGTGGTGGATAAAAGCTGGATCGCGCGCGTGGCTGAGGTCATCGACATTCCGTTTTGTGTTGCGGGCGGTATCAAATCATCCAAAGATGCCGCGCGGCTGCTTGAATTTGGCGCCGATAAAGTGTCAATAAATTCACCAGCGCTTGCAGACCCTGGCCTTATTACCGATTTATCAGACAAATTTGGCGTGCAATGTATCGTGGTCGGTATTGATTCCTACTATGACAAGAACACCGGTCAATATCAGGTGTACCAATTTACCGGCGATGAAGCGCGCACCAAAGCTACTCAGTGGCAAACCGCCGATTGGGTCAAGGAAGTGCAAAAACGTGGCGCTGGTGAAATCGTATTGAACATGATGAACCAAGATGGTGTGCGTAATGGCTACGATCTTGAGCAGCTCGATATGGTGCGTAGCGTGTGCCATGTGCCATTGATTGCCTCTGGCGGTGCCGGTGCAATGGAGCACTTTAGCGACGCATTTAACGAGTCCAATGTTGATGGCGCATTAGCGGCTTCGGTATTTCACAAGCAAGTGATCAACATTGGCGAATTAAAACAGTATCTGAAGCAACAAGGTGTCGAGGTAAGATTATGAGTTCAGAACAAACACAGGCACTTTCACAGCGCATTGATTGGGAAAAAGTCGGCGGTCTGGTGCCGGCAATTGTGCAAGATTATCAATCTAGCCAAGTGCTGATGATGGGATACATGAACCAAGAAGCCTTGGCAAAAAGCTTACAGACAGGGCAAGTGACCTTCTATTCCCGCTCAAAACAGCGCCTTTGGACCAAAGGGGAAACCTCAGGCAACGTACTGAATTTACAAAATATTGCGCTTGATTGTGACAACGATACTCTGCTTGTCAAAGTCAACCCGGTTGGCCCGACGTGCCATAAAGGCACGACCACGTGTTGGGATGGTGACGCACAACCGGAATCGCAAATGGTTTGGCTTCATCAACTTGAACAGCTGCTTGGCGAACGTAAGAGTGCTGATCCTGAATCGTCCTACACCGCAAGTCTCTACGCTCGCGGCACCAAACGTATTTCGCAAAAAGTGGGCGAAGAAGGCGTTGAAGTCGCGCTTGCGGCAACGTCGGGCGATAAGGCGGAGCTAGTGTGTGAATCGGCCGACCTGATTTATCACTTGCTGGTGCTGCTGCAAGACCAAGGTCTGTCACTTAACGATGTGGTGAACAAACTGAAAGAGCGTCATAAGTAACGTTTAAACGGCTTTTCGCTCAACTCATAGATAAAAAAGCAGCCCCAATTGGGGCTGTTTTTTTATGGCGATTGGCTTACAACTCAGTCGCTTTGCGGTTTGGACTCGAGAGTTGGATCGTCGAGTTTATCGGCATAGCCTTTGGGCGGCGGAGCCCAGCCCCTTTCGGTGCGAGAGTGCTGCTCGGTGTGCTCGTAGGACATTTCGTTTTTCAGCCGCTCTTCCAGTTCGATAAACAGCTTAATAAAGTTGTTATCAAAGCGTGGTTCAGAGCCAGCTTCACCAAGCCAAGCGCGATATAGTTCATCCGATGAAGCTTTTTCAACCCGCTTGTAAGCGATTTTTTGTTTTTCTACCGCAAATGGATGGTGACCCAGACGGCGCATCGCGATTGCCCCCACTTCCATAGCAGAGTGATAGGTTTCCAGTTCGATAAAATCTGCGCCTGCTTGACGCAGTCGATAGCTGTGGCCGCGGTCAAACGCCCGCGCCAACACTGTTACGTGAGGATGGGCGTGTTTGAGATATTGCACCAGCTCGATGCTTTTTTCCCGGCTGTCGATGGCAACCACCACCATGGCCGCTTCCTCGATGCCTGCTTGATGCAGCAAATCAGGTCGCGTCGCATCGCCAAAATAGGCTTTGATATTGATACGTCGCAGGTTATCGATTTGCGAAGCTTGGTGGTCGAGTACCACGGTTTTAATGCCATTAGCGACTAACATGCGGTTGACGATCTGACCGAAACGACCAACTCCGGCGATAATCACTGCGCCTTTTTCGTCTATCTCGTCGGTTTCCCGCTCATTGGATGCGGCGACAAAACGCGGCATGATGACCTTTTCAAACACAATAAACAGCAGCGGCGTCAGGAACATCGAAAGCGCCACGACCAGCGAGAGAGTTTGCGCCAAATCACTTGGCAATACATGATTTTGTACCGAGAAGGTCAGCAGCACAAAACCAAACTCACCAGCTTGTGCTAGGCTCAGCGCCAGCAACCACCGATCGCTCTGTTTGATGCCAAAGATAAAGCTCAGTGCCAGCAGTACCAGCGCTTTAAGCAACATGACGATCAGGGTTAAACCGAGAATGGTAAAAAACTCGCCAAATAACACGCTGAACTGAATATTCGCGCCGACGGTGATAAAAAACAGCCCAAGTAATAAACCTTTAAATGGCTCGATATTGGACTCGAGCTCGTGGCGAAATTCACTGTTGGCAAGCACAACCCCGGCGAGGAAAGTGCCCAGCGCCGGGGATAGCCCCACTAAGCTCATCAGCGCTGCAATGCCGACCACCAACATCAGCGCGGTGGCGGTAAAGATTTCACGAACGCCTGAGCTGGCCACAAAGCGCAGCAGTGGTCGGCTCAAGTAGTGTCCGCCAATCACAATCGCCGCGATCGAGCCAGTCAGCACTAAGCCGTAAGCCCAACCCGGCAGGTCAGCCACTAAGCTCAGATCGCTGTGATGCTCGGCGCTAGCAGCTAAAGTTTCGCTGCTGGCCACCAACTCGGGAATGGCTAACAGAGGAATAAACGCCAGCATCGGGATGACCGCGATATCTTGAAATAACAGCACTGAAAAGGCGTTTTGACCGCCGATGGTTTTGGTTAAGCGCTTTTCATTAAAGGTCTGCAGTACGATGGCGGTTGATGATAGTGAAAATATCAGACCAACGGTTAGGGCGATGCTCCAACTTAAACCGAAAAATTCACCAATCACCATGACGGCAGCCGTCGAGAGCAAGACTTGTAATCCGCCAAGACCCATTAAACGATTACGCATCGCCCACAAATGTTTTGGGTCAAGCTCTAAGCCAACCAAAAACAGCATCATGACTACGCCAAATTCAGCAAAATGTTGAATCGTGGCCGCTTCTTCGCCAACGATGCCAATAATAGGGCCGATCACCACACCCGCAACCAGATAACCTAGGACTGAGCCGAGGCCAAAGCGTTTGGCTAACGGCACCGCGATTACCGCCGCCAGCAGGTAGATGAAAGTTTGAATAAAGTAACCGGTCATCTTAGTCCTCCTTGGCGGCGATCAAATCATCGAGCTTGTGAGTGAGCAACGTGAGCGGCGCCGCTTGTTCGATATCCAAGCGATTTTCTACCAATGCATGGAGCAGACGTTTGTATTGCTTTAAGTGCTCAGGGATGCGCCTCTCCTCATAAGCCGTACGAGCATTGAATAGCGTAAATGGCGGTAAATAACGCATACCGGTAAGATTGGCCATCTGTTCAATCGGCGCCAGTAACTGGCGAATAGTAAAGTGGTTGAGTCCGTTGAGATCGTAGGCTTGCTCTTTTCCACCGGCGCTCAATACGCACAGCATAGGTTTACCGTGTAGCGCCGTGCCTTCACTGCCGTATGCAAAGCCGTACTCAAGCACTAAGTCTTGCCACTCTTTTAGAATCGATGGAGTGGAATACCAGTAGAGTGGAAATTGAAAAATGATCACGTCGTGGTCGCGCAGGCGTTGCTGCTCTTTATCAATATCGATGTCGAAATTGGGGTATTCGTAATAGAGATCGACCACAGTGACGCCGGCGATTTTCTTTGCTGCTCTTATCATAGGTTTATTCACTTCACTGCGATGAGGTGAAGGGTGAGCGTAAAGAATTAAAATTTTATTGTGTTTCATTATCAAAAGCCTAGCGAACAACCGAGCGATAAAACAATAGTATGAGCTTATCGCTACGGCGTCTATGAAATCCGAGACACAGTAAAATTTTATTCTTAGCGGCTGAAAATCTGCGCAAAAAAAGAACGGCGAGTTAGCCGCTCTTATGTGTCGTGTGGGGAATATTGGTCACGTGCTTAATATGAGTTGGGCGAGGCGTCGATTACATCTCAAATAATGCGTAATAGCTGTAGCCGACAATCAGTGCCGGGATCGAAGTGTAAATGGTGGCGACCAACGCCGCTTTTGGCGCCATGGCGATAGCCGGGAATAGGGCATCACCATCATTAGAAATCGCATTGGCAAGCTGCGCTGACATTGGCGCTGCGCCAGTGAGGTAAAAACTGGTGACCAGAATTTGCGGCCCGCAGCCGGGCAATAAGCCAACCACGACGCCCATCAGTGGCATCCAGACACCTAGGCCGTTAAACATGTTGCCCATATCAAGGTGGCCAAAGTGGCGGGTCAGTTCAAATAACATAAATGCGATGATGACCCAAGCGGTGACAAAATTAGTGTCTTGAGCAGCCCGTTGCAGTGGATGTGACGCAACAGGTTTGTCATCTTCAGATACGGTGGATTGATAATTTTTGATCTCTTTGGTCAACGACCACAGCAGCATGCTGGTGATGATACAAATGCACCCGATCCATTCAATGCTCATTTCAGGCAGGCTCAGCAATTGGTTAATATCGATTTGAAATGATCCTAAAAACGCAATAATGGTGGCAGGAATAATCAACCATTTCCAGAATCGACCTTGCAGATTGATCGCGCGACTTTCAACAGGGGAGGAGTCTTCACCAGTACAACGCTCGGGCAATGAACTGTGACTTGGGCGCATAAAATCATCGCTATGAATGATGTTTACTACCCAACCACTGATACAGCCGACTATCACTCCAAGCGCAATTACGCCAAGCCCAACACTTGGTTTGCTGGCAAGCAGCAGAAATGCGGCGTCACCCATGGTGGCGGTTAATACGGCGACAATCGCGCCAAAGCCCACTTTGCCACTGACAAATTGGGTGGTGACGATAATCGCGCCGCCACAGCCGGGTAGTGCGCCAAGTAAAGCGGCGAACACCACTTGGTAGTGGCGGGAGTTGAGATACAGTTCGACTGCTGCGTTACGCTTGGTAAAAAACAGCGCAATATAGTGATACAGCGCCAAGGTAAACGCGACATAACTCGATACCGCCCAAAATGCATCAGAGAGTGTGTTCACGGTGACGTCACGAGTGATAGGCGCTGCAAGTAGCGCCAACAGTGCCACTGGCAGTAATAGGCGCTTATGCGCCAATTTAAATTGAGATACGCACAGCCATGGAGGAAGTGATCGCGATAACTTTAAGGCGTCCATCGTTGTCCTGATTCATAGTGATAACCATTATCAAGTTTATGCTAATGAGAATTATTTTCAATAAAATATAATCTCGACAATTCTTTTTTGTAAGCCATGACAAATTTTTTAAATCAGGTAAAGTAGCGCACTTAATAATCCTACAGTTAGTAGGTGTTTAGGTAAGCAAATTAGGAAAAACAATGATTTCAGTTGTCGGTCATAAAAACCCAGATAGTGATAGCATTTGTAGTGCCTTAGTAGCGGCTGAGCTACTTAAAGCGCGCGGTCTTGAAGCCAAAGCGGTTCGCCAAGGCGAAATTAACCGTGAAACTCAACACATTCTTGAAATTGCGGGTGTTGATCAGCCTGAACTATCGACCAGTGTCGCGGGTCAACAAGTTTGGCTGGTGGATTACAGCGATGTGGCGCAAGCGCCGGACGATATTAAAGATGCCGAAATTCTTGGTATTGTCGACCATCACCGTCTTGGCGATATCATGACAGTAAACCCGCTTGAAGCTTGGATTTGGCCAGTGGGCTGTACCAGCACCATTTTGTTTAATCTGTTCAAGATGGAACACGCGCCAATCACACCTGCGCTTGCTAAGTTAATGATGTCGGCAATTTTGTCAGACACCGTCGGTTTTGCTTCGCCAACCTGTACTGATAAAGACAAAGCGGCCGTTGAAGAGTTGAAGTCAATTGCTGAAGTGGCTGACCTTGACGCTTTCATTAAAGCGCTGCTAATTGCGAAAACCAATATCGAAGGGTTAAGCGCGGCTGAACTGGTTGAAAAAGACCTCAAAGCATACCCGTTTAACGGTCGTGACGTGGTCGTGGGCCAAGTTGAATTGGCAACTCTTGAGCAGGTTGATGGCATGATTGAAGCGCTGGAAGCCGACCTTGAACGCCGCTGTGAGCAAGACGGTTTAGCGTTTGCCGCGGTTATGCTAACGGACATTACCACCGCGCAAACACGTTTGCTTTACAAAGGTGAGTGGGCCGCCAAGCTCGAGAAACACCAGCAAAATGGCATGCTGATGATGGAAAACACTCTGAGTCGTAAGAAACAAGGCTGGCCTTGGCTGCAAACTGAGCTTGCTTAAGCGCAACACCCAGTTAATGAAAGGTAATCTGATTTAGCGTTAAATCGATTAAAAAAGGGGCCATTGGCCCCTTTTTTGTGTCTGCTTGCCCTCGATTACTCGCTAAACTCAACGTGGTTTTGCGGCGTGCCAAAAATCGGTTCGCCTTGCTCGCTCCATTCAATGGGCTGAATACACGCATGACGGTTTGGATCCCATAGTGGATCGCCTTCAATGCCTTTGTAATTGCGCGCGTGATAAATCATATAGTCGCGGCTGCCATCTTTACTGGTGGTAAAGCTGTTATGGCCTGGGCCGTAAATCTTTTTCTCTTCATCGGTCACAAAGATGGGCTGCGGCGATTTATGCCATGCGCTGGCATCAAGTAAATCGGCGTTCTCATCAATCGACAACAGTCCCATACAGTAACGTTCATCGGTAGCACTGGCAGAATAGGTCAGATAGATGCGTCCGTGGCGATGTAAAATCGCAGGACCTTCGTTGACCAAAAATCCGCGCACTTCCCAATCAAATTCCGGTTTTGTCAGCAACACTGGCGCACTGGATAGGGTGGTTGGCGAGTCCATCGTTGCGATGTACAGGCATGAATTACCTTCAATGACGGCATCTTTTTGCGCCCAGATGTAATACCACTGGTCATTATGTTTGTAGCAAGTGGCGTCCAAGCAAAAACTCGACAGACCGCTGTCGACTTGAGTCGGTTCGCTCCAAGTGCCCGTTAGCGGGTTTTCTGCCGTGGTGGTAATCGCGTACATACGGTGCTGAAAGGCATTATTGACGATTTCACGGTTGGGCGCAGCGGCAAAATAGATGGCCCAAGTACCGTCGATGTAGTGAATTTCTGGTGCCCAGATCAAATCGGAATACGCACCCGTATCGGGTTTATGCCAAACATCAACAATTTCATTGCTGGTGGCCAACTCAGCTAGCGCTTTTGCACGGCGCAGCTCTAAGCGATCGTACTCGGGTACTGAGGCGGTGAAGTAGTAATAACCATCACTGTGCAAGTACACAAAAGGATCGGCACGTTGTTCAATTAATGGGTTGGTTAAACGCATTGGGGCTCCTAGCCATGAAATCATGGTTGTTCATTTTTGGTAAAAAAGGGTCGACACTTAGGTATTGAGGTACTCAGGTAGATTCTCTTGGTACCAGATCGCCTTCGATTTTCATCATTAGAATGTCTGGCGGTGTCGGTGATAACAAAGTCTCGACGGCGACGCGGCCCATTTCATCGTAGGGCAGGTCAACAGACGAGAGTGATGGTGTCAGCTGGCTGGCGAGCAACTGGTTGTCGTAGCCGATAATGGCGATATCGTCTGGAATACAGAGATGACGATGAGAAATCGCCTGATACGCGCCGAGCGCCATCAAGTCACTGGCGCAAAAAATGGCGTCAGGTCGTGGGTGAGATTCAAGTAAAGACTCGGTCTCAAGATAACTCTGTTTGACTGACCAGTTACCCGGTTTTATCCACTCCTCGCGAAGTGGTAAATCGGCGTTGGTCATTGCTTGGCGAAACCCTTTAAGGCGTTGAATCGAAGAGTCAGACCAGCTTTCCCCGGTGATCATGGCAATATCAGAGTAGCCACGGTCAATCAGGTGCTGAGCGGCGCGATAACCGCCGAGAAAATCCGATGTCACGACACTTGGAATTTGCTGCTGATAAGCTGGGTTTGTGCAGTTGAGCAGTAGCACAGGCAAACTGGTTGGCAATGCATCATCGACTTGAGCGGGGGTGTTCAGAGCATAAATTAATGCATCAAAATTACCGTTCAATATGCTATCAAGCATGCTCGCTTTGAGCTCGTCGTTGTCTTCGTAGTCATACACCACTAACAGGGTATCAAGTTCCCATGCCCGCACTTTTGCCGAACTGATGGCATTAATAAACGGGTCATGCATGTTCATGCTGTTAACCAGTAGAGCGATGCGCCGATGCGACTTGGCGTGATACACGTTAGTGCGCAATTTATAGCCCAGCTCTTTGGCTTTGCTGATCACTTTGTCTTGTGTTTCTTGCGATATTTTCACGCTGTCGGAACCATTTAAAATGATCGACACAGTCGGTTGTGACACCCCAACAGCGGTCGCGATATCTAACATAGTGACTTTTTTCTTGCGCATAGCTCTACTTCTATTAGCGATGGATAAATAAGTGATTAGAGGTTGCTTAACATATCGTTAATACGATGCTCGGCATCCGCCAGCGCGTCATCGACGGACTTATTGCCAGTGATTGCCGCTGCCAACTCTTCACCAATGATGTCTTGAACAGCCCATTGACGTTTCACGCCAGCTGGCAAACCTCGACCTGTCTGAGTGATCGACAAAATGTCTTCACGATGAGGCAGGGAAAGGAATGCTGGATCTTTCAATACACTGGCGACACTTGGTAAGTGACCGGTACGAGACCATTCTATGTCATTGTCTGCAAAGAATTTAAATAGTTTTGCAATCGCTGCATCTTTTTCGTCTGAGCGGCGTTGGTTTGGTACTACCCAAGAGTGGCCATCCACGTAGTGCGCTTTTGCACCATCAAACAGGTATGGGTAAGGCGCGACTTGGTAGTTGTTGTAAAGCGGGCTGCTTTGTTGGTGCGATTGCTCTTCGTAGGTACCTAATAACCAGTTACCGTTGAGCAAAATGCCGCCTTTGGCGTTACTGAACGCTGAAACCGTTGCCGGGTAGTCCATGTTTTTGGTGGTCAAGTTTTGATCGTAAATTTGCTTAAACAGATTAACGATGTTTTTTGCCTCTGGAGTGTTGAGGGAAACTTTACTTGGGTCATCAAAGAAGTGGCTGTTTTGCTGGAACATGTAGGTGTAGAACATGCGCGCATACGCCGCGGTTTCATTGGACAAAATTTGAATGAAATACGGTTTACCGGTGGCTTTTTTAAATTGCTCTGCCTGTTGTAGCAACTCATCTGGTGAGCTTGGCAAAATCGGTTTACCGGCATCATCGACCAATTTGGCTTGTTTCATCAAGTCCATATTGATGTGGAATAACATGGTCCAAGTATCGATTGGCAAGCCGTAAAATTGACCATCACGAGTCACACCGTTGGTTGCGGTTGGTGTGAAGGTCGATTTATCGATTTTCTCTTGAGCTAAGAATTGGTCGATCGGCACAATCAAATTACGTGATTGGTAGTCGGAAATCACCGAGTTGTGCATAGTGACGACATCTGGCGGCGTGCGAGAAGCCATTTGCGCGGTGAGCTGATCGTATCCCGGCCATTCCACGGTGGAAACGTGAACCTCGATATCGGGGTTTTCTTTATCAAATTTATTCAGCAGGGTGGTCATGATGCCACACTCGCCGGAAGCGGAACTGACGTCAGTTGACTGACCGTACTCCGCTTCACACGCGCCAAAAAAGCGCTGTATGTTCAATTCGGTTTTAGCCTGAACTGCGGTCGCAGAGACCAAGCAGCCTATGGCTAATGACAGAGTGGATAAGTAGGTTTTCATAGCAAAGCCTTTTGTTATCGTTGGGGTTTGCCTATTGACCCTAGGTTGAGCAGATAGGCAGTTCACGTTTGGGTTATTTATGTTTTGCTTTGGTTGTTGTTTGCAGTCGCGACATAGCGCCGCGACTGCGGGTCCAGTTTCCTTGCGGTTACTGTTTCACTGCGCCGCCGGCAACGGCAGTAACAATGTGTTTTTGGAAAAAGATGTAAACCAAAATAATTGGAATTGCTGAGAAAATCGCTTGCGAGCTCAAAAAGCCCAAGCCTTCACTTTGTGCAAAGTTGGTTTGCGACGAAGCAATCCCGATGGTGATGGTGTACATCGACTTATCGGTCGCCGAAATCAGCGGCCAGAAGTAGTCATTCCACGAGGTTAAAAACGTTAAAATCGCTAAGGTTGCCTGCGCGGGAACTGTCAGTGGCAACAGCACTTTCCAAAAGATTTTGAATTTCGAGGCGTTATCCATGATCGCCGCTTCATCAATTTCTTTCGGAATGGCTTTGAAAAACTGCGTCATCAAAAACACCCCAAACGGCGCAGATAAACCAGGTAGCACAAGGCCTAAATAGGTATTGTGCAGCTGGAACTCGCTAAATAGTTGGTGGCGCGCAATGATCACTGCTTGCTCTGGTACCGCAAGGCCCATCAATACAATCACAAACAGGGTTTTCTTAAATGGAAAGTCCAAGCGGGCGAACGCGTACCCGGCTAATGACGATAGTACAAGTACCCCCAGTGTCATTGAGCCGGATACGACGATGCTGTTCAACAACCATTGGAATACCGCTGAGTTGTGGAAAATATCGATATAGTTTTGCAATGTGTAAGGGAACTGGAATACCGCGTCAGTGCCTAGCATCAGCTCCTGGTTGTCTTTCAAACTCAGGCCAACCATCCATAAAAATGGTGCCAGCATGATGAAAGACAGCACAATAGTGAGCCACAAAATCGCTTTGGTGGTCTTTTGCGCGTTGGGCTGATAGGTTTCTTGCTGGCGATTACTGGACGATGTTTGCGCCATACCTTGGGTTGAGGAGATTCTCATTTCACTCATAATCCTTATCCTTTCTTACGGCTGATGGCGAATTGGGCCAGTGCGGCGAGGAGAATAATCAAAAACAGCACTTGTGATGCCGCGGCCGCCATACCAATATCCCAACGACGGAAGCCAGCGTCATAAATGAACATGACGATTGAGCGTGATGAGTTGTTTGGTCCACCGTTGGTCATCAACAGCGCCTGGCCAAACAGTTGGAATTGCATCACGATTTCAATGATGGTGACCAAAATGATAGTGCGCGTGATAGACGGCAAGGTGATGCGTCTGAACGTGGTCCACTTACTGGCATTGTCCAGCGCAGCGGCTTCATACAGCTCTTTTGGAATTTGTTGCAACGCCGCCGTAAACAGAATCATCGGCAAACCCAAACACCACCAAATCGTGGCAATACCAATCGAGTGCAAAGACCAATCGGGGCTCGATAAGAACGGAATCGGCTGCAAGTTAAACCACTGAAACACCATCGCCATGAAGCCATCATTGGGGATGAAAATGATTCGCCAGATAAGCGTCACCACAGTGACCGACAAGATAGTGGAAGCGAAGAAAATGCCGCGCAGTACGTTAGCAACGCGAGTTTGCTGATTGAGCGCCAAGGCTAAAAATAGCCCGATAAGCACCAGAATCGGCACGGTAAACAGCACGAAATAACACGTGTTCCAAACGGTCTGAAGAAAGATTTTATTGCTGAACAGGCGTTCGTAGTTACTTAAGCCAACAAATTTCCCTGGACCAAACAGGTCGACTTTTTGAAAGCTTAAATGGATGCCCCAGATCAGCGGAATCACGATCATGGTGACAAACACGATCAAATAGGGGGTGACGAATAAAAAATTCCCCCAGCGCTCTTTGGCGGAGGCGGCTGGCTGAATCATAGCGCACCCCCGTGATAAGCTTTTTCTTTGGAATCAAATAGGTGAATGGATTCAAGGTCAACATTTAAGCCGATGGCTTGGTTGATTTCGATGTGCTCTTTACTGCTCGCTTCGGCAATCAGCATTTGACCATTTGCCAGTTCCACATACACCAAAGTACGATCGCCAAGACGTTCAATGAAATTAACGATACCGGTCGCATGGCAGCGAGCGTCAGCCTCTGTGACATAGAGATCTTCAGCACGAATGCCCATTTCAAATTGGTCATTGAGCGGCAAACTGTCGGCATGAATGGTGGTGGCTAGAGGTTCGAAATTGGCCACAGTGAGCACCGCGCGTTGGTGCTGCACATCTAAACGCTCAACGGCAAGGAAGTTCATCGCTGGCGAACCGACAAACCCCGCGACAAATTTACTTGCTGGACGCTGATAAATTTCAATTGGCGTGCCAATTTGTTCAATCTTGGTTTGGTTGAGCACAACGATGCGGTCAGCCAGTGTCATTGCTTCAACCTGATCGTGGGTAACGTAGATCATGGTTGCGTTAACGCGTTGGTGAAGCTGAGCCAATTCGATACGAGTGCGGCTTCGTAGCGCGGCGTCAAGGTTAGACAGCGGCTCATCAAATAGGAACGCGCTTGGCTCACGGACGATGGCGCGGCCAATTGCAACACGTTGACGTTGACCCCCCGACAATTCTGCTGGCTTACGTTTGAGTAAATGTTCTATTTCTAGGATACGTGACGCTTCGGCGACACGTTTATTGATCACTGCTTTTTCTGTCCCTATGTTTTTTAGACCAAAGGTCATGTTTTCTTCCACTGTCATGTGCGGGTAGAGTGCGTAGCTTTGGAAAACCATTGAGATATTGCGACTGCCCGGTGCCAGCGTATCGAGACGTTTGCCGTCCATCCAGATTTCGCCGTCGCTGAGGTTTTCAAGGCCTGCGATCATGCGCAGTAAAGTGGATTTTCCACAGCCCGATGGGCCAAGGAAAACGATGAATTCTCGTTCATTAATATGGAAGGTGATATCGTCTAAAACCTTTGAGCCATCAAACGCTTTGGTTAGATTTTTGATCTCAATCGATGAAGCCATAGGTTCTTCCTTGTCTGATTCTTGTGTAGGGTTTTTATGAGGTATTATTGTTGTCCATAATATTATTACTAATATTATTAGCTGAGAACGGTTGTTAACTAGAAAGGACAATTGGTTCACAAAATCAGTGATAGGGCGTAACGAAATTCTTGTCTCAATCACACTTCAATAAAAGTCGCTCAATTGGCTGAATTGACATCTGCATCAAGTTGCGGCATGTGGATGAAATTTAGCCAATAAAAAAGCCCAAGCAATGGGCTTGGGCTTATGGTGTTTAACCGCAACTTATTTGACCAGTGGCGCTTTATTAAAGTGGCTATCGATCATTCGCTGTGTAATAGGGTGGCTTGGGTTGGCGAGCACATCTTGGGTCGGGCCGGCTTCGACGACTTCACCTTCGTGCATCACAATCACTTTATCGGTGATGTGTTTAATTACGCCAATATGTTGCGAAACGTAGACAAACGATACGCCCATCTCTTCTTGAAGTTCTAAGAATAGGTTTAAAATCTGCGAACGCATCGCCATGTCCAAACCGTTGAGCGCTTCATCGGCAACGATGATCGACGGCTGTAGAATCAGTGCTCTGGCCAAACAGACCCGCTGCTTCTGACCGGTTGCCAACATTTGCGGATAGAAGTAGGCGTGCTCAGGCAGCAAACCGACGCGCAGCAGCGTTTCTTTCACCCGTTTGGTGCGCGCTTCTGGGCTCATGCTGGTGTTTCGAATCAGTGGGCCTTCTAAAATACGCCCGATTTGAATTCGCGGATTGAGTGAAGTGTTTGGGTCTTGAAAGATCATTCTAATCAGCTTGCAGCGAGTCGAATAGTCTTGATGCTCCAACAACTCGCCATTGACGCGAATTTCACCGGAAGTGGGTTCAACCACACCCGCCAGCATGCGCGCCAGAGTGGATTTTCCCGAGCCATTTTGACCCATAAAACCAATGGTTTGACCGGCTTCAAGGGTAAAATTGACTGGTTTCACCGCATGGTGAATCTGTTTGCGAAACAAGCCTGGGCGCGTGACAAAGTCTTTGCTAAGACCGGCAACTTCTAGCAACGAGCTCATGCGCGTTTCTCCATCAAAGCTTTATCCACTTTTTTGTCGGCCAATTTTTTCTCCAGCGGCTTTTTGTCTAAGGTTTTCTTTTCTGTATTGAGCGGAAAATGGCACGCAAATTTGTGATTTTTGATTCGTTGGGTACGCGGAATTTCAACGCATTGTCTTTGCGCATATGGACAGCGCGGACCCAGACGACAACCAATAGGTAAATGCTGAAGTGGTGGAATGGAGCCTGGCAAAGACTGCAGTTTCTGCTTGTGCGGAATCTTGTCATCAAAATCCGGCATCGCTTTGAGTAGTGCCGCAGTGTACGGGTGCTTCGGCTTGGTCATGATTTTCTTGGTGTCGGCCGATTCCACCGATTGGCCGCAATACATCACTGTAATACGGTTCGCCCACTGAGTAATCGTGGTTAAGTCGTGGCCAATCAACATGATAGTGGTGTTGTTGATCTGATTCATACGACTTAACAAGCGCAGAATTTGCGACTGGGTGATCGGGTCCAAGTCATTGGTTGGCTCATCGGCAATCAGCAATTTCGGCTTGGCGGCGATCGCCATCGCGATCATCACTTTTTGACACTCACCGTCGGTCAGTTCATACGGGTAGCTTTTCATTACTCGGCGGTGATCTTTAATACCGACTTTGTGCAGCAAACCTTTCGCTTGTTTACGGCGCCATTTAAAACGCTGCCACCATTTGCCTTCAAATGCCCGTGAGGGGATCGATTCGATAAGCTGACGACCCACTTCTTCGGAAGGGTCCAAACAGGTTGATGGCTCTTGGAAAATCATCGCGATATCACGCGCAATGACGCGGCGCCGTTCACGAGGCGTGAGTTGTAAAAGATCAATATTGCCAAGGCGCATGCGGTCTGCCGACACGCGCCAGTTATCTTTCATAACCCCAACGATGGCTTTGGCCACCAAACTTTTTCCAGAGCCGGACTCGCCCACCAAACCGCGAATTTCACCTTCGGTCATGGTCAGGCTCATGCGGTCAACAGCCTTCATCAAACCTTGCGGCGTTTCGATCTCTATCGTCAGATGGCGAATATCTAAAAGAGCCATTATTCAGTACCTGCGTTGAGTGCGCGTCGAACGCCTTCGCCGACTAAGTTAATAATGATAACGGTAAACATAATGGCAAGGCCGGGTAGGGTTACCGTCCAAGGCGCTAAGTAAATCAGTTCTACCGAGTCGCCTAAAATGGCGCCCCATTCGGTACTTGGCGCTTGAGCGCCAAGGCCCAAAAAGCCGAGCGCGGTAATGTCTAAAATCGCGATAGTCAGCGCCATAGTAATTTCAGAGGCGATAACCACGAGAATATTGGGCAGAATCGAGTTCCACAATAGGTAGAAATCGTTAGCACCGTCCAAACGCGCCGCCATGATGTAATCTTTTTCCACTTCGCGATGCACTGCAAGGTACACGGAACGAATAAAGCGTGGAATCAAAGCAAGACCAATGGCGAGTAAGATATTGAATTCGCCAAAGCCTAAAAAGGCGACAAAAATGATCGCTAGCAGCAGCGACGGAATTGACATGACAGTATCAAGCAAATGGTTCAGGGTGCTGGATAGTAAACCTTTGGTCATGCCCGCAAAAATACCGATAATACAGCCGATCATCGCGGCAATAGCGGAAATCACCACCGCGTAGCCAAAGGTTAATCGCGAGCCATCAATCAGGCGCGATAAGATGTCGCGGCCTAAATCATCGGTGCCAAGAAAGTAGTCCACGGTTCCCGCTGGGTTCCAGGATGGCGGTAGCAGCAGTTCGCCGGTTTGCATTTGCGGATCATTAGGGGCAATCCACGGCGCGGTAAGGGTAATCAACACAATCAGTACCAAGCACCACAGCGCAAACATAGCCATACTGTTGGCACGATAGCTGCGCCAAAAGCGTTCAAACTGAGTCGGAATGTGCTCTTCCTGATAAACACTATTTGTTAGCATACCATTCCTTCCTGACGAGCGGGTTGATCATCGCGCCGATAAGATCTGAGAGAATATTGGCAGTCAACACCAAACTGGCAACCACAATCACTCCAGCTTGAATTGAAACGTAATCTTGATTAGACAAGGCGTCCAAAAGCCAGCGGCCAATGCCTGGCCAGTTGAAAATCGATTCGGTGACAATCGCCAGCGTCAACATCGTCGATAGCTGTACGCCGATTTTTGGAATGATGGGGGGAATGGCGTTTCGCAGCACATGCTGGGTGACGATTTCGTAAGTCGATAAACCTTTGATGCGCGCCGCGCGAATGTAGTTTTGACGCATCACTTCGGCAACGGCGGTGCGCATTTGGCCAATCACTTGAGTGGTTGGCGTAAGGGCAAGCACAAAGCAGGGCAGCATGATGTGTTCAAGCACGCTTTTCAGTGCGTGGGCACGATATTCGCCCTGGGACAAAAACGCGTCGATGATAGAAAAGCCTGTCACGTGTTTAAAGTCATACAGTAAGTTGTAGCGTCCAGACACGGGAAAAACTTGAAACTTTAGTGAAAACAACATGATCATCATCAGCGCGACCCAAAAAATCGGCGCTGAATAACCAGACATCGAGATAAACGAAATAATGTTGTCGGTCCATTTTCCTTGGCGCATTCCCGCCATGGTACCAAGTGGAATGCCTATTAGCAGCGATAGCACAAATGCGATCAAACATAGCTCAAGCGTTGCCGGGAACACCACTTTGAGCTCTTCGATCACCGCGACACCATTTTTGTTGACGCCGAAATTGAGGTGCAGCAACTCGCCGACATAGGTTGACCAGCCTTGCCAAAAGCCCAAATCGCTCCAATGAGAAGTTGGGTCTAGGCGCACTAAACTGAAGCCGACCATGGTTAAAATCAGCAAGGTGATGATAAAGAGATTAAAACGTCGAATTGAATACAGAACCATCTATTTCACCCTCTCGACAAGATCAAACGGCTGAGCATTAAACGGACTGACGCGAAAACCTTTCAGCGTTTTAGTGTGAGCGCGAAATTGCATTCCGTGGCTAAGTGGTATCACTGGAAACGTCTCATTGAGAATGTTTTGTGCCTGCTTGTATAAGTTAATTCGGTAACGCATTTTATCGACTTCCAAAGCGAGATCGAGCAAGAAATCAAAATCTGGGTTACACCATCCTGCAATATTAACGCCAGCACTGTGTGAGTAACAAGAGAGCAGCGGTCGCAAAAAGTTATCTGGGTCGCCGGTATCGGCAATCCAACCGGTCAGATACAAGTCGCTGTCGCTTTGCACCGCTTGCTGGCGGTCAAAACGGTCGTCGGTGATAATTCTCAAACGCACACCGATATCGGCAAAATTGGATTGAATCAACTCTGCGGTTTTACGTGGGCTTGGGTTGTAAGAACGCGGTTCAAGTGGCACTGACATGGTGAGCGACAAGCCTTTATCAAACCCGGCTTCACGCAGCAGTGCGATGGCGTAGTTACGATCGTAACGAATTTGCGTGTTGTCTTTTTGGTAAGCCCAAGAATCCGGTGGCAGCAGGGAATACGCTTGTGTGCCAGTACCGTAATAGACAGAATCGAGAATGTTTTGACGGTTGATGGCGTAGTTGAGCGCTTTGCGAACACGGACGTCGTTGAGCGCCGGGTGTTTGGTATTGACGGCGATAAACGACACATTCATGGTTGGCTTGGCGGTGAGCTCAATATTTTTGCTCGCTTCGATGATCGGAATCTGGCTCGAAATCGGCGAGCTTAAAACGTCGCACTCATTGCGTAGTAATTTCGCGAGTGTGCCTGTGCCACGGTGAGAAATGTCAAACACCACCTGTTTCATTAGTGCAGGCGCCTTCCAATATAAATCGTGGCGCTTTAGGCGAATCAAATCATTAACTTGGTAATCTTCAAGATAAAACGGCCCAGTCCCCACTGGCTGAGTGTCGATCTTGGCCTTATCGTCGCTGATTTCCAGTTGATTGGCGTACTCTTCAGACAAAATTACCGCATGGCTGGTGGCGATATTGGACAAGAAACTGTTGTCGGGGCGGCTCAAAGTAAACTTCACCTCGGAGTCTGACAGCGCTTCGACTTTGGTGACTAAATTCTGAAAATCGATGCCATAAAACCAAGGGTAACGGTTACCGCCAACGTCGTGATAAGGGTTGTTTTCATTGATGATGCGATCAAAGCTAAACACCACATCGCTTGCGTTAAGCGGACGTGTTGGGGTGAACCACGCGGTATGATGAAACTCAACGCCGCTGCGCAAATGGAAAGTGTATTCCGTGCCGGCATCATTGACCGACCAATGGGTCGCCAAATTGGCGATCGGTTGATAGCTGCTTGGATCAAGGGTGAGCAGCGTATCGTAAAGTTGAGGACTCAACGTTTCCGAGGTGATACCACTATCCACCAACTGTGGATTAAAGGTTTCTGGTCCCGCTTGTCCGCAATAGACAAACCCTGTTTGTTTGATTTTGGAGTGGTCAATGTCTTTGCCACACCCAGCAAGTAAGCTGAGACTAATTAAACCTAGTGTCAGTTGTGCTAAAGCCTTCATAGAGAGCTCAATGTTGATAAACAAGACAGGGCGTTTTTCCCCGATGTCTGTGGATCCGTGTAATTTACCATTTTTGCTATTACAGACCAAATGAAAAACAGTAAAACCTTTTAGTTTAAGATAGGTTAGAGAGTTGATACTTTCTAATCATTCCGCGAAATTGATGGTAGCTCAAACCCATTATTTCAGCCGCTTTGCGTTGATTAAATTTGGCGTGCTCCATTGCAGCGGTCAGCACAGCAATGTCTTGGTCTGCCTGCCAGGTTTTGTAATCAATAGGAAAGTGAAATTTACTAGTAGGTTCTTCACTGTTTGGCGATATTGTGGATGGCTCAATGCTGTCGTCAGATGGTTGTTCGCTCTGCCCATCCGCTGCAAACGGGTTGAACTGCAGGCTATCAATCGCTTGTTCGTTAAAGCCGTGCTGATAAATCGCACGTTCCACGACATTTTTCAGCTCGCGGACATTGCCGGGCCACGGATAGTCGAGCAGGGCTTGCTGAGCATGGGTGGTAAAGCCGACAAAGTAACTTAAACCGATTTCACGGCACATTTTGATCGCGTAGTGCTCGGCAAGCAGCAGAATGTCTTGTTGGCGCTGACGAAGCGGCGGCAAGTGCACCACGTCAAAGGCTAAACGGTCGAGCAAATCGGCGCGAAACTCGCCGTCTTGAGCCATTTGCGGCAAATCGGCATTGGTCGCACAAACCAAACGGACATTGGCGCTGAGAAGTTTATCGCCGCCGACACGTTCATATTGCCCGTATTCTATCACTCGCAGCAGCTTTTCTTGTACCAACAGCGGCGCCGTGGCGAGCTCGTCAAGAAACAAGGTGCCGTTTTCCGCGCGTTCAAAACGACCTTTGTGTTGACCGCGTGAGCCGGTAAACGCCCCCGATTCGTGACCAAACAGCTCGGAGTCGATCAATCCTTCACTTAAGGTTGCGCAGTTTAATGACACTAACGGCTGATCCCAGCGTTTGGATAAATAGTGCAGGCGCTGCGCAATCAGTTCTTTACCAGTACCGCGTTCGCCGATGATCAATACTGGGCGGTCAATTGCCGCCAATTTCGACACTTTATCCAGCACGCTGAGGAATGCCGGCGACTGACCGATTAAATTTTGTTCCATCGAGGTTGTCCAGTTGGTGAATTTCGCCAATAGTTGGTTAAATTCATCATGGTTGAGAGTTTTATACAAGTACCATTTTTATAACATTTTGATTTTTAAGGATTATATTTTTGGCACGCTTGTTGATATACCTATAGCAACTGAGCGAGTTTTTGCGCTTGATTGTTTATCTTAGTTAAGGAGTGTCACATGGGCATCTTTTCTCGATTCACCGATATTGTAAATTCCAACATCAGCGCTCTGCTGGATAAAGCGGAAGACCCAGAAAAAATGATTCGCCTGATCATTCAAGAGATGGAAGACACCTTGGTGGAAGTTCGCACCAATTCGGCCAAAGCGATTGCCGATAAAAAAGAGTTATCTCGTAAAGTCGACAGCATTGAATCGCAAGTCAATGAGTGGCAAAACAAAGCCACGCTAGCCTTGGCCAAGCAACGTGAAGATCTCGCTCGTGCAGCGCTGATTGAAAAACAAAAGTTGCAAGATGTATTGAAAGGTCTGCGTACCGAGCAAACGCTGGTCGAAGAAACCATCGAAAAGCTCACTGGTGAGATTACTAAGCTTGAGAGCAAAATTACTGAAACACGCGCTAAGCAACAAGCGCTGGCCATTCGTAATCAAGCTGCGTCGAATCGCCGCGATGTACAAAAGCATCTGCATACCGCTCGCACCAGCGAAGCAATGGCAAAGTTTGAGCAGTATTCACGTAAAATTGATGAGCTTGAAGCGGAAGCGGATCTCTATTCCGCCAGTTCTGAAGGCAAATCTTTAGAACAAGAATTTGCTGAGCTGCAAGCACAAGACGAAATTGAAAAAGAGCTCGCCAAGCTGAAAGCAGAAATGGAAAATAAACAGTAGTAAATAGAGTCTATTCAATTTCTTATCTATTTAGACAAGGCCGCGGCCTAGCGGCTTTGTCTTTTACAGGAGCTAACTATGATGTCTTCGGTTTTGTTTTCTGGTCCACTGATCGTATTCCTGATTTTTGTGGCGCCGCTTTGGCTTATTCTTCATTACCGTAGCAAACGAAAAATGAGTAATAACTTGTCGAGTGATGATCACGAACGCATTCATATGCTGACGGAAAAAGCGCGCGGCTTACAAACTCGCCTAGAAACACTTGAGCGTATTTTAGATGCGGAGTCACCAAGTTGGAGAAACCGTTATGAGTGATTTATATCGCGATCCGGTTAATGGCAAAATTGCTGGTGTGTGTGCGGGGCTAGCGAATTACTTCGGCATGGAAGTCTGGGTGGTGCGCATACTGGTGATTTCTGCCTTTCTACTTGGCGGCAGCTTTTTAGTTGTGTTGGTGTATTTTGCCATGACGCTGATGTTGGAAAAAACGCCGCAGAACTATCGTGATAATGTTCAATCGACTCGTGAACACACGCTGAAAAATAAGCCGTGGCAGTCAGGTCAGGGCGTGAGTGAACTGTTGGCGACGCTTGAGCGCGATTTTGGCAGCATTGAAAATAAAATTAAGAATATGGAAGCTTACGTGACCTCGGAATCGTTCAAGGTTAACCGAGAATTTAAAAATCTTTAGTCTATTCAACGCGCGACTTTATGACCGCTAGCGAATACACTCATGCCCAAAGGATGATACGCTGTCGTGAATTTACAGCGTATTTTTTTGCCCGAAAAGTGAGGAAATGATGACCACCGATATGACGTGCGCTTGGGCGTTGAAGCATCCACTCGAAAAAGACTATCACGACCGCGAATGGGGTGTGGCGGTTTACGATGATCAGGTGCTGTTTGAATTCATTACCCTTGAAGGGGCGCAGGCGGGTTTAAGTTGGATAACGATTTTAAAAAAACGTGAAGGGTATCGCGCGGCGTTTGATAACTACGACTTGATCCGATTAGCACAAAAGCAACTGCAAGATGTCGAGGCGATCATCGACAACTTTGATGTGGTGAAACATCGCGGCAAAATTGCTTCGGTATTTAGTAATGCTCGCGCCGCATTAGCCTTGCAGCAGGAGTTTGGTTCGCTTTCAAACGCGCTGTGGCAGTTTGTTGACCATAAGCCGATTGTCAATCATTGGCAAAGCATGGAGCAAGTGCCCGTGTCGACGGATATTTCCAAGGCAATGAGTAAATTTCTCAAAAAACGTGGCTTTAAATTTGTCGGTGAAACCATCTGCTATTCATTTATGCAGGCGATGGGCATGGTTGACGACCACCTGGTGGGTTGCAGTAAAAAGCTCAATTGAGCGTTTGTAAAATAGCTTTTTGAGAGCAATAAAAAAGTCTGCATTACGCAGACTTTTTAGGATTGGCTGACCGGAAATTACTCTTCGCTGGCGGCTTTCTCAAGCACCATAGAGTTATAGCGACTAAGGCCGGCTTCCAAATCCGCGATTAGGTCATCCACATTTTCTAAGCCGATATGTAGGCGAATTAAAGTACCTTCAAAACCTGGATTGGCAACCGTTCTCAAACTGTTGAAGCTCTTCGGCTCGTTCGCCAAAATCAGGCTTTCAAATCCACCCCATGAGTAACCCATACTAAAGTGTGTCATACCATCAAGCAGGGCTGTGGTCGCGCGAGGTTCGCTGGTTTTGAGTACAAATGAGAACAGACCGTTACCGCCGGTAAAATCGCGGGCAAAAAACTCATGGCCGGGGCAACTTTCAAGCGCAGGGTGACGAACATGATCCACTTCTGGGCGGGTTTGCAGCCATTTGGCCACTTTCAAACTGCTCTCTGCGTGCTGTTTTAAGCGCAAATCTAACGTGCGTAGACCGCGCAGGCCCAAATAGGCGTCATCTGGTGAGATGCATTGACCCATCAAGTAGCTCTGTTCTCGCAGTTGATCCCAATATTCGCTGCACGCCACAGCCGTGCCAAGCATGACATCAGAGTGGCCAACAATATATTTGGTCGCGGCTTGAATGGAGATATCAACGCCGTGTTCAAATGGTGAGAAGTTGACGCCCGCGGCCCAAGTGTTATCTAGCATTACGATGATGTCGTTTTCATGGGCGATACGCGACAAGGTCGGAATGTCTTGCACTTCCATGGTGATCGAGCCTGGCGATTCACAGAACAGTAATTTGGTGTTGGGTTGAATCAGATCCGCAATCCCAGCGCCAATAGTTGGCTCGTAATAGGTGGTCTCTATGCCCATCTTTTTAAGGATTTTTTCGCAAAAATCGCGCGTTGGCTCGTAACAGGTATCGACCATCAAGATATGATCGCCAGTTTCAACAAACGCCAAAATGCTGTTTGAAATCGCGGCCGTACCACATGGGTACAGGGCGCATCCTGCGCCGCCTTCGATTTCGGTCATTGCATCTTGTAGAGCAAAATGGGTGGTGGTGCCTCGACGGCCATAGAACAAGGTTTTGTTCGCGCGATTGATGGTGGCGTAGTTCTTATCTGCTACGGTATCAAACACCACAGTCGAGGCTCTTTGTACGGGAGGGTTAACCACGCCGTTGGTCCATTTCTTATCGCGACCAGCGGTGATTAACTTGGTTTGTTTGTCTTGCGACATAAGCGTTCCTTGTCTTAAAGTTATGATCTATTTAAATCATGTGAACGCTTGAATATCAAGGGCTAAAATGGCTTTGTGCACAATTGTTAGCCAGTCAGTTTCTTCTATCTCAGATAAAAAAGTGCTGAATAACTTAAGTTAGGGCAATAATTTACAGCAATGGATTGAAAAGATAGAAAAGCCTTTCTAAAAAACGAGAATAAAAGCTACGTTGTTGCCACTTCTCAAGCACCACTTCATGAGCGTTTTCGATATAGCTCTGCTGCAGTTGATACATCTGCTCGGTAAAGGCCTCATCGTCAATCGCGAGCGTAAGTTCAAAGTTGAGCCATAGGCTACGCATATCCATATTGACGGTTCCGACTAAGCAAAACTGCTTATCGATCACCACCGATTTGGTATGCAGCAAGCCGCCATAAAATTCGTAAATTTTCACTCCAGCGTACATCAACTCTGAATAGAATGCCCGCGATGCCCACTGCACCATGAGCGAATCGTTTTTAAGCGGAATAATCAACTCCACTTCAATTCCGCGTTGAGCGGTCATTTTTAGCGTTTCTACTAAATCGGCGCTTGGGACGAAATACGGAGTGGTAATACGCACCGATTCATTCGCTTGATTGATTGCCAGCGTCAGCACTTGATGGATGAGATGTTCCGGCATGCCCGGACCGGATGGCACGACCTGAATCGGGTGGTGTGGGCTTTGCTCAGGTTCAATATGGCATTCTGGTAAAGAGGGTAACATGCGCTTTCCGGTTTCCACTTCCCAGTCCCAACAGTGAATGGCTGAAATCACGTTTACCGTTGGGCCAGTCACGCGCACCATAATGTCGATCCATTGGCCAACGCCGGAGTTTTGCTTGAAATAAGCCGGGTCAACCATGTTCATGGACCCGGTATAAGCGACTTTTTCATCGATAACGATGATCTTGCGATGCTGACGTAAATCGAGGCGACGTAGGAATATCCGCCATGGGCTGACTTCCAGTGCTTGAATCACTTCGATACCGGCATCTTTCATCATCGTGTGCCAAGGGCTGCGGAAAAAGCGTGGACTGCCTGCAGAGTCGAGCAGCAACCGTACATTGACGCCTCGTTTCGCGGCTTGAATCAGAGCGGTACCGACCGAGTCGACCAAACCGCCTGGGTGCCAAATATAAAACACCATTTGAATCGAGGTTTCTGCTTTTTCAATATCTTTAATGATTGAGTGCAGAATATCGCTCGGCGCACTTTGCAAAGACAAAGTGTTACCGCTTAAGGCTGGCAGGCCTAAACGGTGGTTACACAGTTCGTCAATTTTATAGATGTGACGACCAAAGGTTTCAGGGGAGTGAGCATTACAGTCGTTGAGTCCGGTAAACCACTGTTCAAAGGGTTTGAACATGTCTTTGGCGCGTTCTGCGCGCTTCTTACCCAAATTGAGTTCACCAAATAGGAAATAGCACAAAACACCGACGATCGGCAGGATATAAATGATCATCAACCAAGCAAGAGAAATGCTTACCGCGCGGCGTTTGAGCACGACACGAAGCGTCACACCGGCAACCAGCAGCCAGTAGACGACAATGCTTGCTAAGGTTAAGAAATGGTAGAACTTTTCCATGTAAGGTCCCGATCAAGTGTTTCGATGTTAGATACTAAAACGAAATAAAGTTCAGAGAAACCCGCTTCAGTGCTTTGAGTTCACGAAAGCAATATCCACAAGTAAAGTAATAAGTGAAAAAATGTATATAAAAGCAGGAACAAAGAAGGATGGATTATAGGTGTGCAAAAAATCAGCATTTAACGGTATAAAATAAGTCAAAAGCCAAAAAATATACCGTTTGGGCTTCCAATTCTAATTTTAAACTGCTTTACTTGCCACACTTCGCGAACAGCCAATTTTTTCGCAAAGTGTACAAATTAATTTACACCTTTTTGAAAGGTGATGAACACAAACACAACTGTGGTAAAGAACGATTATGGCAAGTAATTCAAGAGAACACTTTTCTTCACGATTAGGGTTCATTATGGCAGCAGCGGGCTCTGCTGTTGGTCTTGGTAATGTATGGGGTTTTCCAACCAAAACGGCGAGCAACGGTGGTGCGGCGTTTTTGGTGATCTATTTGATCATGGTTTTCCTGCTCGCATTTCCGATGTTAGTGGCAGAGTTGACCATTGGTCGTCACGGTCAATCTAACCCGGTTGCGTCATTGCGCAGCATCTGGACTCGTAACCGTGTAGGGGCGACATTTTTTGGTCTGATTGCAATGGTGACGGCGTCACTTCTTCTTAGCTTCTATTCTATTATTGCAGGTTGGTTAATTGGCTTTTCCGCTGCGCCCACTTTTGAAGTGCTAGGAATGAACAACGTTTCCGATTGGTTGGTAAGCTTTGGCGATACTCGTAACGTGGTATTGGCAGTGATTTTCTCGCTTTTGACCATCTATGTGGTGAAAAACGGTGTGGCAGACGGG
This sequence comes from Vibrio xiamenensis, assembly GCF_900100015.1. Classification (GTDB taxonomy): domain Bacteria; phylum Pseudomonadota; class Gammaproteobacteria; order Enterobacterales; family Vibrionaceae; genus Vibrio; species Vibrio xiamenensis. The sequence continues at coordinate 40,028 of NZ_FNDD01000002.1, read as the reverse complement.
ATTGAAAAATGGTCAACCCGCTTGATGCCAATGCTGTTCGTGCTATTTGCCGTGATGATCGCTTATATCTTCACCCAAGACGGCGCGATTGACGGGCTGAAAATGTATTTGATTCCAGATGTATCTCATATCACAGCGCCGCTGTTGGTTGACGCATTAGGACAAGCATTCTTCTCACTCTCTTTGGGTGTGGGGTCGATGATCGCTTACGGCTCTTACCTGAAAAAAGACGTCAACATTCCAAAAACAGCCGCTCAAGTTGCTGCGATTGATACTGGTGTTGCCTTTGGTGCTGGCTTATTGATTCTACCTGCAATGTTTGTTGCCAAACATAACGGCGTACAAATCTTCAATGATGCAGGCGAGCTAATAAGCTCAAGCGACTTGGTGTTCCAAGTGTTGCCATCAATGTTTGATACCATGGGCGGCGCAGGCATCATTATTGGTACCGCGTTCTTTGTTTTAATGGTGATTGCGGCGTTGACGTCGTCTATTTCACTACTTGAAGTTCCAGTGTCGTGCGCTCAAGATGAGCTTAATATGACGCGTGGCAAAGCTACTTGGTTGATTGGCGGTCTGATCACGGTAACCAGCATTATTATCTCGTTAAACTTTGGCGCGCTGTTTAACTTTGTGGCGACGTTCACCACTGTTTATATGCAGCCGCTACTTGGCGCCGTGTGGGCGGTATTTGTCGGTTGGATCTGGCATCGCAACAATTTGCTTAACGAAATTAAGCAAGGTAACCCAGACATCGAACAAGGTTTGTTCTGGAAAATCTGGCCGTGGTATGTACGCCTAGTGTGCCCAATTGCTATCGTGATGGTGTTCCTGTTCTCGATTCTTTAAGTGCTTTGGTACCTCACAGCATCAAGCCTTCCAATTGGGAGGCTTTTTTATGCCTGTCACGTAGCACTGAACTGGTATTCGCCGTTTCAAACGGTATACTTCATGGCTTCAAATTGGAGCGGTGGTTATGTTTGATAGCGTTTTTTCTCATCCAGACTTTGTTGTGATTAATAAGCACCCGAATGTGTCGGTGCATAAAGACGATGGCGATACCATGCTATTGCAACACGTCGCCCTTGAACTTGGGATTGAACGGCTATATTTGGTGCATCGCCTCGACAAAATGACCTCTGGCTTGCTGATACTCGCTAAGCATCAACAAGCCGCGAGTGAGTTATCAGGCCTGTTTGCCAAGCGCAAGGTGGAAAAGTACTACGTAGCCATTGGCAGTAAAAAACCGAAAAAGAAGCAGGGGCTCATTCGCGGTGACATGCAGCGCTCGCGCCGTTCAAGTTGGAAGTTAGTCAATAGCTGTGAGAATCCGGCGGTGACGCAGTTTCTCTCGGCAGCCGCGCAGCCGGGCGAACGATTGTTTATCTGTAAGCCTCATACGGGAAAGACTCATCAGATTCGCGTCGCGCTTAATTCGATTGGTTCATCGATTGTTGGCGATAGTATTTATTCGCCGTCAAGCCAAGCAGACCGGGGTTATCTACACGCTTTTGCGCTGCGTTTTGACTATCAAGAACAACCGATTGAACTGGTGTGCGACCCGCGCCAATATCATGGTTTAGGTGAGAAGTGGACTGCGCCGCAAGTCAGTCAAACTCTCGATGCCTGGCAAACGCCATGGCAGTTAGATTGGCCCAAATTATAAACAGTGGCGCATTAGCGTCACGCGATCAAATAACAAGAGTTTTCCCATGCAAGTAAGTGCATTGCCGATTTTTTTTCAACACCTTAGTGAAAGTTTACAATCCACACCGAATGAGGTGCGCCGTTTATTTCACGGCCGTGGTCGCCGTTGGCCCGGTTTGGAGCAGTTGACCTGCGATTGGCTGCAAGGGCAACTGATCGTCAGTGTTTTTAAACAGGTAGAGGATGAGTTCCTTGCTGCGCTGCGAAGTGGATTGGTTGATTTAAGCCAGCAGCCTGTTTGCCAGCAGAGAGCGCTGCAAAGTATTGTGATTCAGCATCGCTATCAAGATGGCGATCCCGCTGAGATTGTCATGGGCGAGTTGGATGCCGCACCCGTGGTGGAAGAGAGCGGGCTTCGCTATCAATTAAACCTTGGCCGCAACCAAAACCACGGCTTATTTTTGGACATGCGTTATGGTCGTAATTGGGTGCGTGACAATGCGAAACATAAGAACGTCCTAAACCTATTTGCGTATACCTGTGGCTTTTCGGTTGCAGCAATTGCGGGTGGAGCCGATAACGTCGTCAATGTTGATATGGCGAAAGCCTCATTATCCAAAGGGCGCGAGAATCATCATCTCAACGGCCATAACCTCAATCAAGTGAAGTTTTTTGCTCACGACATTTTCAAATCGTGGGGAAAAATTAAGAAATTTGGCCCTTATGATTTAGTGATCATCGATCCGCCATCATTTCAAAAAGGCAGTTTTGCTTTGACCAAAGACTATCAGCGCATTTTGCGCCGTCTTCCGGAGTTGCTTGCAGAGCAAGGTGAAGTGCTTGCGTGTGTTAACTCACCAGCGGTCAGCTGCGACTTTCTGATTGATGGAATGAAACAAGAAGCCCCTGAGCTTCAATTCCAGCAGCGTTTGAGTAACCCACCAGAGTTTGCCGATATCGATGAACAAGCTTCGTTGAAGGCGCTGCTGTTTCGCTAGACATTGATGCTTTGGGTTATAAGGCCGGTTTTGAAACTGGCCTTTTTTATATCTCGCGATTTGCTCACTGGAAGTGAATAAACGCCTGCACTAACTTGAGGATTTATGGTGTAAATTAAACTGAAATTAATTATTGCTATCACCAATATGATGCGCAATGGTGGTGTTTATTGGTGCGCATCATGATCCAAACTGGTGCACTTAAGTGTTACTTAGTGACTGTTTATGATGCTTTAAAATATAAAATATTGATATTTATATAAAATTATTTAATGGAATTAAATTGTGAGTTGGCTCGTATTTTGCTTTTCTCCGCTCAGTAGTCATGTTTTATCACCATTTTGGTGATTGTTAATAATTTTAAGCGCATTAATTGTGCAAAGGCATAACGGAGAGTGATATCAATGGCAGCCACGGTGGAGCAGGTGCAAGGAGTCGTACAAGTCCTAACCCAAAGTTCAAACACGTTATTTTTGCTGTTAGGGGCAATTATGGTGTTTTTAATGCACGCGGGCTTTGCGTTTTTGGAAGTTGGCACGGTGCGACAAAAAAACCAAGTGAATGCACTGGTGAAAATTCTTTCCGATTTTGGTGTTTCTGCGCTGGCGTATTTTTTTATCGGTTATTGGGTTGCCTATGGTGGGCATTTCTTCCAAGACGCGCAAACCTTATCGCAAGGCAATGGTTATGAGTTAGTGAAGTTTTTCTTTTTGTTAACCTTTGCCGCGGCCATTCCTGCGATTGTATCGGGTGGTATTGCTGAACGTGCGCGCTTTTATCCAATCTTATTCGCTACCTTTTTTACGGTCGGTTTGGTTTATCCATTTTTTGAAGGCATCATCTGGAATGGCAATTTCGGTGTGCAAAGCTGGTTTGAAAACCAATTTGGCGCTCCGTTTCATGACTTTGCTGGTTCGGTTGTCGTCCACGCGGTAGGCGGCTGGATTGCATTGGTTGCAGTGTGTTTTCTTGGTATGCGTAAAGGGCGCGTTAAAGCGGGTAAGCACACCAACTTCGCGCCATCCAATATTCCATTTCTTGCGTTGGGCGCGTGGATTTTGTGTGTCGGCTGGTTTGGTTTTAACGTGATGTCGGCTCAGTCTCTTGATGGCATTAGCGGTTTGGTGGCAATTAACTCATTGATGGCGATGGTCGGCGGTATCATCGCATCGCTTCTCGCGGGTAAAAATGACCCAGGTTTCTTACACAATGGGCCGCTCGCAGGCTTGGTTGCGGTATGTGCCGGCTCTGACTTGATGCATCCTATCGGCGCTTTGGTGACTGGCGCATTGGCGGGTGTACTGTTTGTTTACCTGTTTACTTGGCTACAAAAAACCAAAATTGACGACGTGCTGGGGGTTTGGCCTCTTCACGGTGTATGCGGCGCATGGGGCGGTATTGCAGCAGGTATTTTCGGCCAACAGAGCTTTGCTGGGCTTGGCGGCGTGAGTTTAACGGTGCAAATTCTTGGCACCTTGCTCGGTGTCGCGATTGCGCTGATTGGCGCCACCATAGTGTATGGGATTTTGCATAAAACCATGGGCTTACGTCTTGGTGAAGAAGAAGAGTTTAACGGCGCAGATTTGTCGATTCACCGTATTTCCGCCACGTCAGACGATTAAGTCTCACTGTATTCAAAGCAGAAAAAGCCAGTCGATAGACTGGCTTTTTTATTGTCCAAGGATCTAGCTATCCGTTAAACATGTAAGAATGTAAACATTGAAGGCATTGTCGACCACTACGCCGCGTAAATTTGCTCTAAATCCGCTTGTGGGGTGGAAATAAGATGTAGGTCGAAGCGTTCAATTAAGCTTTCAAGCACACCGTGAGTCATAAACGCGGGCGCAGTTGGGCCGACATAGATGCCTTTTACACCAAGCGCAAAAAGGGTGAGCAGAATAACGATGGCTTTTTGTTCAAACCATGACAATACCAGTGTTAATGGCAGCTGGTTAATGTCGCAGTCAAACTCTTTGCTCAGCCACAGCGCCAACTGAATTGCCGAATAAGCGTCATTGCATTGGCCGACATCCAATAGGCGTGGAATGCCTTCAATATCGCCAAATTGGTGATGGTTGAAGCGATATTTTCCACATGCAAGTGTCATGATAAGTGCATCGTCAGGGACTGCGCAGGCAAAGTCGTGATAGTAGCTTCGCTGTGCTTTTTCACCATCACAGCCACCGACTAAGAAAAAGTGTTTAATGTTACCGAGTTTGACTTGCTTCGCTACCTCAGGTGCAGCTTGAAGCAAAGTGTTGCGGCCAAAACCCACGGTTAACCTCTGTTCGATTTCATCGTGTTCAAACCCCGCTAGCGTTAGGGCCGTATCAATCACAGGACTAAAATCATCGCCTTCAATGTGGCTGACTCCCGGCCAAGCAACGATGCTGCGAGTAAATAAGCGCTCAGCGTAAGCGCCCGGATTTGGGTCTAGCAGACAATTAGAGGTCATGACAATTGCACCAGGAAAGTTGGCGAATTCGTGTTGTTGGTTTTGCCATGCACTGCCGTAATTGCCGACCAAATGAGGGTACTTATTTAGCTCAGGGTAGGCATGTGCGGGAAGCATTTCGCCATTGGTGTAGACGTTAATGCCCGTGCCTTGAGTCTGAATAAGAATTTGCTCTAGATCGTGCAAATCGTGACCCGAGACCAAAATACATTTGCCTTTTACCGGTTTGGTATTGACCGATGAAGGCGTTGGATGACCAAAGGTTTGGGTTTCGCCATTATCCAGCATCGCCATGATTTGGTAGTTCATCAGGCCGATTTGCATCGCTTGATCAAATAGCTCAGTGGCGTCAGTGGGGTCGCTGCCGAGCCAAGCCATGATTCGGTGGTATTGTAAGTCAATGTCGTCGTTGGTTTGACCAAGGACTCGCGCATGTTCTAAATAGGCCGCAGCGCCTTTCAAACCATACAAGCACAGCAGTCTTAGACTAATGATGTCTTCATCCAACTGATCTTTACCTCGGTTGACTGCAAGCTCAGGCGCCAAATGCTGCAGTGCTTGAGGATCGTTAGGTAAAGTCAATTGGGCGGCTTGACCGAATACAATGTCGCCAGCAAGTTGGCTTTTCAGGCGGCTTTTATAATCTTCCGCTTGCATGGCCAACTGAAAAATACGCTCTGGGTCGAAATTTACATTGGTGAGTGTGGCAAAAAACGCTTGTGGCGCCCAGCGATTGATTTCGACATCGATGATGCCCTGATTCCAGGCCAAAGCGGCAAGCTCTGATAGCCCATGTAAGCTGTAAACCAATACGTCTTGTAAGTCGGATACTTCGGCTGTTTTCCCGCACATACCTTTGGCAAAGCTGCAACCGGTTTTGGTTTTGCTGTTGATGGTCTGTTCGCATTGAATACAAAACATGCTGTTCTCCCTTGAGCTGATAGATGGGGTTTACGCAGTGACGCGTAATCTTATCTGCTGCTCATAGCAGAGAACGTGCCATTAAATAAAGTATTGAAATTTAAAGGCTTTAATGTTGTTTAAAGATCTTTTGATGTCAAAAAGACACCCAGTGAGTGTGTGTTTTTGACATCCAAGCGCTGAATGCTCCTAGGTCAGCGGCTATTTGAGGAGGTGTCTATCCCCAGCTTTTTACCCAATCGATACAGATTACCGCGGTCGGTTTTGAGAAATTGCGCTGCTTTGGCCCAAACGCCATCGTGCCGCTCAAGTGCTTGGGAAATGATGCGTGCTTGATAGTCAGTGACAAGTTCGCGCAGCGCCGTCGGTTGAGCGGGTAAAGGGTCGCTTTCAGAATGTGAGGCTATCACGGCTTGAGGATAAAAATGCTCAAGTCGAATCACTTGGCTTTGCGCCTGAATGGCATTGAGTGCCGCTCGGGTTAGGCTATGTTCAAGCTCGCGAACATTACCGGGCCAATGCTGCTTTTCTAGCATAACAAGGCTTTTGCTGTCGAGGTGCAGACCATGAACATTAAATTGATGGCGAACCTTATCCAACAAATACCCTGATAACATGGCGATGTCCGCCGCGCGTTCTCTTAGCGGTGGAACGTGGATCGGATAAACATTTAATCGGTGGAAGAGGTCGGCGCGAAAACGCTTGTCGGCCACTTCTTGAACTAAGTCGCGGTTGGTGGCCGCGATGATTCTTACATCGACCAACACATTGCGGTCACTGCCAACACGCTGCACTTCACCGTGTTGAATTGCGCGTAGCAACTTGGCTTGTAACATCAAAGGTAATTCACCGATTTCATCGAGAAATAAGCTGCCACCATCGGCAAGCTCAAATTTACCTGCGCGAGCTTGATTGGCACCAGTAAACGCGCCTTTGACATGACCAAACAGCTCACTTTCTGCCAAATTTTCTGCCAATGCTGCGCAGTTGACGTAAACCATCGGCTGATCGCAACGCCTAGATTGGGCGTGGATTTGGTGGGCAACCAACTCTTTACCACTGCCAGTTTCACCGCTTATCAGTACCGAGTAATCTGACGTTGCGACAGTGTCGATGCCAAGACGCAGTTTTCGCATCTCGTTACTGGAGCCGATCATCTCGCCCTGCTGTTTACGCGCTTGTTGGATCAGCATTTCAGTGACATGTTGCTGTTTGACGTTTTTGGCTCGCAGCGCTTTGAGCATCGCACGGTTGCGAAGCGAGGCTGCGGCGAGAGCGGCAAAGGTTTCCAGTACGGTATGGTCGACTTTATCAAAGGCGCCTACCGTGAGCGAGTCCATGGTTAACGCGCCGACCAGTTGCTGTTCGACATACAAACTGCAGCCCATGCAATCGTGTACATCAATATCTTGATCGGTCGCGAGCAACATGCCGTCAAACGGATCAGGCAGCGTGCAGTCGGCATCAAATCGCACTGGTACTTTGCTACTGGTAATTGCTTCAAGACGCGGATGGTCGCTGGGTAAGAAACGCCGACCCATGACTGTCGATTGCAGACCACTGCTGGCAACTGGAGTCAGAAAACCTGCGTTATCAAACACCAGCAATGCACTGGCATCACACGGCATCACTTGATTAAGTCCTTTAATCAAGCGTTGATATTGGTTGTGTGAAGTGAGGTTGGCGCTTAAACCAAGGGCAATGTCGAGCAAAATTCGGTCTAAATTGGCTGGCATAGCTGAACTCGAAAACGGGTAAAAACTTAGCCTAACCGCGTTGTTGTTATTTTGACATCGCCTTTGGTATGAATTGGCTTAGCGGTTGATGTATATCAAGGGTTATGCCGCCGAGTCTTGTTTGAGGGTTTGAAAACCCGAGTAAATGCGGGTGGCGGTGGTGAACCAGCATGCGGTCGCGAATACGTAAGCGATGGTAGCAAAGTGCTCTGGCAGTAAACACAAGATAACAAAGCAACCGATGGTTTCGGTGCCTTCGGTTAAACCTCCCATGTAATACAGCGATTTATGTTGATAAACCGGATTGATAATGCCGCGTTTGCTGGCTTGAATCGCAAAGGCTAAAAAGCTGCTGCCGGTGCCGACAAAAGAAAAAATCAGTAACGCACCCGCTATGGCGTTGTGCTCTGGATTGGCAAGAACAAAGCCGAACGGCACCAGTGAATAGAACAAGAAATCTAAGCAAATATCGAGAAAACCACCCGCGTCAGTGACGCCTTGAATGCGCGCCAGTGCGCCGTCGAGGCCATCACATAATCGGTTTAGCAGGATCGCAACCAGCGCCAAAGTGTATTGTTGGTAGGCAAGTGCGGGAAGGGCAATTAATCCCACCACAAAGCCTGCGATGGTGACTTGGTTAGCGGTGATGTCGGCGTCATCGAGCAGCATGGCAATACGGGTGAGTGGATGTTTTACCCAGCGCGTGCTGTAGCGATCAAGCATGGTGATTCTCCAAAGGCCAGTGAATGACGGTTTGCCCGTTCGGGGCGTCTTGGCTGTCATGGGTGACAAGCAACGTTGGAATATTAGCGCGGCGCAGTTCGGCAAACACCCAATCTCGAAACTGAGTTCTCAATTTGGCATCCAGTTGGCTAAACGGCTCGTCGAGTAAGGCGAGCTTAGGTTGGGCAAGCAGCATGCGCAGCAAACTGATACGAGCCCGTTGGCCGCCAGAAATTTGTTGCGGAAAATGCTCGGCAATAGCGTTCAACTCCAAAGTGGCAAGTGCGTCGAGTGCGTGCTGGCGGCGGGCCTTGCCTTTGATGTGATTGGGCAGAGCAAACGCTAAGTTTTCCCATACATTCAAATGGGGAAATAGGCAGTCTTGCTGAAATAAAATCCCAACTTGGCGCTGGTGAGCGGGCAAATCTAGCAATTCTGTTTGCGCTAATGTCGCGCTGCCCGTGAGGTGAAAATCTGGCGCAAGATGGCCTGCAAGGCTCGCAAGCAGAGTCGATTTTCCACAGCCACTGGGACCCATCAGGGTTAACACCCGGCCAGGCTCGATAACAAAGTTGGCGTTGTCACATAGGCACAGCTGTGATTGACGATGGCGAATGGTCAGGTTTTTTACGCGTAGCGTCATGATTTCGCGGTTTCCTGTGATGAATATGGATAGACAAGGTTTGCACGGCGGCGTTTACCAAGCAGTATTGCCAGAGCGAAAAACAGCCCGGGCAGTATGGCTTGCCAAAGTGCGTAAATCGCACTAATGCGTCGGTCATAGCCACTCGACAGTGCTACCGCTTCGGTGGTGACGGTGGAAATACGCCCTGCGCCGAGCATTAACGTTGGTAAATATTGAGCAAGGCTGACGCTCGCCCCGAGCGCCCAAGCATATAAAACCGCCGGGAGCAGAATACGCAGTTTGACTTTAAAAAAGGTCTGCAGCGGCGACTTGCCAAGGCTTAAGGATATTTGTGAGTAGTGATGATCGTAACTCTGCCAAGGGCCATTGAGCGCTAGATAGACAAACGGAAAGGCGAAGAACAGATGTGACCATATCACCCATAGATAATAGCTCTGTTCACTTATCGAGAGCGCGGCTACTTGCAGACCCAGCAACAGCGAGAGCTGCGGAATCAACATTGGCAACACAATGATATAGCCCGGCAGAGACCATCTATGATGGACGCGATACTGCTGCGCAATCAGCGCCATGATGACCGCAAGGCTTGCTGAAATGGTGGCAATAATAAGGCTATCGGTAAGTGTCGGGACGAAAGCATTCCACTGTGAAAGCCAGAACCGCGCAGTGAATTGTGAAGGCAACAAATCAGGGAAGCGCCAACGCTGAGCAAAGCTCCACAACAGCAGTAGCGGGATCATTATGCTCACTAAGCTGATAACCGAGACGAACACGCTTTTACCCGGTAAAGTGATGCCAAAACGCCCTGAGAATTGCCATTGGCGATTGACCGTCACCAGCAGTTTTTCTCCCAGCCACATCGCTGTCATGAGCAGGGACAAAATCGCGAACAGTAGCAGGGCGCCAGCGGCGGCTTGTGGCAGCATGGCAATATTGGGGTCATTGAACCACTGCCATACCAGCACCGCTAATGTAGGCGGCGATTTAGGCCCGACAATGATGCTAATGTCGACCACAGATACGCCATATGCGAGCACCGCAAACAGCGAAAAACGCATTTTTACTAACCATTGTGGCAAGACCACTTTCCACCAAAACTGACTTTGGCTATAGCCCATTGAGGCGCAGGTCTGATGCAGGTGATTGAGGTTGAGTTGCTGCAGCACCGGAATGCTCATCAACACTAGAAATGGCATTTCTTTAAGCGCGAGCGCGAAGGTTAGTCCGACAGCGTAAGGGTCATTGATGAACCAAGTGGTTTGACTGGCTTGTAAATCGGCGCCGAATTGCGTTACCAGACGGGCGATAACCCCGGTGGGCGAAAACAAAAACGCAAAACCGATTGCAAAGGCCACGTGAGGCATGGCCAAAAGCGGGGCGAGAAGAGGTTCAATACGTCTCCAGTGACAGTGTAACCAAAATTGTTGCAGTACGGAAAAGCACAATAGTGCTGCCCCGCAAGTACTGACTAGCCCGGAAAGTATCGTTAAGAGTATTGAATCTGATATGCCGGGCCAGTGCCATAACGCGGTAAAAGCGGCGCTGCTAGCATGATTCAAGCCGATGACAGGCAAATACCCGACCGCGGCGAACACTACGCCAATTAGCCCCGGAAGTGTGGGGCTAATACATAGCAAAATGACCAGTAAATAAATAATTCGAAACAGCATAGTCGAACGTGGATGACCAATCATCAATGGCCGTAACGGCGCTGCCACTCTTTTTCAAGTGCTGTCTGCCAGCTAGGATGTGGCTCTTTGATTGATGCAAACAGACGAGTGCGATGAGCACTGCCGGTTAAATAGTCGTTTTTAAGTACCGATGGGTCGCCCCATACTTTGAGATTGCCTTTACGTGACTGAGCTTCTGGGCTCAGCAAGAAGTTGATGGCGACCAATGCCCCCGCTTTGGCATTGGAGTTCCATGGAATGGCAAGGAAGTGAATGTTAGACAATGCGCCAGCTTGCATTGCATAGACGCTGGTCGATTTGCCGAGTGTGCCATTCGCTTGCGCTGCGTACACTGAGTTAGGGTTGAATGTGATGGCGAGGTCGAGCTGGTTATCATCGAGCAGTTGCACGGTTTCTGCGCTGCTAGCAGGAAATTGTTGACCCGAACGCCAAGCGTAGCGATGAAATTCATCAAGATAACGCCACAGCGGCGCGGTCACTTTAGCAAAATCGGCCTCCGAGACAGGGCTTGCTAAAGCGGGATCGTTGCCGCTGAGCTCTATCAACAGCGCTTTTAAAAAGCTGGTGCCATGAAATTCTGGTGGGCGAGGGTAACTGACACGATTAGGAAAAGCTTTGGCGTAGCTCAGTAGCTCCGCAAATGATTGCGGAGGATTATTGAGCTTGTCTTGATCGTAAATAAACACTAGCTGGCCTACGCCCCAAGGCGCTTCAAGCCCCATGGTCGGTTCGGAAAAATCGCTGTCGACAGGCAGAGATTGATTGACGTATTGCCAGTTTGGAAGTTGGTCAACAAACGGTCCGAACAGCAATTTATTGTCTTTCATTGATTTGAAGTTTTCGCCGTTGATCCAAACCATATCGACGCTGCCGCCACTGTTTTTACCCGCGGCTTTTTCCGCGATTAAGCGCGTGGTGGTCTCAGCAATGTCCGCGACTTTGACCTGCTTGAGAGTAACTTGGTATTGTTTCTCAAGTTGCTCATTTGCCCAGCTTAAGTAGTTATTGATTTCTTGGCTGCCGCCCCAAGCATGAAAATACACCGTTTGACCTTTGGCTTTTTCCAGCGTCGTGGGCCAATCGTCTTGGGCGAAAGCAGAGAATGGAAGCAAAACTGTGAGTAGCAGTGACAGCAACCTTGTCATAATAAGTCCTGTAAAATGATGGAATCTAAATGATTCAGACCGGAAAAGTCTGAGATTCTATTCATTATGACGAAAAATAGTCACTTTGGTATGTTTCTGAAACATAAACAAATAAAGCTGTGATGGCGGTAGAAATAACAAAGCAGCCGGTGGCTGCTTTGTGTTCAATGGGGTTTGTGATCAATAGGGGGTTTATGATCAATAGGGTAATAAACGTGAATTTCGCGTTATTGATTGGCGTCGTTGAGTTGGTAGGTCAGGGTGTTGACTTCCGTTTCGATGATCAATTTATCACCATCGAGAGTCAGGCTACTCCACTCTTGTAGCGCTTGCGAGATAGACTGTTCAAAGTCCATGATGTCGCCGATACACATTTTCATCGTCATGCCCATTTTGTCGACGCGAAATTGATTGTCTTTAAGCTCGCCTTGACCGATAAAATTATTACATCCCGCATTACCTGAGGTTTTTAGGGTGTCATTAATTTGAATAAATGGTCGTTTTTGGCGCGCAGTCGGATTGAAGTCTTGACCATTGATATTGACAAGTTCCCAGCGGTGATTTTGTAAATCTGCGGCAGTGATGTCTTGTTGAGGCTTCATGGTTGAGCATCCGGCAATGACAAAAGGAAGTGACATTGTAGCAAGTAACGCTTTTGAACTAAGCTTCATATAAATTGACTCCAGTGTGTGGAAGTATTGACTTTATATCGTCCTGCAATAAGTTTGGTTAGTATATTTGACAAGGTTAGCTTTTTGTCAGCTCTAAGTCATAGTTTAACGGTGAATTTCAATGGAAGTGATTGATTATATTTACGATATTGATGTGAGGCAAATAGGAGACGATGCAACAGCTTGAGTTTTTCCCCGTCCCAAGCCCATGTGTGGGCATCTGCTCCATGGATGCCAAAGGGTACTGCCAGGGGTGTATGCGTAAACGCGAAGAGCGATTTGGTTGGCTGAACATGACGCCGGCTCAGCAGCGCCATGTGATTAAGTTATGTCAGCAACGCTATAAGCGTAAAATGGCTCAAAGTAAGCCGTCTGCTTCAGGCGAAATATCGACTCAACCTGTAAGCCCGCAACAAGATTTATTTGAGTGACCAACGGTCACTGATCCATCCTCCGACATGTTCGTCAAAATGGCTTCCCGCAAAGCGTTGGTTGTACTCAACGTCTTTTTTAATCCCTTCGGGGTGATGATCGAGTAAATCTTGAATGTAGGCTGCCATCGGATCGCCACCTTTCAGTCGTTCTTGTTTTACAGCAACTTCTTTGATGATTTGTAGACGATACGAATTTGTGGCACGTTTCATATTTATGACCTCCCAGTGACAGTACCTCTAAAATTTAGAAATCGAGCGTTTTTTCGTCAATGTTGAATTTTCAGAATTCAGTCAAAAATTCTTAAATGCAGCGCGCAAGTTAATATTATGTAAATTGTTTGTTTGCGTATCTGTTTGTTTAGCAAATAACTCACCATCTTTTAGTGCGATTGCTCTGTCATAAAAAATTCATCTTTAGGCGGGCTGGTGGCTTGACCTTCCCCTTGGGGAAAGGGGTAACGTAGAGGCTCGCCAACGTATTAGTAGGAGATATTATGGGTTGCTGTAATGAACCTCCACGTGGAGGCACGACCAACGTCAAGTTGTTGGTCAAATGCACATTAGTGTTTTTCGTGGTGATTTTTGCTATCGCTTGGTTGTTTGGTTAAATGTGATTTATCGCCATAAATGAATAACTTGTGTGAAGTCAGAGTCTTGTTGCATTTAGACCTTTCGGTATACTGAGCAAAAGCTCGGTTTATCGAGCAACTCAGGAACTTGGCTTACGGAGTGGAAATTTTATGGACGATTCTCAGTTTGAACAGCGGCGCGAATTTTTTCGGCTTTGCTATCCGAAACGGGCAATGCCAGATATTCGTTTAGCTGGATACCGTTTTCACGTGAGTGAGGTTTCTGAAAAAGGCTTGCGAGTGCTAGTGGAAGGTGGCGCGAGTTTTGGCCGTGGAGTGAGCATTACTGGGACGTTGAATTTGCATGAAGGCCGTCAAGTCTGGGTAAAAGGCAGCGTGCTGAGAGTGGAAGGCAAAGAGGTGGTGCTCAAACTTAGTGAAGGGCCGACCTTTAAAGATATGGTTGAAGAGCAGCGTTATATGCGTCAAAACTATCCTTCGCTCTATATCAAGCAAACCGTCGATATCGACGAATAATTTGCATAGATTGATATCGAAAAGAAAAGGCGACCTCAGGTCGCCTTTTTGTGTATAGCGCTTTCACAGCACTCATACTGACTTAGTGTAAGCTTTACTGCTGCGGATTGCGTTTATGTTTGGGTACGTAGTTTAGAATCGAAATCGGTACCGGTTTTTTCGGTTCAAACCCAGCTACTTCGCGGCGCTCAATCAAGTGGCCCAAACGGCTTTCAATCATACACAGGTTCTTGAAGTTGTCTTTTGACACCAGTGAGATGGCTTCACCCTTGGCATCCGCGCGGCCAGTTCGTCCGATGCGATGGACATACTCATCGGCAGGGAAGGGTAAATCGTAATTGACCACACGGGTTAATTCATGAATGTCGATACCCCGAGCACCCACGCCAGTAGCAATCAAATAACGAATTTTTCCGGCTTTGAACTCTTCCAGTAATCGCGTGCGAATCGCTTGGCTACGCCCACTGTGAAACGCTTCGGCTTCAATGCCGCGTTTTTCAAGCTGGGCGGCTAATTTGGCAGCGCCATGTTTGGTTTCAATGAAAATCAGCGCCTGTTGCCACTGGTTTTCTTTGATTAAATGGCTAAGCAGCGCGGACTTTTTGTCTTTATCCACGGTGATAAGCCATTGCTCAATATTGGCTTTGGACGCCTGATTGGCGGCAATGCTAATCTCAAAAGGATCGGGAATGGCCGATTTCGCCAAATCGCGCACTTTGTTTGACAACGTTGCAGAAAACAGCAGGTGCTGAATATCGCTCGGCAAACGGTCCAAAATCTTGTTGATGTCGTCGATAAAGCCCATGTCTAACATGCGGTCGGCTTCATCCATCACCATCACTTCGACTTCTTCGAAATACACCGCACGTTGGCCGTACATATCCAGTAAGCGCCCAGGGGTTGCGACCAATACGTCGACGCCATCGATCAACGCTTGTTTTTGCGCCTTTTCATCCACACCGCCATACATTGCCAGCGACGTGAGTGGCAGATGCTTAGCATATTGCTGAATTTTCTCATCGACTTGAATGGCGAGCTCGCGGGTCGGAACCAGAATCAGCGCGCGAATGCGTTTTTTCTTTTGCGTTTGAGCTTGGCTGAGCTGGTGCAAAATGGGTAAGACAAAACTGGCGGTCTTACCGGTTCCCGTTTGCGCGGCAGCAATCAGGTCTTTACCTTGCAAAATAACCGGAATTGCTTTGGTTTGAATGGTGGTTGGCTTTTGGTAGCCAAGCTCCGAAATGGCAGTGACAAGTGCGGGGTTCAGTCCAAATGTTGAAAATGGCATGAGTCGTCTCTAAGTTGGTTAAACGCGCAAGCGGGTGAAAGGGCGCGATTCTAACACAGCTTGAATACGCCGCGAATGGAATTGTGTTGCCATCAATAAATAACGCCAGCCGATGGGCAATCGGGATTGACGATATTTATTGAAAGCTTTTTGACTGTGAAGCCGTAATTATGGCCGGGCTGGTTAAACTGCGACGTCGTCGTAGAGTGGAATTTGAGTGATCGCCGTGACTTCATCGATGTATTGGCGTACTCGCTCTGGAAATTCGATGCCTTTTATCACCGTGAGATTCCGCAGCGATGGGTAGGTGAGAATGTCATCATAGCTGAGTGTTTGGCTCTTTTCTGAAGGCAGCACGAGCCAGTCGATTTTGGTCAGCAGCGAGTTCATCTGAGCGATATACTCGGCGCTGTTTTCAAGTGCTTGCTCAAACGACATACCAATCATGGTCGACTTGTTCTTGGTGTACCAATCTTTGGCGGGTTGGCACTGAAACTCTGGCAGGTCTATTTTCATCCAGCGAGGATGAACTAAAGGCCCTTCATAAGGGTGAGCGCGTTTTTTCCATGTGTCTATCGCGGCGGTTTTGGTTGCAGCGGCCATTGGCGCCGACTCATCAATGCCATCAAGATAAGCAACGATATCCAAGCTTTCTGCCATATAGCTGCCATCGTCTTTTTGCAGAATCGGCACCATGTTGGCGCCCACTTTTTCGATTCTCGCATCCACATCGTGGTTTTGAATGTATTCAAGCTCAACATCGAGCTTTTTGTAGCCAGCCGTCATCATGGCGCGAATGCAAAAAGGGCAATGTTCAAATACAAATAATTTCATGTGATCTCCTTATATCTGAAACGGTGATCCTAGCTAAGTTGTTGTTACAACATATCAGACATCCTTGGCTTGAAAAAGAGACCTCAGTTGAGAACGCCATGTTTAATGATTGAATCACCAAGGATGAAAAATAAATGGCTCATTTAGTGTTTACAATATTTATGAACCGATCTAATATTGACCCATAACGTTATATGAGCTTATTGATAAGCATGAGTCGTGAGTACCGACAGGGTGAGTATTGAGAGTGGTGAAGCAAATCAGATGTTGTGAAAGCCAAGCGTCATCCTCGGTTTCTGAACAAGCTAATAGTGACAAGAATTAAGGAGAACAGTATGACGGTTTATACTTACACCCGTTATTCACCGAAGAACCGCGAGCTCGATAGCCAACTTGAAGCGCTCTCAGAGCGCTTTCCTGAGGCGCAGGCGATTCAAGACCGCGTTAAAGGGCGTGTGCCTGCGCTTGAACGAGAGCAATTTTCTAAGCTGTTTGATAGCTTGCAACCTGGCGATACACTTGCGCTGTGGTGGCTAAATGCATTAGCGCCTGACTTCAAACACAGTCATGAACTGATCAGCCAACTGCTAGAAAAAAAAGTGACCTTGCAAACTTTGAGTCAAGAACTCACATTTGAGCCAGACAGCGTCGAGACTAAGGTATTACTTTGCCTACTAAAAGGGTATTCTGACGCCGAAAAGCAACATCGTCTTTTTGCCGCAGAAATGGGGCGCCGCGCGTTAAAAGGCAATCCTGACGCATGGAAAGAGAAGTTTCGTGGTCGTCCGGCCAATCGTGAAAAGCATCAGCATATCGCCACTTTGTTGCTAGAAGGAAAGACCCTTCAGCAAGTTGCCGATGAGACAGAAACCAGCCTCTCGACCGTTAAACGTGTCAAATCCAAAGTGATTGAGCATGATGAATCTGGCTCGCTGCGCCGCCGTGCACGACATGGGGCAGGTGGCGGTCGTGGCCATCATGGCGGGGGGCGCCATCATCATGGTAGACAGCGTGGCCAAGCGATGAGCGAAGAGTAATTCGCGCGCTATTTATCTGCCTTATTCAGTATTAGGAAATTCATGACCCACAGTATTCAGAAAAGAACCATTATTTTGGCCTGCCTTATCATCAGCGTGGGACAACTTAGCATGGGGCTGGTAATGCCATCACTGCCTTGGATTGCCAAAGATTTCAATATTAACTTGGACCAAGCCCAATTGCTGGTCAGTGTTTATTTACTCGGCTTTGGACCATCGCAATTTTTATATGGTCCGATTTCGGATGCGCTAGGCCGGAAAAAGGTTCTGCTGTGTGGTTTGCTTATTGCGGTCAGTGGTTTGAGTGTGGTTATCGCCTGCCAAGCGTCGTTTTCAGGGATGGTGCTTGGTCGGTTTCTACAAGGGCTAGGCACTGGTTGTTGCGCGGTGTTGGCTCGAGCTTCTACGCGTGACCGTTACAACGGCGCCGAGTTACCGCTGGCAATGTCTTATATTGCTATGGTTGCTTCGATCACGCCGTTGTTTGCTCCGGTTATTGGCGGCTTTATCAATGCGCATTTTGGCTGGTCGATGGTGTTTGTATCGCTGCTGGGGTATGTGTTATTTGCTTGGGTTATTATCGCCTTTCGTTTTGAAGAAAGCGTGAAAGCCAAATCGCGCGTCCCGTCGGTTAAAGCAATGGCGAAACAGTATTCTAGCCTGATTCGTTCAAGCTATTTTATGAGTTTTGCCAGTATTGGCTGGCTCAATTTCAGCTTGATGATCACCACAGTGTCGGTGATGCCATTTATCATGCAAAACCAGATTGGCATGAGTTCAGATCAATACGCGCTGTGGGCTTTGATTCCCGCAATGGGAATGTTGATTGGTACTTCAACTTGCAACCGCTTTAGGCCGCGTATCGGCACTCGAAAAATGCTGATGTTTACTCCGGTACTGCACCTGTGCTCTGCGGTGTGGTTCTTCTTCTGTCCAAACGAGCCGCTGTTTTTGATGATCGGTCAGCTGTTGATGATCTTGGGTAACGGCATTGCGCTGCCGTGTGCTCAGGCGATGGTGATGTTACCGTACAAAAAACAAGCTGGCGCGGCGGCGGCAATGTCGGGAGGCGGGCAGATGATCGTATCTTCACTGCTGAGTATGGCTTTGGTGCAAATGGGGCTTAGCCAAGTGTGGCATTTGTCGCTGGTGATTGTAGTGTTTGCCGGAATAACCTTTACCAATATTCGTCGTGGTTTTCGAGTTGAACAACCAAACAGTGCCATCGGTGAGGCGGCATAAAAGAACGTCATTACTCAATAATGAATTGAACTTAGAGCACGATGTTACGTCGTGCTTTTTGTGCGTGCGAGTTAAGGTCTTTGCAGCACTTCGCAATGAAGCGTTATGGCTAGATGGATGAGAAAGCCAGGTGTAACGATGAAAGTAGGGACCTAAAACGGTGAAACCCCAGAGGTGGTAAGTCTCTGGGGTTTCGAATTTTTAGATGTCTCGGTTGGTAAGGCCGATAAATCTGATATGCAAAAGGCTGGATTTATCCAACTAATTCCTGGTAGGGAAATTAGATGCGGATGAAGTCCATGTGCTCAACTTTTGGCTTGAAAGCGTGACGTTGAACGTCTTGTGGTTTAACTTTCACTTCAGCACCGTCGATCACTAGAACCAGACCTTCGTAGAACTCAGGTTTGTCCATTTGGTTGATCACTTCGTCGTGGTTTAGAGCGATTGAAACTGGCTCTGCTTCACCACCGTAAACGATGCCTGGGAATTGACCAGCGTGACGTAGGCGGCGGCTCGCACCTTTACCTAGCTCAGTACGTACTACTGCTTCAAATTTCATAGTATTACTCTCAAATTAGAAATCATAAATTCATAGCGACAATGCGACCTTGTCGTCTATGGTAAAGTTTCAAAAGAAAGGATTCTTCTAAAACGAGCGCGGATACTAGCATTCAATTGGGTGTTGAGCAAGGGCTAGAGGGACATTCTTACGCGTGTTTTCAATCGTTAAGGGCGACGATGCCGCCCATCGAGACTCTGGCAGTTAACTGCGCTTTGGTTTTTTGGTCGTCACTTGATTGAGCTTTAAGGTTAAAATCGCTTTAACGCCGCCTAAGTTACTGGTTTCAAGTGTGAATGCGCCGCGATAGCTGTGCGCCATTTCGGTAACGATATTGAGCCCTAATCCGCTGCCCGGCGTTGACTCATCAAGGCGCACCCCGCGTTTTTGGACGCTAGAAAGCTTCTCAGTTGGAATGCCCGGCCCGTCATCTTCAATCACAATGCTGACCGAGCCGTTTTGCTCGGGCTGATGATAAATTCGAATCAGCGAATTGGCCCATTTGTAACTGTTTTCCAGCAGGTTACCTAGCATCTCACTAAGATCGTGCTCTTCCACCGCAACCAAAAGTTCCGATTCTAATTCGTTGACTAAGGTTAATTCTCGCGCGGCATAAAGTTTGTCAAAGGCGCTGGCAATGGTGTCTACACACTGTGATGGTGATGATTTTACTGCGAGGATGTTTTTTGAACCGGCCATACGTGCGCGACTTAAGTGATAGTCAATCTGCTGTTGGATCTGCTCAATTGGCGGCTGCAGTATAGCGCGGTCGGCATCTGAAAGCGCCGCGATTTCATTGCGCAGTACCGAAATTGGGGTTTTTAGTGCGTGCGATAAGTTACCGGCGTGGTGGCGAGCGCGCTCAAGTAGCTCTTGATAATGAAACAGCAGCGCATTCAAATCGGAAATGACCGGTGAGATTTCTTGTGGATAGCTGTGGTTTAGACTGTTCTGTTCGCCAGCTCTCAGCTTAACCAAATCTTGTTGTAGCTTGCGAAGCGGTGCCAACGACCAGTAAATCTGCCCACCCATCACGATCAGCAGGCCAACAAACAGTAAACCAAGAATGATCCACAGCTGGCTTTTTAATTTGGCAATCGAAGCGCGGATCGGCTTTTCATCAATACCAATAGTAACGTGTACAGGGTTTCGGTATTCGGGGAGATATAAGGTTTTTTCGATGTAGATCAATGGCTCGTTACGCGCACCGACTAAGCGATTTTTCAGCGGTTTAGATTCGATGGTGCGATCCCATAATGAACGCGAGCGCAAACGGTGCTCACCGGCATCAATCGACCAATACAAACCGCTGTATGGGCGGCGAAAACGCGGGTCAGAGAGTTTGCTGAGCATCAGAAGTTGACCCGCGTTATTGGTTTCCAAATTCGCCGCCAGTTCATCCATATAGATGCTGAGCTGAGATTTGGTTTCGTCGACCATGTAACCGTAGACTTGAGTCGGAACCACAATGCCCGCTGCCAATATCATCGCGGTTAGCCAGATAAATGCAGCCAGTAGTAGGCGGTTACGCAGGCTGAGCTGCTTGAGGATACCGGTAAATCTAATTGGCATTCAGTTGGTACCCAAGGCCGCGCACGGTTTTGATGACTTGTGGCGCAATTTTTTTGCGGATTCGACCGATAAACACCTCAATGGTGTTGGAGTCGCGGTCAAAATCTTGTTTATAAATATGTTCAACCAGTTCGGTGCGGGAAATCACTTTATCGGCGTTATGCATAAAGTAGGCGACGACTTTATATTCCAGCGCCGTCAAACTGACCGCTTGCCCCTGCCACAACACTTTCGAGGTGCGAGTATCAAGGCTCAAATCGCCCACTTGTAATACCGGTGAGGCGTTGCCTGATGCTCGGCGTAGCTGCGCGCGCAGACGGGCAACGAGTTCTAAAAGCTCGAACGGTTTGGTGAGGTAATCGTCGGCGCCAGCATTTAAGCCTTCAACGCGCTGAGTGAGTGTATCGCGCGCACTTAAGATAACAACCGGTGTGTTAATGTTCTCATCGCGAATGCCTTTTAGTACGGTCAAACCGTCGAGTTTGGGCAGACCTAAATCGAGGACAATCGCATCCCACTGCTCGGAAGTTGCACGATACAAAGCATCGATGCCATCGGTTGACAGTTCGGGAACCCAACCGGCTTGTTCTAGGGTTTCACTAATTTGTTCGCCAAGGCGAGGCTCGTCTTCAACCACGAGGATTTTCATAACAATATCACTTCTTTTATCTATCAATTGCGCTGGCGTTTAGCACGGTGTGGCACGCTAGGTTATGACTTGTCGTTAGGGCGACTCTACTGTTAATGTGGCGCTTTTCAGTACGTTTTTTAAATTGTGGCCTTTGAGCAAGCGCATTTCTAATGTTGCTGCGGCGTACTGCGCTTGCACGATAGTACCATCGTGGATGATTTTCAGCTCATAGATCCATTCACCGTCGTTTTCTTCCAGTTCCACTTTGATAATGCGTCCGTATAAATCGCTTTCGACTTCGTCATATAGCTCTGAAAACGGGCGGATTTTGCCATTTTTTACCGCTTCGTAGACATCATCTTGGTCTTCATCGATATCCACTTCGGTGCCAGGTTTGACCACATCGTTAACGATAGCATGGGGATCTTGATTGCCATCAGTGAGTGACGAGGTCTCTTGCGCCAAGGCTTGCGTAATGAGCAAAAAAAGGCTCAGCGTGAGTGAAATCGGCAGCACGGTTGCTCTCATAAGTGTTACCTCTATCAAATACTTATCTTGAGTTTACGCGTTTTAGTATGAATTTAGGGTGAATGATGTTCAGCCTTGGGTCAACTCATCCTCAAACACTTTATCGCGCATTTTCCAGAATCGACCCACTTTTCTCGCAATCACGAATTGTGGCGGACGAAATCGGTGTTGATTGGCAACGATTTTACTTGGTGAGGCTTCTTCAAACGGGCGGTGTTTGTCGGCAAGATGTGGGCGCACGAAGCGACTTTTGAACTCTGCCTTTTGTTTTTGGGTCGAAAGCGGCCAAAACTCATGTACTTGCGCTTGATTGTCACCAAGGTAGGTGACTTTGAGTTGGCTTTTCCCTGACTCAAGCTTGTGCACGGACAACTGCATGTCGGAACATTCGAATACCAATGCATCTTTAAGATTGAGCGCCTCTTTGAGCTTTTTATCTGGGTCGACTAGCGTTGCATCGCATTCATGGCAAATACGCGCGGCAATGTCGTTATCGGCGCCGCACTCAGGGCAATACTTGGCGCGAAAACGGTAGTTACAGTGTTCACGCTCGCCAGTGTCTTCGTCAGTGAAAAAGCCTTGGCATTTACGGCCGTAGTGCTCAAGTAAAAAGCCATTGCTATCGAGTTTGCCCCAGAAGTTATTATTGAAACCGCAGGCCGGGCAGGGAATGGTGATGATTTCGCTGTCGGAGTCCGGTTTGGGATCGCCGACTTCTGGCTGGTAAAGGTCGTAGCTATTGCCTGCATAATCCAGCACCAAACAATCATGTTTGCCCGGTGATAAACGCAGCCCGCGCCCGACAATCTGTTGATACAAGCTGATGGATTCGGTGGGGCGAAGAATGGCAATCAAATCGACATGCGGTGCATCAAACCCGGTGGTGAGCACCGATACGTTAACCAAGTATTTGATCTCACGCTGCTTAAAGCGCTGAATGATGTCATCACGCTCTGGCGTTGGCGTGTCGCCAATCACAAGCTGCGCTTGACCTTGCGGCAAAAGCTGGTGGATCTCTTTCGCATGGCGCACTGTGGCGGCGAAAATCATCACGCCTTGGCGAGTTTTCGCCATATCAATCACTTGGTGAATAATTTGTGGCGTGGCGCGCTTGTCTTTATCGATCACGCTGTCGAGTTCTGACTCTTTATAGCGCCCCGTATTGGCAGGTTTGAGCTGAGAGAAATCGTAACTCAGTACCGGTGTATCGAGCATTTTGGCTGGAGTGAGAAACTGTTCATCAAGCAGATAGCGGATCGGCAATTCAAAAATGCAGTCGCGGAAAAAGCGCGGTTCTTCACTGCGCACTTGACCACGAGTGTGATACTGATAAATCCAGCCCATTCCGAGGCGATACGGCGTTGCCGTTAAACCCAGAACTTTTATTCCAGGATTGAGCTCTCTCAGATGGCTAATGACTTTTTGATAGCTGCTGCTTTTGTCATCTGGCACGCGGTGGCATTCATCAATCACTAGCAGCGAAAACTGGTTTTTAAACGCGTCAAGATTACGCACTACAGATTGTACCGAAGCAAACACCACCTGTTGGTCGGTCTCTTTACGCCCAAGCCCTGCAGAAAATATCGCCCCTTTTTGACCATAGCCTTCGTATTTGCCGTGGTTTTGCTCAACCAACTCCTTGACGTGCGCCAGCACCAGCACGCGGCCTTTGGCAAGCCTTGCCAGCTCGGCGATAACCAAGCTTTTGCCTGCGCCAGTGGGAAGTACAATCACCGCAGGGGTGGAGTGTTTGTGAAAGTAATGCAGAACCGCTTTGACGGAATCGGCTTGGTAAGGGCGTAAGGTGTACATAAATTCTGTGAAATAGCTCAACTATTTGGTGTTAGCTGACTATAATACCGCAGCAAGCAACAATGAGGTATTCATGCGTTTAGATAAATATTTGTGTGATGCACTGGGTGCAACACGTAGAGAAGCGACAAAAATCATTAAAAGTGGCGAGGTCAGTGTTGACGACGTCGTGCAAAAAAGCGGTGCGTTTAAAGTTCAAGAAGGCGCATGTGTAGAGTGGCAAGGACGCGAACTTGCCAAGCCAGGCCCTCGCTATTTGATGTTATTTAAGCCACAAGGCTTTGTTTGTTCTCATGAAGATGGTTTTAACCAAACGGCGTTTACGCTGCTTGATGAAGTCAACAGTAAAGACCTGCATTTTGCCGGACGTTTGGATGTCGACACCACAGGTTTAGTTTTGATCACCGACGACGGCCAGTGGTCACATCGTATTACTTCGCCAAAACACAAATGCGAGAAAACCTATCGCGTATGGTTGGTTGACCCGATTGAAGCGCACTACGTTGAGCAGTTTGCCCAAGGTATCGAATTGAGAAATGAGCGCGAACTGACCAAACCGGCCAAACTTGAAATCGTCGATGCAAAAGAACATGAAGTATTACTAACGATTCATGAAGGCAAATATCACCAAGTGAAACGTATGTTCGCTGCGCTTGGCAATAAAGTTGAACATCTACACCGAGAACGTATCGGTGACATCATCCTTGATGAGAGCTTAGAGCCTGGTGAATACCGTGCTTTGACAGAGCAAGAGATTGACTCTATTTGGAAGTAAGCGTTATTAGAAATAATAACTAAGCAAAGGAAATAGTTTATTTCCTAATTAGAACTAGTTTTTTACGCCATTTTCAGTGAGCATAGCCGGCCTAATAGCTTGTATTTAATGTAAGAATAGTCTGACGTACCGCCTTTTATGGCGGTACTCATCGTTAAGAGAACAGGAGATTTATGCAACCCCAGCCTTCAACATCAACAAATGCACCGAAACTGAGCTTTTTTCTGTTTTTGGTTTTAGGTGCGATTGGCGCATTAACACCGCTGGCGATCGACATGTATTTGCCCGCGATGCCTTCCATTGCCAAGGATTTGGGTGTTGGAGCCGGTGAGGTACAAATCACCTTGACGGCTTATACCATGGGATTTGCTGTTGGGCAGTTAATTCATGGTCCGCTTGCTGATAGCTTCGGTCGTCGCCCAGTGTTACTGCTTGGCGTGTTCTTCTTTGGCGTTGCGGCTATGGTCAGCGCGACCACTCATGGCATCGATGCGCTGACGACCGTTCGCGCTGCGCAAGGTTTTGCTGGTGCGGCGGCGGCGGTCATCATTCAAGCCGTGGTCCGCGATATGTTTGACCGCGAAGATTTTGCTCGCACTATGTCGTTCGTGACCTTGGTCATCACCATCGCCCCACTGATTGCCCCGATGATTGGCGGCCATATCGCGGTGTTACTTGGTTGGCGCGCAATTTTTTGGTTCTTAGTGATCTTTGCCATTTTGGTGATTGTGCTGGTGATGTGGAAAATTCCTGAAACGCTGCCCGTTGAAAATCGTCAGCCGCTGCATTTATGGACCACGCTGCGCAACTATTCTAAGTTGCTGACCAATCCAGTGGCGATGGGCTTGATGCTCTCCGGTGCGTTTTCATTTTCAGGTATGTTTGCGTTTTTAACCGCCGGTTCATTTGTTTACATCGATATCTACGGCGTGCGTCCAGAGCATTTTGGTTATCTGTTTGGCCTTAATATTGTGGCGATGATCTTTATGACCACACTCAATGGCAAACTGGTACGTAAAGTGGGTTCTCATGCCATGCTGCGCTTTGGTTTGACAGTGCAGCTTATTGCAGGTTTAGGGCTGCTCTCTTGCTGGGTTTGGGGCTGGGGCCTTTGGGGCACGGTAGCGTTTGTAGTGATGTACATCGGTACGCTCTCGACTATCGGCAGTAACTCAATGGGGCTACTGTTGAGCGGTTATCCGCGCATTGCTGGCACAGCGTCTTCTCTGGCGGGCACATTACGGTTTGGCATGGGGTCAATTATCGGTATGATTGTCGCCGCGATGCCATCAGGCGTGGTTTGGCCGATGCTATGCGTAATGAGTTTATGTTCTGTGCTGTCAGCAGCATGCTATTGGATATTTGGAAGAAAAGCGTAATGACCTCTTATACCGTTGAAATTCAAAACCTTGTCAACACCGCTCTAGCAGAGCTTGGCAACGAACACCAAAGCGGCAAATTGGCCAATGCGCCAGTGGCCAACAATCACTATTTGGTGCGTTGGGTGACTAAAGCGTTAAAAGATCAGCGTTTTGACCGTTGTGTGGGCGATGATTTGACGCGCTGGCAAAAAGCTGGGCGCTCAAAAGGTAACGATGCCGCTTTGATGATGATCTTTCAGCGTATTTCGAGTTTCTATGCCGAATTTTTCGCTAACCACCCAGCAGAAAACTCGGTTAAAGACAGCGCGATTGAGGCGTTTTTGGATTGTATGGAAGCCGCTGGCTGGGAAGTGTCGACTTCGGAAGCTTTGGTCGGCGCAGGTAAAGTACAAATTTATACCGATGGACAAAATTCGTTGGCACTGTGCGCTAACCAGTGCGAGGCTTGTTTTGATGGTGAAAACTTGGTGAAGCCGATGAGTTGGTTTGTACGCGGACACCACGCCGCCTTTGTTGAAGCAGCAACGAAAGCGGGCTTTATGGTGCATAAGATCACCGACTACAAGTCTAATGTGAAATACCATGGTGAATACAAAGTATTTCCGGCCAATCAAGGGACTCAGCTTGCGGAAATTCCGCTCTCTTTTCAAGTGAAATAAGTCCATTACTAGCATTCAAGCCGCCAAGCTTATTACTCATAACACGCCGCTGCATGACAGCGGCTTTTTTGTGGCTGCGTTTTAATGCCCAGCGATGGGGCATAGTTGCATTAATTCTAAAAAACACTCTCTTATAAAAAAATATTGCAAAGATTCAAATATTTTTGACTTGAACAAGTTTTGGTCGAAGAGGATGATGGAAAAGTGAGATCTTAAGCACGTTTTCACTGATGGAAATCCTCATCAATTCAAAACGATAAAGTCAGTCAAAGAGGAAAGTATATGAGTAATAGCATTGCGTATTTTATTGCCGACACGCTGCGCCAAGCCGGTGTTGAACGCATTTGGGGAGTCACTGGTGACTCGCTTAACGGCATCAGCGACAGTTTACGAAAAATCGGTAGCATTGAATGGTTAGGTACTCGACACGAAGAGGTCGCTGCGTTTGCTGCGGGTGCAGAAGCCCATATCACTGGTAAATTATCGGTGTGCGCCGGCTCTTGTGGTCCGGGTAATATGCACTTGATAAATGGCCTCTACGATTGTCATCGCAATAAAGTGCCGGTATTGGCGATTGCGGCGCACATTCCGTCTTCAGAAATCGGCACCAACTATTTTCAGGAGACTCACCCACAGGAACTATTCAAAGAGTGTAGTGTTTTCTGTGAGTTAGTTTCAAACCCAGAGCAGATGCCGTTTATTTTAGAAACCGCGATGCGCCAAGCGATACTGCATAATGACGTGGCGGTGTTAGTTCTGCCGGGCGATGTTGCGCTTAAAGCGATGCCAGAGGGCGTCAAACCGAAATGGAGCCTGCCAAAACCCGCGTTTTATACTCCAGAGCTCGCCGATCTTGAGCAGTTAGCCGACAGCTTAAACCACAGCAGCAAAGTTACGTTGTTATGCGGGGCTGGGACGAAAGATGCTCACGACCAAGTGGTGGCGCTCGCTGCCAAACTACAAGCGCCGATCGTGCACGCAATGCGCGGCAAAGAGTACCTTGAGTACGACAATCCATACGATGTCGGAATGACCGGGTTGATCGGATTTGCATCGGGTTACCATGCGATGGAGCAAGCCGATACACTACTTTTGATCGGCACCAGTTTTCCTTATCGAGAGTTTTATCCTGAGAAAGCCAAAATTGTCCAGATTGACCACAATCCGGCTTCATTGGGGCGTCATGCGCAAATCGATTTTGGTGTGGTGGGCGATACCAAAACCACCCTGCAAAAATTGCTGCCATTGATTCATACCGGACGTTCAGATAAACACTTAAAAAGTTGCTTAGCCAATTATCAAAGCGCTCGTAAAGATCTGGACGATTTGGCCAGTGGCAAAACTTCGCATAACTTGATTCACCCACAATATTTGGCGCGTCTTGTCAGTGAACATGCCGCGAAGGATGCGATTTTTACGTGTGATGTCGGCACGCCAACCGTTTGGGCGGCGCGTTATCTTGCCATGAATGGCAAACGTCGTTTGATCGGTTCGTTTAATCACGGCTCGATGGCTAATGCAATGTCTCAAGCGATGGGGGCTCAGGCGGTAGACCGTGAGCGTCAGGTGATTGCCATGTGTGGTGATGGGGGCTTTTCGATGCTGATGGGCGATTTGTTGTCGCTTAAACAGTTAAACTTGCCAATTAAAATTGTGGTGTTTAACAATCGCTCATTGGGTTTTGTGGCAATGGAAATGAAAGCAGGCGGCTATTTGTCAGACGACACCGACTTGGACAATCCGAGCTTTGCCAATATTGCCAATGCGTGTGGTATCAAGGGTATTCATGTTTCAGATCCCGAAGCGCTGCCTGGCGCGCTGGCCGAAACGGTCAACTATCCGGGGCCAGTAGTGCTTGAAGTAGACACTGCGAAGCAAGAATTGGCCATGCCACCACAAATCAAAATGGAACATGCCAAAGGATTTAGCCTCTATATGATGAAAGCGATCATCAATGGTCGCGGAGATGAAATTGTCGAGTTGAGTAAAACGAACTGGCTACGCTAAATCTATTTTAAAAATGAAAGGTCGCGTGATTGCGGCCTTTTTGTTGTTAGATGCGAATGTGTCTATTTTTAGGCTGTTGCTCGCCCAAAAGATGCGTGTTTAGGTTGTTTTCTTTGCTCGGCGCGCTTTTCGCACAATCGCACGTACCATACCTTTAAAAATAAATAGGTGAGCGGGCATCATCGCAAACCAATACACAAGGCCGGGAAAGCCTTTGGGGTGCCACCAAGCCGTGACATTAAGGCGGCGTTTGTCGCCTAGATCGCTAATGGTAAATTCTAGGCGTCCAAGGCCAGGACCTTTCATACCAAAAAATAGCGATAAAAAGCGTGCTTTCTCACAGCGAATCACTTTCCAGGAATCAATATAATCGCCAACCATTAAATCTGGCCCGGGTGGAGAGCGGCGAATCGGCCTTCCCGCACCAAATAAGACATCGAGCCATTCGCGAGTTCGCCACAGCGCATTGGCAAAGAAATAACCTTGCTCTTTACTGCCAATGGTTTGAATGATTTGCCACAGTTCCTTGGCCGTTAACTCGGTATCAATGCTGGCTCCGGTCTGTTTTGGGTAGTAACCAAATCCCGGTTGCCAGCGTTTGAGCGCAGCGGGGTCAAACCCCCATACATCGCTGCGCACAAATTGACCTTCTTGGTTCAGGCTGACGCGCACCATTTGCTCGAAATTTATTAGATTTTGTGGAAAGCGTTTATCGATAGCGCGATTATCGGCAATAAAATCGTGCTCAAGCCCTGAGAGTAGCGCACTACCAATTGAGGCGGGCACTGAGGTAATTAAGCTTAACCATTTCGATGCCATCGATGGCGTAAGCCAGCGGGTTGCGAGCAGTCGATAAGGGTGATGACTTTGCTGGCAAAGGATCTGAAATTGTTCTCGATAACTGAGAACGTCCGGCCCGCCAACTTCATAGCATTGATGCTGGTCAGGAGCGTGGTGACTGAGTGCTAACAAGTAATGGTTGAGGTTATCCAGCGCAATTGGATTGGCTTTGGAATCGACCCATTTAGGGGTAATAAGAATCGGTAGGTTGTAAACAAAATCGCGCATAATCTCAAATGCGGCAGAGCCTGGGCCAATGATGACGCCGGCGCGCAGTTCTGTCACTGGCACTTGGGTTTGGCGAATGATGTCACCGGTTTTGCGCCGCGCTTCTAAATGATCAGAATGGGCGGTCTGCGGTTGCAGCGCACTTAAATAGATCACGTGCTTTACTTGGCTGTTTGCCAGCGCATCACGAAAGTTTTCGGCTAATGCGAGTTCATAATCGATAAAATCGTGGCCATGCGCCATCCCGTGAACCAAAAAGTACACCACATCAAAATCGCGCACCAAATCCAAAGTGGCTTGACGGTCACTCAAGTCAATGTATTGGTATTCAAGCAGCGGATGACTTTTGGTGCGTGCTTTCAAATAGTTGAGTTGACGTGCGCCTGCGGTGACTTGATGACCTTCGTCAATCAGTTGGCGTAGTAACTGCGAACCGACGTAGCCTGATGCGCCCAAAACCAAAATTTTCTTCACTTTCAACCCCTGTGATTTCGCTAGTTTGGCTATCAACATCTCAGTATATTAACGGCCACTTCAATTTCCCATCGTCAGCCATTTATTCACGGAGTGATACTTTGTCTTTGTTTTCCACTGCGTTACAGCATACTAAAGGCGACTTTCTGCGTCGACTGATCACTATCGCTTTACCGATTACGCTGCAACGTATTATGTTTTCAAGCCGCGGCTTGGTGGATGTATTGGCTGTGTCTGACTGAAGAAGCGGTGAAGTGGTTTGGATCTTTGTATCGGCTACGTAGCCAGAAATGGATGCGTAACCTGATTGAGAATTGAGCATAGATGACTTTGTTAACGATATTAGTTGCATAGATTGTGACGCTACCGCCAAAACACTTTCTACCAGCGCGGTTTTGGTGTAGGCTCACATACCCCTATGAAACGAATGTGAGATGTTGAATGTTACAACTTAAAGATCTCTGTAAAGGCTATGTGGATGGTGGAGAATTTCACCCGGTTTTACAGGGCGCTGAGTTGTTTTTAGACCGTGGTGAACAAGTTGCCCTGATGGGGGAAAGCGGTTCCGGTAAAAGTACCTTGCTGAATATGATAGCAGGGCTAGATACTGTGGATTCTGGTGAAATTCTGTTTCCGAATTTTGCCATGCACGAAGTTACCGAAACTCGACGTACCGCGTATCGCCGTAACAATATTGGTCTTATCTTTCAGCAGTTTAACTTGCTTCCAACGCTTAACATCGCCGATAACATTCGTTTTTGCCGTCAGCTTAAAGGTCTGCCTGAGAATGAAGGGCTGTGGCGCCAAATTGTCACGTCACTGAATCTCATGCCTCTACTTGGTCGCTATCCAGAAGAGGCCTCGGGTGGACAACAGCAACGCGCGGCGATTGCTCGTGCTTTGTACATGGAGCCACAAATTCTGCTAGCAGACGAACCAACCGGAAGCTTAGATGAACGCAATGCGGAAGCGGTGATGCGTTTATTGACCTCACTCACTCGCCAGCTAAATTGCACGTTATTACTGGTGACGCACAGTGAGCACGTGGCTAAGCATATGGAAGGGTGTATTCGACTACAGGGAGGCGTATTGAATGTTATGGCCCGTAGTTAAAGCGCTGCTTGGTCATTACCGACGTTATCCATTCCAAATATTACTCGTCTGGCTAGGATTAACGCTAGGCGTGTCGGTTTTGGTTGGCGTAACGGCTATTAACCACCATGCTCGCGTCAGTTATGAGCATGGCGAAAAGCTGTTCGCTAATCCGCTTCCATATCGTATCCGCCCTAAACACAGTATCAACAAAATTCCCCAAGGTTTTTATATTCAGTTGCGCCGTGATGGTTTTAAAGAGTGTGCGCCGCTGGAGTTATTGCGTCTGCGAACCCAGTCTGGTCGTGATCTTCAATTGGTCGGTATTGACCCGGTGGCAATGATCGACCTGAAAAAAGATACGTTACTGGGTAACGTTCCAACCTTAGCCTTAATGCATGCGCCGTATCCGGTGCTTATCAGTGAAGATTTAGCTAAATATTTAAGCGTCACATCTAACGATTACTTAGAACTGGATGATGGCCGTAAGCTCGGGCCATTATTGGTTGACGAAAACGATGTGGTCAGCGGAACGCAAGTGATCGCCGATCTCTCGCTATTACGTCATATGGAGCGCAGTTCGGGGATTTCGGTCATTGCTTGCGGCGAAATGTCGAATCAAAAACTGTCTGCTTTACGTTCTCTGTTACCAAATGGCATGTCATTGTCACGCAGCTCGCGTGCCGAGCTTGAATCACTGACTAAAGCGTTTCACGTTAACCTGAGCGCGATGGGAATGTTGGCTTTCCTTGTCGGGCTATTTATTTTCTATCAAGCGCTTTCTCTGTCGTTTATTCAACGCCAACCTTTGGTTGGGTCGCTGCGCCAACTGGGCGTATCGGGTTGGCAATTAGCACAAGCACTGATGCTGGAGTTAATGCTACTGATCATCATCAGTTGGCTGTGCGGCAATATATTTGGTCTGTTGCTTGCAAACCAGCTGATTCCTGCGGTGTCAGACAGTTTGAATGACCTGTATAACGCCAACGTCGGTTTATCGATCAACTGGAGCTGGTCTTCGAGTATGTACAGTTTGTCGATGACGATCCTAGGCTCCATTTTGGCGTGTGCATGGCCTTTAGTGCGTTTGCTTCGCACTCAGCCGATTCGTTTGAGCGCTCGTTTGTCATTAGTGCGTTTTGCCGGTATCGAGTTTGCGATTCAAGCTTTGGTGGCTTGTGGATTGTGTGTCGCTGCGATTGCGGTGTACCAAGCGCCAAAAACTCAGCAATCGGGCTTTGCTATCATCGGCTTAATGTTGCTCAGCGCGGCATTATTCACCCCATTCCTGATCTGGAAAATCTTTAATAGTTTGTCGTTCTCACTGCGCTGGGTCAAAGTCCGCTGGTTTTTTGCTGATGCGGCTTCCAGCATGAGTTATCGCGGTGTTGCAACGATGGGCTTTATGCTTGCGATGGCAGCCAATATTGGCGTTGAGACCATGGTGGGCAGCTTTCGCGACACCACCGACAAATGGTTGAACCAGCGTTTAGCGGCGGATTTATACATTTATCCAAATACCAGTAATGCCGCGCGCATGAGTGATTGGCTCATTAAACAGCCGGATGTGAAGAGCGTGTGGTGGCGCTGGGAGAAAGAAGTCACGAGTAATACTGGCACCATGCAAGTGGTGAGTATTGGTGCTTCACAAGGTGAGCTTGATGCGTTGACCGTGAAAATCGGTATCCCGGATTACTGGTACCATTTGCACCATTCCCGCGGTTTGATGATCAGTGAATCAATGGCAATTAAGCAGGGTATTCGTCCGGGCGATAAGATCAACTTACCAGGTACGCTTGGGGAAAGCTGGCTCGTGGTCGGGGTGTATTACGATTACGGTAATCCGTACAACCAGATCATGCTTTCGCATCGCAACTGGCTGTATTCTTATGCCGGCAGCGGCAACGTGGCGCTTGGTGCTGTGGCTAAATCTGGCGCAGATGTGAGCAATCTTAAGCACCGTTTAGAGTCGGTGTTTAGACTCAATTCTGAGCGTTTGTACGATAACAGTCGAATTCACAAGCAGGCGATGCGAGTCTTTGACCGTACTTTCTCGATTGCAGATACGCTTGGCAATATCACCTTGGTGATTGCCGTGTTTGGTATTTTCTTTGCTACTTTGGCTGGCGAGATCTCTCGTCAGCGGCATTCTGCGTTGCTGCGCTGTTTAGGCATGTCAGGAAAAGAGCTGATTTTGGCTGGGTGTTTGCAACTGTGCGTCTTTGGTGCGATTGCGATTTTGATTGCCATGCCACTTGGTATCGTGCTGGCGAAATTGGTGGTTGATATCATCATTAAACAGTCATTTGGTTGGACGCTTGAGCTGCAATTTATTCCAAGTTCTTATCTTTACACCAGTATTCTAGCGATGGTGTCTTTGGTTATCGCTGGTGCGATTCCAGTGATAAGACTTGCTAAAAACACGCCAATTAAACTACTCAGAGACGCGTTGTAATGAGAAGAAATTTCAAGATTTTGATTTTAATCGTTGCGGTTATCGGCTTTGTTTCTGTGGCTGCGTTTGGTTGGCTCTATTGGCAGAAAACCTCTCACACTGAACTTCCTTCGCTCAATGAATACGAATCGGTATTAACGACGTCAAACAAATCGGTATTTGAGCCGGTGTTACCGAATACTTCGGTTGAGCTGCCAAAGGATTTTCGCTTCCATGATGAATTTCAACATGAATGGTGGCACTTTTTCGCTAATGTCGAAGATCAAAGAGGCAAAAAGTACGGAATAGAATGGAGTTACTTTCGCGTAGCCAACGATGAATCGCACCAAAGCGGCTGGCACAACCCGCAGATCTACATTTCTTATATATCGATTGCCAGCGCGGAGACGGGTATTCATGAACAACGTGTGGCGCGCGGTGGTATTGGACAAGCAGGCATGGATGTTCGTCCGTTTCGAGTCTGGATTGATAATTGGCGCTGGCGCTCGTTGGGACGCACGCCATTTCCTGGTCAGTTTAATGCGCAATCTGATGATTTTTCACTGGATTTGAATATCAACGCAACAGGGCCTTATGTGCTACCTGGTGAGAAAGGCTATGTTAAAAAGGACGCTTTCTTGCCGATCGCTTCCTATAATGTTGCTTCTCCGTTTCTTAATGTAAATGGCAAACTAAAACTCAATAATGGGCGCGAGCTTGATGTTAGTGGCCAAGGTTGGTTGAGCAAAGAGTGGGGCAGTGGTTTGCTGTCGGACAAGCAGCAGGGGTGGGACTGGTTTGTTCTTCACCTTGATGATAATTCCACTTTGTCTATTCACCGCTACCGGCAGAAAGATCAATCGCCGTTTATCATCGGCTATGTCGCAACCAATGACGGAAAATATATTCCTCTTAACGACCAACAAATTATTCTAGAACCGCTTCTACATCACATTTTAGAAAATGGTCGCACCGTACCACTCGAGTGGGAACTGCGTGTACCTAAGTATGGTGTCAATGTTCGAATAAGCCCGCTTAACGCCCATCAGTGGTTGCCATTTGTGGTGCCATATTGGCAGGGTGCGATTCAGACAATTGGCAGCCATAATAGTAATGGATTCATGCAGTTGGTCGGCTACTAACTGCCCAATTTCTGCAATTCTTTCGTCATATCCTCTTAAAATCAACTATCCTGTAAAGACGTATAATAACTATGGTTTTTACGTTCAATTAAAAGGTTTTTATCGGAAAAACCGAATTAAAACATCTAAACAAGCGATTTTTCCTTGCTTAGCGTTATCGCTACACTTGTTGCATTGTTTGTTTAGTAATTATGAATATTTATTAAGGGATGCTTGATGGCTAATGTGATTCGTGATTTTTTCAAAATGGAGTCTGCAGGCGGTATTTTGCTTGTGATCGCCGCGGCGATCGCTATGGTTATCGCCAACTCACCGTTGAATGAGTTGTATCAAGGTACGTTACATACTTATGTTTTTGGAATGTCACTTTCTCACTGGATTAATGATGGCTTGATGGCGATTTTCTTCCTGTTAATTGGCTTGGAAGTAAAACGAGAACTGCTTGATGGTGCGTTGAAATCTAAAGAAACGGCGATCTTTCCTGCGATTGCTGCTTTAGGTGGTATGCTTGCTCCTGCACTTGTGTATGTGGCATTCAATATGGGTGATGCACAAGCCATTCAAGGCTGGGCAATACCTGCGGCTACGGATATTGCGTTTGCTCTGGGCATTATGGCGCTGCTTGGTAACCGTGTTCCAACCAGTTTAAAAGTCTTCCTATTGGCTTTGGCGATCATCGATGATTTGGGCGTGGTCATAATTATTGCGCTGTTTTACACAGGCGATTTGTCGACATTAGCGTTGACCATCGGGTTTATTATGACCGGCGTGTTATTCATGCTTAACGCTAAACGTGTTACTAAGCTAACGCCTTATTTGATTGCTGGTACGATTTTGTGGGTAGCGGTACTTAAGTCGGGTGTCCATGCAACGCTTGCTGGCGTAGTCATTGGTTTCGCGATTCCGTTGAAAGGTAAAGAAGGCGAGTCATCGCCACTTAAACATCTAGAACACGCATTGCATCCATATGTCGCGTACGCTATTTTGCCACTGTTTGCGTTTGCTAACGCGGGTATCTCACTGCAAGGTGTATCGGTTGACGGTTTGACCTCTATGTTGCCACTTGGTGTTGCGCTCGGTTTGTTTGTTGGTAAGCCTCTCGGTATCTTCACGTTTAGCTTGGCTGCAGTGAAATTAGGTGTGGCGAAGTTACCAGAAGGTATTAACTTAAAACATATTTTTGCGGTGTCTGTGTTGTGCGGTATTGGCTTTACCATGTCGATTTTTATCTCTTCACTGGCGTTTGGTGATGTGAATGCAGAATTTGACACTTATGCCCGCCTAGGCATTTTAATGGGCTCAACGCTGGCGGCGGTTTGTGGCTATACACTACTGCGTAAATCGCTACCAAAAGCAAAATAGCACTGACGGTTTTGGAAATTAAAAGGCCCCGATTCGGGGCCTTTTATTATTTCTCTTTGATAGAAAATATCGTCCACTCTTCGACAACATTCTCCGTAAGACCCACGACGGTTGCGGTTACTTTTCGGTTCACAGCATGCGAAGCTGGGTCATCGCCAGAAGCCTCTAATCGAGTTTCACCATAGCCGACAATTCGTACTCGTTTAGGGGTAATACCATAAGAGATCAGTTTCTTTTCTACCGCAACAGCGCGTTTTTTAGACAGTGCTAAGTTGTAGTCGGTTTCACCTACCTTGCTCGCATAGCCTTGAATTTCAATTGAAGCCGATTGATAGGCTTTTAGAAATTCCGCCATGCTACGAATTTGGTCGCTAAATACAGGGTTAATTTCATAGGAATCATTAGCAAACAGAATTCTCAATTGTCGTTTGTCTTCGGTGCGCATGGTCGCGCCGCAGCCATCGTTATCAACTTGAGCTCCGCTTGGTGTGCCTGGACAGAAATCGCGAGCATTGACTACGCCATCTTGATCATCATCTTGCAGATCGGCAATCTGATTAGCAACTGGCGTGTCGATGTAGGCATATTTATCTGCGCTACAGGCACTCAATAACACGGTGATGGAGAGGGTTATAAAAATTGTGTTGATAAGCTTCATAATCAGTACTCCACTCGTTGAGTCCATTCTTCAGGAATGTCGACCAGTAAGGCGTCGAGTAAGTTGCCCGCGGCGTTCATCACACGATATTTGGCGTACTGCTCAGCATAGTGCGCATCAAGATAGTCTTTACGCGCTTCAAACAACTCGTTTTCGGTGTTGAGTAGGTCGAGTAAAGTGCGCTGACCAATTTGGTACTGTTTCTCATAAGCAATCACGGTTTTCGATGTCGAATCGACAAAATCGCTTAAAAAATCTTTTTGTTGCAAGGTAAGATCCAGAGCGCTCCAAGACAGACGTAAACTCTCTTCGACTTGACGATAGGCATCATCGCGTAAATCTTTCGATTTATTGAGTTGATAAGCGGCTTTCTCCGACAAAGCATTGTCGATACCACCATTGTAGAGATTGAAACGCATTCGTAGCATGGCTAGAGTCTCGTCGCTGCGTCCTTCATCTCCAGCTGCATCATCACGCCAGGTTTGGCTGGCTTCAATTGAAAAGGTGGGAAAGAATGATCCTTTGGATTGCTTGTACTGAAAACGGGCGGAATCGACATCAGTGTTAGCCACTTTAATCACAGGGTGGTTATCATACGCGTCGGCCAATGCATCGTTTAACGACAGGGGCAGCTTAGATTCGTCAGCGCGAGGGTAGATCAATCCAAGAGGTTCTTGTCCGACTAGACGGCGAAACTGAGTATGAGTATCGAAAAGGTTATTTTGTGCCGCCAGTAAATTGCCGTGAGCTTTGGATATACGTGCTGCAACTTGTGATAGATCCGCAGTTGAACCGACTCCTGAGTCCACGCGGCGTTTAATATCACGATAGATATCTTTGTGAACCGATAAGTTACTCTCTGATAGTGCTAATACTTCGGTTGCTTTGACCGCTTCTAAATACACCTGAGTGACTCGCAGCGCGATGTCTGATGCATCTGCGAATATTTGCCAACGAATTGATTCTGCTTCTGCAGCCGTTCTATCAATATCATTCCACGTTGAAGAACCATCCCAAATCAGTTGTGTAAACGTGATAGATGCTTCCTTACGAGTTAAATCGGTGTCTTGTCTACCAGTCTCCGTTGGTGGTCTTAGGCCTTCGTAGCCAATTCCAGCATCAATGCCAAGTTTGGGTAGATAGGCACCACCACTAGCATCGTTGTCTTTTACTGAACTAACGTATTCATTGAAAATGCCTTTGATCTCGGGGTTGGTCGCTAACGTAATAGCGACGGCTTGTTCGAGTGTTTGAGCATTTACCTGCCAGGTCGCAAGCGCTGTACAGCTCATGAGCAAGGGATATTTCCAGTTCACAGGACTCTCCTTATTCGTCGGTGAGAGCTACCTAATTTTCATAACAGAGAAAATACGGCGG
This sequence comes from Vibrio xiamenensis, assembly GCF_900100015.1. Lineage (GTDB taxonomy): Bacteria > Pseudomonadota > Gammaproteobacteria > Enterobacterales > Vibrionaceae > Vibrio > Vibrio xiamenensis. Next base: position 1,922 of record NZ_FNDD01000002.1, on the reverse strand, counting down.
GTAACATAACTAAATCATAAGAAGCTTAGTTAATAGCCTAAAAAGTGCGAAGTTAGTTCAATAAAAAATTATCAATGTAATTGATAGGTTGTATTTTTTCGATAGCACTTTGTTGTTATTAACATAGATAACATAGAAGGGCTCGGCTAATTTTGAAGAAACAATATAGAAGCCCCGAGTCTATTTAACGCTTGGCTTCGACATCGCAATACAAGGATAGAAACCATGAACACTGCGAATGTTTCTAACATCATGTTGGCCACCATTATTATTGATGTTAATGGTCAAATTCGTACGTTAGCCGCGGGCGAGACACCTAAACCAGGTGAGGTAATTGTCGAGCTAGGAGAAGACTTAACCAGTAGCGAAGGGATTCAAGTTCAACTGGTCGAGACTTCGGGGGAAGCAAATAATATTTCCGTAGATAATGAAATTGCGCAATTGATCGAGCAAATTCAAGCTGGGGAAGACCCGACTCAAAATCCTGATTTGGCAACCGCTGCGGGGCAAAATGGTTCAAGCCCTACCGGAACTGGTACAGTTGAGCGCACTGGCGCTGAGCTGTTGGCATCGACTTCCTTTGATACTTCAGGGCTTGAGTCTCAAGGCTTGTCTGAAACCCAAAGTCTATCTTTACTTGAGTTGGTATCAGAAAGCTTGGTCGTATTTGAAGGCACTAATCTGTTCGAGTATTTTGAAAATTCGTCGGTAGATGATGTGCTGGCTGTCGTCAATTTGGAATTACTTGAAGGAGAAGTTCCTCAGTACTCTATTCAATTTCAGCCAGGCGATCCTCTCGAGGGACTTTTTGAAATTAATGCACAAGGCGAAATACATTTAACTCAAGAGGGTGTGGCTTCATTTGCTAACGATTTCGAGTTAGATGCTAATCAGCACACCATAACTGTGCTAGTTACTGTTGGTGACCAAGTTACGCCGATTGAAATCACTCTTAGTGAATTGGATGTCGATGAGCCACCGGTGTTTGTGCCGCCAACCGACGGCGACAGTTACGTCTTTAGTTATAACGAAAACTCGCTCGACAGCACGGTGATTGGCCAAGTCTCGGCCACTGATCCTGAAGCGCAGACCGTGAGCTATTCCATTGCTTATGGCGAGAGCGATCCACTGGATGGTCTGTTTGAAATCAATGCTGAGGGTGAGATTTCGTTAACCGCAGCAGGCGTAACCGCATTCACCAACGATTATGAGCTTGCCAGCAACATCCATAACATTACTGTGGTGGCGACCGACCCAGCCGGCAACAGCAACCAAATATCGGTGACGCTCAATGAGCTGGATATCAATGAGCCGCCGGTGTTTGTACCGCCAACCGAAGGCGACAGTTACGTCTTTAGCTACAACGAAAACTCGTTCGATAGTACCGTGATTGGCCAAGTATCGGCGAGCGATCCGGAAGCGCAGACCGTGAGCTATTCGATTGCTTATGGCGACAACGATCCGCTCGATGGTCTGTTTGAAATCAACGCTGAGGGTGAAATTTCGTTAACCACAGCAGGCGTAACCGCGTTTACTAACGACTATGAGCTCGCCAGCAATACCCACAATATTACCGTGGTGGCGACTGACCCAGCCGGCAACAGCAACCAAATATCGGTGACACTCAATGAGTTGGATATCAACGAGCCGCCGGTGTTTGTGCCGCCAACCGAAGGCGACAGTTACGTCTTTAGCTACAACGAAAACTCGCTCGACAGCACCGTGATTGGCCAAGTCTCGGCCACTGATCCTGAAGCGCAGACCGTGAGCTATTCCATTGCTTATGGCGAGAGCGATCCGCTCGATGGTCTGTTTGAAATCAATGACGAGGGTGAAATTTCGTTAACCGCAGCAGGCGTAACCGCGTTTACTAACGATTATGAGCTTGCCAGCAACATCCATAACATTACTGTGGTGGCGAC
>NZ_FNDD01000017.1 GCF_900100015.1 Vibrio xiamenensis | reverse complement strand
GCTGGGTTGTGGTTTAGGTGTGAACGCCAAAGAACTTCAGCGATGTCCGCCATGCCCATTGGGGCGCCTGGGTGACCAGAGTTTGCTTGTTGAACGCCGTCCATTGCCAGAGCACGGATAGCGTTAGCGAGAATTTTACGATCCATAATGATAATTACTCGATACGTTTAAATTGAAATAAACAGCCTTGCTGGCCAAAAACGGCGGGTTAAAAACCTGGTTTTTTGCTGCGTGGCTGTTTAAAAGGGAATTCGGTCGCTGCTTGGATAAACAAAGGCGAGCTTGCGGCTCGCCTTAATAACCTTACAGTTTTGCTTCGATCATCGCTTCAAGTTTGCCTTGGTCTATAGCGAAGTTACGGATACCTTCCGCCAGTTTCTCTACCGCCATTGGATCTTGGTTGTGTTCCCATAGGAACTCTGAGTGCGTCATCGCAGCAGGGCGCTCTTTTGATGCCGCTGTTACTTTCAGTTTTTCAACAACTTCGCCATCAGCGTCTGCTAGGTCTTGCAGCAATTGTGGGCTGATAGTTAGGCGGTCACAGCCGGCTAGCTCAAGGATCTCGCCGATGTTACGGAAGCTTGCGCCCATGACCACAGTTTCGTAACCGTGCTCTTTGTAGTAGTTATAGATACTAGTAACTGACAATACGCCTGGATCTTCTTGCGCTTCAAAGTCACGACCTTCTTTGGCTTTGTACCAGTCCATGATACGACCAACGAATGGTGAAATCAGGAATACACCTGCTTCAGCACACGCACGTGCTTGTGCGAATGAGAATAGCAGTGTCAGGTTACAGTTGATGCCTTCTTTCTCTAGGACTTCCGCTGCGCGAATGCCTTCCCAAGTAGAAGCCAGTTTGATCAGGATACGGTCGTTGCTGATGCCAGCGTCGTTGTACATTTTGATAAGTTTACGCGCTTTCTCAACACTGCCTTCAGTATCGTAAGAAAGACGTGCGTCAACTTCAGTCGAAATACGGCCAGGAATGGTTTTGAGGATTTCTTTACCGATGTTCACAGCAAGCATGTCGCAAGTGTCTTGAACTTGCTGAGCTTTATCACTGCTTTGTGATTTTGCGTATTCAATAGCTTGGTCGATAAGTGGCGCGTACTCGGCGATTTGAGCGGCTTTCAGAATTAGAGAAGGGTTGGTGGTGGCATCTTCTGGTTGGTACTTTTTAATCGCTTCAATCTCACCGGTATCCGCGACAACAGTAGTCATTTTACGAAGTTGCTCTAGCTTGTTGCTCATAATCGATCATCCTATTTTTTGGCTATGGACTGCATTGCAGTCAGGCAGATGCTAGCTGGTTAACTCATCACTCAGGGCTACCAATAAGCGAGCGGCGACAAGCTAACTCTTAAATTTTCAGCGCAAGCAAAACTCGGGTTGAGCATTTGTTCTAACGCTGAGTAAATGATGTGTCCATATTTATCCGAATGAATGTAAATGTCAATTGGTAAAGGGGAGTTTAGGTGAAGTCTATCAAGCTTTTTTTAAGCAATTATTTCACCCTAAGCAGAAAAACGTTTGCTTATATAGACTAAGCGTTTAGCAAAGCTAGGCTGACTAAAAAATAACCTCGAGAAAATGTCATTTGGCTGAGCAAAAGTTACATGCTAAAGTCGCTATTACATTTGTATCGTTACAAAGCAAATGTTCAGTTATTAAGACCGAATAAGAGAAGCATTATGTCGAGCTCGAGCAAAGATATCTCGGTAGAAAGCACCGATCTGCTGACCGAAGTGGCCGTTTCCTATTATCAAGATGGTGCGACCCAAGAAGAGATCTCCAAAAAATACGCGATTTCTCGTGCCAAAGTTGGGCGAATGCTCAAACAGGCGCGTGATGAGGGCATTGTCGAGATCACGGTAAAATACCACCCGGTATTCAGCGCTAAGATTGAGCAGCGTTTGATTGAACGTTTCGGCGTCAAACGGGCGTTGATCGCCCTTGATCAGCCAAACGAGGAACAGCAGCGCCAGCAAGTGGCCGGTTTGGTTTCTAACTATCTTAACTCGACACTCAAAAACGGCATGGTGGTGACGGTTGGTCAGGGACGTAATGTGTCGGCGGTGGCGCATCATGTTGGGGTGATTACCTCGCGTGATTGCAAATTCGTTTGCGGCATCGGTGGCATTCACCCGCGCGGTGGGATGTTTAACGCAGACCACATCTGTCGCCAGTTGGCGAAAAAATATGGCGGCACGTCGGAAACCCTGTATGCGCCAGCGTACGCCGAGAATCGCGAACAAAAACTGGCCTTTATGCAAAATGCCACCGTTAAGCAGACGCTAGATTTGGCGCGTAAAGCCGATGTTGCGCTGGTTGGGATCGGCGATATGAGTGAAAACAGCTATATGGTCGACTTAGGCTGGTTTACCGCTGAGGAAGTGGTGCAATCACGTCTTTTGCAAGGTGTTGTGGGGGATTTTGCTGGTTACGACTTTTTTGATATTCATGGTCAAGTGGCAACCACCGTCATGAGCGATCGTATTATTGGCCTGAGCATCGATGAGTTTCGCCCGATCAGTGAAGTGATCGCCATTGCGGCAGAAAACAGTAAGCCATTGGCGCTATTGGGTGCGCTGCGCACCCGCGCGGTGGATGTGATTGCGACCAGTGTTAGTAACGCGCTCACGGTGCTTAACCTTGATGAGCAAATGACAAGCGTTGAGCAAACGCCACTTTCTGAAATCTAGACATCGGCGGTAAGTCGATGAATCGCTGTGTTTATTTTACAAATCTAAGTGATCAATGAGTGGGCACGTTTTTATTGTTCTGTCACGTGCGGCGCTTCAAGTTATTGGGTTTGTGAGAAAATCCTGACTGTAAAATCAGGCTTTTTAGCCTTACATCTTGTCTCTATATCATTAACTTAGCCGGATTGATTTTCGGCTTAAAAATAACCTTTTAGTAAGCCGAACGCTATTTTCGATTCTCGGTATAACTAAGGTTTTAAAGTGGTTGTTAAACAAGGTGTTGGCGCTTTTTTCAATGTATATTCTCGGTGGTTTCTCGCAGCGCTGTTGTTGATTTTGTCATCAGCTGCACTGTGCAGCGGCGCCAAAGCGGCGGAAATCGATGTCAGTGTCACCACCTCTGCCAGCCATTATCAAAACGGCGAACCGCTCACCTACCAAATCACAGTCAAAAACAACACCGCGAAAATATTGCGCGATGTCAGTATCAGCAGCGATATCGCCAGTTTAACGGCCCATAGCCAAACTCAAACCGTCGCAGCGTTTAGCTCATCCAACATCAGCGCCAGCAGTGGGTTTGGCTCTGACGCTGGGGCATTTGTTGCCCAAAATGCCGACCTTAATGTGGTCGCCGCTGAGCTTTTTCCCTTTGGTACCATCACCTATAGCGTTGAAGCTGTTGCCTCTGACGACATCGTTGAGCAAATCAATCTAAGCCAAGTACAAGTCAGCGCCGACATTGATTCTGATGGCAGCGCTGAAAGTTTTACCTCCAATCATTCGATTGCCATTGAGCCTGCACCATACCAATACCAGTTATCGCTTAGCGCCAGCCTTGAGCATTACCAAAGCGGCGAACAGCTGGTTTACACCTTAAGCGTTGAAAATACCGGTAGCTACCAAATCAAAGGCTTGAGCCTAACCGCGCCGTTTGCATCACTCACCACCGAAAGTGTGCATAATCCCGCTGATCTTGCGTTTGATCTGGTCGCAATTAGCGGCAGCAAAAGTGGCAGCGAAAGCGCGCTTGGTGATTATGGCATTCAAGGTGACCTCACGGTAGAAAACGCCGTCATCGCAGTCGGCGGACGTTTGGTTTACACCGTGACCACCCAAGTTAACAGCGCCTTGATTGGCGACATCACGACGCAGGCGCACGCCAATACGCGTGATGGTGACGTGGTTAGTGAAATGTTAACTCTGTCCCAAGCCGAGCCTGAAATCAGCATTAGCCACACCTTAAGCCAAAGTGGTAATTATCGCGTTAACGATGAAATGGTCTTTGATGTCTCGGTTGTCAACAGCGGCAAGGGCATTGCTCATCAATATCAAGTCGCGCAAAACATCAGTGAACTGGTGTCGAATTTGGGGCTTGCCAATAACCTTGGCAGCGAATTTGATAGTCGCGATGTCAGCGGTAATCCGTTTATCAGATGGACAGCGCAAGTCATAGAAAAGGGCGACCATAGTTTATCGGCGCTTAGCGATTCAGGCAGCGTGCAAAACCAAGTGTTTAGCGATGAGATTACGCTGTTTGGCGGCGAATCCATTGATTATCGCATCACTGCTCAGGTTAGCCCGGTGGCGATAGGCAACATTCAAGGCTTTAACGCTAAGGTGTTGGATAGCGATAGCGCGCTGGTGAGCGATGCGCAAGTGAGCCAAAGTTTGGCGGCGGAAAAAGTGCTGAGTGTGGATGACTCTGAGATTCAAATCAGCAAAACCACTTCAATGTCAGAGTACGTGCCGTCGAATATGGTGGAGTACGACATCAAAGTCACCAACCAATCTGACAGCTACTTTGCCAACAATCTGCAAATTGTCGATGACTTAAGTTGTGTGATGACCGAGCAAGCGGGCGGCGCAGGTCAGGGCCAAGCATTTGAGCGTTGGAAAGTGGAAGTGGTGTCAGGCAGTGACGACCAAGGCAGCGACCCGGGTAGCTTTGATTACGACAGTTGGCTGACGACACCTGTGACGCTGTCACCTGACTTGGCGCCGGGTAAAACCATCCATTACCGTCTGACCGCGGTCGTCAGCGCCACCAGTGTCGGCACGATTTTAGATAGCCAATCCGGTTGCAACGATAACGTGACAGAAAGTGGCTCGGGCGTGCAAATGCCGGCGGATAACTTGCGTGTCAGTAAAGACGTCGATAGTCGTTATTATTCACCGAATGGCGAGCTGACTTACACCATTCGCATTGATAATGATGGTGACGGTTTTGCCGACCAAGTACGCGTGCTTGATGATCTGCCTAACATTCAATCCGATGGGGTACTGGGTGGCAGTGTTGCCGCATTTAACAGTTGGAACGTCACCGCTAAGGCGTATCGCCAGGACGGCAGCGAAGCCGAGTCGACCGAAACGGGAATTGATGGCAGCTTGGTCTCACCTAATGCGCTAGATGTGGTCGCGACCATCGAACCACAAAGCTATGTGATTTACACCATAGTGGCGAAGGTCAATCCGTATGCCAACGGCCATATTCAAAATAGCGTGACCGTTGATGGCACGGCGTATGCCGACCGCGGCGTTGATCCGCGCGATTTCACGGTCGAGTTTAATCAAACCGTGAAAACCGACACCGATGCCAGCTTTCATGAAGAGTACAGCCACTATGGCAAGCAAGAAAGCCAGATCACCTATCAAATCCATGTTACTAACCCAAGCGGTAATGGCTACGCCACCAATGTTGCAGTTAACAGTGATATTGATTCAGTGACCGCGTCACTTCTTCAGCCTAATAATCAATCCAAAGCGGTGTTTTCGTCTTGGACGGTGTCGGCGGAAGTCTTTTCTGACACGCCGGAGCTCTTGAATTACACCGATGTTGGCAATTTGAATGACAACCAAAACCTTGATGCCGTCGCGCAAATTCCGCCGGGCGTTGAGGTGGTGTACACCATTGAAGCAACCATCGACCGCAGCTTAGATAGTCAGATTGTCTATGGTCAATTTCACCATACAGCAAGCGTTGCAACGCCAGATTCCAGCTCACAAAGTGGCGAAAGTGAAACCACGACAGTGTATCCGCGCGAACCGGATGTGGTGGTGGTGAAACTGACTGACGATGAGTCGTTCACGCCAGGTGAATGGGTCGATTTTGATATCACAGTATTTAATCGCGGCTTGGGGTTTGCCAATGAAGTGCATGTCAGCGACGACATTATCGGCATGGATGCGTTTTCAGAGTGGACCATCAGCGCCACGACCGACTCGCACAGCGAACCATTTGGCAGCGGCAGTCGCGCGGGGGACAAAAGCGACTATCCCGACAACGGCAATATCGATGCTTACATCGATATCGACCCGAAAACCAGCGAAGGTTTTGGCCGCGTGGCATTTCATATTCATGCGCGAGTGAAAGACGACTACGCTAAGCCCGAAATTGCCAACACGGTTGAGGTGTACGACCCGGTCAATGGGCTGAACATGTCTGCCAGCGCCGAAATTGGTGATGAGGCGGATAACCTTAACGTTTCGATCGTTAAAACCGCCGATAGCCAATATTTCACCCCTGGCAATGAAACCATCTACTCAATTGTGGTGCTCAATAATAGCCAAAGCGCAGTGTCGGGATTGAAATTGGTCGACCCGCTGAAAAATATTACTGCGGTGCTGGCCAATAACCAAGACGGCCATATTGCTGAGCTTGAAGATCAAAGCCCGTTTGAATATTGGCAATTTGATTACGCCGATGGCAACGGTTGGCAAAGCGCAACCAGTGATAACCTGATTTATCCACTGGAAGGCGGCGAGACCTTTTCGCTCGCCGCTGGCGAGCAGCGCGAGTTTAAAATCAAAGTCAAAATCAAAGACAATGTCATCGGCTCACGCAGTGAGGTGGGCACGTTCAGCCAAGTCATCAGTAACGATGCCTACATCTATCAGCACTTTAATCTGGTCAATCAGAAATCCCACGTTTCGCACCACGAAATGCGCCGCGCTCATACCGGCGCCGATGTTGAGCGTAAGCTGTACGTGAATGGTAAAGAGAGCCGCTACTATAAGCCGGGTGATACCCTGACTTACACGGTCAAACATTGGTCGAACACCGGCTATGCCAATAATCGTAAAGTCAGCGAAGACCTCACAGGTCTTGACGTGCAACTGAGCGACCGCCAGACCGGGCATCCGTTTAGCGATCAATTTCGCGTTTCAGTGAGCAAGCAAGATAGCCACGGCGGCGCAGGTACCACTGACGGCACCCTTGATGGCACGGTTGAGAACAATCAAGACATCGATACCGTCATCGATATTGCCGGTAGCGATTCCGTCACTTATACGGTTGAAGGCGTGGTGCGCGAAGATGCGGTAGGGAATATCACCATTGGCGATCTTACAGTGATGCCAAGCGACTACCATTTAACCTTTAGCAAAACCGCCTCGAAAACCAATTATCAACCAGGCGAGCCGCTGGAATATCACTTAACCATCACCAATGACGGTGAGGGACCCGCTTACAATATTGCGATTGAAGATGTGCTATCTAAGGTGACGGTGTCACAATTGGATGGAGCAACAGGCGGCGCTTATCAAAGTGATTGGCAGGTGAGTGCGAGCGTAAAAGGCGGGAGCAACGCGGCGCAGGTGGACTTGGATGAAAGCCTTAAAGATGGCGCTGACATTAACACCCATTTCTCTCTGCCAGCAGGGGAAACCATTGAGTATGTGGTGAGCACAACGGTTAACGCCAATGCGGTCGGCGATATTTACAACTATTTGAAAGTCGACGGTGATTATGTCAGCAGTAAAACCAGTGCGGATACGCAAAAGTACGATTTTGCCAAGACGCTAACGCATTATCTTGATAGCGATAAAGCCACTGAACTGACCGGTGGCTATACACCGGGCGGCTACATTGTTTACCAAATTGATCTGGTCAATAACAACAATGTCCATATCGACAGTATGCCAATCCGCGATGATATCGCAGCCATCACCACTGACTATTTTGATGGCACGTCCGGCCCGGCGTTTAGTGAATGGACGGTGACCACAACCACTGACAGCAGCGCTTTGAGTAGCGCGGGCGAGGTTGCCGATAATCACAATATCGATACTCAATTTGATATTGCCGCCAATCAATTTGCCGATGGCAATGCGTTTGTGCGCTATACCGTGGTGGCGAAAGTGTCGGAAAAAGCCGTTGGTAGCATTCAAAACATCGCGCTGGTGAATGGTACCCATAAGCTCAGCTCTGAGCGTGCGTCGATGCTAAGTTCGAGCATCGCAAAACTGCATAAAGCCTATCATGATGACAGCTTTGCTGAGCAGAAAACCAGTTACACCATAGACAATGACCAACGCCAAGTGGTGTATCGTCTGCGTCTTGAAAACCAAGGCAAAGGCACCGAATACGGCGCGGCGCTGAAAGAGACCTTCTCCAGCATAAAATCGAAACTGGCGCAAAATGCCAGCGGCGAAATCGACGACCAAACCGGCGCTGTGTATGCGCCAAACCACTGGAATGTTGCCGTAAGCCAATCGGATGAATTGACCACCGATATTGGCGGTTACACCGGCGGCCAAGATGTGGATATCGATATTCCGAGTTTATCGATAGCCCCGGGCGGCTGGATTGAGCTTGTGATTCGCAGTGAAATTCGTGATGACGCCATGAGCGCGATTGCTGTGGTGCCGAGTTATCGTGGTGCCAACTTTGCCAAATCAACCTTAACGCCACCGACGGCCAAACTCAGCGTCGAGAAATCCATTGTGTCTATCGGCGGTAAGAGCTACACCAGCGGTGATGTTTACCGCCCGGGTGATGAAGTAGTGTATCGCTTTGCGGTGACCAACACGGAAGCGGTGTGGTTTGATAACGCAGTACTGAAAGATATTGTTTCCAACATCAAGGTTGAGGTGCTTGGCGGTGGTTTGCAGCCTGCTTTTACCAGCACGCAAATTAGCCACAGTATTTCAACTGGCATCGATGATGACGTCGATACCTATCTGCCAAGCTATGATGCGAGTGGCGACCTGAATATCAGCGCCGACATCGCACCGGGCGAGTCGGTGGTGTTCACCATTGTTGGCACGATTCGAGATGACGCATTGGGTGAAATCGACGCCAACCTTGCTGTTGGCGGCAGCCAAACCGTCACTACTGCGCCGATTCCATCGGTGCCCGCGGATATTGTGTTTGAAAAATCAGTGATCAATACCACCGCAGATGGTAATAGCTGCAGTTTCCCATCCACCACCGGTGATGGTTGTCAATACAACCCAAGCGGTCAGGTGAGCTATCAATTAAGCATTGAAAACCAAGGCGAAGGCATTGCCAATGATGTCGCCGTGGTGGACAAACTGAGTGATTTGTTAACCTCAGACGGCGTGCGCGCTTTTAGCAGCGTCGCCACCACCATCACCTCACAGCCAAGCGAAGGACGTTTTGCGATTTCGGGCAACTATGAGGGCAGCGTGCCACTCGATGCCAGCATGGATTTAATGCCGGGTGACAAGGTCGTGTTTGTACTGACGGGCATTGTCGATGACAGCGCAACTGGTGATATCACCAATATCGCCAGTGTCGGCGGATTGGATTCAAACCCTGTGGTGCTTGCTGAGGGCAGCGCCGATATTATCGCCAACAAATCCACCGATACGCCGACTTATACTCCGGGCGGTGAGGTGCGTTATACCCTGTATGTGGCTAACCGCTCTGATTCTAATGCGGCGGTCAACGTGGTCGATGAAATCAGCAAATTTATGGTCGAAACCGCCGATGGCAGTGAGAAAACCGCGCTCAGCAGTTGGACGGTAAGCCATGAGTTTGTGACCAACGCTGAACTTGCTTACAACGATGCCAGCGCGATAAGCGCAAGCGGAGATATTAACGCCGAAGTACATCTTGGTCATGCGGTGGATGACGTTGCCACTGTACTGAAAATCGATGTGGTCGGCACAGTGCGTGATGACGCGGTGGGCCAGTTTGGCAACGTCTTGTATGTCGATAACAAGCAATTCGACTTGCAGCAGCACTTTATCTATCCACAGCCAGGTACGGCTCTGATAAGCAAAACCGCAACCAGTGCGCCAGCAACGTACGCGCCGGGAGACATCATAGGCTTTGATATTCAAGTGCAAAACACCGGCAGCGGGTATCTCACCAATCTTGAAATCGAAGATTTGGTTAAAGACATCAAAGCGGACGTGGTCGATGGTTTAGTGCCAACTCGCGTGATTGAAAACTGGGATGCGAGCCGCAGCCATTTGACCATCACCGATGCTGGCGCGAGTTCAAGTCATACCATTTCCCAAACCGATTTTGACGATAGCCAAGGATTTCACGGTGTGTATCAACTCGCGCCGGGTGCACGCATCGACCTGCATTTAGAAGGAACGGTCGCCAGCAACGCCATTGGTGAAATCGTTAACCAAGTGAATGTCAACGCTGATGGCATTGATTCAGTCAGTGACAGTGCGACTTACACGCCGATTGACGCTGCTGTCACGCTGTCTAAATCAGTTGATAAAGACGTATATCAAAGCGGAGACACTCTGACGTATCGTCTTGAAATTGCCAATACCACTCGCGCTTGGGCAACCGATGTGAAGGTAACCGACCGAGTCGATCGTATCAGCGCACAATCGTTGTTTGGTGAACAGATTAGCGCATTTGAAAATGGCTCGATTGTGATTTCGGCGAGCTCGAAAACCGGTGCGACAACCTTACCATCGTCAAGCCATAGCTATCTTGACCACAGCATTCATCTTGCGCCAAGCGATACCGTGACGGTGACCATCTCTGGCAAATTAAAAACCGAAATCATCGGCGCGGTGGAAAATATTGCTAGCATTGAATTTGCTGGTGATGTGACCGAGCGCAGCGTCATCAGTACGCCACTGACGCCAACCTTGAGCATTACTAAGGCGCCGCTTAGCGAGTATTATGCGCCGGGCGCGACCAATGGCTTTACCATTACGCTGCAAAACCACAGCGCATCTTATGCCAATGATGTGGTGATTGAAGATCTGATTAGCGAATTGCTGGTCGATACCGTGGATGATCAGCAAGGTGCAAGCTTTAGCCACTGGAACCAAACCGTGGTGGCGGGCAGCAGTGCTACCTACATCGACAGCAGTTTAGGGTGGAATGAAAATGTACGCTACAGCATCGATTTAGCGCCCAACGACAGCGTGACCATTACCGTTGAAGGCGTTGTCAACCAGCAAGCCACAGGGGTTATCGCCAACACTGCGCAGTTGGACTTTAATGGCGAGCGCCAAAGCGCCAGCGCAGCATTAAAGCCGCAAAGCGTGAATTTAACGCTGGAAAAATTTGTTGGTGAGTCGGGCAGTGACACCGACATGGTCTATGAGCCCGGCGTTGAAGCGACGTATCGTGTACGCCTAACCAATACCAGCGATGCATTTGCCAGCGGCATCGCCATCAAAGATCTCATTTCTGAATTGACGGTTGAAACGATAAGCGGCCATCAGGAAGCGGCGTTTAGTCGCTGGAGTATCAGCGTTAACCACAGCGACGAGTTAACCACCATTTCGCCAGACCCAAGTGGGGTGAACAAAGACATTGACGGCGAAATCAACCTCGCGCCGCACGACACCATTGAATTTGTTATCACAGGGCAGACTCATCGTCTCGGTCATGGCGTGATTGAAAACACCGCAACCATGGTGCTCAACCAAAGCTCAAGCGTAGTGCGCCAAAGTGCTAGCGCAACACTGACGCCTGCGCCGGATAACGTCACCTTTGTCAAACAAGCGGATTCGCCGATTTACGTGCCGGGTGAGCAGACGGTGTATCGGATTAGGCTGTTTAACGACAGTCAGGGTTTTGCCACCAATGTGGTGGTGCGTGATGTCATGACCAAGATTAAAGTGCAAACCGCACCGGATTTCGATTCAGGCAATCGCAGTGTGGTGAATGCATTCACTCATTGGCAGGTTGAAGAAAAGCATGGCGATGATCGCACCACTATTGAGAGCAAAAGCAGCAGTGAAAATGCTGACCTCAATTCGGTCGTCAATATCGCGCCTGGCGACACGGTGGAATACACCATTACCGGTACCGTGGATTCCAGAGCCATGGGCGAAATCGTCAATACCGCGTTTAAAATCACCGCGCCGCAAAGTGGTGAAACGCGCGCGGCGGCGAAAGTGGAAAGCTCATCGGTGACCATTACTCCGCGCAGCGTGCTGTTGGTGGTCGACAAAACTGCCGATAAAACCGAGTACAACAATGATGATAGCGAGCTGACTTATACGCTGCGCGTTGCCAACCAAGGCGCGACCAAAGTAGTGGGTGCGAGTATGCAAGATGCCATTTCAGCGCTTGCGGGCAGCAATGGCAATCCGCTGTTTACCACTTGGACCACCACGATTAGCGAATGGCCAAGTGGCACTGTGGTGGGCAGTTTTAAAGATCAAGATTTGGATCTGCCAAACAGCGGGCTGTCACTCGACCTTGAGCCTTACATGGCCAATGGCTATCAAATTCACATTACAGGCACACTGAATAAAGGCTTTGATGATGATATCACCAACACCTTTAGCGTCAGCGACAGCGCGAGCGGAGAATCCGCCGCCGATAGCGTCACCGTCTACGTGAAAAAGTTTGCCGACAACGAAGGTGAGCTGACGGTCTCTAAACAAGCGCTCAAAACCGAGGCGCAGGTTGGCGATGTGATTGAGTACGAAGTGCTGGTGCAAAACAACAATGAGTCTGAGTTTAAAAATGTCAGCGTGATTGACCGCTACCCAGGCGGCTTTGCCTACGTTGGCGGTTCGGCGCAAATCACCAACAGTGGACCGGATGGCCTGTTTGACACCGCCGACGATGTTGTGATGACCGATGATCCGGTGCAAACCAATACCTTAAGTTTTGCCATCGGTGACATGCTCGCGTATGGCCGTTCGGGTTCCACCGTGACCGAGCAAGTGCGAATTCGCTATTTGCTGCGCGTCAGTGTCGGCGCAACCTTTGGTCAATACACCAACACGGCGTGGGCGATTGCTCCGCGTGAAGGAGGCAGCGAGTCGGACTTAGTGACCAAGTCCAATATTGCCAGTGCCAGTGTGGAAATTACGCCGGACAAGCTGTTTGATAGCGCGTCGATCATCGGCAAAGTGTTTGAAGATCATAACCATGATGGTTATCAAGCCGATGCCACCGCGCGCAGTGTCACGGTGACGGCGGATATTCAAGCGGGCGACTACATCAAAAACTCGACCCATGTGAAGTTTGATGGTATGACCAAGTTGCTGAAAGACACGTTCCTCAAAAGCAACAACGGTTCGAAAGGCGGCGAAAGTGTCTCGCCGCTGACAGGCGGCGCGGTGACAAAATCGCTTCGCGGTGTGTCGCTCAATCGCACGCTTAAAGCGCCGAATCGCGTGTCTTATTTGTTTAAAACCAAAACTCGTGATGGCTTTGAATTTAAAGTCACCACCCGCGATGGGACAGAGATTTACTTTGACCGCCAGCAGCATACTCAAACGCGCTATTTTGGTGACCGCAGTAAAGGGCTCGCGGCTGAAAAACTCAAGGTTTCTCGTCATCTCTACCAAAAGGGCGACGAGTACATTTGGGAAATCGAAATTGAAAACCAAGGTATCTACGAAGACGGTATTCCGGGCGTGAGGCTTCTGACGGTGGAAGGCGTCGTTATCGAGACCGACCAATATGGCCGCTATCACGTGCCGGATCAGTGGGTACTGAATAAAAAAGGTAAACAGTTTCTGGTCAAACTCGACACCGACTCACTGCCGACTGGCATGAAAGTGCTGAGCGAGAATCCGCTGGTGAAACGCATTTCGCCAAACAAACTAAGCAAATTTAACTTTAGCGTGGTGAGTGAGGAGTAATGACCATGAAACCAGCCAACTCAAAACTTGCCAAGCCCAAGTTTATTAACGGAAAGTTTACCAAGGGAAAGTTTACTAACGGAAAGCTTAGCAACGAAAAGCGAGCGAAATCGAAACTTAGCCGCTTGGCGATGGCGGTGATGTCAACATTGCCAGCCACCGCATTCGCCGTGGATGTGAGTGAGTTAGAGCGCCTTGAAAGCCATACGAATGTTCGTGAAGAAAAGGTCCATGAAGAAAAGATTCGTGAGGTAAATGGTCTGGTTCAAAGCTATTCAAAGCCTCGCGATAATTCGCGCATCTATCTAGACCAAGGCGCGATTTGGGCAAGTCGTGACATCACCCGTTTCGACCCGGTCCTGAGTGTACGCACGTCAAGTGAGGTGCCGCTGAATCAAGAGGCGCAGCTTGAGTCGACGCTCAACTTTACCGTCACCACCAACTACAGTTTTTACATCAGTCGTTATCAGCTGGCGATTTATCACGGCGGTGATCACAGCTTGAGTACGCCACTTGCGGTGATGGACGGTGAGGAACTTGCCAATGATTTCGATATCGTTTGGGATGGTCAAACTCAAGATGGCAGCAGCCTTAAAGCGGGCGAGCAACTGCAGTATCGTCTAACCGTGTGGGATAAAGATGGCAATATGGACATTACCACGCTTGGGGTGATGAATCTGGTCGCCAGCGAGTCTGAAGTGGAGATCGAACTTAACGATGGCGAACAAGAACAAAGTCGTCATTTTGGCGCGGCGAGCCTTTTGCGCCATAACATTCCCACTTATGCGGGGCTGATTAAGTTTATAGGCACTGGTCTTAAAGGCGTGGATAAAGTGGTGGTTGGTAACGATGAGTTTAATGTCGATGATGGCAGCCTGTACGCCGAGCAATTTTTACCCGCCGACGCCTATTTGTTTCCGACCAAAGTGGTGTTTGAAAATGGCGACGAGCGCCACTTCCAGCTCTATGCGCGAATCCCAGAGAACTACTATGTTCAGGCTGGCCTTGCTGACTTCTATTTAGGGCGCAATTTTGTCACCGGCAACAGCAGCGCACTTGATGTGGATGACCAGTATCAAGATAACCTCTATAACCAAGGGCGCATTGCCTATTTCGGCCAAGGTAAATTTGGCGACAAGCTGCGAGTAACCACGCATTTTGACTCCCGTGAAGGGCGAATCAAAGATTTGTTCAAACACCCGTTTGCCTCCGACAGTTCGGATGTGTTTGAGCTTTTAGAAGATGATGACGAATTGTATTACGGCCACTACGGCGATGAAGCCAATATTCGCAAAGTGGTCAACACCAAAGGCAAAGTCTATTTTGACCTTCAGTACGACAAATCTCAGCTGCTATGGGGTAATTACAATACTGGTTTAACCGGCACCGACAACAGCGATTACAACCGCTCACTATATGGTTTGAAAGGCGAATACAAAACCCGCGCGACCACGCAATATGGCGAAGACCGAGTGAATGTGGTCGGCTTTGCCGCATCGGCTGATTCATTGTTTGGCCACGATGAATTGCTCGGCACCGGCGGTTCGCTGTACTTTTTACGCAATGGCGAAGTGGTGCCTGGCAGTGACAAAGTGTCGGTCAAAATCGTCAATAAAAACAGTGGTATTACTGAGCGTGAAGTGACGCTGCAATCGGGTCGCGATTATGAAATTGACGCCTATCAAGGGCGCATTATCCTCACCAAACCACTGAGCAATATTCTCAGCGAAAACTTCTCCACCGTCATTGATGATGGCCCTGCGGATGGTTATGAAAACTATCTGGCGGTGGACTATGAATACGTACCGAAAGGCAGTGATATCCAAGACGCACTGACTTACGGTGGCCGCGCTAAGGCGTGGGTTAACGACTATATCGGCGTTGGCAGTAGCTATTCCACCGAGCAGCGCGATGAGCAGGATTATCAAAACTACAGCGCAGATTTGACCCTGCGTGCCAGCGAAGGCTCGTATTTGAAAGCCGAATTTGGTCACAGCAAAGGCACGCAAACCGACTCTAACTTTGTCTCTTACGATGGCGGTTTAACCTTTACGCCAATTGGCGCAGCGCTGGATGAGCGCGAAGGGGATGCATTGCAAATCAAAGCGGTGACGGATCTGCATGACATCGCGCCGAACGTGTTCTCGCTGGTGGGCAATGACTTAAAAGCTTGGTACAAATCCAAAGACGCTGGTTACAGCTATTCAAGTCAAAGCGATGATTTAGAACAAGAGTCTTATGGCGCAGAGCTGCGCCTGCAAGCTACAGACCGCGCTGCAGTTTTAAGTCGCTTCACTAAGATGGAAGAGCTAACCAGTGAAGGCACGCTGAAAACTGACACCACGCAAGTGGAACTTGAAGGGCAATACAAGTTGACCTCGCACATTAAACTCTCTGCTGCGGGCAAGCAGATTGAAGAGCTTAATAACGAGAATCAGCTTGGTGAAGGAACGATTGGTGGTGTGCGCGCCGATTACATTTGGGACAGTGATAATAGCGTTTACATCAAGGGGCAGAAAACCCTTGGACACAGCGATAGCTTTGATCAAAACGACAGCGTAACCCTTGGCGGTGAAACGCGCCTTTACGACGATTTAAGCTTAGGCGCTAAATACAGCACCGGTAGTCGCGGTGATGCTCGTGAAGCGACCGCCAGTTATGACGTAAGCCAAGATTACACCACTTATGTCACCTACGTTGATGATGATTATGACCAAACCAACAATGTGATTGTCGGCCAGCGCGCCGACTTAACCAGCAGCGTGGATTTTTATCAAGAGAACCAATTTGTCGATGAGAACAACGGCAAAGGGCGCATTGACGCGTTTGGTTTTGGTTATGACTACAACGATGACCTTGAATTTGGGATTGGCTATCAACAAGGTGAAATTGAAAAGCCGAGCGATACCGGCGGCGTGGAAGTGACCGAACGCCGCGCCAGCACGTTTACTGCCAGCATTGATCTTGATGACATCAGCTACAAACACAAACTCGAATACCGCGTTGATAAAGGCAATGCGCAGGTGGATGCCTCGCGTCGCCGTATCGACCAAATTGTCACCACCAACCGCTATACCCAGCGCTTGACCGAAGAGGTCACCCTGTTTGGCAAATACAACTACTCCAAGTCGGTCAGTAAGAAGACCGATGAAACGCTTGAAACCTTTGTCGAAGCCACTGCTGGCATTGCCTATCGCCCGATTTTTAACGACAAGCTCAACCTACTGAGCCGCGTAACCTACCTGAAAGATCAAGACGCACTTGACCGCGAAGTGAGTTACACCAACGAGCGCAGCCGCATCGTCGAAGCCGAAGGGATTTATTCGGTCAATGCCAAGGTCGACGTTGGCGCTAAGGTTGCCCACAAAAACAAAAAACAGGCTTACGAGCGAGCACAGGGCAGCTATTACACGGTGAAAAGCAACATTAATTTGGTTGGCGTTAGCGCGTCTTATCAAGTGATGAAAGATTGGGATGTCACAGGTGAATATCACTGGAAAACCGATACCAGTAATCACGAGCTGGAACAAGGGGCTTTAGTGTCTTTTAACAAGCACTTAGGTGACAACGTTAAAGTCGGTGTCGGCTATAACTTCTCCGGATTTGACAGTAATTTGGCCAACGATGATGACTATGATGCCAGTGGCGTGTTTATCAACTTGGTCGGCAAGTTTTAACACCGGCACTAACGTGAGCATTATCAACAGCAGTCACTCAATTAGTAACAATATCCAACTTAATAACAATATCTAATTTAATAACAATAACTTAAATGCAAATACTCATTTAGAGGCTAGGAGAGACAATGACAGGGCAAAATCAACGCAGATATACCAGGCTTGCTGCAATGCTGGTCGCCACGATGCTAAGCGGCTGCGCAACCGACACTTATGTGAGTCAGGAGAATCGAGACAAATTTGATAACGTCGACGTCGGCAAATTTTTAATCAGTGAATGCATGCAGCCCAATCGTCAGGTGCAAGTGGCGACCATTTCCCACTTTGATTTTGATAAGGCCAAACTGAAAGCGACGGACCAAGCAGCACTGAATCAACTGATCGCGAGCATCGAAAAACTCAGTGGCCAAGTGTCAATCATCGGGCATACCGATGTGCAAGGCTCAAGCGAGTATAACTTGGCGCTCTCACTTGAGCGCGCTAAAGCGGTTGAGCGTTATATGAAAACCCAGCTTAACGATGAGCAATATCAGTGGGAAATCAAATACTACGGTAAGTCTAAACCGGCCAATTTGGCGAGTTCGCCGCTGGCCCATCGCCAAAACCGCCGTGCGTACATCGTGTTTGAAGAGACGATGCCAAGTGGTATGGCAGGATGTGAAGCCTTAGTGCCTGAGCGACAAGTCAATGTTGCGATTACGCCGCACTTTGATTTTGACCGCAGTGATTTAAGCCACGATGCCAAATTGGCGCTTGATGAACTGATTGCCAATATCGAAGGGCAGCAGGGCAGGATATTAATTGCCGGTCATACCGATGTGCAAGGCAGTCAAAACTATAACCATCAACTGGCGATGAAACGCGCCATGGCGGTGCAAGATTATCTGCGCCAGCATTTGCCTGCACAAAACTTTCGCTGGGAGCTGAAATCGTTTGGTGAGCAAGCGCCGATTTCCAATCAGCAAACTCAGGACGCCAATGCTCTCAATCGCCGCGCGGTGGTGATTTTTAAACAGACTCATTGAGTGAGAAATTAGCCGAAGTTCGGCCCATTTTTGCGACAGATCGAACCTTCAGTTTTCACTGAAGGTTTTATTTATTGATTGCAAATATATAAATTCTGTATAAATATGCGCGGTGTCACTTTTGTTCTCCACGGATAAGGAGATACTTTACCGACCCATCGGTAGTGTGCAAGACGAGTAGTCGGCATTTGAATTTGCCAAACCATGTCGTTGCAGAGTGAGGGGAAAATCACGGCCACAAATCAGTGCGTTTTCGATTCGCACACCCAACTCTCATTTCATCTATTCCAAGATTGCTATTTCTGCTTATCCAATTCATAACATTATGGAAACAAATGACACAAAGATAACAACATAATAAGGAGCACATATGTACCAAGTATTAAGGACTGGGTTATTAGCACTCGCAGTGGCGTTTTCGGTTCCAACCATGGCGGAAAACTACACCATAGGGACTGGTAGCCAAAGTGGTACGTACTACCCACTTGGCGGTATGTTGGCAAAAATCTGGAGCGAGAAACTGCCCGATTTCAATATGCGCGCTGAAGTGACTGCTGCATCGGTTGAAAACACCATTAAAGTGTCGACCAACAAACAGCTTGCAGGCATCGCACAAGGCAACGTGGTGTTGCAAGGATATAACGGTACCAAACCGTTCCCACGTAAGATGGATGTTTCAGTGTTATTCGCTCTGTACCCAAACGTGGTGCAATTCATCGTTCCTGCTGACTCAGACATCAAATCAATCAGCGATCTGAAAGGCAAACGCGTGTCGTTGGGCGCGCCGGGTTCAGGTACGCGCGTCAGTGCGGTCAACATTTTAAACACCCTTGGTATCAGTGAAGGGGACATCAAAGCCCAGTCGCTAAACTACACCGCAACCACCAGCGCCATTGCCAACAACCAAATCGATGCTGGTGTGATTGTCGGCAGCTTAGGCGTGGGCGCGATTACCGAATTAGCCTTAACTCGTGATATTCGTGTCTTGAGCTTTAGCGCGGACGAATTGGCGAAAATAGCTAAGGATTACCCGTCGTATATCGAAATTGATGTTCCAGCCGATTCATACAACAAAGTGCCTGCGTTTAAAGCCCCTGCGGTTTGGAACGTTTTGGTGGTCAATAAAAACATGAGCGAAGACATGGCGTATCAAATGACCAAAGCGGCATTTGAAAACATGGACAAAATTCGCCAAGTGATCGGAGTGACTAAGTTCACTACCATCGAAAACATGACCAAACTTTCGGGCATTGCCCTTCATCCTGGCGCGGAGAAATATCGCCAAGAACAGTTGAATCAATAATCGCTGAAACAGAGCCTTTGGTGGCTGATTTGCCAAGGGCTCACGCAATATCGTTACATGGAGTAAGTGATGAGTAAAATTCATCCTAGTAACCAGAAAATCACCAATGTGATTCTCACGATAGCCGCGTTTGCGGCTATCGCTTTATCTGTCTTTCAGATTTGGCAAGGCATCGTTGCAAACTTAGCTGCGCCGGTTTTTCGCCCAATTCATGTCAGCTGGGTGCTGGCACTGGTTTTCTTAGTTTATCCGACCTTTAAACCTCGCAGCGCGTTTCCAGTCTATCTATCCGGACGAGTGTTGGACTTGGTATTGGTGGTGGCCACGTGTTGGGCATCGACCCAAATTGCGCTGTTTGATTATGATGACATCAGCTTCTTGCTCGATGGTCTTGGCTCAACCGATCAAATCGCTGGCGTCATGCTGATTGTGTTACTGCTCGAAGCTACACGCCGCACCGTTGGCATGGTGATGGTGCTGATTGCGGTGCTATTTTTAGCCTACGCGCTGTATGGCGATGCACTGCCTGACACCATTGCTAGCAAAGGGTTTACCCTTGAAGAGATTGTGCGTTTTCACATTTTCTCAACCAACGGTGTGTATGGCGCGCCGCTTGCTATTGCCGCCGGAGTGGTGTTTATCTTTGTTCTGTTTGGCGCTTTTTTGCAAGTCACTGGCGCGGGGCAGTTTTTTATCGACATGGCGTTTGCTGTGGCGGGAAAATATCGCGGCGGCCCTGCAAAAGCGAGTGTTATCGCTTCGGCGGCGCTCGGTTCGATTTCAGGCTCGGCAATTGCCAACACCGTCACCACTGGCGCGTTGACCATTCCGATGATGAAAAAGCTCGGCTATAAGTCAGAGCAAGCGGCGGGCATTGAAGCGGCTGCCTCAACCGGTGGGCAGATCATGCCACCCGTTATGGGCGCGGGCGCTTTTGTCATGGCGCAATTTACCGGCATTCCGTACAGCGATATTTTATTGGTGTCTATTGCCCCAGCCATTTTGTACTTTGCGTGTACACTTTTGTACGTGCATTTGATGGCGTGTAAGCTCAATTTGCAGGGTATGACCGCGACCGAGCAAGTGTTAACAGTATTGAAAAACGGTTGGCACTTTTTGGTGCCGCTTATCCTTATTACCGTACTGCTGATGCTCAGTTACTCGCCAGTGCTGGTGGGTGTGATTGGTTGCGCGGCGATTTTAGCAGCAGCTATGACGCGTAAGCACAGCCGCATTACACCAAAATTGTTTTTTGAAGGCCTAAAAGAGGGCGCTTTGCTTGCGCTACCGATCTCGGTTGCCTGTGCAACCGCGGGTATCGTGGTGGGCGTAGTAGGGCAAACCGGTATCGGTCTGCAATTTACCCAATTTTTGATTGCGATGTCGGGTGGTCATTTATGGTCGGCACTGGCATTGATCGCCGCTGCTGCGGTAGTGCTTGGTATGGGACTGCCTGTTACGGCTGCCTATATCGTGCTGTCGATTATGGCAGTGCCCGCGCTGATGGATTTTGGCTTGGGGCTATTAACGGCGCACATGATCGTGTTCTGGCTATCACAAACATCCAATGTCACGCCGCCAATCGCGCTCGCCGCGTTTGCTGGGGCAGGGATCGCCAACGCTTCACCCATGCGCTCAGCGGTGCAAGCGTTTAAATTGGCACAGGGCTTTTTCTTGATTCCGGCGATGATGGCATTTTCGGGGCTTATCTTTATTGATGGCGAGATGATTCACTTTGTGATTGGCGTGATCGCGACCATCGCACTGTTTGTCGCTTTTGCTGGCGGTATCGAAGGGCGTCTATTTGTGCCGCTGCAAGTTTGGCAACGGGTGCTACTGCTTG
Source organism: Vibrio xiamenensis (assembly GCF_900100015.1). Taxonomy (GTDB): domain Bacteria; phylum Pseudomonadota; class Gammaproteobacteria; order Enterobacterales; family Vibrionaceae; genus Vibrio; species Vibrio xiamenensis. The sequence goes on along the minus strand of NZ_FNDD01000017.1, from coordinate 91,863 downwards.
CCATGGCGCTTGGCGTACTGTTCTTCTCAGATGTGTATCGCTTAGCGGCGATGGCGGTGATTGTCGTGGTGTGTGTGATAAATGCGCGTCAACCGGAAAAACCGCTTTCGGCAAGCTAACACTCAACTTAAACCTTGCATCAACCCAGGTTTGGTAACGTAAGATTTGGCAATGTAAGGTTTGGCCGTGAATGATAAATAAAAACCGCGCTGTGATGGCGCGGTTTTTTGTATCTCGAATTGAGGTTATCGAGTTAAGCGTCGGCTTGCGTTTCGATTGGCAACGTTTTCGTGCTGCCCCATTCGGTCCAAGAGCCATCGTAAACCGATAGATTTTCATAGCCGCACAGCATCGCAGCCAGCAGTACGATGCAAGCGGTGACACCAGAGCCACAAGAGAAAATGTAGTGCTGGTGGCTATCCCCAAGCACGCTCGTCACTATCGGTTGTAGCTCTGCAACGGGTTTAAGTCTGCCGCCAGAAATCAGCTCAGCAAAGGGTAAACACACCGCTTTAGGTATGTGTCCGCTGCGTAGACCTTCACGCGGCTCAGGCGTTGAGCCTGAAAAACGCGCCATAGAGCGAGCATCGACAGTCAGGCTGTTGCTGTCATCAATAGCCGCGAGAACCTCATCGGCACTAATAAAATGCTGACTGCTTAACTGGCCGTTAAAATCGCCATCAAGCACATTTGAAGCGTAAGATTGGCTAACGTCATAGCCTTGCGCTTTCCACTGTGGCAGCCCGCCATCCAAAATAAACACTTGCTCGTGACCCATGGCTTTAAGCATCCACCATGCGCGCGGCGATGCAAAGGTGCCGCTGTTGTCGTACACCACAATCACCGAGTTTTGGTTTAACCCCAGCGCTTGTGCTTTGGCATTAAACTCCGCCTCGCTTGGCATCATATGCGGCAGCGGCGAGTGCTGATCGCAAAACACGCGATCGTAGTCAAAGCGGCGCGCGCCGGGAATCACATTCACGGTGTCTTTTTCGGGCTCGAGCGGAATTTGAAAATCGATACTGGCGTCGAGCAGCACTAAGTTTGAATTGGCTCGCTGCTCGGTTATCCATTGCGGTGTCACTAAAATCATACTGGTCATCCTTGAAGTTTGCTGATGTTACGCGCTGGCGCTGCACACAGGGCAGTGCGGCATTTTCATGAGTTTAAGTTCGCGCCAGTTCATGGTCATGGCATCGAGCAGCAAAATTTTGCCTTTAACTGGCGTGCCAAAGTGACTCAACACTTTAATGGTTTCCAGTGCTTGAACACTGCCGATAATCCCCACCAACGGTGCCATAACGCCTGCTTCAACGCAGCTTAGTGCGCTGTCGCCAAAGAGTGCGCTTAAGCACTGATAGCACGGCGCTTGGTCATCTTGATACGTAAAGACACTAACTTGGCCTTCCATGCGAATGGCTGCGCCAGAAATCATCGGTGTTTTACTGGCAAAGCACAAGCGATTAAGTTGATTACGTGTCTGCACGTTGTCTGACGCATCGAGTACCGCATGGTGTTTGGCGATAAGCGCGCTTAGCGCGTTATCATCAAGGCGCTGATTGATGGCGGTAATTTCAACGTGCGGATTAATCGCACTCAGTGCGCTGGCCGCCGAGTCAACTTTAGCCATACCGATACTGGTGTCACGATGCAGGATTTGGCGTTGCAGGTTTGACAACTCGACCACGTCATCGTCTATCAGAGTCAATTTACCTACGCCTGCGGCAGCGAGGTATTGACTGGCAGCGCAGCCAAGACCGCCGGCGCCAAGGATCAGTACTGAACTTTGCTTAAGGGCTTCTTGGCCATCAAAATCAAAATTTTTTAATACAATTTGGCGGTTATAACGCAGCATCTCTTGGTCAGAGAGAATGTCTTGATCGGGTGTTTGAGCCACAGCGATTCCTCAGTTAGTACCATTAATACAGTTAGTACCATTAATACAATTAGTACAATGCAGGGCTAAAAAGCTGAATTTGCACGGTTTCGCCCACTTCGACTCGGCCACGTTCGCGCTCAAGGACCACATAACAGTTGGCTAAACTCATCGAACGAAACGCACCTGAGCTTTGATTGCCTGTACTTTCTACCACAAACTGGCCGTTTTCAATACGATAGATCGCTCGTTGATAGTCGGTGCGACCAGGCATCTTACGAAACGCACTATGCGTGATGGCCGGAATCGACTCGGGTGCTTGCCATGCGCTATGACCGCCAAGTTTTGCTAATAAAGGTTGTACCAGCACATACATGGTTAACATCGCAGAAACCGGATTACCCGGTAGGCCGCAGAACCAAGCATTGTCCAGTGAACCAAACGCAAATGGTTTGCCTGGTTTCATCGCCAGTTTCCAAAAACCAATCTCGCCAAGTTCGGCCAAAATGTCTTTGGTGTAATCGGCTTCGCCAACACTGACGCCGCCTGAGGTCACCACCACATCGGCTTGCTGCTGGGCGCGTTCAAACGTCGCTTTAAGGGTTTCAGGGCAATCAGGAACAATGCCAAGGTCAATCGCTTCGCAGCCAAATTTTTCAATCAGAGGTTTGATGGCGTAGCGGTTGCTGTCGTAGATTTGGCCTTCGCTCAGTGCATTGCCAACCGGCACCAATTCATCACCGGTTGAGAAAAATGCGACTTTAGGTTTGCGCACCACTTTGACTTGGCTGATGCCAAGTGAGGCGATCATCGGAATATCGCGCGCGGTCAAGCGCGTGCCTTGGGCGAGCACTAAATCGTTTTGTTTAATGTCATCACCAATCGGGCGAATATTGTTCCCGGCTTTGAGTTCACGTTTGGCAAAGCGCACGCCCTCATCGCTCACTTGGGTATTTTCCTGCATTTCTACAGCGTCGCAGCCATCAGGAATTTTTGCGCCGGTCATAATGCGTACGCAGGTGCCAGCCGGCCAATTTCCTTCAAAGGGTTGACCTGCAAAGGATTTGCCCGCGACAGGCAGGGTATCGAAATGGGTTAAGTCTTCACGGCGCACGGCGTAACCGTCCATTGCTGAATTAGCAAACGGCGGTACGTGAATCGGCGAGAGTAGATCTTCTGCGAGGACAAAGCCTAAGGCGTCGGGTAGTGACAGGGTGAGCGTGGTTTGAATTGGCTCAACGGCGGATAACATTTGTTCAAGTGCTTGTTCAATTGGCATTAAGCCTGGAGCATCACAACAGCTCATGGATTATTCCTAGTATTCTTATTTGCGTGCCACTCTATCATAGTAGAGGGGGTTGGGAGAAAATCCCCCGTTAAAATATGGATGTAATTATTAACAAATCCGAGTATCCTTGTCAGCCATCCGGTAGGGGTAATTAATAGAGGAACTGGAATGTCAGGTCTAAGCGATTCAGCCAAGCTAGTAAAAGATGCGCTCGAAAGTCGTGGATTAGAAACACCCATGTCGCCAAACAACATTGGGCGAGATGAAAAAAAGCAGAAAATTGAACACCATATGCGTGAAATTCTGACGCTGCTTGAACTCGATTTAACTGACGACAGTCTAGAAGAAACCCCACATCGCATCGCCAAAATGTATGTTGATGAGATCTTCTCCGGTCTAAATTATCAAAACTTCCCTAAGATTACCGTCATCGAAAATAAGATGAAGGTGAGCGAAATGGTGTGCGTCAAAGACATTACCGTCACCAGCACCTGTGAACACCACTTAGTCACTATTGATGGTAAAGCGGCGGTGGCGTATATCCCACGCGGTAAAATTATTGGCCTTTCAAAGATCAACCGCATCGTGCGCTTTTTTGCCCAGCGGCCACAAGTGCAAGAGCGTATGACTCAGCAAATTTTGGTTGCACTGCAAACCTTGCTTGAATCAGACGATGTAGCTGTAACCATTGATGCGACGCACTACTGTGTGAAATCACGTGGTGTGATGGATGCCACCAGCGCGACCACCACGACAGCTCTGGGCGGGATTTTTAAATCCAACCCGTCAACGCGCGCCGAGTTTTTGCACGGTCTGCGCTGAAATTTACTGTTTTCTGAAGATGAAAGAGCCCTCGAATGAGGGCTTTTTTGTGGGTGAAAGGTTTTCTTGGTTAGTTTTAGTTGCTGAGTTTAGTGGGATTGTGGATTGTGGATCGATGTGATGCTCGATTTGTGTTCGGCAAAGATAAGCTTTGGTGGCTGAGCATCAGTTCCTTTTGTTGGCGCAAAAGGAACCAAAAGCGCCTTTTGAACTTCGAAGGTGACCCGGCACGGTTTTACGCGTTCCAGACGCGGAAAACCTAAAAATTCATCCGTGAATTTTTGCCTAGTTGTGGGGCTTCTTTACGTTGGTGTTGGTATGCGGATTAGGATTTTCGAGTTGAATGGAATGGACGTGATGCTCGATTCGTTTTTCGAAAATATGAGCTTTGGTGGTTGAGCATCAGTTCCTTTTGTTGGCGCAAAAGGAACCAAAAGCGCCTTTCGATCTTCGAAGGTGATCCGGCACGGTTTTACGCGTTCCGGGCGCGGAAAACCTAAAAATTCATCCGTGAATTTTTGCCTAGTTGCGGGACTTCTTTACGTTGGCGTTCGTATGCGGATTAGGATTTTCAAACTGGATGGGATTGGTGTGATGCTCGATGGCTGCGAGACAGAGTTGGGGAAGAATTATTTGGTAAGTGTTTTCTACATGAAATTACTGATAGTTTTATAAAATGGTGTGGTTATTGCTTATTTATGCAAAACAATCCCAATAAAATAAGGAAATACTATGCAAATAAGCACAACCGTGGTGGGGAAATGGACACGTAGTTTGGTATGGATTCTCGCAGCGATGTTGGCGTTGCCCGCGGCGGCGGCCAAGCTTGACGAGCACAGTGCGTTAATTGTGGTGGATATGCAAAACTGCTTTGTTGATGGTGGTACCTTACCCGTTAAAGGTGGGCGGTCAATTGTGCCAGTGATTAACAAGCTTGCGAGTCAGTTTGATAACGTGGTGCTAACCCAAGATTGGCATACGCCAAAGCATGCCTCGTTTGCATCCACTTATCCGGGTAAGAAACCTTACGATACCGTTGAGCTTAACTATGGTACACAAGTATTATGGCCGGATCACTGCATTCAAGGTAGCAAAGATGCCGAACTTGTCAGCGGTCTTGATATTCCGAAAGCGCAAATGATTATTCGCAAAGGTTTTCATCAGAACATCGACAGTTACTCGGCGTTTATGGAAGCGGATCATAAAACGCCAACTGGGCTAAAAAGCTATCTCAAAGAGCGTGGCATTACCAAGTTGTATGTGGTTGGGCTCGCCACCGACTTTTGCGTTGCGTGGACGGCAATGGACGGCGCGAAATCAGGTTTTGAAGTCGCAGTGATTGAAGACGCCTCTAAGGGGATTGACCTTAACGGCTCTTTAAACAGCGCTTGGAAGTCGATGCAAGACGCAGGGGTTAAACGCATCCAGTCCAGCGACATTCTTTAAACTTTTCAAACGGTTTTGCTCAATAAAAGGGCAACACACGTCTAATGAGTGCACCAAAATGATGTAAAAATACCGCCCAGTAATAGGGTGGTATTTCATGCTTCCGCAACAAAATATGGATTTGCGTTCGATAGCGTCTAGTTGTTTCTGGCCATTTAGGTTAAATTCCTAAAATTCTCTTTGTGCCATTGCACTGACTAATCAACACACGCGAACAAAGGATTGGGAGCATACGAAGAGCATGACGGTTCGAAATATTAATCAAAGTTTTTGGAGCAGTAAACAGTTACCTTATCTGACGGTTCGCTCAACATTCCATAGTCGTCAAAGCTATAAGCAGCATTCGCATTCCGAGTTATCACTAGGGCTAATAATGCAAGGGACAACATGTTTGTCCATGGATGGCGAAACGTTAATTTTAAATCAAGCTTCCGGCGTATTTATTCAACCCCATAAAGTGCATGCTTGTAATCCAGTTCGCAATCATCCGCGTAGCTATCTAATGCTCTATCTTGATAATCAATGGTGCTGCGACATTTTATCCGCTTTATATGGGTATTCGGTTGACAAGTTTGTTTGTGATATTCGGCTCGTTTCCGCATCTAAAACATTGGCGCTCAGCGTGTTACTCAACGAGTTAATAGAGAATGAACGCCCAGAACAGGCTTTGAAAGTTGAATCTTTGCTGTTCGAGTTAATCTGTGGACACTGTTCACCACAAAGAGTTGAGGCGTCAGATACTTTGTGTGCAACGCTTAAAAAACGTTTACTAGCCGATATCACCAATCCTCCTTCACTTAAAGATCTCGCACTGGAATTGGATAGAAGTCAGGAAGGGTTGATTCGGCATTTCAAGCAACATTTTGGCATTACTCCGAAGGCCTTTGTGAATAATCACCGCATTGAGAAAGCAAAGCTGCTATTGAAATCGGGAATCAATATTGTCGATGTTGCGATTGAAGTTGGCTTTTCAGATCAAAGCCAGTTACATCGAGCTTTTGTTAATTATGCAGCATGCACACCAAGACAATATCAACACCTAACGTCAATTTTCGACAATAACTTCTAATCTCTATTTCCTATAGTGCAAGCCCAATTTTCGGCTATAGGTTCTTTCATGTTCATATCGACTGTGTTGCCCGCTGCGTTTCCCGCGTTGGCGATTGCCCATTTCTTGGCGCTATTAAGCCCTGGACAAGATTTTTTTCTCATCTCTGCCCATGCTATTCGTCATAATCTGAAAGGAAGCCAGTTTATTTGCTTGGGTGTTGCAATCGGGAATGCCATCTATATAGCTGCGGCAGTATTTGGATGGACAGGGATTCGAGATAATCCAAGTTTGTTCTGCGTGATAGAGCTCGCTGGTGGTGCTTATTTGCTTTGGCTAGGTGCTCAATTGTTAAAAAGCGGACCTAACAGTGAACTCTTAGAGAGTTATCGAGGGCATCGCTTATCAGCTCTGAAGCAGTTGTGGCTGGGACTAAATTCTGCGCTCTTAAACCCTAAAAACGCTCTGTTTTACATGAGTTTAATGAGTGTGATTCTAGGTAATCATGTCACTATGATTCAACAAGTATTTTGCGGTGTTTGGATGTTCTCGGTAGTGTTGTTATGGGACATACTTGTCGCCGCGATTATTGGTCATGAGCAGGTACAACGTCGGCTATTGAATAAGATTCATCTTATTGAACGCGTCGCAGGGGCTATTTTGATTGGGATTGGAATGATGCTTTTTGCTCATTATCTACCGATTTAATTAAGTCACTTAAAGAGACTCCAAGGCTTTTTTGGTTCCTTTTGAGCCAGCAAAAGGAACTGGTGCGCTATCGTAACAGCTAAGAAAACACAACAAGCCTTAGCGCATCATACAACTCGCCTTAAGTTATCTTGAAAAAGCAACGTAATGCTTGATAAAACTAAAACAAATTACTAGGCAAAAATTCAGGACGAATTTTTAGGTTTTCCGCGTTGGGAACGCGTAAAACCGTGCCGAACAACGCCAGAGAATTCAAGGCTTTTTTGGTTCCTTTTGAGCCAGAAAAAGGAACTGGTGCGCTATCGTAACAGCTAAGAAAACACAACAAGCCTTAGCGCATCATACAACTCGCCTTAAGTTATCTTGAAAAAGCAACGTAATGCTTGATAAAACTAAAACAAATTACTAGGCAAAAATTCAGGACGAATTTTTAGGTTTTCCGCGTTGGGAACGCGTAAAACCGTGCCGAACAACGCCAGAGAGTTCAAGGCTTTTTTGGTTCCTTTTGAGCCAGCAAAAGGAACTGGTGCGCTATCGTAACAGCTAAGAAAACAGAACAAGCTTTAGCGCATCATACAACTCGCCTTAAGTTATTTTGAAAAAGTAACGTAAAGCTTAATAAAACCAAATTATCCCATCACCCAAATCCACTTTCTTAACCTACATAAAAACGAGCTATTCCGTGAGGCAATAAACTGCTATATTTGACTCATTATATGAGGCAAATAATTTTTCTAATTGCCTCATAAGCCAATAGTGTGGAGTAGAATATGTGGATCTGGCAGCAACCTGAGTGGCCTAACTTTGATTGGAGCAGTGATGATATTAACGCATTGCTGCGTGAAGTGCGCTTCAATCAAGGGGTTTTACTTGGAAAAATGACCGCGATAGAGGGTGATCAGCAGCGCACCATTCTCGATACGTTACTGGCCAATATCGTCCATTCCAGTGCTATCGAGGGAGAGAAACTCAACGCCTACTCGGTGCGTTCCTCACTCGCAAATCGACTTGGTATCAGTGAAACTCAGCCATATCCGACCTCGGAGCAAAGTGATGGCTTAGCCGATATCGCCCTTGATGCTATCACCAACTTGGACACGCCGCTGACGCTGGAAAGAATTCTCAACTGGCACCAGCGACTATTTCCAACAGGGCTTGGGTTATTAAACCCGGTTGTTGGAGGAAGCTTGCGAGGCGAGGCGCCGATGCAAGTGGTGTCTGGCAGGCTTGACCGTCCGGTGGTGCACTTTGAAGCGCCGCCAAGACAAGGGCTCGAGCAGGAACTTGAACGCTTTATCACTTGGTTTAATCACAGTCGTGATGACAAAAGTCTAGACCCATTATTGCGAGCTGCGATGACTCACTTATGGTTTGTCACCTTGCACCCGCTTGATGATGGTAATGGCCGTATCACTAGGCTTTTGACCGATCTAGCACTGGCACAGTCGGAGCAGCAATCGGTTCGTTTTTACGCGATGTCGGTGAGCATCCTTGCCAAGCGCAGCAGCTATTATGATGTGTTGGAGCAAAGCCAAAAAGGCACGTTGGACATCACGCCGTGGCTGAGCTGGTTCTTGCAAACCCTTAATGACAGCATCGAGCATGTGCTCGCAGACATCAGTAGCACTGTGCGCAAAACCAATTTTTGGCGTCATATCGACCAAACTCAACTTGCGGCCCCTCAAGTTAAAGTGCTCAATCGACTGCTCGATGGCGATTTTGAACAAGGCATTAACGCCAGCCAGTACCAAAAGGTAACCAAAGTCAGTCGAGCAACGGCGACGCGCCATTTGACCCAACTGGTCGAACTTGGTTGCTTGGCGAAAACCGCCGCTGGTGGGCGCAGTACTCGTTACCAAATCAGTGCAATAAGTGAGCAAAAATAGAGTGGCTGTATATATGTACAGTATCTTACTGAAAGGTTACAATTTGCGATATTTGATTGGAATGAGGACACTTTTATGATGCAGCCCCTTGAACAAGGAATTCGATCTCTGGTTGAGCAATTTATCGAGTCCGGGCGGCCGTGCCCATCGTTACTCGATATTGAGCAAAGACGGCAGGGCTACGTTGCCAGTTGTGTCTTAGCCGGCGAAGGGCCCGAGATGGCAGAAGTACTGGTGGATGATCTTGATGGCATTTTGGTCAAAGTGTTCAAACCAACGTTGCAAGCGCCGCTGCCCATCACCGTCTATTTTCACGGTGGCTGTTTTATCAGTGGTGGGTTTGATACTCACGATCAACAGCTAAAGCAAATTGCAAAGCTCTCTGGCAGCATCGTTATCTGCATCCAATATCGGTTAGCGCCGGAACATGTTTATCCTGCGGCTCATGATGATGTGTATAAAGCAGTGACGTTAATCAAGCAGTTAGGCGGAAAATATGGTGCTGACACTAATCGTATTACGTTTGTTGGCGACAGTGCTGGTGCGCAATTGGCGTTGATCACCAGTTTGCGTCTGAACGCTCAGCAAGATTGGCTACCTTCGAAACAAATTCTTATTTATCCAATGCTTGACCCAACGGGCAGTTCAGAAAGTTATCGGCAAAACGGCGACGATTATATCATTACGGCCAGAATGCTACTTTCAGGATTTGATATGTATACCAGCGAACTGTCGCGCCAAGAGGTTGCAAACAACCCAGAACTGAGTCCGCTTACTTGCGCAAATTTCACCGGGTTGCCGCCGACCAACATCATCACAGCGCAATTCGACCCTTTGCGAGATGAAGGGGAGGCGTTATACGAATTGCTGATTGCCTCTGGAGTTGAAACCACATGCCAACGTTATTTCGGCGTTGTTCATGGTTTTCATCAGTTGTCTGCCGTCAGTGAGAGCGCTAAACAGTGCTTGCGGTATATTGCCGAACAAATAAAGCAGGGTTGATATGCCTTGCTAATAGTGACATGTCACCAGTAGCTATCGCACTTTTGATGTTATCAAACATATAAAATTTGCCGATTTCATACAAATTGACTTTAAATTTGAAACTGTGTTTTAAAACTGGATAATCTGAAGTTGTTTTGAATAGCCCAAAGGATGACACCATGTTTAACGATTTGCGCGACAAGCGCGTGATTATTACAGGATCAACGGGAGGCATCGGCCTTGCGACCGCAAAATATTTGGCGCAGGCTGGGGCGCATGTGACTTTGACGTCTTATCGCGAGCATCAAGATATCGAGAAGACTATTGCAGAAATCGAGCAGCTTGGTGGCACGGCCAGTTTTCACCAAGTCGATTTTGCCAATGATGATGCTTGTGAGCGTTTTGTGACTGATTTTGTTACCAAGTTTGGTAGCATTGATGTGCTTATTAACAACGTCGGCGGTTTGGTTGGACGTAAAACCACCGAAGAGATTGACGCACAATTTTTCGACGATGTAGCGTATCTCAACATGCGCTCGGCGCAAACTATGGTGCGTTTGACGCTGCCATATTTAAAGCAATCGGCGCAGCAAAATAATTGGTCTGCTTCGGTCATCAGTGTCGGTTCGATTGCCGCCGATTCAGGTGGCGGCCCGGGTGCATCACTGTATGCCGCTTCAAAAGGCTGGCTTCACAGCATTAATCGCGCTTGGGCAAAAACCTACGCCAAAGACAACATTCGTTTCAATATCGTCTCGCCAGGCACGGTTGATACCGCATTTCATGCCGATAAGGATGACGCCGCCAAAGCGCGTATCAGCCAAGGTATTCCAATGGGACGTCTAGGCAGTGCAGAAGAGATGGCGCCAACCTTTGGTTACCTTGCATCGCATGCGATGTCTGGTTATGTTACTGGCCAAATTCTGCATATTAATGGCGGCCAATATATGGCTTAGTCTAATTTATAGCTTGGTTCAAGCTATGGCGCAGTACCGCTGGACTCACATGGTTACCAGCTAAAAATTCTTAACTATTGAACCCATCGATGCCCGGCGAAGTGCTGGGCATTTTTATGCTTAGAATTCAGCGCGTAGCTGATCTTTATTGGTAAGATTTAATAAATAGAATCGGTGTTTTAAATAAATTAGTTTATTGGTTTGTTTTTATAAATTAATTTGTCGCATTTTGTCGAACCTCAAGCTTTTTACTTTGTCGAGCCTGTACCATAGCCAAGATTTAGCCAATTATGGTCAAGGTCTGCGCGCGAATTTTTTAGCGATAACGCCGCACTGCGCGCCGCCGATTTTTATGCGTAAAGGATGATTCAATGAAAACATTAACATTTGGCGAGATGATGCTGCGTCTAAAGCCGCTCGCGTTTGAACGTATTTTGCAAACCAACGGTTTTGAGGCCGCTTATGGCGGAGCCGAGGCCAATGTCGCGGTATCGCTGGCTCAGCTAGGCCACCACAGCGGTTATTTAACCAAGTTGCCAAATAATCCACTTGGCGAAGCCGCGATTGGTACGCTACGCAAATTTGGTGTTGATACATCACGTGTACTTCGCGGTGGCCCGCGCCTTGGTATGTATTTCTTTGAAAAAGGCAATGGCGCACGTTCAACCAGTGTTGTATATGACCGCGCTGGCAGTTCGATTGCAACGGCAGATACCGAAGAGTTTGATTGGCCTACGCTGCTTGATGGTGTTGAAGTGTTTTATTTTTCTGGTATCACACCTGCGATTTCTAAATCGTTAGAGCTTGCGCTAAAAGCTGGGCTTGAATATTGCCAAGCAAACCAAATTCAAGTGGTGTGCGATCTCAACTACCGCGGCAAAATGTGGCAGCCAGAGACGGCGCAAAAAGTCATGGCGGAACTGATGCCGTTTGTCGATGTGTGCATTGCCAACGATGAAGATTTCGAAGCCATGCTCGGCATTAAGGCATTCGACGGAGATTTATCTCACGGCATCGACCAAATTGAAGACTTCCGCGTTGGCATGCAAGAAATCACCAAGCGTTATCCAAACTGTAAAACTGTAGCCAGCGTACTGCGTAATATTCATTCGGTCGAACAAAGCGATTGGATGGCCATTCTTTATCAAGATGGCAAGTTCTACGAAACGCCGACTCACCATATTAATGTGATGGAAGGGGTCGCAGCAGGTGATGCGTTTGGTGCAGGCTTACTGCATGGATTGCTGAGCGGGCTCGATGGTCAAGAAACGATTGAATTTGCGATTGCGGCAAGTGTGCTCAAGCTATCAGTCAGCGGCGATTTGAATTTAGTCACCGAAGCCGAAATTCGCGCCGCCATGTCAAAGGGCAGTAATGCTCGTTTAAGCCGCTAATCACACGTCATTTTCCCCTCAAAAATCGAATAAGCGCTAAGGCTTAACAACCGAAGCGCTTTTTTCTTCCCTTAGTGATAACACATACTTCAACTCGGTTGTGTCGCCAAATTTTTCGTCCACAACGCCAATAACAGTTACAAATACAGTGAATTTGACCGCGAACAAGCTGACTATTATGCGGTGTTCGGCCAGCATCAAAGCCGTCACCAAATCGGTAAGCCGATCACAGCACTTGTGCGCAACATAAAATTGTCCAAGCCCTGAGCGATTCAGTTGAAGAGTTACAACAATTTGGCTTTGCTGCCAATCAAAAATGGGGCAGTGTGCTTCGTGAAACTACGAGGGGAAATACGATTGCCCTACACAAGGTTCTTATATTAAAGGAGTGCTAAATGGTGAAATTCCAGCCAGCTCCACTGACTAAAAAGTTTTTCCGCATATATTATTTGGCAGTGCATATATACAGCTTAGCGAATGGCTAGATGGGAAAATAATCATCGAATGGCTATTAACCCTGGCTTGCGTGATGGCATCGATTCTATCCCAAGAACTCAACAACTGAATTTTTATGAAAAAACGTTTGTGCCCAATTACGTTCCATCAAGACTCACTGGGTGCTACGAATATTGTTGCAAGCAAACGCTTGATTTTAAATTAAGTGAGCGAATTTTATATATGTATAAAGGTTTTGTTTTACCGAGACTTTATTTGCGTGATTTCAATATAAATTACTGATATTAATCTATTTTTTATCTTGTGTGACATGCTGGTTGTTGAGTTTGATTATCAGAGGGTTATCTTGGAATTGATAACGGTAATCTATTTTTTTATTTGGAAGTAATATTAAATTCGTTCAATATTTTGTCTATTCATAAAATAATGAAACTTATTGAGTATGACATTTTAATTTGGTGATTTTTTCTTAAAAATAAGACGATTTAGGTACAAATAGTATTTATTACCATTTGATAGCATTGATTTTTTCGAAAAAAATACATACGACTTCAAACTTTTAAAAAAATAGACTGATTTTATAAATTACATCTTGAATTTATTGTCATCTAAACGTTATAAAACCTAAAAATAACAATAATATTAGTAGTGATAAAAGGAAGTCTTAATGACGATAAAGAAAAAGTTCTTTATAGCGCTTTTGGTCTTGGCGCTGGGAGTTATTTTTCAATCCCTGTTTTTGGCATATCAGAGTACAAAAATTCATAACACATCGGTGTATATCGCTGATGCGGTTGAGCCGATAGTCAAAAAGAGCTATCAGCTCAAAATTGCGGTGATTCAGATTCAACAGTGGCTGACTGACATCAGTGCAACGCGTGGACAAGATGGTCTCAATGATGGGATTGATGTGGCGACCGAAAACTACCAAAGCGCAAAATCGCTGCTGCTGGAGCTTGCGAAATTAGACGTGGATAATGCACAGTTTTACCAGCAAATGGCGCCAACGCTTGACCAATATTTCCAGACAGGTCAAAAAATGGCACACGCTTATATCGAGGGTGGACCAGCAAGCGGCAACAAAATTATGGCTGAATTTGATAAAGCCGCAGAGGCGATTTCTGATTCGGTAGAGCATGCGATGTCGTTGTCTGCGGACCGTTCTAAAACACTACTCAATAATCAAACTGAATACACTAGCAGTATTGAGATAGCTGTATATTCGCTGGCGGTTGCGTTTATTGCTTCGCTAGCAGTGCTGTATGTGGTGATTCAAACAAGCCTGCTAAAACCACTTAAAGCATTGACCGATATGGCCCAAGATCTCGCCACTGGCGAAGGGGATTTGACGAAAAGGCTCGATGATTCACGCTCTGATGAATTGGGGATTACCAGCCGTCATATTAATAATTTTATTGAAAAAACTCAGGCAACGGTTAAAACCGTTGCTGACATGACTCAAGCGCTAACTCAACAAGCAAAAATATTTCAAGATTCCGCTGCTGACGTTGAAAAGCAAATGGTTCATCAACGTCAGGTGACGGATAAAGCCCGTCAAGATGTCAGTGAAATGACGGTATCGGCGAGAGAAGTCGCGCAATACACGACCAATGCAGCAACAGACACTGAATCGGTCAATGCGCTAACCGAGCAGGGGCGTGAGCATAGCGAGTCAACGACTCAGCATTTAACCGAGTTGGTCAGCCGAATGCAAAGCGCGCAAACTGTGATTCAACATCTTGGCGAAGACAGCGAAAACATCGGCCAAGTTCTTGATGTCATTATCGCCATTTCTGAGCAGACTAATTTGTTGGCGTTGAATGCCGCGATTGAGGCGGCTAGGGCTGGTGAGCAAGGGCGGGGCTTTGCGGTGGTTGCCGATGAGGTACGCTCACTTGCCGGACGCTCGCAAAACTCTAGCCAAGATATTCAAGATATCGTTACACGCTTACAAAGCAATGTTCAGCAAGCGGTTGATGCGATTCAAATTGGTAACGACTACGCGAGTCAGTCGCTTAGTTCGGTGGATACGCTTAAGCAGTCGTTAGCTGTGATTGCAGATAATGTGCAAAACATTAATCAGATGAACATTCAGATTGCCTCGTCGGCTGAAGAGCAGAGTTATGTTGCGGCAGGTGTTGAACAAAACATCGTGAGCATTGCTGAGGCAACGCAAGCCAATTCGCGCAGTATCGAATCGGTCAGACAAGCGGGTCAGCAACTTGGTATTGATGTCGCGAAGCTTGAGCAAATAGTGGGTCAATTCAAATATTGATGATTGAGCACCTATGGTGAGAAGTGGGGCGCTGTTTAGCGCCTCATTTTTCATTCCAATCATATAGGTAGCTCGACGTTTTTTATCGCCTGGTATACAGTAATTATTAATGCTTAAGTGAAGTTTGCTACTCATCCAAAAGTGCTTGTTTATCAGTCATGAACTATGGTTTATGAGTGGCTCAAATAAGGTTAACTTGGTGTGCTAAAACAACGATATTTTACAGCCAATTCGGTGATTTCTGCGGTGACATGGCTGATTTCTACCATGATGATTTTGATTGCCGTGTTGGTCATGTTTTTCCTCAAAACGCTCGATGACAAAGAAATAGAGGACCTCCATGAGCGCGTCGTGATCGCGCTCAATAAAGAAAAAGACGAATTGGTGAAACTCAATATGGAATATTCCTTTTGGGATCTTTCCTATCAAAATACCGTTGAGCGTCGAGATCAAAAGTGGGTCGATGACATGTATCGCGACTATTTGGTCCCTACTTATAACTTGAGCTTTATTGCGCTTATTTATCGCGATAAGACGGTGGAACTGCTTGGTAAACATGAGGAAAGTAAGCCATTTAATCAACAACTCAACTCGTTAATGTCTTCTTCTATTATGGAAAAGTTCGACATGATCCAGAATCAGGATCTGTCTGCCTTGCATCAGTCATTTTTTACCAAGTTTCAGGGCACCGTCTATTTAGTCAGTGCTGAACCGTTTTTGTATGATGAGAGCGAAACCGTTGTTGATGGTTCGCTGTTGGTATTGGCCAGAGAACTCACCCCAGAGTTTCTTAATGAACTTAGCGGCCAATTTAAATTGCCCAATCTCTCGTTTGATTCAAATACTAAACATGATGACAGTTTGCTTTTGACCGGGCCGAAACAACATATCTCGGTCGGTGAGTTATTTTGGCAAAGCGATAAACTTTCCTCACAAATTGGTCCTTATCTCTATACCATTTTGGCGGCGTTCTTTATTTTTACGATCGTGTTGACTCGTTGGATACTGAAAAAAGATTTAAGCGATCTCAGTGATTACCAAGATAAATTATTTCACGCGGCAACGACCGATGTGCTGACAGGGCTTGCCAACCGTCGCTACTTTATGGAATTTGGCAATAAAGAAATGAAAATCAATTTATTGCAGAAAAAGTCTATGGCGGTGTTGATATTGGATATCGACCACTTTAAATCGATCAATGACCGTTATGGTCATGCCATTGGTGACCAAGCACTGAAGCATTTTGCCGACATCTGCCGACGCAATATTCGTGACAGTGACATCTTTGGCCGAGTCGGCGGCGAAGAGTTCGCGATATTACTCAACGAGTACGCAGAGGAGCAGGCGCTAAAGTTGGCGGAAAGGATGCGTGTGTTGGTAAGCCATTCGCCCCTTATTATCGGTGACCGGCGTATCGAATTGACGGTGAGTATTGGCTTAGCCATGTTGGCTAATAAGCATTGTACGTTTGACGAGTTACTCGATAACGCCGATAAGGCGCTATACGAAGCCAAAAACTCAGGTAGAAACATCGTAATATTATCGCGTTGATAGCACGAATGGTGACTCAATAACGGTTGCCTATTACTGGTTTAATCGCGCTATTTACACAAATCGCATTACTCTCGTTCTTCACGGTTTTCTTGTTCTGCACGCTTTTTGTCGAGGGGATGACAGCGTTTGGCTATGGTCTCATAGGGCCAGAAATAATGACCAACACGAATCACGATAGTCGCTATGGCTAAAATAAGTGCCGATAGTGACAGCCATACCACAAACACTCCATCAAGTTCTTTCATTCCGAGCGTGATGTATCGGGCAATCGCCATGATGGCGATGTAAATTGGGTAACGCACCGGAATTTTGCCGTTAGTGACAAACTGCTGCACCATAGACAGTACTTCGAGATAAATAAACATCAGTAAAATGTCCGTGAGTAACACGCTTTGCTCGGTAAACACATGCAGGAATTCATTACCAATCGCAAATAGGGTGGCGAGCGTAATCGCGACGAGAAGTATCGCTTCAACGATGTGGTAAATCTTTAAAAATATCTTTGAAAAACTTTCAGGTAGTTTGGTGCCCATAATTTTTTCGTCCTTGAAAATAATGGTTCCAGCATAGCGAGCTTGTTCATCAGCGGTCAATTTCTTGATGCCTCTAATCACATCTTAGTTCAAAGAAAGCTGCAATAACTTGCATTATAGTATCGTTTGCAATCGACCAAATTCAGGGCTTCATGCCGGCGTTAAAAAGCTAAACGCACGCCAAATTGTGTTATCACTGAGACACTTAGGGAATAAATCACCTAGAGTAAACGCTTGGCAGTAACGCTTTGTATGGTGCGTTTTTTAACGCCTAGGGGAGTCTAGCTTAGATATTTTATTAAAAAACATGATGTTAAGTTCAAACGCTACCCAAAGGAGAGTATATGGCTGAGTTTCTTCAAAGGTTTAGCACGAATTTCCTAACAATAAATTTACTTATCCAAGCTGCCTAAACGTGATGGAATGCTGTACTTAATACCAAACATAGTTACGTTTCGTTTGGTATTTACTTGATTGAAACCGTCGAAAATAGGGGTAATACCATGAGAATTTCGTTGTTAGTTGTTGCTATGGCATTTGTACTAGGTGGCTGTTCAAACACTTGGGAAGGCGTTAAAGATGATTCATCGAAAGTTTGGAACGACAGCAAAGAAGCGGTTCATGACGCGACAGAATAATCCGGCGCGATAGAATGTAAATAACGTGACCTTAGTTTTGTCTACGGTCACGTTTGCTTCTACTCAGCTTTTTATTTTGATATTCGAAGAATAAATCGACTCCTATCTCGCTTTTTAATCCCATCGATTTTCATCAAAGCTCAAATAGTACTGACTTTTTAGCTACTCGCCTGATTATTAATTAATCTAAATAACGTTATTATCAATATTAATAGATCAATTCGATACCTAGAATTGAATGGAAATTTAAATTTCTATTGTTGGTAAATTCTTAATTTGATTATCTAAAATTCACATATGAATATAAATAATCATATATAAAATCACCAGTGATAGATCATTGGACTTGGTTTGTAAGTAAATTGTTTTTATTTTGAATATTTATTGTATTAACCGCCAATGCTTTTCAATTCTTCCTAGCTAATAAAATGGAAAACTAATTTTCAATTATTAAGACTTAATGATGATTTGATAATTTTAAATGTTACTTTAATGTTGATTTTAAATTGCTTTTGTTCGAGTGTTTTAATGACTGTTTTGCATAACTTTTTAAATTTAATTTCATCGTTGTACTGCTGTATTGAACGTGTTTTAATAATATAATTCAAATAAAAACAAGTGGTTAAGTTGGTTGTTCTTATACGAATTATTTATTTTTAATATTATGAGTATTTGTGAAAATTGCGGGAAATAATTAATATATCCTTGTTGGTTACTCAACTATTATTCAGTCTAAGTTTTGGGTGGATGATCAAATTATTAAGGTTGTCTATGTTTGTTTTGAATATATTTATATTTTTTATGTGCCACAAGCGTGGTAATGTTTAGTTCCCTTTTGTTTTAATTGTCTAACGGGTATAAACATGAATTTCTTTGAACAAACCGATCCTTCAAGAAGACGTTATGGCTTAGCCGCATTTATTGGCTTAATTGCTGGTATTGTTTCTGCTTTTGTTAAGTGGGGCGCGGAAGTACCGCTACCACCACGTAGTCCTATTGATATGTTTAATGCTGCTTGCTCACCTGAAGCATTAATTCGCGCAGCCGATCAAATTGACTGCTCACGCAATTTTTTAAATCCCCCTTATGTATTTTTGCGTGATTGGTTAGGTGTTATTGATCCAAACCAAGCCGTTTACACATTTGCTGGTCATGCATTTAACTGGGTTGGTGTAACGCACATTATTTTCTCAGTTGTATTCGCGGTTGGTTACTGTGTCGTTGCTGAACAATTCCCGAAAATCAAACTTTGGCAAGGTTTGCTTGCTGGTGCACTCGCGCAGTTGTTTGTTCATATGATTTCTTTCCCACTTATGGGCTTAACACCACCACTATTTAGCCTACCGTGGTACGAGCACGTATCTGAAATCTTTGGTCACTTGGTATGGTTCTGGTCTATCGAAGTTATTCGCCGTGACCTACGTAATCGCATTACTGGCCAGCCGGATCCGGAAGTTGCGCTTGATGCCGCACGCTAATTAACGGCTCAGTCGTAAAAAGTAAAAAGTAAAAAGTAAAAAGTAAAAAGTAAAAAGTAAAAAGTAAAAAGGTCGCTTCGGCGGCCTTTTTTGTGTGCGGTGACAAAGTAAGTTGGGAAAGTTTAAGCCGAGTGTTAGCTGGCTAATATCCAATCGGAATCAATCTCATTGGTGGTAAATGAGTAGCTCTCATCATCATAAACCACAGTGACGTTATAGTAATCGTCATCCGTTTCAGTGACAGTAATACTGCTGTAATCATCTGCAAACTCGATGTCCAGATCAGTGATGGTGAGTGCGGAATTATTTTCCAGCAGCGCCTGGCTTAACGTTAGGGTAATTTCTGCATCGTCAGAGCCGTTTTCAATATACTCAAAGTTGGCAAAGTGAAGAATATCAGAATCCGAATCCAGCACTAGAGTATCGTCGCCTTCGCCGCCATCCACGTAGCGGGTCTGGGAAGCCGATGCTGCGGCATCGAGATCAAACGTGAAGGTATCGTCTCCGGCGCCAAGGTCGACATCAAATTCAGTATACTTAGTGGTGCCCGCTTCATAAGCTGAGCCCTCGGTGGTGAAAGTGACTGAATCTACACTCTCGCCAGTGGTGATGGTAAATAAGTTACTCCAGCTCGCGCCATTACTGTAAGGTACAATGGTGATATAAGTAGAGATATCAGTATTAAGAGCGGAAAGATCGATATCGCCGCGTTTGGCATCGTAAATGGCGAAAGTAATGGTATACGCCTCGGCGTAATTGTAGCCGATGCTAGCAATATCAATATGGACATCGACAAAATTGCTGATGAACAGCCTAGGGTAATAGTTGTCAAATGGCCAGTTGTCATATGAGTCGATATAAAACTCTTTCAGGCCCTGGGCGTTCCATTGTGCGGTATTAGTGACGCTTACAGAGATTCTTCCGTAGTGATAATTGGTTTCGCTGATAGTTATATCATCGCTGACTAAAGTATCAGTATCACTTTCGCTACCTGAGTAAAAATAGGTCAGGTCGAGGACAGTGCCGTTGTCTTCGGTTAAATTGGCCGCGCTGCCACTGCCATCGGTGTTTGTTTCTCCAACTATCATGGTCATAATGTTATTCATCCATATGATTTAAAAGCAAAATTATAAATTATGTAATTTTCTGTGTTGGATGATTTTTAATCAGGTTGAGTTGTAACCAATGGACGAGATAGTTCCTCGCTCGAATTAGTAATGATAAAGTTATTAATGCATTAAGACCGATAGATATCGGTTGGATGAATAGTATGATCAGTAGCCCAATAGCCCGGCTGTCTTTAACTTAACTTGAAGCCGTCATGGTGTAAGTTTCTTAGAGTAATCAATCGGGTAGTTAGCTTAAATTGGCCACTAAAGCAAAAGTTGAATGGTCTGCATTGGTATTTCTAAATGTACGTGAGGACCATGTGACATTGAACTGCCAACGCTCTGGTTTCTTCTGGATATCCTAAGCGCCGCGCCCTAAGTTAGAGTGATGGGTAGCAGATCAGGGAGGTTATATGGAAACGAGCAGTCGCTTAAATATCGCCATGATAGGGGCGGGTGGTATCAGTTGTTATTACGGCGCTAGGCTGGTGAGTACCCGGCATCTAGTGGTGTTCGTGGCTCGCACTCGCGCAGTTGTTTGTTCATATGATTTCTTTCCCACTTATGGGCTTAACACCACCACTATTTAGCCTACCGTGGTACGAGCACGTATCTGAAATCTTTGGTCACTTGGTATGGCTCTGGTCTATCGAAGTTATTCGCCGAGACCTACGCAATCGCATTAGCGGCGAGTCTGACCCCGAAGTGTCGCTAGACGCGGTATCTTGTTAATCTTACCTAACAACGAGTTGGTTAGTTTAAAGGTCGCGTAAGCGACCTTTTTTATGGGCAGAAAAAGCCACTCTACAGACTATTTAGCGCAATAATTAAGAGGCGTCTTTATTATGAAATAAGTAATATATGTCCCAATATTGCTACATAGATGAATTAGTCATTTAATATTAAATTTATCATCAATACTTATTTTTACAAATCTCTGACATGAATGGATTCATCAAGGGTGCTTTATGAATAAGAATTTTTTTAAGTTTAGACAAAACAGAATCGATGAAAACTCAAGTTATGAAGAGTTGATTTCTATCGTCAATTCCTCGGCCAATGACATAAAATTTGCAATACTATTTATGCTAATTGCTGAGATATTTGTATTGATAACAGTATCGAGCATAACTGATCTGCAGTTACTTATAAGATCGGACATGTATGCGGTTCCATTTCTGGGGTTTAGCGTTGATGTAGTCGGGTTTTTCATATTTTCTCCCATATTTTTAATTATATTTAATTATCATGTCTCTTCTTCTCTTGTCCATCATAGCAAGAGTTTAATGTATATCTATGAACTAGCTAAAATTAAAGGGCGTAAGGGAACACTTAGCCACGAAGTAAAAGAAAATTTTGTCAATTTCGTTTTTAGTAGCAGCAGAGATGATAAGATATTAGTCTACGCTAATATGTCATTCCTATTATCATTTTTTCCTATTTTTATTCAGTTTTTTTTAATGATTAGGTTTTTAGATTATCAGAGTGTGATGATTTCTAGCTATCATTTTCTCTGCATCATTCTTAGTTGTTATATTTCTATTTGCTATTGGCAAAGGTTATCCTGTAAAGAGTTTTTAAATGAAAGGTTTGATTCTCATTGGGTTCTGATTAGGTATTTGTATTTTAAGCTTATAAAGGAGTGTGGTTATAAAGTTAACGGTAAAAAAAATACTAAGTCTATCGTTATTAATTTTATGATATCAATGATTATATTTATAATAGTTTCATCAGTTTTTGGACATTTGTATGATTATATAGAACATGAGAAACAATTAATATCAGGGGCGACAGACACGCCCAGTATGAATTTTGATTTCAACTTTATTACAACATTCATTGAGAGCTTTAGTGATTGGTTAATTCTTCTATTTGTTTTAATATCATTTTCTATTTTAATAGAAAATATGATTCAAAGGTGTTTTTGGATATTTTTTTATTTTTTATCTATTCTAATTTTATCGATGTTAGAGTTTAAGCATTTTTTTACTCCTTACAATGTTTTATTTTTACTATTGTTTTTTATATTATCTATGTGCAATTTTAAAAATAAGTTTAAGTTACTAAGGATTCAAGAGAATTACAATAAAACAAGATCTAGTCGCTGGTGGTATTTTTTCGAGTTCTACTATACATTGTCAGTGTCATTATTGTCATTGTTTTCTCTTATTTCATTGATTTTATTGCTATTTTTAGCGAAAAATCTAGAGCAATTGAAAGTTTTTGGTGAACATAATCAAAGCAATTTTTTTAAGAATATTTTTGTGCTAACAAAAAATATGTTCCCTCATCTAGAGGTTGAAGAAGAACAGATCTTTGATCTATCAAAATCCGCTCAGTTATTTGAGTTGAGTAACACGAATGCATCGGATTATGATTTTAATATGAACACATTTAGAAAGTGTGTCAGCTATAGCGATGATATTTGCCATTTCATTAAGCCTATGTTTATAAATAATAGGAATCTACTGTTTTCAAATTTCAAAAATAGTATCATGTATCAGGTAAGAGTGAGAAATAGTGATTTAAGTTACAGTGACTTCTCTCAATCCCATCTAGAAGGGGCCAAATTTGATGATAGTATAATGCATGCCATCAATTTGTCTCAGTCGATGCTCGAAGGTTCTACCTTCGATAATGTTCAGTTGTCTTATTCAAAAATAAAGTATTCAGATATACAGAAGTCATCATTTTTAAATGTGTCACTCGATAAATTAAATATTTGTAATGTTTCATTTTCTAATGCGTCATTTCGTAATAGTAGTATTAGTTGTAATAAGATAAGTGATGAAATAAATAAAGAAGAGTATTGTAACTGTAATTTGTCATCTTACGACTTAAATGCAATGTTTTTATCTAATACAACATTTAACGATATACACATAGAAAATCATACTAGGAGTGATGATAAATCATTTATTTATTTTAATAATATCAATCCGATAAATTTCATAGATCATGACGGTGGTAAGTCAAATGACGAAGAATTTACTACTATTGTATATAATGTTTATTGTAAAGATGAGCAAATTAGAAGTGATTCTAATGGATTTAAATTTATTAATTTATATGGTCGGTATTGCGGTGAGAATGACGATACTAATGATAGTAATCATGAACGAAAAAAAATTGTCGGTGAAAATATAAAGGATATAAGTGAAACTATTGAATCTATTAACAATCAAGACAGACTTGTATTGTCCTATGAACTTTCATTTTTATTTTTATTTCAGTCTTATACAAAAGATATAGAAATTACTAATGACGAAAATTTCAAAAATATCTATTGTATTTATGCAAGAAAGGTAAGAAAGCAAACTCCACCTAAGTATGAGAAATTTTATGCGGCTATAAATGAAAGCCGCATATTGAGTGAATATCAGAAAAATTTAATTGTAAATTATGTTGATTTTAGCAGTTGTGAACTTAAATATGAATTTTCGCCTTTGCCTTCACCTTGGCCTTCACTTTCACCTTGGCCTTGGCTTTGAGTGCATTTAATTAATAACGATAACTAAATTTTACAACATCCTCCACCTTGGCAAGGAGTGTAACCTTGTGGGCAGGCGTTGGCGGTGGATATCGAAAACGCAAGTAAAAGAAGTAGCGCCGAGAACATGGAGGCAACGCGTTTTAGTGTTTTCATAACATTTCCCTTGTCGATGAATTAATAGAGCGGTTCACTGTGATTTTTGATGA
This sequence comes from Vibrio xiamenensis, assembly GCF_900100015.1. GTDB lineage: Bacteria > Pseudomonadota > Gammaproteobacteria > Enterobacterales > Vibrionaceae > Vibrio > Vibrio xiamenensis. The sequence continues at coordinate 67,713 of NZ_FNDD01000017.1, read as the reverse complement.
TAATTTTAATAATTAAAGCTGTTTGAGCCGTTTTTTTTGTATTTCTCTAAAATGAAACAGAAATATGTAAATACATCTATGTATGTGCAATATCCATAAAAGAGGCTAACTTACATTAACTCTTTACATAACACACTGAAAACGGCACCTTAAGGCGTTCAAAATGGCTGATCCAGCGCAGTTGGCTGTCTTGCAGTTTATCGCCTGGACCTTTGACTTCGACCCATTCAAAGTTGCCATCTTTGAATAAGATTAAATCGGGCATACCGCTGCGAAAGAGCTTCAAATCGCTAAGCAGCACTTTAAACAGTTCAACCAAAATCGGCCTTGGAATATGGTTTAACGCTTGGCTAACCAGCATTTCTGGCAACGCTTGCCAATGCACGAAGGGGTTACTGATGGAGTACTTGTCTTTATATCGTTCAAGCCAAAAATCAACCGGTAAAGTCAATGCTTGCGAAAGGGTTTGGTCGATCAAATTCTGACGTTTAAGGGTGAAATCAGGGTGATAAAGATCCAGTGGGCGCGATTGATAGGCATTGATGAACGCACCGTCAACAGGGGCAAAAATCACCTCCCAAAACAGCAAGCCGAATAAGCCATTGAGTAGGACATTTTCGCAGTAAAACGTCTCAAAGCCTTGCTGCGTAAAATGATTGAGGCAGGCGATTTCAACTCTTAGCTCACTAAGGTCAAGCGATAGCTGCTGCTGATTGGGCTTGGTTTTGCTGCTGCGAGGGACTTTTTCACCCAAGCGGCGTTTTAAGCGCGCGGCGAGTTTGCTTGCCACTTCATGTTCGCTGATATCGACTGGATGAGATTGCATGTCATCGACAATTAGCTGCATCGCTGCAAACTGCTCAAGTTTGTCGTGAATGCGAGCGCGGCGTTCGCGACTTGGCGGAAGCGTTGTTTGGTTAAACCCATGCAAAGCGGCTTGATATTCGCCCAGGCGTTCAAGATCTCGGCTGATGTGATTGAGAAGTTGCTCGCGCTTACGATCGACATAGCTGTGATCAATCGAGGTAGGGATTTGCGCTGCGATATCGACAAGCACCTCACGTAATTTTGGCGCGTTTTGATAACGTTGGTTTAGCTCACTGAGTTGAAGCCTTTGGTCTACTTGCGCGCGAGTTTGAAAAAAGCGCCGGGCTTTGGGAAGTGGATAAGTTTCAAACTGATGCAGACCCAAATCGGATAATACAAACTGGCTTAAGTCTTGATGCGTATTGGCAAAAAACAGCAGCAATAACACATCAATGGTTTTTGGCTGATAAAGCTCGATGACAGAAAATTCGAGTTTGCAGAGCGGGGCGTTATTTTGACTATCGAGATTTGCCACCAGCTGCGGTTTTGGCAGACGCTTATCGAGAGTTGGATACAGTGCGATCAGCTCAGGCTTGGTGAGCAAATGTTCGCCCAGTTCAGCGGCGCTGATCGGCGGGTTAATGGCAACCATGTTGGCAGTTTCAAGCGCAACAAGCGCCACATCAACAGGGCCAATCTCAGCATAGTTCAGCTTATCAGAGCGAAACCAGTGCCCCTTACGTGACAACATACGAACCAGCAGGCACTGACTGGCATGGGGCAAACCTGCAAAGTTTTGCAGCCAATCTCGCTCTTGCTCGCTGAGTAAGTCCGGATAGTGGTTCTGGGCATGGTGAATCAAGGTAAAAAAATTATCCAGATAATAATCGGGCGCCAATTCTGTCTCTGCCATGCCTATGCTCTTGTACGATTTCGTGCTGATTATTCAGTCGGATCAGCTTATCAGTTTGACGCTCGGAGAAAAACCGCGAGCGATTTGGCCTGCTTCGCCTAAAGTGACCAAACTGCATAGCTATGTTAAAACCGCTGATCAATTTGCCCTGTGTGATGATAGCTAACTTCGAAAAATTGGCGCTAAATGGATTTGTATTAAGCAAATAAAGCGCTAAAAAGATAAGTTTACTGATGAAGTGTGCATTATTTATAATTTATTTGAATGGCTGTGATGGCGAAGAGTCAAAGTTCTTAAGAATATTTATGTTTTTCATCTACATATGTTTTATAACTGGCCGATAGAGGATATATTACCAAAATCAAAACAATAAGGAGTTAAAGGATGAGACTCTCGATATCTAGGAAGTTACAGTTAAGCTTTCTGTCACTTGCGGTACTTTTTATCGTATCAGCCTCTTTTATCTATAGAAGCGTCAACGTGGTGGAAACTCATACGCGTTCTTTGCTGGAAACGGATTTGCCGACTGTCGATACCAGTCGCTCATTTCAGCAATCAATTCAGCAATCTCTTTCTGCACTTCGAGCCTATATGTTGCTGGGTGAAAACGCGCAGCTTGAGCAGCTTAATCAAGTGCTTGATGAGACGGATAATACATTGCCTACACTGCAAACTTTGCTGCCAGAAGCGGTGTTTAGCCAAATTTCAAGCGAGTGGCAAACCGTGCGTGATTTGATCAAAGCGACGGCGACACTTAGCCAAGATGACAGCCATCTTCCAGCCCATGCGCTGTTTCTAAACGAAGCCGCACCGATTGCTGAAGTGGCACTCGATCAATTGCAGGGGCTGATTAACTCAGAATCAAGCAACAAAGAGGGCGGCGAACGTAAGCGTCTATTTAGGCTCTACGCCGACAGTTACACATCGCTTGCCAATGCGCTTTCGTCGATGCGCGACTACCTGCAATACGCCAATCCGGCCTATCTTGAGAAGTACCACGACTTTTTGCAATCCCACGCAAAATACGTCAAGGAAATCGAACAAAAGCAAGACTTTATGACCGAAGACGACCAAGGATTATGGTCGCTATTTAAAGAGATGCAGGCGCTGTATTTCCCTCTTGAAAAACAAGTGATTGCGCTTCGTCAATCAAAAGGCTGGAACTTAGCCAATCAAAAGCTCGCCACAGAATTACTGCCTGCGGTAACACGACTTGAACAAAGCTTCGATAGTCAAGTGTTAAGCCAACAGCATAAAGCCAGTCAAAGCGGTGAGGGAATTTTTGCCTCGCTTGTGCAAGTGAGTAGCTTATTGGTCGGTTCGGTCGTGGTGATCTTTGCCGCTGCGGTTATTGCCTCGCGTTTAATTGGGCGAAGTATTGGTGCGCGCGTGGGCGTATTGTCTAAACGGGCGAAACAGATTGCGGCTGGCGACATTTCCGAAGCGGATCTTCCGGTTAAAGGCCATGATGAATTGGCAAGTTTGACCGAGTCGATAAACCAAATGAATCGCTCGCTTGCCAGTATTGTGCAAGGGGTGACGTTAAAAGCCAACGCGGTTGGCCAGAGCATGGGCAGTTTGGTTGACGCTAACCAAAGTACGACATCGCAATTGGGCGCGCAAAAGCACAGCATAGAGCAAGCCGGTAAACAACTGGCGGATGTGGCGCTTTCTGCCGATGAAACCGCTCAGCGCGCCGAAGTCTCAGTAGCGGCATTAAATGATTCAAAACGACAACTGGCGCAGGGCGAAAGCGCGCTGACCACCAACCAGACAGTGATTGAAAACCTGCATCGCACCATCGCGACTGCCAGTGAAAAAGTCAGCGATCTAAGCCGTGAAAGTGAAGCGATTGGCCAAGTGACGGAGGTGATTCAAAGTGTCGCAGAGCAAACCAATTTGCTGGCACTCAATGCTGCGATTGAAGCCGCGCGTGCTGGTGAATACGGTCGCGGCTTTGCTGTGGTTGCCGATGAAGTACGGATGTTGGCATCCCGAACCAGCCAGTCGACGTCACAAATTCATCAGATCATACAAGCGATTCAAACCGCGACTTCGTCGGTCGTGACAGAAATAGAAGACAGCTTGCAATTGGCAGAGCAAGGCGCACAGCTGACCGAACAAGCGGTGAGCGCATTGTCCTCAACATCTGCGCAAATCGAGTTGCTCAACCAGCAGATGTTTGAGCTCACAGAAGCGGCGCAGCAGCAATCAAGCGCCACTTCGCGTATCAATCAGCAGATGCTCAATGTTACCCAAACCATTGACGATGTGTCGTTACTGGCAAGCAGTTCCAACCACACGACCGAGACGGTACGTGTTCAGGTCAGTGAACTGACTCAGGAAATGGCGCACTTTAAGGTCGCATAGTTATGCTAGGCGTTGGCGCTAATATTCCTTAACTTAAAGATGAGAGAGCTTCGGCTCTCTTTTTTTTTTGTCCTAGACAACGCGAGCCGCGAGTTTTAAGTTAAAACCATCTGCAAAATTCAAGGAGGAGAGGTAAATATGAGCAGTCGCTTAAATATCGCCATGATAGGGGCGGGTGGTATCGGTTGTTATTACGGGGCGAGGTTAGTGAGTGCCGGGCATCGCGTGGTGTTTGTAGCTCGCGGCGAGCATCTGCAGGCATTAAATCGTGATGGGCTTAAAGTGATCCATCCGAGCTTCGATTTTCACCAAGCGGTTGAGGCCATGAGTATGGAGACGCTTAGTGAGCAATTTCCCTGTGAGCAATTTGACCTGATTATATTGGCGACCAAAAGTGGCGCGACGTTGGATTTTCTAGCGCAAATGTCACCTTGGCTTGAAAGTGCCGATACCCCAGTATTATCGATTCAAAACGGGGTGATGAATGAAGTCAAAATTGCTGATCAATTAGGGCGCTCGCGAACGTTAGGTGGTTTAGCTGTGCGTATCGGCGGCCATATTATTGTGCCAGGTGTGGTTGAAGTGGCGGGAGAGTCGCAAATTGAACTCGGCGCTTGGCCAAATTCATCCAGCAATGATTTTTCTCAGCAGCAGCTTAATACTTGGGTCGAGGCGTTTAATCAGGCGGGCATTCCGACTACCAATTTTGATGATATTCAGTATGCGCTGTGGCGAAAATTGATTATCAACAACGCGCTAAATCCTCTCACCGCGCTGACGCTCAAAAATACTCAGCAGGTTTTACATGATCCGGTGCTCAAACAGACCGCTTATCAAATGATGATTGAAACCGCGCGAGCAGCCAAACAGGCCGATGTCGCGATAGAGTCTCACGATGTCGATGATATGTTTGAGCTTATCAATGGTTTTGATGCGATTAAAACGTCAATGCTGGTCGACAGAGAAAAGGGCAGGCCGCTAGAAATTGATGACATCTGCGGACCGGTTATCGATTATTGCCAGCAAAGCGGCGAACCGGCCACCACCACACAGTTGATTGCGTGTCTGCTCAAATGCGCAGTGGAATGAAAGAAGGGCTTTTGTCGCCGCGTATTCTTCGCATTATTGACGCACTTTGACTTATGCCAATCAAGGTTTACGAGCAATTATTAAGCGATTGATATTATTTTGATTGTTATCTGTACGAACGAGCGATAAAAGCTTAAAAAACGCTTTTCTTTTAGAATGGCTGTGGCATATTAATAGCCGTCAACACGACGCCAAGCGTACTTCGTATAATGGCTATTACCTCAGCCTTCCAAGCTGATGATGCGGGTTCGATTCCCGCAGTACGCTCCAATCTCAAAAGCTTCCTTTTGCATTGCCGTTTTCATCACACATTGTTCAACTTGGTTCTATCGCAACGTCGCTAGCTAATCATTGCTAATTATCCTCTTGGTTATTGTTTAAGCTTTAGTTCAATTTGAATCGTGCGGCCAAACAACATCTAAAACGCTGTGTGAAATGCGCCACTCACCCGTAATACGTACGAATTGTAAACACTCGTTATGTGTCATCGAATTTACCTTCTGAGCGTAAGCTGCCTTTGAGTTGAACCAAACTGTGCTATAGAAGCGAGTTGCTGAGCCAAGACATTGATGAGCAAATAGGGAACGGTGTTTGATGGTGTTCTGGGTAATCAAACACGGTTCTCTATCGAGATTGAGGTGAGTTAGGCGTACTTAGTTGGTGCCTAGATCTCTAGTCGTGAATTTTGACGCTCAAACAGCCACGCACGAATTGCGGGTTAAAGTGTTTAACTGACTCTCCGACGTAACCCAAGTCAAGGCCATTAATCGCATCCATGTCCTGCGCGGATAATTCAAATCCCCAAATATCAAAGTTCTCTTCGATACGCTGTGGTTTGGTAGATTTCGGAATGACAGTAACACCGCGTTGTAAGTTCCAACGTAGGATCACTTGCGCCACGCTCTTACCGTGGGCTGTAGCGATATTTTGCAGGGTTGGGTCTTCAAACGGCTTATGGCGACCGCCACCGAGTGGTGCCCAAGCTTCAGGTTGAACCTTGTAGTATTTCATGGTTTCAATGGCTTCGGGCTGGGCAAAATACGGGTGCATTTCCACTTGGTTGACCATAGGTACTACCTTGACGGTCTCACAGAAGTTCGTCAGAACATGGGCGTAAAAGTTCGAGACGCCAATCGCCTTTAACACACCTTTTTGGTAGGCATCTTCCAATGCTCGCCAGGCGCTGAAATAATCGCTCATCGCTTGGTGAAGTAGATATAAGTCGAAGTATTCTAGGCCAGATCTTTCAAGCGAGGCTTGAATGCCTTCTGCGGCTGCATCGTAGTTAGCCATATCTTGTATCCACAGTTTGGAAGTAATGAACAATTCCTCACGGCGACACAAACCTTGTTCAATGGCTTCACGTACAGCATCGCCGACAGCATCTTCATTGCCATACACAGCTGCAGTATCTATAAGGCGGTAGCCAGCGCGAATGGCACTGAGCACAGACTGTTTGCACTCGTCTTTGTCCGTTACCTGAAAAACGCCAAAACCTGCCATTGGCATCTTTAGACCGTTGTTTAACGTTGTGTATTGCATAATCTCTCCACTGTACTGATTTGATGCGATGACGCTGAACTTTAATGAAGATTCGTCCGTTAAAATCAAAGCTGCTCATGCGACACGCCTTGGACATAAGGCGTAGCCATTATCGCATGCCATCACTTAGCTTGAGTTGTACGATCATAGCGATTACTTGCCTAAAATTGTTTTTCTATTGGAGTTGGGACTCATTTTTTCAATTAAGCTTAAGTTGTGAGCTTAGCTAGAGCATGAGTCATTTTTTCCCATGATTATGATGCACCTGACCTGATAGACAGAATTGGCGCAGCCTAGCAATCGGGCAAACATTCGAGACATATAGGCAAGAGAAATAAGCTGAAAAAATATAGAGTAGTTTTTACGGCAAATACCTATGCCGTTGAGTTTATTGGTAATACAAAGAAAAGGATTGTGACATGAAAACAGTTGGTTACGCGGCACATTCAGAGAATGAAGCTCTTAAACCTTATCATTTTGAACGTCGTGAATTACGTCCAAATGATGTTGCGATTGAAATCACTTATTGTGGCGTGTGTCACTCAGATTTACATACTGTCAATGGTGATTGGGGACCGCAACCTTACCCACTGGTTCCCGGACATGAAATTGTCGGCATTGTCACGTCAGTCGGTAGCGAGACCAGCAAATACAAAGTTGGCGACCGTGTGGCAGTTGGTTGTATGGTGGATAGTTGCCAAGAGTGTCAGCACTGTCATGACGGGGAAGAGCAATATTGCCAAAATGGCATGACGCCGACGTACGGTGCACCAGATCGTCTTACTGGAGACATTACTCAGGGTGGCTATTCGAAACATATTGTTGTCAGAGAAGAATTCGTCTTGCGAGTTCCAGAATCGTTAGATATGTCGCGCACTGCGCCTATCTTATGTGCCGGGATCACAACTTATTCTCCGCTTCGCACTTGGAACGTAACCAAAGGTTCGCGTGTTGGTGTGATTGGTTTAGGCGGCCTTGGTCATATGGCCGTAAAACTTGCGGTTGCGATGGGCGCCGAAGTTACTGTGATCAGCCGTTCAACCAATAAAGAGCAACAGGCAAAAGAGATTGGCGCGAAGGGCATTCTTGCCTCAACCGATGCCGAGGCAATGAAAGCGGCTGCATCGTCGTTGGATCTAATTATTGATACCGTGCCGACCAAACACGACGTCAATATTTACACACCGTTATTAGCGCTCGATGGTTCACTGGTTATTGTTGGTCAAATTGGGCCGCTCGAAGAGCCGATGACCCTTCCGCTGATATTTGGACGTCGTCGCATCGCGGGGTCGCTAATTGGCGGCATTGCGGAAACTCAAGAGCTGCTTGATTTCTGCGCTGAACACGATGTTTATCCTGAATGTGAAATGATTCGTATGGATGAAATCAATCACGCGTTTGAGCAGCTAGAATCGGGCGATCTTGCCCATCGATTTGTGATTGATATGTCAACTCTGGCTTAAGTATTGACCATGAAAGCGAGCCTATAAGCTCGCTTTTTTTATCTATTCATAAGGTAATCACGTCATAAGGTAAGAACAGCCATATGTCAGACTGTAAATCGAATAATTGGCGCAAAGAAAATACTCATTTAACGATTTGAAGAAAATAACCACGAAGCAAGCCAAGCGGTTAGCGGAATGGTGAGAACGATACCGATACTCCCTGCTAGTGCGTGAACCATCGCCATCGCCACCAGCGGCGTATTGATAAATTGAATCACAGGCATTTCAAAACCCCACACCATCATCATGGTGGTCAACGAGCCTCCAGCGATGGCTAATATTAAGGTATTGGTCATGGTGCCCATGATGTCGCGCCCTACGTTCATACTCGCGTGGCGCAGCTGTTTTGGTGTTAGAGTTGCATCGGTTTGGCGCAACTCGTGATAGCAAGAAGCGATCGAAATCGCGACGTCCATCACCGCACCTAAGGCAGAAATCATGATCGCGGTGAACATCAGCCAACGAACTTGAATCGGGTGCGCAGTGGTCAGATAAATGACATCTTCACCCTTATCAAGGTAGATGCCAGACAGATGTGCCAGTTCCCCAAACAGTTGAGAACATAACCCGGCAGCCACGACGCCAAGCAGGGTACCGAACATAGCGCACAGGCTTTTGGTGTTATAGCCGCACACCAAAATATAATTGACCACGATTTTAATCGCGATTAAAACGATGGTGACGAGAATCGGGTTCCAACCAGCAAATATCGCCGGAATTAAAACGCCAATGATCAACGCTGCGGTGAAATACAGCGATACGATCGAATTCAGCCCCTGCTGCTTACCAAACCCAATTAACAGCAACAGGAATAGAGCTAACATCGCATAAATGGCGGGTGAGCGTTTGTGGTTATAAGCCCAATAATAGGGTTCGCCATTTTTGAGTCTCACCAGCATGATAAAGTGATCGCCAGCCTTGACATACACATTGTGCTGGCGACTGAGCGGATTGGTCACGCGAACCTGCTTTCCTTGCTCTTCACCTTGTAAAATCTCCGCACTAAAAATCTGCCTACCGGTCATTATCGATGGAACCTGAGGGTCGGGTTTGAGCTGCTGGCTTTCAATTTCTACCACACGTGCCTCGACAAAATGCTGAGTTAATGGCGAATGAGGGCGCACAGTTTGGCTAAGACTCGGTGACAGATAAAATATCGCACTGGAAATCAGAGCAATGATCAATGGGAAGGCGTATTTTTTAAGCTTATCCATAGTCGTTATAAGTGGGGTAAGTAAAAAAAGTGATGATAGACAAGTAGAACTGAATCCTAGAGCGAAATGGCAAAAAGCGGCGCACCAGTGCGCCGCAATCTGTTTAAACCATTCGATTTGCTTAAACAATTCAATGTAAAGTTAAGCTGCACATCAATTACAGCCCGCAGCCGTACCGGTTGGATTGGCGTAGTAACTGTCGGTGTTACTTGGGTTCAGTGACACAGAAATGGCTTCTTCACGCGAGCCTGGCTCAATCTGTACACAGATCTGCTTACTCTGTAATTGCTGCCATAGTGCTTGACCTTGTCCGCCATCGCTGCGCGCCGCTTCAATTGCCGCGTCTTGCACAAATGACCAGTTGGTATTGCCGCTAAAGCTTCCGACATCAACGCCGCTATTTTGGCTCGCATACTCCGTCAGCATGTCGCGCACTGCATAAACCTCTTCGTTGGTTGATTCGTAGAACACGTCATCGCTGCTTACCCAGCCATAAGTCAGTAACTGGGTTCCATAGCGATAATTGTTCACCGCGATCTTGTAGGTGGCATTGGCATCAAAGGCTTGTCCGCCAATTGAAGTAATTTCAATGCGCGAGCCAGGGTTCGTCACCGTATATGAGCCATCTTGATTTTCACTTTGGCTGTAGGCATCACCGGTGAGGTCGACGGTGTACTGAATATCACCGTCGAACTGATCATAGTTGTAAGCGTTAGCGTTAGGGTTAAAAGAGTAGGTGAGGTCGCCATCGGTATAAGTGTTAAAGTAGCTGTATGACCACTCCATAAACTTCTTCAGGTTAGCGCCTGTGATGTTTACACCCAGCAAGGTGTTGTCGTATTTGTACAAATTGGCCGATTTGGCTTTGGTGTACGCTTCGCCATCGACCAGATTGGTTTGGTCAGAAAACAGCGACGCGGCTGAAACATCGACTTGATAACCGGCTTTGGCAATGTTTTGAATTTGAATTTGGTTAATAAAGTCAATCAGTGGTGTGTCATGAACTTTGGCGTAATGAATAGTGGAATACAAACGATCGGCTTCAACATCGAAATCTTCACCGGTTGCTTCATCAGCGTAACCGGTTGACGACGGGGTAAAGTTACCCGTCACCACACCTTGTTGCTGGCTAGTATCAGCGACCGACTCTTCATGCACCCAAGAAAACTCGGTATAAAGGAGACCATTTGGATCCTCTTCCACATCATTTGTTTGGTGATTAGCAAGAGTGGTATCGACCATTTGCCACGCGCCATCTGCGTCTTTTTTCAGTTCAATATTTGCTGTGGCAAGTGCCCAGCCCCATTTGCCCGGTTCGATGATTTTTACTTTTGACTCGCGAGTGGTTTGATCATAAGTGCCTGAAATCGACTTATCTTCTTGGTCGTTATTCGCGATGTCGGTGCCCGTGTAACTGTCGCTATAGGCATCTTTCTCAACCATTTCAATGTATTCTGCGTGTTCGTGACCGGCAAAAATAACATCGAATTTGTCGGCAAGCTCAGAGGCAATTCGATAGGTACCTGTCCCATTTTCACTGCGGCCAAGGTGAAATGCACCGATGACGACATCAGGATTATATTGGCTAATGGCTTCATCGACGGCGTCGCGAACAGATGCTAGCTCATCTTCAAAAGCAAGGTTAGCAAAATGGTCAGGGGAAGAGGCCTCCCAGTTCGGCACGTTAGATGGTGTGACCGCAACCACGGCAACCGTTACCCCTTTTATATTAAAGATTTGGTAAGGTTTGATGTAGTTAACGTCGGAGTCGCTCCATTTTATGTTGCTTGAGATAACTGCGCCGCCGAAGTTTTCTAAGTTACGGTCGATAAACGAGCGTTCAAAGTTAAATTCGTGGTTGCCTGGTACCCAAACATTGTATTGCAAGGTATTCAGGGCATCGACCATAGGGTGAGTGTCATAGTCGTTAAAAAGTGCCGCCGAGTTACCTTGAACGGTATCGCCTATATCGATAAACAGCGCATCTTGGTCTTGCTGTCTTACCGTATCGATTACACTTTCAATTTTGGTTAAGCCAGTATCAGCATCTTCGCTTAGCGTGGCATAGTCGTAAGCAAACAGACGGCCATGAATGTCTGAAGTCGCGCCGATGGTGATAGTTACGCTATCTTCACCGGAATCTTGACCAATAGCCACAACATCATCGGTGTTGGTGAGGGTCTGGCCATCGCTGACGCTGTTGGAGTAGCCAGAATTTGAGCCGCTGGTGTCATCGTTATTTGAATCATCGTGACAGCCACAAAGCACCGCAACTAACGCTAATGCTAAAGCGCTTTTTTTATACATCATGTTATTACCATCCGTTCCATGAAGATTAAATTCATGGTGATTTATTAATTACAACTGATTAAATGGCGCTGTTTATCATTTTAAATAGGACTAATGAAATAACATTTAAATAATGGAGGTTATAAATGTATTATCGCTATTTTAATTGGTTTACTGATAGATAAACGTTTGCGTAATCGATTATACGCAAGAGTGAATACCGCAAATAAGACACTAGGTAATATTACGGGGTGATAAAGGATATAAAGTGAAGTTATATTTATTTATGGTTGGATTCGTAATTTTTATGACGTTAAAAGTTAAATGCAGCTAGATGAGATAAATGGATTGGATTTAATAAATCTCAAATAAGCAACACTTGCTCATTGCATCATTCGAGTGAGCCGCGTATTGATCCTGTCTGTTATTAATGAGTTCACGCTCATCACGGTAAGGTTGCGTGCTATGAAGTTTATTCATTTATCCGATATTCATATTGGTCAATCTCATAACCTTGAGAATTTTGCCTCAATCGTTGATTGGATAGTGGCTTTTCAGTCGGTTCATCAGTCTAAAGTGGTTATTATTACGGGAGATATTGTTGACGATGGCGCACTTGGTCAATACCGCGAAGCCAAACAGCAGATTGACAAATTAACCCATGCCGGATTGCAAGTGCTATGCACGCCAGGTAATCACGATTACGGCGCAAATGGTATCGTTGAAAGTGAAGAGTGTGTTGCGCGGTTTAAAAAATACATCAGTGGCGATGTGGACTATCCACTTCGCGTTGATATTGATGACCATAGCTTTATTTTAATTGATTCTATGCTCGAAGAGATGAATAACTATAAGTTGTGGGGAGCGCAAGGCGAAATTGGTAAAGCGCAGTTAAGTGAATTAGATCGTATATTAAACGAGATTAATCATTCTCAGCAGCAACGTAAAATAATCGTTGCTTTGCATCACCATCCTTTTTATTACAACTATTTTCAAAAGCTTCGTGATGATGAATTATTTAAAAAAGTGATTATCGATGAAGAAAAACAACGCTCTCGTATCGATGCTATTGTATTTGGTCACAAACACGTTGCTCATCGTTTTGTCGAAAAAGAGCAAAAATACAAACTTGATCTTATTTATTCAGCAGGCGCTTCCATTGAGCGCAGTGGCGCAGGGAAATTGACTATTCCAGTGCTGGATTGTATGTGTGGTGAGATTGTCGTGCACGATATTGACTGATGTAGCCATTGACTAACGTAGAGATGACTAACATCGCACTGTCAGCAAGCTTGTACACAATCGCCAATGTAAGCCAAGCGCTAAGCCGTCTATAAAGCGCTAGCAGCAAATAAAGCGCCCAACCAAAGAAGAGCGCTTTGCGAGGTTATGTCGTTGGGTGAATAGGCTTTGTTAAACCGCTTTGGTCAACAAATCCTAGGTAATAACTCACCTTGTGGCAGCTCAAGATAGCGGCGACTGCCCCATGGGCTGTGCAAAATCACTTTAGGTTGCGGTGACTGCGAACCGTTGGTTTGGTGATGACTTGGTTGACGATGAGCGGATGCGCTGCCAATCTGGCACGCATTGGGGTCAAACTGCCTGAGTACATCAAGCGCGGCTTGGGCATCGCGCTGCGGCAGGGCAATTAGCATAGTGCCTTCGTTGGCTAAATCATAGGGCTCAAAACCGTATAATTCGCACAGTCCTTTCACTTCATCACTCACCGGAATACGCTCTTCAATCACATTGATATTCACTTGCGAGGCGGCGCTCCATTCATTTAACACCGCGGATAAGCCGCCACGGGTCGCATCGCGCAGCGCATGCACAGGCAGCCTGTGATTGAGCAAGGCGCTTACCCGAGGCCAAAGCGTAGTGCAATCACTGGTTAGACTCGAACTGAGCTTAAGCGCATCGCGCGCCATCAAAATACACGCGCCGTGGCGACCAATATCGCCGGAGACTAAAATCGCATCGTCATCGGCAATTGCGCTGGCACTGGGGCGCTGCGCCTGATAGAAATTACCGACGCCTGCAGTGTTAATAAACAGGCCATCAACACAGCCTTTTGGCACCACTTTGGTGTCACCACAAACAATTTGCGCGCCGCTTACTTTGAGCTCTTTGGCCATGCTCTTAACAATGCGCTCAAGCTCTGTGTAGGGGAAGCCTTCTTCAATCATAAAGCTACACGTGAGGTAGTCCGGTTTGGCGCCCATCATTGCCAGATCATTGACCGTGCCAGCAATGGCTAATTTGCCAATATCACCACCAGCGAAAAACAGCGGCGCGACGGTGAAACTGTCGGTCGTGAGCGCAATTTCGCCTTGGGTGGTCAGGCGCGCTGCATCTTCGCTTTTGAGCAAAATATCATTGGCGAAGTGGTGAAAAAACAGTTGGCTAATCAATTGGTTCATTTGCTGACCGCCGCCGCCGTGGCTAAGTTGAATCTGTCTCACGAGAAATTCCTTTGCGGCGAAGCACAATGCGCAGCGCCGGGGTTAAAAATACGGATCTCAATGGGCGAAGTTAGACGCCCAAATAACGGAAATAGGCATTGCAAGCGCCTTCGGAGCTCACCATGCAGCTGCCCATCGGATTATTGGGCGTGCAGTTGCGGCCAAACACTTTGCAATCGCTCGGTTTAGCAATACCACGTAAAATATCGCCGCACTGACACGCTTTATGATCGTTTAATGGTTGATTTGATAAGGCGTAATGGAACACCAATTCCGCATCGCGGTGGGCATATTCAGCCCTGAGCTTGAGCGCTGAATCGGCAATGTCGCCAAGTCCGCGCCAGCGAAATTGAGCGCGCCGCTCAAAATACTGGTTTACTTTTTGGATGGCCAGCGAGTTACCCTCCATGGTGACCGCGCGAGTATATTGGATTGCCACTGGCTCGATCTCAGTGCGCGAGTCACGCTGGGCTTGCAGAGTTAGTTCAACCAACATCAGTAGCGACTCCATCATATCGACAGGTTCAAACCCAGCAACCACCACCGGAAGTTGATAGCGCTTTGCGACACTTTGGTAGATGCCAGCGCCAGTTATGACGCTGACATGCGATGGGCCGATAAACGCGTTAACTTTGGCGCGGCCATCACTCATCACCGCATCAATGGCGGGCGGCACGAGAACGTGGTTACAGTGCAGGTACAAATTGGTAATGTTTTGCTGCTCGGCAAGTTCGATAAGTATGGCCGACATCGGGGTGGTGGTTTCAAAACCAATCGCAAAATAAATCACGTTTTTGCTTGGATTGTCTCTAGCAATGCTAAGCGTATCGAGCGGATCATAAATCGGCCGTACATCAAAGCCTTTAGCTCGGCACTGGGCGAGGGTACCTTTGGAGCCCGGCACGCGGATCATATCGCCAAGGGTAACCAAGATGGTATTCGGCAGCATGGCCAATTCAATCGCATTATCAATACGCTCTTTGGGCATCACACACACCGGGCAGCCTGGGCCGTGAATAAACGTAATGTTATCTGGCAGCAACTGACTGAGACCATATTTCATAATGGTATGGGTATGGCCGCCGCACACTTCCATCACCTTAATAGGCTGCTCAAGGTGCTTTGCCTTGGCGAATATTTTCTCGGCCAGGGCTTTAATCACCAAAGGGTCACGAAAGCCTTGGTAAAGCGTTTTTAAATCAAGCGCAGCGCTTGTCTTGGTCTGGGTGGTCACTAAGGGCGTTCCTGATTGCTGATGTTAATGGCTAAGTGCTTAATGGATAAGTGCTGCGCTCAGTGAAATAGCGCTTCGGCATCGCGTTCGCTCATGTTGCTGAGCATGGCTTGATACTCGTTTAAGCTTTCTATTGCTTCACTTGGACTAAGTTTACTGATCGCAAATCCGACGTGAATCAGCAGATAGTCCCCAATTGCGAGTGGTTCAGCAATCAAGTGGGTGCTGATATCGCGCTTGACGCCGAGCGTGTCAACGACGGCGCGCTGATCTTTAGCGTCAAGCTCGCAAATCTCGGAAGGAATACATAAACACATAATAAAGTCTCTAATCTTGGCTAAGGCTGGCAAGCCACAACTGACCGGCGGCGATACCGCCATCGTTGAGCGGAATGGTTTCACTGGCGTACAGGCGAGTGGAGTGAACACTGAGAGCGCGTTTTATCGCATTCATCAATACGCGATTTTGAAATACGCCTCCGGCAAGCACTAACGGCCTGTTTGGATAACGGTGACAAAGGCTGGCAAGCAGTATCGCCAACTGTTCAAACAGCATTGATGCCAATTCAACCTGACAGGCTTGTTTTTCTTGAGGGCTATCACACTGGCTAAGCGCCGAGAGGGCACGATGAAACAGTGGCTTAAAACTGAATAGGCTTAACCCGGACTCGTTATGTGGACTAAGGGTAAATTGCGGCGGCGCTTTGGCAGCGCTTTTGGCTTTTAAGGCTAACGCTTCAAGCCACAGACCGCATTGGCCTTCGAATTCGACGTGCTTTATACCCGTAAGCAGCGCGCAATACGCATCAATTAAACGTCCTACCGAGCTGGTTGAATAACAGTTGATTCGCTTTTGCCATAGTGTGTTCCAATTGGCTAAGGTTTGTTTATCTAATGCTTGAAAGGCATCCAAATCAAACGCTTGAATCTGTTCAAATGAATACCAATTGAGCAATAAGCTCAGTAGCAGTCGCTGTGGTGAATGAACCGCTTGTTCGCCGCCGAGCAGATAAAACGGCTCAAGATGCAATATCCGTTTTGCTTTCGCGCCATTGACCAGCAGGATCTCTCCGCCCCAGAGCTGGTTATCCTCTCCAAGCCCTGTGCCATCAAACGCTACGCCAAGCACAGGTTCATCAAGTTGATACTCTGCCATCACCGACAAAATATGCGCATGATGATGGGCGCATAAAGTGCGCGGAATCGTCTGGGTTTTCGCCCACTGATGAGAGGCGTAGCGCGGGTGCTTGTCGCATTCCACATGCATTGGCGCGATTTGATGCAGCGCTGAAAATGCGCGGCATCGCCGATCAAATTCGGTTTGCATTTCAAGGCTATCGAGAGTGCCTATATAAGGGCTGAGTACCGCTTGGTTTTTTGCGCCAAGGCACAAAGTGACTTTTTGCTGCGCGCCGAGCGCAAGGCTTGGCGCAGACAGGGGGCGCTTGAGTGCAAAATAGTACGGTGCGTAGCCGCGACCAAGGCGCAGTATTTGCCGCTGGCCGGCAGTAAAGCTCACCACACTGTCATCACATGGATGCACAATTTGCCGCGGATGATCAACAACGCCGCCAAGCTGCCCCGCAAATTGTCGACACACCGTTTGGCTATCGGTGATGATCGGCGCGCCTTTTTGATTCGCGCTGGTAAAGACCAGTGGTGTAGTGATGCTTTCAAACAGTAACCAATGCAGCGGAGTGTAGGGCAGCATGATACCCAAATAGGGTACGCCTGGCGCGATATTAGGCGCCACCTGAGTATCCGCATCGCTGCGCTTTTGCATTAAGGTGATGGGGCGCGCCTGAGAGTTTAACAGTTGCCACTCGTCGCGCTCACCGCGCACCAGCATCTTAGCTTGAGCCGAATCTTTGACCATTAACGCGAGCGGCTTGGCTGGTCGGCCTTTGAGTTGGCGCAGACGTAACACGGCGTCACTATTGCTCGCATCGCACACCAGATGAAAACCACCCACGCCTTTGATCGCGATAATTTCACCGCGTTGAATCGCGCTGCGTGCGCTTGCCAATACTTGATCCGAACTAAGGCTTTGATCACCGCGATAATCTTGATCGACGCGATAAGTTTGGTCGCTGCTAAATGTTTGATCGTGGCTAAATGATTGCTCGGCGCAACGTTTGTCAGTGCTTGGCGCCAGCCAGCGAATTTGCGGTCCGCACTTTGGACAAGCTATCGGCTGTGCGTGGTAGCGACGGTTGCTCGGGTCGTGATAGTCGCGTTCACAGTCTGGGCACATGGCAAATTCGGCCATTGAAGTGTTGGTGCGATCGTAAGGTAGCGTGCGAGTAATGGTGTATCTGGGGCCGCAATGGGTGCAGTTAGTCAGCGGGTAGCGATAAAAGCGGCTAGTTGGATTTTGAATATCGTTAAGGCAATCGGGACACATCGCAAAGTCGGCGCACACTTGAGTGCTTAGCGCGCCTTTAACCGCTCTGGAATTGCTGTGACGAATACGAAAGCGCTGTTGATATTCGGCTTCCAACTCGGTTTGGCTAAGCGGCGCAAGCGCTGTGACGTTGAGCTCGCGAATCACGCATAGCGGCGGTTTTTGGCTTGAAATACGCTGTTTAAACGCTTCGAGCTGATTACCTTGAACTTCAATCGTGACGCCAGCGGCGTGATTATGCACCCAGCCGAGCAATTGCTGCTCACAGGCAAGCCGATAAATAAAGGGGCGAAACCCCACCCCTTGTACCGTGCCACCAATGTCAATTTGCCAACGTTTCATTGTCAGTCGCTTGTGTTCATGGGAGTTACGCAAATGCGACCAGTAATCCGCACGCCGCAGTGAGCTTGGCTAACCAGCGGCTTGGCACAAAACCGGCTACGCCATAGCCACAAAGCATCAGAGTCAGAGATGCGATCGCCATACCGCTGCCAAATCCAAGCAAAGAGCCACTCATTTCAGCGCCGTGCGCCCAGCCGTGAAACAGCACCAAACCCACAGACGCGACATTAAATACACGCTGGCGGGCCACATTTGGCGTCGCTGCTGTATTTGAAATCGCTAGGCGAGTGGGCGCGCCAATACTGATGGCGGCGACAAACAGTGACAAAGCGACCAAAAGCTCAACATGGGCGAACTGGAACAGGCTGCCTAGTGCTAAACCCGCCACCATTAAGGCCAGAGTTGAAGCCATCATCAGCGCTGCTTTGGCGCGAATCTGCTGACGAGCCAAAACGCCAACTGCCATCAGCATGGTTAAGTGATCAAGTCCAGAAAATGGGTGAATAAAACCTTCACTGAATCCGAGATGCGTATGAACGCCCCCAACATGGGCAGAAGCGATAGGTGAAAGCAAAACACCAGTAACAGAAAGTAAGCCGAGGGCGTATTTATTCATTGTGAATCCTTAGTGCGAAATGTCATAAGCCGAAAACGGGGATTTGCGGCTTAACGTCAACAGCGGGCGGTAGAGCAAAATGCGCGCCAAAAATGGACGTGAAGATATTTTTGTCTAATGGCTTGTTTTTATGGTGTTTGTTACAAGCTCATGTGATGAGTTCAACGAGTGCTCGCAGTGATTTCGACACTAATGACGAACTTCGACATTTTTGCTAGTGATTGAAAATTATACGAAAAATGCGGATGAGCGCTTAGCTGCGCGGAAGTTGATACGAATCAAGTTGAACGAGTGATGAGAGTGCTTTAATCCGCTCCACTGTTGCTATTCGTTTGGCAATCAAGAGACCTTTGGTAAGTAACCAGCCACTTAGGCCGACTGAATAGAGCGCGCCTGAGCGCGCTTAAAGCCACCGTTACAGGAGCGAGCGTATGCATGAAATGTCACTCAGTTTAGAGACGGTAGAACTGGTGGTTGAATCGGCCAAGCAGGGTGGATTTCAACGTGTCAGCGCCGTGTGGATCGAAATTGGCGCTTTGTCTTGTATCGAACCCGAAGCGATTGAATTTAGTTACCAGATCGCCACAAGGGGAACCATGGCGGAGAATTCGAAATTGCATATAGAGTCTTTGCCCGGCGAGGCGTACTGCTTTGGGTGCCAAAAAAATATTGTGTTAAATCAACGCGGAGAACCGTGTCCTTGTTGCGGTGGCTTTGAGCTTAAAGTGATGCAGGGCGATGAGTTACGCGTCAAAGAGATAGAGGTGTTGTAGCTTATGTGCAGTGTATGTGGATGTGGCGACGCAACCATCGAACATCATCATGATGACCATGACCATGACCATGACCATGACCATCACGGCCATCATCATAAACCTGAGCCATTAGGCTCTGGCAGTCATCATTATTATTACCCGCCAAACGCTAATATCGTGATTCATCACCACCATTATTATGGGGTGAGCGGGGCTTCGCAAGCGGCTCACCATCACGAGACTGACGTTGGTCACCATGAGCACCACCACGATACCGCTGAGCAGCACCATGAACCGCACATCCAAGCCAGCGAGCATCAGCTCGATTACGGTACAGGCGAGGCTGGGGTACATGTGAGTGGCGTCAGTCAAAAGCGGCTGCTAAAAATCGAGACCGATATTCTTGATAAAAACAACCAGCTCGCTTTGCATAACCGCAGCCATTTTGAGCAAGATGAGCAGTTGGTCTTGAACTTGGTCTCAAGCCCGGGGTCGGGTAAAACCACGTTGCTGACGGAAACATTGATGCGTGTAAAATCAAGCCGCCCTTGCGCTGTGATTGAAGGGGATCAACAAACCGCCAACGATGCCGAGCGCATTCGTCACACCGGGGTTCCTGCTATTCAAGTGAATACTGGCAAAGGCTGTCATCTTGATGCCCAGATGGTGCACGACGCGTGTCATCAGCTCAAACTTGAGCGAGGTGGACTGCTATTTATCGAAAACGTTGGAAACTTGGTGTGTCCGGCCAGTTTTGATCTTGGCGAGAAATTCAAAGTCGCGGTGCTGTCAGTCACGGAAGGGGAAGACAAGCCACTTAAATACCCCAATATGTTTGCCGCTTCGCAGCTGATGATCATCAATAAAATCGATTTGCTGCCGTACGTGAGTTTTGACCTTGAAGCATGCATTGCCAATGCCAAAAAAGTGAACCCTTATATTCAGGTCATTTGTTTGTCCGCGACCAGCGGCGAGGGGATGCAAGCTTGGCTCGACTGGTTACAAAGTCATTAAATTTGGCTGCTTGCAAGTCATTGCATTCAATGCCGCGCGCGTAAATTCAAGGGCTGGGCACTGGCAATAAAAGCACTAATCGACATAAATAAGCTGCTAGGTAGGAATTCTCTTACTTAGCGGCTTTTTTATTGAATCCTGATCACGGCTTTATCGCGATATCAATTGCTTAGTGTGAGCTTCGTCATTTGCTGTCATTTATCGTCACATATGACGAGAGTGTCGAATGCTCCACCAAGGGCGATGTTTTTTTTGATTAGTTAAGTTATTTATAAACAACAGGTTACATTGAATTTTTCAGTGGTTTTGTGAATTGGAATGGTCTTTGCTATCTAGGGCTGATTTTTGTCTTTTTTACCATAACCGCCACTTTAAGGGAAAACCGGCTGCTAAAGCCTCAAACCGTATCAAAGTGGTAGAAATAACTAAGGTTGATTATGAATCGCTTTGTCATTGCGAACCCGAAGTTATGTATTGGCTGTGAAACCTGCACGGCAGCGTGTTCCACCACACATAAACAGCAAGGTTTGCAACCCCACCCAAGGCTGACGGTAACGCGTTGCCAAGATGCCACTGCGCCTGTGCTGTGTCGTCACTGTGAAGATGCGCCTTGTGCGACGGTCTGTCCGGTTAACGCCATCACTCATTTACAAGACAGTGTTTACGTCAATGAAACCCTGTGCATTGGCTGCACTTTATGCGCTATCGCGTGCCCATTTGGCGCGATAGGTTTTAGCGGCAGTCGCGGCGTCGGTTTGGCGAATGCTTATGACACCTTCATCCCGAGTAACGTGCGCAGCAGTAACCCTTCGACCTCCGCGCCAAGCTGTTTTGGTAAAGACATTTTGGCGTGGGAGCCGGGGGTGAAAAGCATTGCGATCAAATGCGATCTTTGTGCCCACCGCGAGCAAGGTCCTGCCTGTGTGGAAGTATGTCCAACTAAGGCGCTGCAACTGGTCGACCAAAACGCCACCGCGCTGATGCAGAGTAGCAAGCAACAGCAAGCAACTCAGGGAGGCGATAAGCTCAGCTTAGATACGTTGATTTACCTGCAATCTGCAGATTCGCACTCGGTTAAGGAGGACTGCTGATGTGGCCTTTTAATCTTTTGTTCGCCTCGCTTGCTCTGTATATGGCCGGTGCACTCGGTTCACTGCTACTGGCTAAGCGTGAACCTTTGGCGTGTTTGGCATCGAGTGTAGGATCAATCCTCGGTGGCGGTTTGGGCATCTGGGCGTCAGTACCGGTGCTGTTTGGCGGCGGCGTGGTGAGCTATCAAATCGCGACGCCGTTTTTCTTTGCTGATTGCGTGCTAAGAATCGATCCACTGGCGTCATTGATGTTGCTGGTGATTTCGCTGATGGTGACTGTGGTTGGCATCTACTCGTTGGCCTACATGAAAGAGTATCAAGGCAAAGGCGCTTGGGCGATGGGCTTTTTCCTCAACACCTTTATTGCCTCGATGGTGGCTTTGGTGGTGTCAGACAATGCGTTCTACTTTATCGTGTTCTTTGAGCTGATGTCGCTGGCGTCTTACTTTCTGGTTATCGCTGAGCAAAACAGCGCCTCAGTGCGCGCAGGACTGCAGTATTTTCTGATTGCACACGCGGGCTCGGTGTTGATCATGATTGCGTTCTTCTTGCTCTATCGCCAAACCGGCAGCTTGAACTTTCAAGGATTTCGCAGTGCTGAGCTCTCTCCAGCGATGGCGTCAGTGGTGTTTTTGTTGGCCTTCTTTGGCTTTGGCGCCAAAGGCGGGGTAATTCTACTCCATAGCTGGCTGCCGCTTGCGCACCCGGCGGCACCTTCCAATGCCTCGGCGTTGATGTCTGGGGTGATGGTCAAAATCGGTGTCTACGGAATTATTAAAGTCGGCATCGATTTTCTTGGCGCCGATACCGCGTGGTGGGGCTATTTAGTCTTGGCATTTGGCGCGGTGTCGTCGGTGCTTGGCGTGCTGTACGCGATTGCCGAACACGACATCAAACGTTTGCTCGCTTATCACACGGTGGAAAACGTCGGCATCATT
The DNA here is from genome assembly GCF_900100015.1 of Vibrio xiamenensis. Classification (GTDB taxonomy): domain Bacteria; phylum Pseudomonadota; class Gammaproteobacteria; order Enterobacterales; family Vibrionaceae; genus Vibrio; species Vibrio xiamenensis. Next base: position 45,129 of record NZ_FNDD01000017.1, on the reverse strand, counting down.
TTGATCGGTGTTGGTGTGAGCATGGTTGGGATAGCTACTCATCACCCGATGCTCGCCACCATTGGCTTGTTGGGCGGTTTGTATCACATTCTCAACCACGCGGTATTTAAAGGTTTGTTGTTTTTGGGTGCCGGTTCGGTGGTGTATCGCTTGCACAGCAAAGACATGGACAAAATGGGCGGACTTGCCAAAGTGATGCCGTACACCGCAGTAGCGTTTTTGATCGGTACTATGGCGATCTCGGCGCTGCCACCACTGAACGGTTTTGTCAGTGAGTGGTTTATCTACCAGTCGCTGTTATCACTCGGTCATCAAGGTGAGGGCATTATGCCGATTGCCAGTGTGATTGCGGTGGTGATGCTCGCACTGACCGGCGCGCTTGCGTGCATGTGCTTTGTTAAAGTTTACGGCGTGTGTTTCTCCGGCGTGGCGAAAAGTGAAGCGGCGGCAAAGGCCACCGAAGCGCCAATGCCAATGGTGCTTGCGACCGCGCTACTGGCGATTGTCTGTTTGATACTCGGTCTTGGCTCACCTTGGATTGCGCCGGTGATATCCCATGTCGCTGGCAGCTTGGTGCATGGTAAACAGATCGTGACGGTGTCACAAGGTTTAGAGCTAATTCCAGGTTCGACGCATCAAGCGATTCTATCGACCCCAATTATTGCCATTAGCTTGTTTACGTTGCTGTTGGTGCCAGTGGTGATCATTGCCCTGTTCAAAGGTCATAAACAGCCTCGTCGTCACACCAACGACCCGTGGGCGTGCGGTTATGCCTACGAAGCGCGTATGACGCTCGATGCAGGCAGTTTTACGCGCACGCTGCGCAGTATGTACGCGCCTTTATACCGCTTGCGTGATGTGCTCAATCCTGCGGGCGTGTTTAGCGCGATTTTGCGCGGCGCCACCTCACTTGCGACCCATCTCGAATCCTTGATTGAGTACTGGCTATTTACGCCGCTCGCTAAGCTTGGCGGTGGTCTGAATGGCTTAATGCAGCAACGCTACCTGCGTTGGTACGGTTTGTACGTTGTGATTGCTGTGGCTTTCGCACTGATTATCCCTGAGTTAGGAGTGTAATGATGCAGGGAATAGAAATTCCAAGTTTATCGCTTATCGCCTTGGCGGTGACTCAAGCATTGATCATGCTGGCGCTTGCGCCAGTGTATACCGGCATTTCACGGGTGATCCGTGCCAAGATGCATTCGCGGCAAGGGCCGGGCATTTGGCAAGATTACCGCGACTTGTTCAAATTGCTGCGTCGCCAAGATGTCGCGCCTCATCCATCAGGCATTGTGTTTGCGATTGCGCCTTGGGTGCTGATCATCGCCATGTTGATGATTGCGATGGCGCTGCCCGCAGTCACCAATCATTCGCCATTTCCATTTGCGGGCGATGTGATTACCGACATCTATCTGTTCGCGATTTTTCGGTTCTTTTTCACCTTAGCTGGGCTGGATTCCGGAAGCATGTTTGCAAGTCTTGGCTCAAGCCGTGAATTGACCTTAGGCGTGTTGGTTGAGCCAACCTTGATGCTGTCGATTTTCACCGTCGCGCTGATTACCGATACCTCAGATCTTGGCCTTATCAGCACCACGCTTGCGAGCCAAAGCTGGGCGTTTCCAATCGCGACCATCGTCTCAGGCGTAGCATGCGCGTTTGTGGTGTTTGTTGAAATGGGTAAGTTGCCATTTGATATCGCCGAAGCGGAGCAAGAGCTGCAAGAGGGGCCTTTGACTGAATATTCAGGTTCGAGTCTTGGGCTGATGAAAATCGCGTTTGGTTTGAAGCAGATGGTGGTGGTGCAGCTGTTTTTGTCGATTTTTGTTCCGTTTGGCAAAGCCGATCATTTAGGGCTGTTGGCACTGCTGGTTGCGGCGTTTTGGTTATTGGTCAAATTGCTGGTGTGTTTTGTCCTTGCCAGTGTGATTGAAAACGCCATGGCGCGCGTGCGTTATGTCAAGACTCACCGTCTTACCTGGGTCGGTTTTGGCGTCGCAGTGGCTGGTTTCTTACTCTATTTGCTTGGTTTATAGGAGCACAACGCAATGATGCACAATGTTGAAATGATAAAAACCGTCGCGCTCCTGACGATTCTGCTGCCGTTTATTGGCGCAGCCATCACCATGAGCGCGCCGAAAAGCTTAGCCAAAGTCTTGGCGCCGTGTTTTTCAGGTGCCGCTGTTATTGGCGCGGTCACGCTTGCGCTGTGGTACAAAGATTCTGGATTTGCTCAGGTTAATCTGCCGGTGTTTAGCAGCCATGCCACATTACTATTTGGCTTGGTATTTGATGGTGCCAGCAGTTTAGTCGCGATGGCAGTAACAGTGGTTGGCGGTCTGACTTGCCTGTATTCAAGTGGCTATATGAGCGCCGACAATCGCGAACATGCCGAGCATGCCAAACCTTGCTATTACGCATTTTTGCTGTGTTTTATCGGCGCGATGGTGGGGCTGGTGTTGTCGTCAACCATTTTAGGCCAACTGCTGTTTTTGCAAATCATCGGTGCGTGCGCTTGGGGTCTGATTGGCTACAAGCAAACGGCCAGCGCACTCAAAACCGCGCTGCGCGCGCTGCTGATCACCCATCTCTCATCGCTAGGATTAGTGTTCGCGGCCGTGGTTTTGTATCTGCATACTGGCAGTTTTGAACTCAATGCCCTTAGCCAATTACCGATGGATGTCAAAACCGCAGTCTTTATTGGCATTGTGATTGCGGCGTGGGGCAATTCTGCCCAAGTGCCACTGCACGCTTGGTTGCCAAATGCACTTGAAGTGCCAACGCCAGTGAGCGCGTTTTTAGACGCCGCAGCGATGGTGAAAGTCGGTGTGTATCTGTTTGCTCGCGCGATCATTTCTGGCGGCGATATTCCGCAGGTCATTGGCGTGATTGGCGTCATCATCGCCATGGTGACGCTGGTTTACGGCTTTATCATGTATCTGCCGCAAAAAGATCTGAAACGTCTGCTTATCTACTCAACCATCACTCAGTTGGCGTACATCTTTTTGGCCTGTTCGCTGTCGATCTTTGGTTCGCGCTTAGCACTGCAAAGCGGCGTGATGTACATCTTTAACCACGCGTTTGCTAAAAGTCTGTTCTTTTTGGTGGCGGGCGCGGCGAGTTTCAGCTGCGGCACGCGTTTATTGCCAAATCTCAAAGGTATTATCAAACGTCAGCCGTTGATTGCGATTGGTTTTGGCGTTGCGGCCATGGCCATCACTGGTGTACCACCATTTAACGGTTTCTTCAGTAAATTCCCGCTGTTTGTCTCTGGCTTTGAGTTAAGCCGCGCGCACAGCTGGTTAACGCCAGTGATGGTGATTGCGCTGATAGAGTCGGTGGCGAGTTTTGGCTGGATTTTGTATTGGTTTGGCAACACCGTGGTTGGCGAGCCAAGCGAAGAAGTCGCCAGCAGCGCGCCGCTGCCGCTTGCGATGAAGTTCACCTTGATTGTGCTTATCGTGATGTCGCTGTGCTCAAGCTTGATTGCCTCAAGCTGGCTAAGTTAGGAGCACAATGCCCATGAATTTTTTGTTAATTCGTCATGGCGTTTGCGCTGTGAACCCAAGCTTTACGCTTTCAACCATTGGCTGCGGCCATCCTGTATTACTCATTGAGATTGCTAACTATGATGTCTGAATCCACGCTTTCAACGCGTCCAAACCCGTCGCAACAAAAACTGGGCAGCCGCTATATTGCGGGCGTTCAGCAAACGTTTCCTAACGCGATTTTAGAGCAGGAGTGGCGCACCGATAACCAAATCATTATCACTGTTAAAGACACCGCGCTGATTGACGTCATGAAGTGGCTTTACTACGAGCAACACGGTTGGTTAAGTGTGTCATTTGGTAATGACGAACGCAGTCTTAATGGTCATTTTGGCGTTTACCATGCGCTGTCGATGGAAGGCGAAGAGAAATGTTGGATCATGGTCAAGGTGCTGGTTGATGCCAACAGCAAAGAGTACCCATCGATAACACCGGTGATTCCGGCAGCGGTGTGGGGTGAGCGTGAAATTCGCGATATGTTTGGCTTAACGGCGCTTGGGCTTCCGGATCAGCGCCGTTTGGTGCTGCCCGATGATTGGCCTGAAGACTTGCACCCACTGTGCAAAGATTCGATGGATTATCGCAGGCGTCCGATGCCGACCACGGAAACCGAAACCTATCCATTTGACAACCAACTGGGCAATGAATCAAACCGTATAGTGCCAATTGGTCCGTTGCACATTACCTCTGACGAACCAGGCCATTTTCGTCTATTTGTCGATGGCGAAGACATCGTCGATGCCGACTATCGAATGTTTTATGTTCATCGCGGCATGGAGAAACTTGCCGAAACCCGCATGGGTTATAACGAAGTGGCGTTTCTGACTGACCGTGTGTGCGGCATTTGCGGTTTCACCCACAGCGTTGGCTACAGCAATTCTGTGGAAAATGCCCTCGGCATTGTGGTACCTGCGCGTGCCAAAATGATTCGTACCGTACTTTTGGAAGTCGAGCGTCTGCACAGCCATATGCTCAACGTCGGTCTATCCAGCCACTTTGTCGGCTTTGATACCGGCTTTATGCAGTTTTTCCGTGTGCGGGAAAAAACCATGGTATTGGCAGAGCTGCTCACCGGTGCGCGTAAGACCTATGGCCTTAACCTGATTGGTGGTGTGCGCCGAGATATTCATAAAGATCATCGCATTCAGGGCATTGCGCTGGTACGTGAGATACGCAAAGAGTTCAGTGAACTGGTCGATATGCTGCTCAGCACACCCAACATTGACCACCGAATCAAAGGCATTGGCCGGCTTGATCCAGACATCGCGCGTAACTTCAGCGCGGTTGGGCCTATGGTGCGTGGCAGCGGCTTTGCGCGCGATGTGCGCACCACTCACGCTGGCGCGGTCGAGTCGTATGCCAACGTGCCGATGGCGGTGCAAAGTTTTGACAGTTGCGATGTTGAAGCGCGTTTGTCGGTACGTATTAAAGAGCTCTTTGAAAGCCTTAACGTCATCGAATATGGCCTTGGCAATTTGTCGCAAGGGCCTTTGGTCACCGAAGGGTTTGCCTATCAGCCAAATCAATTTGCGCTAGGTTTTACCGAAGCGCCGCGCGGTGAAAACGTGCATTGGAGCATGACCGGCGACAACCAGAAGTTATTCCGCTGGCGCTGCCGAGCTGCAACCTACGCTAACTGGCCAACGTTGCGTTATATGTTACGCGGTAACACAGTGTCGGATGCGCCGCTTATCATCGGCAGCCTTGACCCGTGCTATTCGTGTACTGACCGCGTGACTGTGGTGGATACCAAAAAGCGCACCAGTAAAACCGTGTCTTACAAAGAGATCGAACGTTACGGAATCGAGCGTAAAAACTCGCCATTGAAGTAGGGCTAGCGACCATGTTGAAGTTATTCAAAACCATCAAAAAAGCCGGCACCAAAACCACGCTAAAATACCCGTTTGTGCCGATTGAAATTCGTGATGATTTTCGCGGTAAACCAGAGCACATTCCAAGCCAGTGCATTGCCTGCGCCGCGTGTACTCGCGCGTGTCCGGCTAACGCGCTGATTATGGAGACCGATGCACAAAATAATCTGCGCCGCTGGGAGATTTCGTTCGCGCGTTGTATTTATTGCGGGCGCTGCGAAGAAGTGTGCCCAACCAAAGCCATCAAGCTCTCGCCGCAATTTGAACTGGCAGTGACCAATAAAGCCGACCTTTACGAAGAGGCCAAGTTTACCTTGGCTCATTGCAGTGAGTGTGGTGAGGCATTTGCGCCAACTAAAGCGGTGGCCTACGTGCAAGACTTGCTCATCCAAGCGGGTATGGATAGCCAAGACCCGTATCTAGGCGCGCCGCTGAATCAGTGCCCAAGTTGCCGCCGCCGCGCCAATATGCTCAGCGCCAGCAATATTTTGCTCACTCAATCTCATCAAACCACCGAAGAGGAATAGCGCGATGAAAGGAATAAAACCAATTGTTGGTCATGACCACACGCAAGCGATTCCTGTGGTTGAAGATGCGAACGTAGCGAAACTCAAAAGCACCTTGCTCAGTGAAATTAAACGTTCGGCCTATGTTTATCGCGTTGACTGCGGCGGTTGCAACGGCTGTGAAATTGAAATTTTTGCGGCCACTACGCCAGTGTTTGATACCGAACGCTTTGGCATCAAAGTGGTGGCATCGCCACGTCATGCGGATATTTTGCTGTTTACCGGCGCGGTGACTCGTGCGATGCGCACACCGGCGCTGCGCGCTTATGAAGCGGCGCCCGACCCAAAAATTGTGATTTCCTACGGCGCTTGTGGCTGCGATGGCGGGATCTTTCATGATCTCTATTGTGTGTGGGGCGGGACCGACCACATAGTGCCAGTGGATGTGTATATTCCGGGCTGCCCACCCACACCTGCGGCGACGATTTACGGCTTTGCGGTTGCGCTAGGGCTTTTGGACCAAAAGCTCAAAGCGCGCAGCCACACAGAGCAAGAGGGCGAGCGAGTGACGCTGGCGCACTTAGGAATTCCATTGGCGCTAAAAACCTTGATTGAACGAGAAGCCCGCGCTCTGGCCGGATATCGCCACGGCGGCGAACTGGCCGATGAGTTTATGCTGCTTTTGGAAAACAGCCGCCCGGAAACCATCGATGGTAATTTACGCGATTATTTGGCGCAAAAAGACGATCCGCGGGTGGCGGAGATCATCTCGATTTTGCATCAACACGCACTGACGTTTATGCGCGGTGATAAACCGTGCGCCGAGGCCGCTGAGCCATCCGTCAGTGCTCAACGATCGCCATCAGAGCCTCGAGGTGAATATGAGCCAAATTAGCCATAACCTCGATAGCGATGCGCTGATGAAGAGCCAAGTGTATCGCGAAGCGACGCAAAAAGCCGAGACCGGGAAAGTGCGAATCTACGCGCTAAAGCGCAAATTTGTCGATGAGCAATACGATGTCCCCGAAGAGGCCAAGCAAGTCTTATATTACAGCTTGGCGATTGGTCACCACCTTGGCGTGGTGGATTGCTTGGAAGTCGAGATTGAAGCGAGCCGAACAGAGTATCAAGACTGGATTGAGCTGCTTGAGCCTCAAAGCCGCGCCTATCAAAAAATGCATGGTTTTTTCACCTTTGGTGAAATCACCGTCTATCCGGATCATATACACATGTTGGCGTGTGCGTTTGCCAAAGTCGATAAGGCGCGAATGAGTGATAAGCAGCGCGCAATGACCGATAAATTTATTGAGGTGCTGACCGCGATTTATCACGAACAAACCATGTACCTAATGATTCGAGACCGTTAGTGATGAGCCGACCGAAATCCGCTTCGCAGCGTATCGCCAAGCTTGATTGTTTGAGTTTTAATGCTGGCTATGGACATGACGCTAATACGTTATCGACCAATACGTTAGAGATCAAGCTAGAGCCAAATGATCTCAGCAACTCACAGATAGACCTAGATGCCAAGGGAATGGCATCGCCTTTTTCAGACCCCATGCTAATGCAAGATCTAAGCTTGGATGAACTGACAATGGCGGGTATTCACAACAGTATTGAACCGTCCAAAGCCAGCATCAAACGCTTAGATGAGCGCAAGCTACCTGAGCAAATTGATAAAATCGTCCTTACGGTCGGTAATTCGATGATGGGCGATGATGGCGCAGGCCCAAAGCTTGCCGATAAGCTGATTGAGCAGCCCCTAGATGGTTGGCAGGTGCTTGATGGTGGCGGACTGCCGGAAGACAGTTTGCACATTTTACGCCGCTTAAACCCCAAAATGTTGGTATTGGTTGATGCGGCGGACATGGGCGAAGCGCCGGGCTGCGTGAGAGTCATCGACCCACAAACCATCGCCAGCATGTTTATTATGTCGACCCATTCATTGCCGCTTAACTTTCTGATTGATGAGTTAAAAAGCTTTATCGATCGGGTTGAGTTTATTGGCATACAGCCGCGCGATGTGGCGTTTTCCGCGCCGATGACCAGCCAAGTGCGCCAAGGAATTGAAGATATTTATCACGGACTTGCCACGCTCGAACTTGGCTCACCGATGCCCAAGCATTGGCTTAACTAATTGGTTTTAAGCTAGCGCCGAGTGCTACGTTTCAACTGCCCGCAACTGCGGGCTTTTTACTTTTTACGCCTTGATGCTTGAAACGTGGTGAGTACGTTCGAGTTGCTTCAGCGTTTTCTCAATGAACTGCGTCGACAAAAATGACGAAGCGCTGGAATTTAGTGTCGACACATCATCAGCCAGCTCTCGAGTTAGTGAAGTGGTTGTTTATTTAGTTCAAATAAATCAATAAGATAAATTAAAAGTGTGACATAAGTTGGCTTTGGCATAGTTTGTGCTGATAAAGCGACGCTGTTTGGAGAGCAAAGAGCACAACCCCTAATCTGTGATTTAAAAAAGGTTGTACCATGAATCGATTTGTTTTTGCGGACCCAAACTTATGCATTGGGTGTACGACTTGTACCATCGCCTGTGTGATTTCACATCAAGAAGATTCGGATTACGAATTGACGGCGAAAGAGTTTGTACCGCGCTTAACGCTGGTGAAAAATCTTGATGTTTCGATGCCAGTGTTGTGCCGCCAATGCGAAGATGCGCCGTGTGCGCAGGTCTGTCCAAACCACGCCATTGTCACTGAGGATAATCACGTCAAAGTGATCCAAGAGCGCTGCATTGGGTGCAAAACCTGTGTCGTCGCTTGCCCGTATGGCGCAATGACCGTGGTGTCCACCACAGTGGATGCGAAGGCAGAGTCTTCCCTGTTTAAGACCGAAAAGACTCGAGCTCAAGCGCTGAAGTGCGACTTGTGCGCGCACAGCGAGGCGGGGCCTGCTTGTGTAAGAGTGTGTCCGACCAATGCGCTGCGTATGGTCAGCGGTGAAGATTTACAACAAATGAACAAGAAGAAACAGTTGGCTGCAGCAACCGCTGCAATTGATGTGATTTCTTTATAGTCATAGTTAATTCAATAATGCGCGGCGTTTTCGCCAAGCAAAAATAGACATAAATAACGCCATAAAAAGCGAGAGTTTTACATGGAAAAAACAATAACGGTATGCCCCTATTGCGGTACTGGCTGTAAGTTAAACTTACTGACCGAGAACGGCAAAGTGGTTGGCGCTGAGCCTGCAAATGGCCGCACTAACCAGGGCGAGTTGTGCCTAAAAGGTTACTACGGCTGGGACTTTCTAAACGACACCAATTTGTTGGCGCCGCGACTAAAAAGCCCAATGATTCGCCGCGAGAAAGGTGGCAAATTGGAAAACGTTTCTTGGGATGAAGCGATTGAGTTTGCCAGTTCACGACTAAAAAACATCAAGCAGCAATATGGCGCTGATGCGATCATGACTACAGGCTCGGCCCGTGGGCCAGGTAACGAAGCCAACTTTGCGATGCAAAAGTTCGCGCGAGCGGTTATTGGGACCAATAACGTCGATCACTGCGCTAGGGTGTGACACGCTCCATCAGTCTCCGGTCTGGAGGCAACAGTAGGTAACGGCGCAATGAGCAACGCCATTACTGAAATCAAAGACGCAAAATGCTTACTTATTTTCGGCTACAACGCAGGGGATTCTCATCCGGTTGTGGCGAAACACATTCTTAAAGCCAAAGCCAATGGTGCCAAAATCATTGTCTGTGACCCACGCAAAATAGAAAGTGCACGCGTGGCCGATCAGTGGCTGCAACTGAACAACGGTTCGAACATGGCGCTGGTTAATGCTATTGCCCATGTGATTTTCGCTGAGAACTTGCAAAATCAGTCATACATCGACAATTACACCGATGGATTGGTTGAATACAAACAAGTGATTGAGCAGTACACGCCAGAAAGCGTGGCGCAAATTACGGGTCTCGATCCTGAAGAGATTCGCCGTGCGGCGCGTACTTACGCCAAGTCATCCGGTGCGATGATTCTTTGGGGAATGGGCGTTACGCAGTATGGTCAAGCCGTGGATGTGGTCAAAGGGCTGGCAAGCCTTGCGCTCATCACCGGTAACTTTGGTCGCCCTGGTGTGGGTTGTGGTCCGGTGCGTGGTCAGAACAACGTGCAAGGGACTTGTGACCTTGGCATGCTGCCAAACTACTACCCGGGTTATCAAAAAGTGGAAGACCCAGCGGTTCGCGAGAAGTTTGAACAGGCGTGGGGCGTGAAGTTATCGCCGCATAATGGCGTCAAACTGACTGAAATTAACCACTTGGTGCATGATGGTAAGCTGCGTGCTTACTACATCTTTGGCGAAGATCCGGCGCAAACCGAAGCCGATTTGGCGGCGTTTCGCGCCATGATGGCGAAGTTGGACTTGGTGATTGTTCAAGACATCTTCATGACCAAAACCGCCGAGATGGCGGATGTGATTTTCCCAGCCACGAGTTGGGGCGAACATGAAGGGGTGTATTCAAGTGCAGACCGCGGTTTCCAACGCTTCTATAAAGCGATCAATCCGCCGCAAGGCACAAAGGTTGACTGGGAAATCTTCTCGTTGATGGCGCAGGCAATGGGTTATCCAATGGCCTACAGCAACACCAAAGAAATTTGGGATGAAATGCGTAGCCTATGTCCGCTGTACTACGGTGCAACCTACGAGAAACTTGAAGGTTTGAACAGTGTGCAGTGGCCGTGTACTGACGAAAGCGATGCTGATATGGGCATGGCTTACTTGTTTGAAGGCAACCAGTTCAGTACCGATAACGGTAAAGGGCATTTGTTTGCAACCGAGTGGCGCGCGCCGCTTGAGCAGCCTTGCGTTGACTACCCGCTGGTTCTGTCAACGGTACGAGAAGTTGGCCATTACTCTTGTCGTTCAATGACGGGTAACTGTTCGGCGCTGCAGACGTTATCGGATGAACCGGGCTTTGCTCAAATCCATCCCAATGACGCCAAGAAATACGGCATTGGCGATCAGCAATTGCTGTGGGTTTCGTCGCGTCGCGGTAAAGTGATTACTCGCGCCAACTACAACGAGCGAGTCAATCAAGGCGCCGTGTACATGACGTATCAGTGGTGGATCGGTGCGTGTAATGAGCTGACCATTGAACATGTCGACCCTATTTCGGGGACGCCTGAGTATAAATATTGCGCAGTGAAAGTTGAGAAAATCGACGATCAAGCGTGGGCTGAAAACCATGTTCAAGTGGAATACAGCGCGCTACGCAATAAGCTCAGAGTAGCTGCGAAAGGTTAACTTTTACCCATGTAACTCAAAGCCATAATTTTTTAATTAAGATTATGGCTTTGTTATTTTTTATTGAGTGTTTTATTCATCAAATTATCGTTTACTTTATTTTGATGAATAGTTTTTACTGAATTAATTTGTTGTGAATTTTTATTATATAAACTTTTTAATTAAAGATATTATTCGCCAAATTTTATTGCGTAAGATCAAGTTTCACACCCTCGAATTCTCACTATAATGTCGTTCCCAGAACGGTAGGGCATAATGATGATTGAATATATGAAGCCTGAAATAAATGACTTTGTTCCTAATGAAAAAGTAAGTCAGTTTTTTTCTCACTTATGTTCAGCAATTAATATTCAGGATTTAGTCAATAAAATAAATTGTTCTTCTTTTATTGATGGTCGACTCCAGTCGGCACAAATTATTCTCTACAACGCAGAAAAAAATAGTCATTTACTGTTTTACCCTCATCAAGGCAGTATCCAAACTCAGCAGCTTGATCAACTCGATATCGACCCTAGTATTCACCACGTGCACTTAGTCGAAAAATATAAGATGTTTGATAAAGCGCGCTTTGAGCAGCAGTTCTCAAGCTTCGCTCATTTGCCAATCTACGCCAATGCCACCACGGTTTACCATTTTCCTTTGAGCGCATTTAATCGCTATATCGGCAAGTTGGAATTTGTCAGTCATCATTCTGCATCTGATGCTTACATTAATGATTTAAAACAGATTTCTATCGCAACTTCGCTGATGATTGCTAAGATCTTTGATGGCAACCTTAACCGTAACTCGGGGCAGAAAACCGGTTTGGTCGGTTATGAATCGACACTCGGTTTGGTGAAATACCCGCCCATCGTTTATCAGGCGTTGGATGAAAGTCGTTTGCACAATCATGTACTGGTTGACGTGACTGAAGCGGTGATTGGTCAAGTGGATTTTGAAGGACTTTCCACTTTGCTTTTTACTCACCTTTATGAACATTTTAATATTGATTTTATCAGTATTATGTCGCTCGAAGAGGGCAGTGATACCTTATTTTGTCATGAAGTGACTCTTGGCGATAATGGTCGGCCTAATTACAGAAATGGTAATAAGAGCCTTGAAAAAACTTTAGCGTCACACGTGATAAAAACCAAAAAGACGTTAATTTTAAGCCGAGAAGATTACCCACTTTTAAAACATAAATATAATCATGTAAGTGATCATTATGTTACCAATAAGCTCAGTTCTGAGTGTGTGTTACCTTTGTTGTTTCGCCAAAAATCACTTGGGGTAATTAAATACGGTCATCGATCTGAAAACTATTTTTCCGAAGATAGATTGGATTTATTACAGCAAATTGCCGCTCGTGTGGCGGTGGCGATCAATAATTTTCAGCGTAATAGCAAGCTGATTGCCCCTGCAACCCAGCAAGATGAAGAGCTGCTCGCAGAAGATTATCAAAACAATGAAATGTTTGGCGAAATCATCAGCCAGAGTGCGGTTATGAGTGATGTACTGCAGCGCGTGTTAATGGTGGCAGATTGTGACAGCACGGTATTGATCCTTGGTGAAACCGGGACCGGCAAAGAGATGATTGCCAATATGATCCATAACTCAAGCAGTCGTAGCCGCAAAAAAATGATCAAAATGAACTGTTCTGCAGTGCCTGCTGGGCTATTTGAAAGTGATCTATTTGGTCATGAAAAAGGCGCGTTTACCGGCGCGGTCAATCAGCAAATCGGCCGTTTTGAAGAAGCGCACAAGAGCACCTTCTTTTTAGATGAAATTGGCGATATGCCGCTTGAACTTCAACCGAAAGTGTTGCGTGCGATTCAAGAAGGTGAGGTTGAGCGGGTGGGTAAGCACACTGTGATTCCCGTCGACGTGCGCTTAATTGCGGCAACGCATCAAGACTTGCTTGGTATGGTCGAAGACAAAACCTTTCGCCGCGATTTGTATTATCGCTTGAATGTATTTCCGATTCGTATCCCGCCGCTGCGTGAGCGTCGCGAAGACATTCCACTGCTGGCAAAACACTTTACGCGCATTTATGCCAAGAAAATGAATCGCGACATTAAGCGAATTTCGGCAGAAACGCTGCGCGTTCTGACTTCGCTGCCGTGGCCGGGTAACATTCGCGAGCTGAAAAACGTCATTGAGCGGGCGGTGATCATGACGTTTGGCCCAGTGCTGCATTTGCCTGTTTCTGAACTGCGTGAATATTTCCCTGAGACTGATGCCAAAACCCTAGCGGAGATTGAAGCCAACTACGCATTGGCCGCAGAACCAACCCCAGTTTCAGCGCAAACGCCAGTTAAGGTCAGTGAACCTTCGCCACTCAGCGAGCCAAAAAGTTTAGAGCGCGAGCAGATCATTCAAGTGCTAAAGCAAACCAACGGCATTGTCGCAGGGCCGCGCGGTGCGGCGCAGCGCCTTGGGTTAAAGCGCACCACCTTGCTGTCTCGCATGCAAAGGTTGAACATCAAAACCAGCGACTACACCTAGCAACGTCTGCCGGCGATTGCCTGTGGCGATGATGCTGTGTATCGCAATTATTGTTTGTCGTGATGACAAATCCTCAGGTCGCGAATTCATCGCACTTAGAGTTTGCTTATGTGCCCTCGTGCGGCAGCGCTTATTAATCATCGCCGCGTTGCCGCGCTTCAATTTACGTTTAACTAAGGTTCACGTTATGTATCACGCCCCACAGCGCCAAATTGATCCGTCTAAACAGTCTCTGACACACGGCGCTGTGAGCCGTACCCATGAACGATTGGGTTACCACGATGGTCAGGTGTTTTTACACGAGATGGATGAATTGGCAGTCGAAACGGCCATTGCGCTGGTCTACAACGGCATCGCCCACACAGTGCAGATGTGCAGCGCACAAGACCTTGAAGATTTTGCGCTGGGGTTTTCTTTGACTGAAGGGATCGTCGATAAAGTCAGTGATATTTACACCATAGAGCTGGTGCCCAGCTGTCATGGCGTTGAGCTGCATATCGAGCTACCTAATCGCTGTTTTGAACGCTTAAAACGCGCACGTCGCGCACTGGCCGGGCGCACTGGCTGTGGCATTTGTGGTGCCCAGAGCCTTGAACATGTTACCCGTGAGCTCAGCATCGTTGAGGATACAACCCAGTTCAGCTACCACGCGGTAGAAAAGGCACTTGGCGCATTTCACGATCATCAAGTGCTTAATCAGCAAACTGGCTCAATGCATGGCGCCGCGTATTTAAATGCCGAAGGGGACATTGTGGCGATTCGCGAAGATCTGGGTCGGCACAATGCGCTAGACAAGCTTATCGGCCACTGCCTAAAAAATAAGTTGAGCGGCGGCGCAATACTGGTATCTAGCCGCGCCAGTTTTGAAATGGTGCAAAAAGTGATTGCTGCCAATGTGGGCACGTTATTGGCCATTTCTGGCGCCACCAGCTTAGGTGTGGAACTGGCTGAGCAGCACAATGTCACGCTCGCCGGTTACTGCCGCGCCGGGCGAATGAATGTGTATTCTCACGCTAATCGAATCAAATTTTAAATTGTTATTTTAGAGGTAATTATGTCAGCGGCATTCACGCCATCGGTCTTAAGCTCAACGGCACTGAAGTTATCGAACACCACGAGTTCGCGCTTTACTCTTCACTCTATCGGCTGTTTAGTTGGCGCCATGCTAATCAGCGCGCCTAGTTTGGCGGCCCAGGAGCAAAACTCGCAGCTTATCGATTGCCGAGCGAGTGAATATTTTAATGGCTGGCCAGAGGTTGGTATGAGTAAAGGCGGCCATTTGCCAGGGGCAATCAACGTGCGCCCAGAGTGGCTAAATGCAATGTCAGCATCAGAGAAACAAGCGTATTTGTTTGAGCAAAAACAGCTTGATGCAAGCAAACCAACCCAAGTGTATTGCGCGGCTAAAAAGGCCGAATTATTGGTTGAGCAGCTCAAAGATGCCGGATTTAAAAGCGTATCGCTGAAAAAAAATGCGCTGCAAGAGAACATGAATCAATTGGTGGCACTGCCGCATTTTGAGCAATTGGTCAGTGCTGATTGGCTTAATCGACTGGTTAATCAACCTGCCGAGCTTGCTGCCTTGCTCCCTAAAGCGCCAAAACATCAATTCACAGTCATTGAAGCTGGGTGGGGCGCACCAAAAAGTTATTTGGTGTCGCATATCAAGGGCGCGGTTTACGCTGATACCAACCTGTTCGAGTCTGAACCGCTGTGGAATCAAGTTTCCGATGACAAGCTGAAATCGGCAATTGAAGCGCTGGGCATTCTACCGGATAGCACGGTGATCTTGTATGGTCGCGACAATATGGCGGCGGCGCGCATCGGCCAGATTTTGATGTATGCGGGTGTTGCGGATGTGCGGTTGCTTGATGGCGGTTGGGATGCATGGCAAAGCGGCGAGTTTGCGACCGAATCTGGTGATGTGAAAGCCGAAAAATCAAGCTTTGACAGCGCTATTCCAGCGCATCCGGAATATGTGATTGGTTTGAATAGCGCCAAACAATTACTCAAAGACCCTGAACATAATTCGCTGGTCAGTGTGCGCACGTGGAGCGAATACATCGGTGACATCAGTGGCTACACCTACATAGAACCTAAAGGGCGCATTGCCGGCGCGAAGTGGGGGCAAGGCGGTAAAAACGCCAACAATCTTGATGATTTCACCAACCCCGACGGCACCATGCGCGCTGCAGAAGAAATCGCGCGTAAATGGCGTGACTGGAATATCTATCCAGACCAAAACGTCAGTTTTTACTGTGGCACGGGCTGGCGCGCCGCAGAAGTATTCCTCTTTGCCCATGCGATGGGCTGGTCAAATATCAGCGTGTTTGATGGCGGCTGGTATGAGTGGAGCATGGACAAATCCAATCCGACTCAAACCGGTGCAGTCAGCGCTGCCAACGCCACGGCGGTACCCAAAGCTTAGTGCGTGAAGTGTGATTTAACCTCGGCTTAAATTTAAGGAACAGTGATGAGTTCGATACGTTTAACCCAATATAGCCACGGCGCAGGGTGTGGCTGCAAAATTTCTCCTAAGGTGCTTGAGCAGATCCTCAAAAGCGATGTTCCGGCGTTTAAAGATCCAAATTTATTGGTGGGTAATGAACATCGCGATGATGCGGCGGTGTACGATTTGCAAAATGGCACCTCGATCATCAGCACGACCGACTTCTTTATGCCGATTGTTGATGACCCGTACGATTTTGGTCGCATTGCTGCCACCAACGCAATCAGCGATGTTTACGCCATGGGAGGGAAACCGATTATGGCGATCGCGATTTTGGGCTGGCCGCTGGATAAGCTCGCGCCAGAGGTGGCAAAGCAAGTCACTGAAGGTGGCCGCGCTGTGTGTCGGCAAGCGGGAATCACTTTGGCTGGCGGTCACTCGATTGATGCGCCTGAGCCCATTTTTGGCCTAGCGGTTACAGGTGTTATCGACACCGATAAAGTCAAACGTAATAGTCAAGCGCAAGCGGGCTGCGAGTTATTTTTGACCAAACCGCTCGGCATTGGGGTACTCACAACCGCAGAAAAACGCGCTAAATTGCAATTCGAGCATCAAGGCTTAGCGCGCGATTGGATGTGTAAGCTCAATAGTCCTGGTTTTGATTTTGCCAAACTCAACTGCGTGAAAGCCATGACTGATGTAACGGGCTTTGGTCTGCTTGGTCATCTAAGCGAAGTGTGCCTCGGTTCAAACCTGATGGCGCGAGTTGAGTTTGACAAAGTGCCGGTACTACCGGGCGTACAACAATACATTGATTTGGATTGTATGCCGGGTGGTACATTTCGTAACTTCGACAGTTATGGACACTTAGTTGCGCCGATGAGCGAACGGCAAAAATCGATCTTGTGCGATCCGCAAACTTCGGGCGGATTATTGCTGGCTGTGGAAAAAGGCCATCAGGATGAGTTACAAACCGTGGCAGCACTGCACGGTATTGAGTTAGCGCCATTTGGTGAGTTGTTGGAAAAGACCGACGCCGATTCGAGTATCGTTATCGAAGTGGTGTGATTGGCTCGATATGCCACTTGCAAAGCCATGCGCAAACCAATCAATCAAACAGCCAGCATCGCTGGCTGTTTTTATATCTATGAAATGAAACGCTTTAATCTAAGGAGCGCAGAATCACGCGCTGGTTTTCATCACGGCGCATCCAGCCATCAATTTCCATTTTATTGGCCAGTGGAATGGCGTATTTACGGCTTAAGCCGCTTCTATCTTTAATGTCCGCCATACTGATGCGATCGCCTTGGCTGTGGTTGGTAATAATCGCGCGCACCAGAGTTTGGTAAAGTTCGTCGGCATAGTAAATATCGCCTTCAAGACATATCACGTACTTAAGCCGCGCTAAGTTTCGCAACTGAGCTTTTTCGCTTGGCGCAAGCGATTGTTTACTGAGTTCAAAGCCGTCTTTGCCTTGAGAGCGAATACTACTGAGTAATGATTGCGCCTCTGGCGTTAAGTCATCTTCTGATTGTCCATCGCCCAACACCCATTTCCCGCAGCTTAAATGAATCGCGTGTTCGGCTTTGAGCATGGCGGTCAGACGCTCAATTGCGCCTTGCTCAAGGCGCAATGCATGACTGAGTTCGATATCACTGAGCGCGGCTTCCGGCTGATTTAAAGCCAACAATAGCTGCGCACGTGATTCATCTAGCCATTGGCTATCAAACAGCCAATCGCCAATTTGCACGCTTTGGCTTTTTTGGCTTTGCTGGCTAAGCGCGTTGAGCGCAGATTGAGTTAAGGCGTCGACGGCGATGAATCCGCGCAGCATAAATTCAATTTGCGTTTGCTGATGGCTTTCAATCGGCAAAACCAGACTATCGAGGGCTTGATACAATTTACGGCGAATAAAGCCATTAACAGCATCGGTCCAGACGATTGCGCCGCCTGCGATAAGCTCGCTGCCGCCATGGCGAATCAGCGCAACTGGCTGGGCAAAATACATCGGCGCAGGTTGGGTGAGCTTGATGCGTGCAAGCTGGGTGTCTTTGAGCACAATCAATTGGCCGAAGCCGTGCCAACTGCCAAACGCGACTTCAATCTGTTTGTTGCTTTTCAGTCCTGATGTTAGTGCAGGATTTAAACGCACGATAAAGCTGTCGCTGAGCACACAATCACTCGGCGATTTCACCAAGCAGTCACCGCGGCGAATGTCTTTGCGCTTAATGCCTTTTAAACACACCGCGACTCGGCTTACGCCATCGACCTGCTTACACTCCTGATGATAGGCCTGTAGGCTGCGAACTTTGACCGCTTGCGACACCGTATTGATATGGCTGCCGGAGGCGATGTGGACTTTATCATCGAGCGTAATTTGCCCTTGACCTAGGGTGCCGGTAACCACAGTGCCAATGCCATTAATGGTAAAGCTTCTGTCGATATAAAGGCGCATAGCAGTATCATCGGTTGAGGATGAATTATCGCGAATTTGTTCGATGATCAGCGCTTTAAGCACGTCGATGCCCTGATGCGTGATGGCAGACACCGCAACCACTTCGGCAATTTCACCAGTTAGGTTTAGCACCTGCTGCAGCGCTTGTTCTTCCAGTAAATCGATTTGCTCTGCGGTGACCAAATCGGCTTTGTTAATGCACACAATGACCTTGGTTTGACCCAGTGCATGGGCAATTTTGAGGTGAGAACTGGTCATCGCCATCCAGCCTTCTTGCGCTGATATTACAAGCACGACGGCATTAAGTGATGCCATGCCGGAAACCATATTGCGAATGTAACGTTCATGACCAGGTACGTCGACGACGCCGATGGTATTGCCATGGTCATCGCAAAAATGCGCAAAGCCTAAATCTTGGGTCATGCCAAGCTTTTGTTCGTGTTCGCGTGCGGTCATCATGCCAGTCATGGCTTGAATGAGCGTGGTTTTGCCGTGATCGACATGGCCAATCACGCCAATGGCGGCGTGATATGGCGAATGGGATATCAAGTTCATGGCGTGGTCGTCATTTTAGTTTCTGCGGATTGTGAGGCGTTTAACTTGTCGGCTTCAATGTCGGCATCAAGAGAGGCAAAATATCCTTCTAACTGGGTGTTAAGCCGCGCAATGTCGCTCTCAAGTATTGTGGCGAAATGACACAGCAGTTCGCCGTTTTGAATCGTGGTGATGATCGGAATAGGGCAACTGCGCAGATCGCGACTGATGGCTTCAACACTGCGCTTAAGTGGTTTAAACGCCACGCCATAAGAGGGATATTGCACTGTCGGTAGTGTGCCGCCACCAATCACCAAAGGCATCGATTTGGCGTATAAGTAATTGCTAAAGCGCGCGGCTAAAGCTTCGGCGCGCTGGCGAATCAGAGGTTCGTTTTTGACTGCGCGAAGCGCCACGCCTTGCCCGGCGTCGTCTTGATTTAGCTTAACGACCAACAAGGCTTCAAGCAGCGAATAGACGATGCGACTGGGGCGAAAGGTACGCATCATCGGATGTTTTTCCATCCGTTCAATCAGGTCACTGCGCCCGCAGACGATCCCCGATTGCGGGCCGCCAAAAATTTTATCGCCGGAGAAGCACACCAAATCGGCGCCCCATTTCAGATATTGCGCGGCGCTGGGTTCGTTATGACCCAATCCTTCATCGGTTAATCCGGATCCTTGGTCTACCGCCAGCAGTACATGGTCTGGCAGTTGTTTGGCGACATCGGCAATATTGGGCGCTTGGGTAAAGCCTTGAATCGCGAAGTTAGATTGATGCACCATCAACACCATGGCGGTGTTTTCGGTAATTGCATCGAGATAATCTTGGCTGGTCGTGATGTTGGTGGTGCCAACTTCCACCATTACCGCGCCAGTGAGTTTTAAAATATCAGGAATGCGAAATCCACCGCCGATTTGAATTTGTTCACCGCGCGAGATGATCACCTCTTTGCCGTGAGCCAGTTCGCTCAGTAGCAAGTACAGAGAACTGGCATTATTGTTGACCACCAGGGCGTTGTCGGCACCGACAAACTCGCGCAGTAGGGCGCGTAAAATGCCTTTACGTCCACCGCGTTTACCGGTTGATAATTCGATTTCGAGATTGTTATAGCCGGTATTCACATCGCGAACGCCGTCCCAAATCCGTTCGTCAATTGGGCTGCGTCCCAGATTGGTGTGAATGACAGTGCCAGTGGCGTTGATGACCTTTTGCAATTTATCGCTGGCGGTTTTTTTGCATTGCCGCTCAATAAGAGCGTGCACATCAATGCCTTCACAACCGCAGGTTTTGAAAGTAGGGCGACGACGAATCGATTCGAGTGTTTGCTGCATAATGCTGCGCACCACTGGGCGGCTAAGCGTTTGAATGTAGATATCAAACTGCGATTGTTGAAGCAGGTGTTCAATTTGCGGTAAGCGATAATTTATGGATGTGGAAGCGCTGGACATAGCAGATGCCTTTATGCGGCGTTTCGTTGCGAGCGCAAAGTTTGCAAGCCCACCGCGAAACGGGGTTTAACAGCAAACAGAAATTTGGCGGAAGAGGCAGGAATCGAACCTGCCAGAGCCAATTAGGCTCACATCGGTTTTGAAGACCGAGAAGGCCACCAGACCTCATCAACTTCCTCAGTTCGGTAGAGTTTCGTTTTGGGGATTTAAACCCTGTTGATAACGTCACCGGAGCGCCATAGTAAATAAACCGCTAACGCTAAGTTTTGCGTTAAATCAAATAATCACAAACGTGTTGTTAGGTGAGTTTTATAATAATAACGCTGTTTTGATGATTTAATTTATATTCGCGCAATTGATAAAAGAAATAATTAATTTGTTTGTTGTTTATGTTTTGTGCTTTCGTAAGTAAAGCCGGTTATTTGTATGGGTTTGAACGAATGGGTTTTGAGTTATGTTGTTATTTATCAATTATTTATTCTTATGCTTAGTTATTGGTTAAACATTGATCTGGAAAGTTTTGATGGGGTTATTATCAATTAAATACAGCGCAGATGAATAGGGTGATAATTAAATTTATCATCTTGGTTTAAATTTTATCCATTTATACTGCTATCAAATAAAAGCTGATTTTTAGATTTTGAAAATGCAATCATGGTATTTCTATCCTACCGCTAATAATTATCCATTTGTGATTTTAGCCAGTTTAAAAACAGCGTCACTTGTTCGCTCGTTGCAAACTCTGAAGCAAGCAAATGTCATCGTTTTAATGAAACATCGTATGGTATCTATAGAAATGCATCAGTTCATATACTGTCATTCTTTCGTATGTGCATGTTAATTCATTAGGATTATTTATAAATCGACAATTCTAAATAAAAATATTTAATGTTATCATCCTGATAGTCGCAAATTTCATAAAAAATCTGCGTTACTTGTTTTGAATATCTATCACCAAGTACGGAAGCATAATTGGAGTGAACATGAAACAAAGAAGTTGGAGAGGTCGTTTTGAGTACAGACATTAAAGAAACTAGGATGCTAAGTCTAGGTAATCTTGTTGAGCAGAGTAATAACCAAATTGCTGAAATAAAACGTGAGCAAAGTGCTCAAATTACTGCGACTGCCCGTAATATCGGTTTTGTCGTTTTTGGGTTACTGGGCTTGTTCTTAGTTGGCTTTATAGCGTTACAAATTATCGCCGGCACCATTGCTTTACTTGTGGGTCTTGGTGGTCTGGCATTTATGTTTTATGCATTGCGTTACTTAACAATGAACGACAAGCATATAAAGCAGAAAATGCGTAATCGTGTAATTGCGAATATGATCGAAGAGGCTAAAACTCACAAAGTTGAAACGTTGACTAATTTGGTCCTAGATTCCAAAGAACGACTCGATGGCGCTCGACAGGCTCGTGACAAAATGGGTGGATATGTTGGGAAAGTCAATGCAAAGTTAGCTGAAGCTGACACATCATCACCTCATTATAAGCGTATGGTCAAGATGTCAGAACAGGTTGAACAAGCCTATGAACTAGTTAAAAAGAATGTAGAGCGTGCGGGACAAGCACATAAACGTTTGTCTACAAAAGTTCAAGAATACAAAGAAATGGCTGAGTTCTCTGATATCGTTAATGACGCAATGGCTTTTGCAAAATCGAAGACAGATACATTGGAAGAAATGCTTGGAATGGAAGCATTTGCTCAAATCGATCAAGATTTCCAAGAAGCTATGGTGAGCATTGAAAACTCGGTTGCTGATTACGAACTTGATAACGATTAAGGTGGAATGAAATTATGTCAAAAGAAAAAACTCAACCTGAAACTTCTACAAAAGTAATGCGAATTGTTATCGCAGTCATTTTCACCGTGCTGGTAGTGTTATCGGTAATGAACTTTTTATCGACTGGTCATTCGTCGGGTTCTAATTCTGATAACTATCAGAATACTACATCTGAAAGTCCATTTTAAATCAACCCAAGGAATGAATTATTTATGAAATTAAAAGTCACGGTATTATCAGTGTTGGTAATCTTAGCCTCTCTTCCCGCACAAGCCAAAACTTTGAATATGGGTACTGGAAGTACTAAAGGAAACTATTATTCAATGGGTATGGATATTAAAAGTTATTGTAGCGGTAGTATCGGCGTGGATCTGAACATTGCCGAGACGACCGGGTCGGTAACCAATTTAATGGGGTTAATGGACAAAGACTATTCGTTGGGTATTGTTCAAGAAGATGTTCTAAATTACAACGCCAAACGTAATCCCAAAAAAGTAAATCAGAATCGAATGAAAGTGCTAACAGGTTTACATGAAGAAGCCGTTCATCTGTTGATTCCTAAGGGTTATAACCCAAAGTCATCACATGATACAAGTATGTGGAGTAAATGGGGTTCAATGTTGGGAGGTGATGAGCAGCCTCATCAATTTGAACTCTCAATGTTGAAAGGACAGGAGGTCGGTTCTTGGGGCGGCTCGATTGTTTCGGCAGAAGCGTTAGGATATTTTTTCGGTCTGAATATTCACGTGACAGAAGTAAAGAACAAGGGCGATGTTAATGATACGAGCAAACCATTGATACTCGTGGGTGGCGCTCCTTATCAAGTAGTACAAGATTATTTGGCTTCAGGGAAGTGGACACTAGCGGCACTGAATTATGATGCTATCTCTCAACAAGCATCATTCTATAGTAAACAAAATGTAAATTACCAGATTAGCGGGAAAGTTCGCTCGGTTCCTACTGTTGCTGTACGTGCTTTACTTATTGGTAAATCGTTCCGCAAAGATTCGCGAAATAAGCCGATGACCGAACTTGCGACTTGTATCTATAACAACGTTGCAGATCTTGCTGATGATCCTGATACTAATCCAAATTGGGGTAGTGTGTACGATTATATTGAAGGTAACGGTCAAACGAATTGGTCATATTTCCCATTGGATGAAGCGAAGCTCGATTCAAATGATTAACGTTTGACAATTTACAGCACCTATAGGAATGCGCTCTCGAATATGAACGAGAGCGTTTTTTTTTTCAATATTAGATATTCAATTCAGTTCCCTTTTTAAGTAGTAATCGTATCCAAAAAAGGTCTTAGGGAAGTTATATATTGCGAATTAAGTAATTTTTAATCTCTAAGATAACCAGAATTCTTTAACTATTAAAACGCGAATGTAGTATATCCACCCCTCCATCCTACCGCTAATAATTATCCATTTGTGATTTTAGCCAGTTTAAAAACAGCGTCACTTGTTCGCTTGGCGCTTGCTGTTTTGACATCACAATGTGATAGCCGTGATCGGTCGTGACAGCAAAATGCTTTAGCGCCATCAATACGCCGCTTTCGATAAAACTGTCAAGTAACGGAGACCAACCGAGCGCAACACCTTGTCCTGAAATCGCCGCTTGCACCACGAGGGTGTAATTGTCGAATTCCATTAACGCCTCAGGCGATTGCCATAAGGTGTGGTGATGGGCAAATAGAGCCTCCCAATCAAGCCACTTTTGGCCAAGGTCTGCGTTTAGTTTTAAAAGCGGTGCTTGGGACAAGTCCTCAAACGATGAAAAGCCTTGATATTGCTCAAACAGTTTCGGGCTGCACACCGGATAGACATGTTCAATCAGCAGTTTTTCACTGTGATAACCGGTGTAATGACCGTCGCCAAATAGCATTGCGATATCGGCATCGGCGCTGACCAAATCGATTTCAGACTGTGAGGTTTGAATTCGAATGTCGATATCTGGATGTAAGCGGCGAAATTCGGCCAATTTCGGCATCAGCCAATACGCGGCGAATGCGAAGTCGGTTGCGAAGTTAATCCTTGGCGGCGCGGTGTTTTGTTTGATTTTTTGCACCACGTCACGTAATTCTTTCAAGCTCTTTTGCGTCGTTTCTAGCAATAAATATCCCGCATCGGTTAGGGTCACGCCGCGATAAACGCGCGCAAAAAGTGCGACGCCTAATTCCGTTTCTAAACTGCGAATCTGTTGGCTGACGGCGGGTTGAGTCGTGCCTAACTCACGTGCGGCAGCAGTGAAACTTAATAATCTCGCCGCAGATTCAAACACCACCAAGGACTGCAAAGGTGGCGTGTCGTTTCTAGATAACATAAGTAAAACTTATCCTAAACATAACTTTTCAGTCAGTTTACAACCCATTTTCACTTGTGCAAGGTATTAAATAATTTGTGACCTATGGATTTAACATCACACATGCTTATCGCATGTTACACGCAAAAAGGAGCGATAATGCCTCGCAAGCAGCCAAATATTTTGTTCATCATGGCCGACCAAATGGCCGCCAGCGCACTGCCTGTTTATGGTCATAGTGTGGTGAAGGCGCCTAATCTTGAAACTCTTGCCAGACAGGGGGTGGTGTTTGATTCTGCATATTGCAACAGCCCGCTGTGCGCGCCGTCGCGTTATGTATTAATGACTGGCCAGTTGCCAAGCCAAATTGGCGCTTTTGATAACGCCGCCGATTTCCCGGCAGATATTCCAACCTTCGCCCACTATTTGCGCGCGCAGAATTATCACACCGCGCTTTCGGGCAAAATGCATTTTTGCGGCCCAGAGCAGCTGCACGGTTTTGAAACGCGTTTGACAACCGATATCTATCCCGCTGATTACGGTTGGTTCCCGAACTGGGACGAGCCAGAGGTGCGTCCAACTTGGTATCACAACATGTCTTCGGTGACCCAAGCAGGCCCTTGCGTGCGTAGTAATCAGCTTGATTTTGATGACGAAGTGGTGTTTCACGCTAAGCGCTATCTTTACGATTATGTACGCGGCGACCAAGCGCGGCCTTTTTGTTTAACCGTATCGATGACCCATCCCCATGACCCGTATGCGATTCCGAAGCAATATTGGGATCGCTACACTAATGATGAGATTGATTTGCCTAAGGTGTCGATTGCAAAACAGCAGCAGGATCCGCATTCACTAAGGCTTCAACAAGTCTACGCATACGATGAACAGCCGATCACCGAGCAGCAAATTCGCAATGCGCGCCGCGCTTATTATGGCGCCATTAGCTACGTTGATGACAAAATTGGTGAGATTTTGACGGCGTTAAATGACGCAGGGCTCGCTGATGACACCATTATTGTCTTTTCTGGCGACCACGGTGACATGCTCGGCGAGCGTAATCTTTGGTACAAGATGTCGTTCTTTGAAGGTTCGGCGCGGGTACCGATGATTGTTCATTACCCTAAGAGTTATGAGGCGAAACGGGTTAAACAGTCAGTGTCGACTATGGACTTGTTGCCGACGTTCGTTGAGATGGCCAACCCTGACACGCAACATCAATACGCAATGCCGATTCAAGGCCGCAGTTTAATTGGCCACTTAACGGGCTCAGCCAATGTGCACGATGAAGTGATTGGTGAATATTTCGGTGAAGGTGCCATTGCGCCGCTATTTATGATTCGCCGCGGTGCGTACAAATATGTCCATTGCGCTATTGACCCCGACCAACTCTACCACCTTGAAAGTGACCCGTTTGAGCTGACCAACTTGGCCAGTGACCCAACCTATGCCGACATTTGCCGCGAATTTCGCCAAGAGGCATTAGCGCGTTGGGATAGCGAAGCGCTTACTCAAGATGTGCTCGTGAGCCAGCGTCGTCGCCGCTTAATCGTCAAGGCACTTGATGTTGGAGCGAAAAAGCCTTGGGATCATCAACCGATTTTTGACGCCAGTGAAATGTATATGCGTAATCACATTGATCTGGACGATCTTGAAGCGCGCTCGCGCTTTCCTAAACCTTAACGTCATTTTCGATAAAGACATCATTAAGGAAAGAACTATGACACAGGAGCAATACATGTCTATTTCGTTTTTTACCCTAAAGCCCAATAGGCTTATCCAACTATTCAAGCTGGCGTTCACCTCAAAGGCACTGAGCTGGGCGTCTATCGCTGCGGCAGCAATGTTTGCCACTGGCAGCGCGCTGGCAGCAGAGCCTGCGCAGTGCAAAAAAGTCACCTTTAGCGATCCGGGCTGGACGGATATCGGCGCCACCAATGGGGTCGCGACCACGTTACTTGAAACCTTGGGTTATAAAACCCAAGTGTATTTGCTGAGTGTGCCGGTGGGTTTTGAAAGCTTAAAAAACGGTGAAATCGATGCTTTTATGGGTAACTGGATGCCCGCGCAAAAAGATTTCATCACCAAATATCAAAGCCAAATCGATGTGCTGCGCACTAACCTGGAAGGGGTTAAGTTCACGCTCGCGGTGCCAAGTTATGTGTATGACCAAGGCGTGAAAGATTTTAGCGATTTGAATAAATTTGCTGATGATTTCCGTCATCGCATCTATGGCATCGCACCAGGGTCACCGGCCAATGAAAACTTGCAAAAGATGATCGATAAAAACGATTTCGATATGAAAGATTGGCAAGTGGTTGAGTCAGGTGAGCAAGCGATGCTTTCTGAAGTTGACCGCGCGATTCGCCGCCACAAATTTATTGTGTTTCTTGGCTGGGAGCCGCACCCGATGAACGTCAATTACGACATCAAATATTTAAGCGGTGGCGACGACTACTTTGGCCCTAATTATGGCGGTGCGACGATTCATACCTTGACTCGCAAAGGTTACGCCAGCGAATGTAGCAATGTCGGTAAACTGCTCGGCAATCTCAAATTTAGCCTCACCATGGAAAATGAAATCATTGATGCGGCGAGTAAACAAGATACTCTGGCAAAAGATGCGGCGCGCACATGGATAAAAGCCCATCCACAAGTGCTCAAAGATTGGCTTGAGGGAGTGACGACCTACAGTGGAGACCCTGCAATGCCTGCAGTCACTAAAGCGCTGGGCTTGTAGTTCAATCAGTGAATGTGTGTTGAACGCCAATTGGCCGGTCTGACTATCAGGCCGGTTTTTTTGCGTTACTCGCCGTATGCAATCGTTTAGCGGTTTTAATTTCTAACAACCTTGATTTCTAACGAACTTGATTTCTAACGAACAAAAGGAGCGGTGATGGATTACAGTATCTTTGTGTTATTAAGTTTGGCGGCGGTGCTAAGCCCAGGGCCTGCGGTGTTACTAACGGTGAGTAACTCGGCGCGTTTTGGCGTTAACGCTGCGTTTTATGGCATTGCTGGCAATGTCAGCGCAATGCTGTGCATGGCGGCGCTTTCTGCCGCTGGGCTTGGCGCGTTACTTCAAGCATCAAAGCTCGGTTTTACGCTGCTTAAAATCGTCGGTGGAGCCTACCTTATCTATTTAGGTATCAAAGCTTGGCGGCAAAGTCGCCAGGCCCAGTGGAGTCTAGAAATTCAATCCGAGCAAATGGATGCCATTACTGAGGATGGAAGAATACAGCGCCAAGGTGTGGCGAAGGCGAAGCATTTATTTGCGGAGGCTTTTTTCGTGGGTATCAGCAATCCTAAAGCCATCGTGTTTTATAGCGCACTGTTTCCACAATTTTTGCATTTAGACCAACCGATCGCCGCGCAGTTTGTATTGCTCGCGGGCACTTTTGCTTGCTGCTCGTGTTCGGCGCTGATTGGCTATGCGTGGTTAGCAGGGCAACTTAAAGAGTTGCTTAAACGGCCAAAAATAAGCCAGCGATTTCATCAAATCACTGGCGGAATATTTATTGGTTTTGGTTGCAGCTTGTTGGCGGCGTCTCGCTAACGCATAATGCGCTCAGGTTATGCTGCGGCGATGTATTGGCGTTTTTGACTTTTCTGTTTCTCGAGCTCTTGAATCAGGCGGTCGACGTCTAACTCGATATCAAAGCGGCGTTTCAGATTGGCAAGGAAGATCGGGTCTTCACACATTGCTTTTTCCGGTTCGTCACTGATTTTTGCCACTGGTCTGCCGTTACACTCGGTCAATTTGATCACGATAGATAACGGTTTGTAGGCGATGCCTTCATCGTTTTGCCAGCCGTCAAGATCGTTGGTGAGGAAAGTCCCGATACCAAACGACACTTTGACGCGTCCAGCGAAGTATTCACACAGATTCAACGCTTCATCGAAATTCAGTCCATCAGAGAAGATAAACATCTTGTTCTTAGGATCGATGCCCAAACGCTCATAATGAGCAATCATACGATCGCCCCAGCGGTACGGGTCACCTGAGTCGTGGCGAATACCGTCAAAGGCTTTGGCAAGATGGGTGTTAAAGTCATTGATAAACGCATCAATGGTTAAGGTATCGGTCGGTGCGATTGAAAGCTGACCGTCAAATACGCGCAGCCATTGCTCGAGCGCAACTTTTTGGAAATCGCCGATATTGACCAGTGCCTGATGAGCCATAAACCATTCATGGGCAATGGTGCCAATCGGCCTTAAGTTAAACTCGCGCGCAAAGTGATAGTTGCTGGTGCCCAGCAGCAATTCAGGCATTTTCTGACTGAGGTAGGCGATAACATCGCGCTGCACTTGACTTGAAAAACGGCGTCTGGTGCCCATCTCAGTCAAAGAGAAATTGGTGATACCGCGCTGTTTAATTTGCTGTTTAAGCTTAGCGACTTTGGCGTCCAGTACTTCGATGGGCAAGCCACTTGGCACTTGGCTCCAACTGTTACGACTGCGTACTTCAGACAAAATCGCCATCACGATGGTTTCATACAAAATGGTATCGCGCCAAGTACCTTGAATGCCAATTCGTAGCTGGGACTGGTTATCTTGCTTAATGACGCCAAACTCCACTTGATGTTCCGGCTGGAAGTGGAAGTAGCGCAAAGATTGAAGAAAAGAAGGTTTTAGATAAGGGGACGCTTTCTCCAAATACAAAATATCCGCATCGGAAAAACGCAGCGAAGAGAGCTGCATTACCGCGCTACGCACTTCATCGAGCAGAGCGCTGACGTCTTCGTCACTGCGCACAATCAACTCATAACGGACTTGAACATCAGGGTAGAGCGAATGAATCGCTTGCATCATGGTGATTTTGTAGGCGTCTAAATCGAGTAGGCTGCGAATAATGCTAGGAGAAAAGAGAGTGGCGCTCATAAGGCTTTCCTTCAATTTCACGATAACTAGATTAGTAACATTTTGTTCCTAACTTTTCGGTAAAAGTAATTCACAGCGCACAATTTGTCAACAAGTGTGATTTTGATCATAGCTGAAAGCTGTCACGATAATCAGACAGGTAAGCATTTAATCGAAGGATATCAACGGCATTAAGCCACAAGGGGAAAATTGTTAGTGAGATGAATGGTTAATAACAAATTGTGAATTACATTTGACCATATGATCACAGCCACCTAGAATAGCCGAGTTACTTGTCAAGGAATCATTTATGATAGTCACTATTGATCTCGTCTGTTTACGTCTCGACCAACAAGGGATCAAAACGCTGCTCATCAAACGTACCAATCCACTCAGACCTGATTGCGGCAAATGGGCGCTCCCGGGTGGGTTAGTGTATGACGAAGATTTATCAGCGGAAGGTGGCGAACCTGCCGATGATGACTTTGATTCCGCGCGTCGGCGTATCTGCCGTGAAAAAATTCACACGTATCCTAATTATATTAGTGACCCACTTGTCGACGGTAATCCTAAACGCGATCCCGACGGTTGGAGCGTGAGCATCTCCCATTATGCGTTGCTCAATCCATCCAACATCACCCAAATTTCCAATGCCGGAATGGGCGCAGATCGAGCCGACTGGTTTGATTTAGAAACCATTTTAAACGGTGAACTGGATTTGGCCTTTGACCATGTTGCTCAGGTGAATCACGCATGGAAAAAATTGCGCGCGGCGGTGGAGTATACTTCGGTGGTGCTGTTCTCGCTGGATAAAGAATTTCTGGTTGCCGACATTATTGATGCGTACGCAAAATTTGGCGTCGATGTGAACCGCATGACCATCAAGCGGCGTTTGATTGAAACGGGCGTTATCGTCAGTGCCAATAAGATGGCCGCGTCGTGTAAAGGAAAAGGTGGCAAACCAGCGATGGTCTATCAATTGGCCAGCAATCAGGTCTCATATTTTCAAACCTGCCTACGAAAATAGCACCACCTAAGCGCTTGCATTGGCGCTTTATTCATCGCTATCATGCTTTGGTTAGTTTTTATAAATCTCTACCTTCCTTGTCCTCATTCAGAGTTGCGACTCTTGATGTCTAAGTGGTGAATATGAGTCCTAAACTCGTTGCGTTAAGCGGCTGGCTGCTGATGGCTGGTTTGATTTTGTCGTTATGTGCAGGCTTTACCGGTTTACTGCCGGGTTATATTGCCGGCATTCCTATTTGGTGCGCCTCATTTCTTTTCTTCCCTTATGTGCGTTCTGCGCAAAAGAAACAGATTATCATTTTGCTTGTAGTGGGGAGTGCGGGCCTGATTTATGGCGCGTTTAATGGCATTGGTGCCAAATTTTGGCTAAAAGCGCTGGAAGCCAACCAAGTGGTGGTCTTTATGCTGGTGGCGGTAGGCTTTTTACGCCTGTTTGCGGTCGATGAGATGCGGGACAACGAAGCGCTGCCACAAGGTAAACGGGCGTTATTAAGAACCCTGTTTGGCGCCCATTTGTTCGGCGCGGTGCTGAATATGTCGTCGGTGGTGATCGTCGGCGATAAGCTCGCAGCGAAGTCTAAGCTTTCCAATACCCAAGGCCTGTTATTACTGCGCGCGTTTTCCATCTGCGCCTTGTGGTCTCCGTTTTTTGCTGCGATGGGTCTGACTTTAGTCAGCGCACCAGGGGCGCACCTTTCGACGTTAGTACTCTATGGCATTCCAGCCAGCCTCGCGGCGCTTGGATTGAGCGGCTGGCAAATTCTACGTCGCTTTGATGCTGCCCAAATGTATGGCTATCCAATTACTGCGCGTTCGTTGTGGATGCCATGTTTGTTGGCGGCGATCGTGATGCTGTCCCACGCGTATCTACCGTCGATCAGCGTGTTGTCGCTGGTAAGCTTAATCGCGATCGGTTTTATCTTTTTGTGGATGCCACTTAAACAAGGTCGCATCGGCATCAAGAAAATTCGCTTACATATTGAGTCGGGTATTGCCAGTTCGCGCGGGGAAGTGGTGCTGTTTTCGGCAGCGGCGTTACTCGCCTCCGGTGTGGCGGCGCTACTCACTTCGCTCAATATTCATCTTGCGCCCGAACATTTTGGCGCGTTTGAAGCCTGTGTCACTGTGATGATTTTGGTGGTGCTGGCGATGACCGGTATGCACCCGGTGACGAGTGTGGTGCTGGCTGGAAGCGTGTTATCGCCTTCGGTTTCCGATCCTAACTTACTTGGTTTGACTTTACTGATGGGCTGGTCACTAGGTATCACGTTATCGCCATTCTCTGGGATTCAACTGAGTATTCAATCGCGCTATGATATCGCGGCGAAAACCCTCCTAGCGCTGAACTGGCGTTATATTCTAACGATGTTTGTGGTGTGTAGCGGCATCATTTGGCTATACAGTTTTCAAGCACAGTAAACGTTTTCTGGATGGCCAATCAATTATGCTCTCGATCATAACTTGCTCACATATATTTCTCCCGCTTAGCCGTGTATAAGCGGGGTGAGGCATTCACATTAAGTCACGCATCAAATCGATTGATAGGCAGAGTCAATAACAGAAATCGGTATAAGCGATTGGTTTTTAACCACCCAATTAACCCAAGATAACAGTGTTAACCGGGGTTAACTTTTGTAAGGTGAGGAAACTATGCTGCAATCGCTATCCAACAATTCAGTACAATATCAAGCAGATACGGTTTTAAAAGGTCGTAGCAAAGGCTTTGGCTGGCTGGCAATGTTTGGTCCGGCATTGATTGCTGCGGTTGCGTATGTCGACCCAGGCAACTTCGCGACCAACATAGAAGCTGGGGCGCGCTACGGCTACACATTGCTGTGGGTGGTGCTGGCGGCGAACTTGATGGCGATGCTTATTCAAGGGTTGTCTGCGCGTCTTGGTTTGGTGACTGGCAAAAATTTGGCCGAAGTGATTCGCGAACGTTTTCCCAAACCTGTGGTGTGGTTTTATTGGATTCAAGCTGAGTTGGTTGCGATTGCGACCGATTTAGCCGAGTTTCTTGGCGCCGCATTGGCGTTTTATCTGCTGTTTGACATTCCTATGGTATATGGCGCGCTGTTAACCGGGATTGTTACCTACGCGGCGTTGCACCTGCAAAAATTTGGTTTTCGCATCATGGAAGTGGTGATTGGCGCGATGATCATGGCGATAGCCCTTGGATTCGGATTGGAACTCATTCTTAGCCAACCCGATACCGGAGAGCTACTTAAAGGTCTGGTGATTCCTATGTTTCCTGATGACTATGCGGTGTATTTGGCCGCAGGTATTCTAGGTGCCACCATCATGCCTCACGTTATCTATTTGCACTCTGCACTGTCGCAAAATCGCCTTAAAGCCGATGATGAAAATGGCAAACGCACACTTGCTAAGTTTTATCGCCTTGATGTGGTGTTTGGTATGGCGCTGGCTGGACTGGTTAACATGGCGCTACTTGCGCTGGCGGCATCGACGTTTCACCGCAGCGGCCACCAAGATGTCGCGACCATCAGTGAAAGCTACAAATTGCTATCGCCACTGTTGGGCGGTGAAATGGCGAGCTATATTTTTGGTTTCGCTTTGTTGCTGGCTGGGTTGTCGTCATCGATTGTGGGAACCATGTCCGGTCAAGTGCTAATGCAAGGGTTTGTGCGCTTTACGATTCCGATTGGACTGCGCCGATTGATTACCATGGTTCCCGCGCTGGCTGTGATTATGATGGGTATTTCTGAGCAAAAAGCGCTGGTGGCAAGCCAGGTGGTACTGAGCTTTGGTATTCCGTTTGCACTGGTGCCGTTGTTGTGGTTTACCGCCAATAAGAGCATCATGGGATCGTTTGTGAATAAGCGCTGGGTGACCGCGATTGGTGTGCTTATTTGTAGTTTAATCATAGGGTTGAACTTCTACGTTTTGTTTTATAGTTTATTTTAGATGCGTTTTATTTAGCCGAGTTGTTATGCCAAAAACCAATCAAAGCCAATACTTCAGCAAGGTGAAAGAAGATCATCAGTTTGAACTGATCGAAGATTATGTCGAAGAAATTGCCGACCTATACCAGACCATCGGTGAGGTTCGAAGTGCCGATCTTGCGAAACGTTTTGGTGTTAGCGCGGCGGCGGTGTCGAAGTTTATTACTCGGTTAAGAAACGAAGGCTACGTTGAATCTAAGCCGTATCGTGGCATTTTTCTCACTCAAGCGGGGCAAGATTTGGCGCATAAGGTCGCCCATCGTCATCAAGTGGTGTACCAGACTTTGATTAAACTTGGTGTTCCCGAGCGGGTAGCGCGCGCCGATACTGAAGGCATCGAACATCATTGCAGCGAACAAACCGTAAAAGCCATGGAGCACTTTATCGCTGGAAAATCCTAACTCTGCCATGTTATTTATTAATCGTCAGCTGGAATCAAACTCGCAAATCGCGTTTTCAGTTTGAGAGATTGAGGGAGAAACTGGCCAGCCAACGTATAGCGAACGCGTGAATTGGCTTATTGCTATTCTCATCAATAACTTTATTGCGAGAATAATATGCGCTTAGCGATGTTCAGTTCATTTATAGTAAGCCTTTCAGTAACCTTTAGTGCATATGCCACATCCGGTTGGCATGATTTTGCCAGCTCTTCATCACCAGAAACCGTGTGCAATCAAAATCAAGTGTGCCAGATTGACCGTTTGGCGTTTTCTCGCGCTGTGCAACTCTGTCAAAAAGACAGTGCGCCGAATTATTGTTTGGCACTTGCAGAGTATGGTTGGAACAGCACTAAGTCAGTCGCAGAGGCGGCAAACCAAGCGGTGACCTATCAGACAGCGTCAAATTTTACCGTATTGTGCGGGCTTAAAGAAAACCAAGCGCGCCCATGTTAACTATTATTGCGTTCGCTCTTTACGATAATAGAGCGGCGCTACGCCCATGTTAGAATAGAAAAATCGTGAGAACGCGCTGGATGAGCCAAATCCGGTCAGGTCGCTGATTTCCTGCACGCTGCGTTTTGAATCGAGCAGTAAATGCAGCGACATTTCCAAACGGACTTTCTTTAGCAAAGCAGAAAAAGATGTTTGCTCATGAGTTAACTTTCTATATAAAGTCCAACGGCTGATATTTAGTCCTTCACACACTTCATTTAATAAGTTGGTATCACTGTCTAAATTATTTTGCTCGATTTTTGCCCTGATTTGATCTTCAATAATAAATGAGAAACTGCCTTTTGTTTCGATCTCTTTCCCTATACTCACTAACGCTTCTCTTTGCAGATTAAATAAATTTTCATTAAAGGAATTTAACTCTGTATCTAAATAACTATTGCTTATATACATGTCATTGTATTGATGCTTCCATTCTATGTGAGTATTAAATGCACTGTTTAAAACTGCTTTATTAATTTGTGGGTTACCCGTTAACTTAATATTGACCTTTATATGAGGTTGCAGTGTATTTAACATACATAATAAGTTTAAAAAGTTCGCCATCGCTGAATAACTGGTCTTATCGCTTAAAAATTCATCGGTGTAACGCAAGCGAGTTTCGAGACCATTATTGGTGACGATAATTTGATCGCAACTTCCTACCACAAAGCGAAATTCCAGATAGCGCATGATCAATTGACGAGGTGTGGTGCTGTTCAAGCAGTAACTGACTAGTTCGGGAAAGGTGCTATAAAACGCAATTAGTGTTTGTTGCGGGTTTTTAACTAATTCGGTTAATAGAAAATATTTGTGTTGTTGATAAAGGTGCGTCATTAGTTTGGCATAACTATGGCGCGAAACACGTCCCTGAATTCTCGATAATTCATATTCAGAAATACCGCAGATATCTTGCAGTTTTTGTACATCACTGCCATTCGTTGATAGCGTCTTAAAAAGACTGTTTACCACTTTATTTGATATGTTACTCATGATTATTTTTATTGGTTTTTTATTTATTTTATTAACTAAATAAAAGTCGAATTGTGATTTTCTTCACGGCGAAATATTCCTGACATTTTCCTGATAAATATCATTCTAAAGTTTTATTGTTGATGTGAATCACAGTTATATATTTGTGCAACTGTCGGTAAAGAACCCGCAACCGAAAGGTAAGAAGCTATTTATTTTTGTCTTTAAAGTAATTAGGCGCGCATATTTCTAACCTGCCAGAAATATAGCGAGTGAAAGTAGGGGTAATACTTTTAAGGAAAAAGACATGAATAAAAGACGCTTTAAATTCAATCCTATTATGTTGGCTTTAGCGGTTGCGGTGCTCGCCGTCGGTTGTAATGACGATGATAACGACGACAACGACAACCAAGATACCACCACCACCGAAACTTCATATCGCACGCTTGCCGAGCAGATGGTTGCCAAGATGAGCACCAGCGACAAAATCTCGGTGGTTTCAGGCCCAGGTTACAGTTCTTCCGATTCGGTGATTAATTTGACCAATGATGTTTCGGGCGTGGCTGGTTATATCAATGGTGTGAGCAATGATTCTTTGCAAATTCCAGCCACTAAACTCAGTGATGGCCCCGCAGGGCTGCGCATTGATGAAACCCGCGACGGCGATGATGGCACCTATTACGCTACGGCCTGGCCGATTGGTTCTACCTTGGCGTCGAGCTGGGATAAAGACTTAGTGGAACAAGTTGGTGCGGGGCAAGGTAACGAAGCACTTGAATATGGCGTCGACATTATTCTAGCGCCAGGGATGAACATTCAACGTAACCCGCTTAACGGTCGAAACTTTGAATATTATTCCGAAGATCCGCTACTTAGCGGTCGTATGGCGGGAGCGATGGTGACCGGTATGCAGTCCGAGGGTGTTGGGGCAACCATCAAACACTTCTTCGGCAACGTTTCTGAAACCAACCGTTATTATGTCGATGATATTGGTGAACCAAGAACTTTTCGCGAGATTTACTTGCGCGGCTTCCAAATTGCTGCCGATGAAGCAGAACCTATGGCGATCATGACGTCATATAACTTAGTCAATGGTACCTACGTAAACCAGCGTTACGATGCGCTTCGCAGTATTTTACGTGACGAGTGGGGTTTTGATGGATTGGTGATGTCTGACTGGTATGCGGGCAATATTTACCAAATGAACGAAGCGGTGGAAATCGATGAGGATTCAGCGCTTAAACAACAAAACGCCGGTAACAACCTAATTGAACCCGGTGATGCTTCTGATGCTCTTCAAACCGCGTATGATGCTGGTGAGCTTACCGATGATGTGTTGGATGAAAACGTGGTCGATATTCTGACTCAAGTCCAACAAACGCCATCATATAAAGGGTATAGCTATTCCGATGACCCAGACCTTGATACTCACGCTGAACTTGCGCGTCAAGCTGCTGCGGAAAGTACCATCTTGCTGAAAAACAGTGATTCAGCACTGCCGATTACCGCTGGTAAAAAAGTCGCTGCCTTCGGTGTTAACCAAATCAATACCTATAAAGGCGGGACAGGCAGTGGTGATGTGAATGCCGCCTACACGGTTAATATTATTGATGGCTTAGAAGATCAATTTGAAGTCGACTCTGCGCTTGCAAGTTATTACGCAACCTACTTTGAAGAAAATCAAGTCGAAGAAACCGTGTTCTACAATACTGTGATTACTTGTGAAGAAGCCGCGGTGACTGATAACGAAGAGCTGTCGACCTTGCTAGAAAGTGCAGCAACGGACGATGATGCTGCGATCATCAGCTTTGGTCGCCAATCTGGTGAAGCGGCAGACCGCGATAGCGGGCGCGGGGATTACTTGCTGAGCGAAAATGAGCTCGATATGTTGACTCAAGTTGCTGAAGCGTTCCACGCTCAAGATAAAAAAGTGGTGGTGGTGCTCAACGTAGCGGGCATTATCGATACCTCTGAGTGGGAAGATTTGGTCGATGCGATTGTTCTGCCTTATATGGGCGGCCAAGAAGCCGGTAATGCGATTGCGGATGTGTTGTCTGGTGAAGTGAATCCAAGTGGTAAACTGGCGCAAACTATTCCAAATTCGTATGATGATGTCCCTTCAGCTGAGACTTTCGAAGGTATCGACAACAACGACGATGGCGTGATTGATGAAACCGACTTAAATGAAGGCATTTATGTGGGCTACCGTTACTACACGTCATTCGATGTCGACGTCGCGTACCCATTTGGTTATGGTTTGTCATACACCACCTTTGATTATGGCCAGCCAACCATTACTGCCAATACGCTTTCAAGCGGTGCAGACGGCAGCATTTCATTCTCTGCAACCATTACCAACTCAGGCAGTGTTGCAGGTAAAGAAGCCGCTGAGCTTTATATTTCCGCACCAGAAGTCAAACTGAAAAAACCAACCATTGAGTTGAAAGATTTCGCCAAAACATCAGAACTGGCTGCTGGCGCGTCGGAAACGTTGAGCTTTAATGTTCCAGCCAGCATCTTGGCGAGCTTTGATCAAGATAACAACCAGTGGATTATCGAACCAGGCAGTTACAAGGTTTATGTCGCGCCATCGTCTGATGTCGAAGACGTAACGCCGATTACCTTTAGCGTCAGCAGCGAAATCGTGGTCAGCAATACTACAGAAGGGGCATTGGCACTGCCAGATGGCGTTGACGCGTCTTCGTTTGTTACTGTGAGTGAATAATCGCGGCTTAGTCAGTGTAAAAAATCGATTTGTGAAAATGATCAGTTGAGGCGTTTTCCTCACTCAATGGGTTGTCCTAGTACGAGTGAACACCCCTGAAAATGCCGAGATTAACCATTTTTCATACTGCAAAGTCCAAACCGAGGTCACAACTTTGGTTTGGACTTTTTCTTTATTAATGAATTCGTTGAGTGATGAAATTCAAATATTTGTAAATTGTCATTTATAAAATGTGACATAGGTAGTTGCTAAATTTTGGTTGTGCAAAAAATGAACAACTTTTTTGCACCAAAACTACGAATATGTTTCATTTTAGTCCCCATAAAAGTGCATCTAGGTCACATAATTTGGGGCTTTTTATGAGCTACAAATACCTGTTTTAAATGAAATCAATGGCTTAAATAAATGGCACATAATGTGCTGTAAGTTGCTTAGTTAAGTTCAAAAGGAGACGGGTCATGGATGCATTTAACTATCATTCATTTAATCATTTGGTCGGCGATGTATCGGCCATGTTGTTTAGCAGTAGCAAGCACGACATTATGAAGTATCAAGTGTCGGTGTCATTACTTACCCAAGCGATAGAGTACGTTAGGCAGCATCGAGCACTGACTCATGCGGCGCTAAGCGGCGAAGCGTATGATCGCAAACAACTGGTTAATGTGCAGTCTCATCTGCATCACTGCGCCGCAGAGATTTTAAAAAGCCGGGTGATTGGAAAGAAAGTCGACCGTATTAGCTTACAAAATCAGATGACGCACTTGGTTGATTCTACCGGTGAGCTGACTTTAACCAAAAGTTTGGTGGTACATGGGAAAGTGATTCGCCAACTGATTTTTCAAATTGACGAGCAGATGCTCACTGCGATGACTCAAGCGAATAAACTCGATCTGGCTGGTGAATATAACGATCAATGGCAAAGTATTATGAGTGCGGTCGATGCATTGACTCAGTATCGCCTCGCGATTGTTGCTATGCATGTTGAGCCGCGTGATGAAGTTTTAGTTAATCGCGCAAAAATGCTTTATAGCAAACTTATGAAAGTGAGTTATCTGTATAAAGGTTATCATCCTAACTTGGAAGCGTGCCTGATGAGTTTGGAGAAACACACCAAAGCTGAAAATCTCAAACTCAGCGTTGCGCGTCAGCAAGAACTCTATGCTTTGTGTTCAGAAATTTCAGCCGCGGTGATTGAGGTGTATCGTCAAACCACCGAGCATACGTGCTTAAAAGTCTTCAACGCTTGTGTTGACTAATATTCTTCCCAAATTAAAAAAACAACGTCAGAAAAAAGCCTCGCATTTTGGTGCGAGGCTTTTGTTTTATCGAATAGAAACGTTTAAGCGTATTGCTTCGTCAGCAAGTGCCAATGGCGGCGACGCTGTTTGAGTTCGAGTTTTAATTGCGCCAGTTTAAGTTTGATCAGCGAATGCTCGTACTGCTTCATCATGGTATCGTATTTGGTTTCAAGCAATTGAGTCTTGGTATGGTAATAATCGTTAAGTGTTTGCGCCAAACGTTCAAACTCTGCGGTCAACCGAGCTTTGCTTTCAACACCATTTGGCGCAGTTTCGAGGCGCTGCTGCGCAATTGCCAACTTGGTTTTTGCGCGTGCGAGTTCAATACGCAAATCAGACACGCTGCGCAGTTTGTCCGCCAGGCCGAGCCAAGCGCAAGTTTTGATTAGCCATTTAGTGGGGTCGTATTGCCACCAACGCACGCCGTTACGATAGTCGTTTTCAAAAATATGATGGAAATTGTGGTAACCCTCACCAAAGGTAAAGACCGCGAGCACGCCGTTATCACGCGCACTATTTTTGGTGGTATAGGGCTGGGTTCCCCAAATGTGTGCCAATGAGTTGATAAAAAACGTCGAATGGTGACTTAAAAATAGTCGCAGAACGCCGACGATAAGTAACATCCCAACCACGTCTTGATAGATAACGCCTAATATCAGCGGAATGCCGATGTTGGTGGCCAGCACTAAGGGTAAGTAATAGCGGTGCTGCCACATCACGATGGCATCTTTCTGTAAATCACGGCAATTACTGTAATCGTCATAACGTTTCGTGCTGTAGTTACGAAGCATCCAACCGATATGGGAAAACCAAAAGCCGCGCGATGCGGAGTAAGGGTCTTTGTCATCATGGTCGACATGTTTGTGGTGAATACGGTGATCTGAGCTCCAGTGCAGCGCGCTGTTTTGCAAAGCGAACGCGCCGCCGATTGCAAAGATAACTCGTAGCACTTTGTGGGCTTGATAACTCTTGTGCGACCACAAACGGTGATAACCTGCGGTGATCGACAGGTTGCAAAAGCTAAACGCGATCAAAAACCATAGCCAGTGAGCAAGCGTAAATCCGTGTTGATAGGCGTACCAAGGAATGACAAAAACGCTAACAGCAAAAAGGGTGAAAAAAAGAATCACGTTTTGCCAGATCAAAGGTGGCCTTTTACAGGTGTTATTAGTCATAAAAAGTTAAATTGAGCTTACAAGTGTTCGCTAGAATATCAGCGCCGCTCACTAAGTCAATTGCAACTGTGAATAATATGCGAAGTTTGTTTGGCTTTTGCGTAACAAATGAATAGTATGAATAAACAAGTAATCCTTACAGGAAGTAATAAGGAACTAAGAATGGAATTAAAAGTAGCCGAATATAACGATTATGATGCCATCGCCCAGTTGCATACTCGAAGCTGGCAAAAGTATTACCAAGGTATATTGAAGCAAGATTATCTCGACGATGAGATCCTCAACGAGCGTCGCGCCATATGGCAAACTCGCCTGACCAACCCACCGTTTAACCAGCATATTTTGTTGATGGAAGACCAAGGCAAACTGTGTGGATTTATCTGTGTGTTCGGTAATCATGATTTTGAACGTGGCAGCATGGTAGATGCGCTGCACGTCGATCCTCAATATCAACATCGTGGAATTGCAACGGCACTGTTGCAAGGTATCGGTAAATGGCTTGAGCACTATTTTAGTGACGCAGGTGTCTATCTTGAGGTGTTAATTAAAAACCAGCAGGCGGTTGAGTTTTATCAGCACATCGACGGTGAGCGAATCAAAGAGCGTAAGTGGACAGCGCCTTGTGGGACGGAAGTGGATGAAGCAGTTTACGCCTGGTCATCACCGAGTCAGTTGCTTACTGCGCTTGCAGTGCATGATTCCTTGTGTCTTGACGCGTCTTAGCTGGTTTAAGACTGAACAAATAAAAAGCAGCCCAGTGAGGCTGTTTTTTATTACCCAGTTATAGTTACAGTGTCACCATGTCTAATTGTGTTACAGACGATGAGCAAAAATGTTGTTTTTTATTCGAATGAGCGATCTAAGCAAGGTTGAGGCGAGAAATCATCGCAACCATAAGTAATATCGTTAAGGTGTGATATGCGATTATCACAGTAAAGATTACGCCGAACAAATTAAACTCATGCTTTTTGATTAATAATTTTCAATGGGTTAAGTTTTATAATCTGGTAAACAAAGACGATGATGTTAATAACACAATACGTAAATAATGATTCATTTAACAAATTGGTAAACATTTTATAAACAAAATGTGCTCGAACGCTCATTTGTGCTCATTTTTGGTTTTCGTTATTTACAATTTGTGGAGAATTTCGCTTGAAACATAACAAAGCATAATAATTCAACGTGAAATTAAAGGACCTTGAACATGACTCGTAAAATGAACCCCTCGTTGGTTGGAGAATGTATCGCTGAATTTATCGGAACCGGATTACTGATTTTCTTCGGTGTTGGCTGTGTAGCTGCCTTGGTGTTGACTGGCGCGCAATTTGGCCAGTGGGAAGTGAGTATCATGTGGGGACTTGGCGTCGCCATCGCAATTTATTGCACGGCCGGCGTTTCCGGTGCTCATATCAATCCAGCTGTCACCATTGCGCTGGCAGCATTTCATGGTTTTGATAAAGCCAAAGTCGTTCCTTATATCGTCGCACAAATGCTGGGCGCGTTTTGTTCTGCGGCGCTGGTGTATGCACTGTATAGCCAACTTTTTGCCGACTACGAAGTCGCGCACCATTTTTTACGCAGCAGCCCAGAAGCGCTCGCAACAGCCGGCATTTTCTCAACTTACCCTAATGCTGCTCTGTCATTTTTCGGCGCATTTGCGGTTGAGTTTGTTATCACTGCAGTATTGATGTTTGCCATTTTGGCGCTGGGAGATGAAAACAACGGTGCGCCGCGTGGAGCGATGAATCCACTTTTGATTGGGCTTTTGATCGCCGTCATCGGCGGTTCGCTTGGTCCTTTGACTGGCTTTGCGATGAATCCGGCGCGTGATTTTGGTCCTAAGCTGTTTGCCTATTTGGCTGGCTGGGATTATGCGTTGAGCGGCGCGCGTGATATCCCGTATTTTATCGTGCCGATTGTCGCTCCGATATGTGGCGCCTGTTTTGGCGCTTGGGCATACCCAAGATTTATTTCTGTCTATTTACCGAGTGTGGGTACCGGATGCACTATCCCTAACCAATGCGATGACAGAGAGCAAGAACAGCAAGCACAGATATAAGTAAGAAGCACAGACATAAGTAATAAAAGCCATAATTCAATTAACGATGAAAGATAAGGAATCAATCATGGGAGAGCAAAAATACATTGTTGCCTTAGACCAAGGAACCACCAGTTCTAGAGCGGTTGTCCTTGACCATGACGCCAACATTGTCAGCGTATCACAACGTGAATTTACGCAGATCTACCCTGATGATGGGTGGGTTGAGCATGACCCAATGGAAATTTTTGCCACGCAAAGTTCGACTCTGGTTGAAGCGCTTGGTAAAGCGGGAATTCGAAGTGATGAAGTTGCTGCCATTGGTATCACTAACCAGCGTGAAACGACGGTGGTGTGGGATAAAGAAACCGGTAAGCCAGTATACAACGCCATCGTTTGGCAATGTCGCCGCACCGCAGATATCTGTGAAGAACTTAAAGCGCAGGGGCTAGAAGAATATATCCGTGAAAATACCGGATTGGTTCTTGACCCATACTTCTCTGCTACCAAAGTGAAATGGATCCTCGATAACGTTGAAGGTGCGCGTGAAGCGGCAGAGCAGGGGAAACTGCTGTTTGGCACCGTCGATACATGGCTGGTCTGGAAAATGACTCAAGGCCGTGTCCACGTGACCGACTACACCAATGCATCTCGGACGATGCTTTTCAATATCAATACCTTAGAGTGGGATGAAACCATGCTTAAGGCGTTGGATATTCCACTGTCGATGATGCCAGAAGTCCGTAAGTCTTCAGAAGTGTACGGCAAAACCAATATCGGTGGTAAGGGCGGGACACGAATCCCAATCGCAGGCATTGCGGGCGACCAACAAGCAGCGCTCTATGGGCAGTTATGTGTCAGCCCAGGTCAGGCGAAAAATACTTACGGAACTGGGTGCTTTCTATTGATGAATACCGGTAAAGAGAAAGTGACGTCGAGTAATGGTTTGGTCACGACGATAGGCTGCGGTCCCAAAGGAGAACCGGCTTACGTACTGGAAGGCTCGGTGTTCATGGGCGGCGCCTCGATTCAGTGGCTGCGCGATGAAATGAAGTTATTGGCGGACGCACACGACTCAGAGTATTTTGCTACTAAAGTCGATACCTCCAACGGTGTCTACGTGGTTCCTGCGTTTACCGGGCTTGGCGCGCCGTATTGGGATGCGTATGCGCGCGGCACCATTGTCGGTTTGACTCGCGGTGTGAATGCCAACCATATTATTCGTGCAACGCTTGAAAGTATCGCTTATCAAACTCGTGATGTTATTGATGCGATGCAAGCGGATTCGGGAATCAAACTCGCGACACTGCGCGTTGATGGCGGAGCGGTTGCCAATAATTTCTTGATGCAGTTCCAAGCCGATGTTTTAGATACTCAAGTGCTGCGCCCGAAAGTGACGGAAGTCACGGCGCTTGGCGCTGCGTATCTCGCCGGTATGGCGGTTGGATTTTGGGATAGTCTCGATGAGTTACAAAATAAAGCCGAAATCGACCGTACTTTCGAGCCGCATC
Organism: Vibrio xiamenensis; assembly: GCF_900100015.1. Taxonomy (GTDB): domain Bacteria; phylum Pseudomonadota; class Gammaproteobacteria; order Enterobacterales; family Vibrionaceae; genus Vibrio; species Vibrio xiamenensis. The sequence goes on along the minus strand of NZ_FNDD01000017.1, from coordinate 989 downwards.
ATGACGAAGAGAAACGTAATCGTCGTTATCAAGGCTGGAAGCGTGCAATCAAGTGTGCTCAAGCTTGGGCAGAATTCAGAGACGAAGATTGATCCTTTTATGGATTAGAGTATTAAAAAGCCCTGATACTGACATCAGGGCTTTCTATTATGCGGCGTTTTGTAGCTCGGCAGCTTTTTTTTCTTGCTTCATCTTGGTCAGGAAGTAGACGTTAACGCAAGCGATAAATCCATTCGTTACCACAACAGGCCATGCACCGATCATTGTGCCGTAAATGGCAAACAACGCACAGCCGATAAAGTTAATCACGCGTAACTTTTTGATATCTTTCATTGTTAGCGAGATTGCAACCATAATCGATGCTGCATAACCCATAATTTCAACCACATTCATGTCCATAATTTGACCCTCTATCATTTGCCGCACCTGATTGTGCGATACCAAACTTCTCATCGTGAGAGTAGTGAGGAAGCTCCTTGCCTCGAATGGTCTAAATTAAGTAACGCGCGCAATATACCAACATGATAAAGGGCTGAAAAGCGAAATGTGCGCAACGGAGAAGGTTAGCGATTACGCAAACGTTTTACCTGATATTAGCCATGTTTCAGCGAGTTTTCGTATGCCGAAAATACAAAAAAGCCCGCATGAAGCGCAATGTAGTTCACTTAAGCGGAGCTGCCTTGCGATTAACAGGATATCGGGTCTTTGATATTTTCACCGCCCTAGGCCGATTAGGCTTAGGGCGTTTGTCTATAAATAGGATTGATAAATCTCCACGCAGACTTTTTAGACGTTTCGGTGTATTACCCGGAGACACCGCTTTACTCATCACTTTTAGCTGACTTGCGATGAACTGACAAGCGTACTTAAAGCTGATTTCATTGGGCATTCGACCATGTTCTACTGCCGCTTGACTGGCTTCTCTTCTCACCAAGTTATAACCAAGTAATAGTCCCCATAACTCTTGATAGACAAGCTCGACCGTCTTG
>NZ_FNDD01000048.1 GCF_900100015.1 Vibrio xiamenensis | reverse complement strand
CCGATATCGTCAAGCTAGAACCTGTGGTGCTCGACAAAGGAAACCTTATCGATGCGATGATGGCGAGTATGTCGGTGCCAGGCGCTTTGCCGCCATACCACCTTAATGGGCGCTTATTGGTTGATGGCGGCGTGATTAACAATATGCCGGTCGACATTGCGCGTAAAATGGGCGCCGACGTGGTAATCGCTGTTGATATCAGTACCGATTACAAAACCGAAGACGATTTTAAAACCCTGTTTACCGTTGGTGAGCAGTTGTCGAATTATCTGGTGCGTCGCAGCACCAAAGAGCAAGCTGATACTCTGACCGATAGCGATTATCTGATTCGCCCTGAAGTCGGCGATATGGAAACCACCGAATTCCAGAAAATGCCCGAAGCGTATGTGAAAGGCTACGGCGCGGTCATGGCGATGAAAAAGCAGTTGGCCAAGTTAGCGCTGTCGCAAGCGGATTATCAGCGTTATGTGGATCATAAAGAGGAAGTGCGCAAGTCTTTGCACTATGGATCGCAGACCAAAGTCGACAAAGTAGTGATCAACAATAAAACTCACTACAGCGATCGTATTTTGCAGAACAAACTCAACCTTGAAGCTGGCAAGACTTATGATTCCGAAGATCTCGAGCAGCGAGTGCAAGATCTCTACGCACTGGATCGTTTTGAGTTGATTAACTATCGCTACCAAGATATCGATGGTGAAGATACCTTGATCGTCGATGTGAACGAAAAATCTTGGGGGCCAAACTACCTCAATTTTCGTTTCTTCCTTGAAGATGACTTTGATACCGAAAGCCAATATTCATTGGGCATGACACTCAACTTCACGGACTTAAATCAGCATGGCGCCGAATTGCGTACCAACCTTGAAATGGGGACTGATAAGCTGCTTGAAGCGCAGCTGTATTCGCCATTTTTCTCGCATGAAGAGGCGTTTACCACCTTTGGTGTCTCATATTCAGACGAGCAGCGTAGTGCGCCAGTTGATGGCTATGGTGATACCAATTTGCACGCCATTGATAACTTTTTACCGGTCAATTACAAGCGCTGGAGAGCCGAAATCGCGATGGGCTATCAGCCATCATTGTGGCGAGAACTTAAGATTGGTGCGCGTTATACCAACGGAATTGGTAATTTCTCAACTTTGCCAGCTTATGGTGAGATAAACTTTCATAGCATTGGCGCGTTTATTAACTATCGAATTGATTCGCTAGATAATTACAGTTTGCCAACTCACGGTGCATATTTGAACCTCGAGTACGTGGCCTCGCACGATAAGATTAACGACGAGCAACTGCAGTTGGATATCGTGTCGGGCTCTGATACTTCGCATGAGTTTCAGGCCAAATTTATCGGCGCGGTTACCAGTGAGCGGCATACTCTGATGGCGAATACCGATATCGAACTGGTGAGCAATAAAAACCAAACGGTACCGATTGATCCTAAAGAAATTGGTGGTTTTTTAAATTTATCCGGTGTGCCGCGTAATAGCTTGGTTGGTCAAAACAAAGCCTTTACCAGTTTGGTGTATCGTTATCGCTGGTTTGATAATGATTTTGGCTTGTTTACATCGCCGTTTTATCTCGGCGCGTCGTTGGAGTATGGTGGTGTATGGTCTGATCAAGACTTGCATCTCGATGAGTTGCCTTTGTATGTCGCAGGCTCGGTTTTTACCGGCATTGATTCGCCACTTGGGCCGATTATGCTCAGTTATGGTCATACCGAGCAGGGATATAATTCTGTGTACTTGATCTTAGGTACTACCTTTAAATAGTGCACTGGTTCAAGACATAGGATAAAACAGTCATATTCATCAATTTTTGTCCCAAGTTGCTATGTTGGTCAAAATGATGAGATTTTAATTTTTAGTTAAATTTGCTATTCTCCGTTCCACAGTTTGGCCTCTCTGGCGCTGTTTCTCAGTCAAAAATGAGTGATAAAAAGGCGAAAGGGAGCCAAGTTTCCAAGGATGTTCACTCCTCATTTTTAAAAAAATACAGGAGGAACCGCAATGAGAGGAAAAAGTCGTGCTTGAAGCCTACCGTAAACACGTCGCAGAGCGTGCTGCCGAAGGAGTCGTCCCTAAACCACTAGATGCAGAACAAACTGCTGGTCTGGTTGAACTTCTGAAAAATCCCCCTCAAGGTGAAGAAGAATTTATTCTTGACCTACTGGAAAACCGAATCCCACCTGGTGTTGATGAAGCCGCTTACGTAAAAGCTGGTTTTTTAACTGCAGTGGCGAAAGGTGAAGTCGAATCTCCTCTAGTCAGTCGCGAAAAAGCTGCCCAACTGCTTGGTACCATGCAGGGCGGTTACAATATTGAACCTCTAGTTTCTTTGCTTGAAGACGAGCAACTTGCCCCTATCGCAGTGAAAGCGCTGTCTCATACACTATTGATGTTTGATGCTTTCTACGACGTTGAAGAAAAAGCCAAAAATGGCAATGAATATGCTAAAACCATTCTCCAATCTTGGGCAGATGCCGAATGGTTCCTGAAAAAGCCAAAACTGGATGACAAAGTCACTCTGACGGTGTTTAAAGTTACTGGTGAAACCAACACCGATGATCTCTCCCCAGCACCTGATGCATGGTCTCGCCCTGATATTCCAGTGCATGCGTTAGCCATGCTCAAAAACGAGCGTGAAGGCATTGAGCCGGATCAGCCAGGAACCATTGGTCCAATCAAACAAATTGAAGCGCTAAAAGAGAAAGGCCACCAATTGGTTTACGTTGGTGACGTTGTTGGTACCGGTTCATCACGTAAATCGGCAACCAACTCAGTGCTTTGGTTTATGGGCGATGACATTCCATTCGTGCCAAACAAACGCGCTGGTGGTTTTGTCCTTGGCGGCAAAATAGCGCCAATTTTCTACAACACCATGGAAGATGCGGGCGCTTTGCCAATCGAACTTGATGTTTCGAAAATGAACATGGGTGATGTGATTGATGTCTACCCATACCAAGGCAAAGTCTGCGTTCACGGCACCGATGAAGTGTTGGCAGAATTCAAACTGAAAACCGATGTTCTGCTTGATGAAGTGCGTGCCGGTGGCCGTATTCCTCTTATCATCGGTCGTGGTCTGACTGACAAAGCGCGCGAAGCGTTAGGTCTTGCGCCAAGCGATGTGTTCTCTAAACCGGTTCCTGTTGCTGATTCTGGTAAAGGCTTTACCCTGGCTCAGAAAATGGTCGGTAAAGCGTGTGGTGTAGAAGGTATTCGCCCAGGCACTTACTGTGAACCGAAAATGACTACCGTTGGTTCGCAAGATACCACTGGCCCTATGACTCGTGATGAGCTTAAAGATTTAGCGTGTCTTGGCTTCTCGGCCGATCTCGTGATGCAGTCGTTTTGTCATACCTCGGCGTATCCAAAACCAGTTGACGTCAACACTCACCACACTCTGCCTGATTTCATCATGAACCGCGGCGGCGTATCACTGCGCCCAGGTGACGGTATCATTCACTCGTGGCTAAACCGCATGTTGCTACCTGATACTGTCGGTACTGGTGGTGACTCGCATACTCGTTTCCCTCTGGGTATTTCCTTCCCGGCAGGTTCTGGTTTGGTGGCGTTTGCTGCTGCAACCGGTGTGATGCCACTTGATATGCCTGAATCTGTGTTGGTTCGTTTTAAAGGTAAGATGAAACCGGGTATCACGCTACGTGATTTGGTACACGCGATCCCTTACTACGGCATTAAGCAAGGTCTGTTAACGGTTGAGAAAGCCGGTAAGATCAACGAATTCTCTGGTCGCGTACTAGAAATCGAAGGTCTTGAGCACTTAACTGTTGAGCAAGCGTTTGAGCTTTCTGATGCATCGGCTGAGCGCTCTGCTGCTGGCTGTACCGTGAAACTGTCGAAAGAGTCGATTTCTGAATACCTAAACTCTAACATCACCATGCTTAAGTGGATGATCTCTGAAGGTTATGGCGATCGCCGTACCATCGAGCGCCGCGTGACAGCAATGGAAGAGTGGCTGGCGAATCCAGAATTGATGTCAGCAGACAAAGACGCGGAATACGCGCACGTTATCGAAATTGATTTGGCGGAAATTGATGAGCCAATTCTTTGTGCGCCAAACGATCCAGATGACGCTCGTTTGTTGTCGGATGTTCAAGGTACTGCGATTGATGAAGTGTTCATCGGTTCATGTATGACCAACATCGGCCACTTCCGCGCTGCCGGTAAGTTGCTTGATAAGTACAATGGTCAGCTTGAAACTCGTCTTTGGGTGGCTCCGCCAACTAAGATGGATAAAGACCAGCTGATTGAAGAAGGCTACTACGGCATCTTTGGTCGTGCAGGGGTACGTATTGAAACACCAGGATGTTCACTGTGTATGGGTAACCAAGCACGTGTGGCTGAGAAGTCGACGGTCATGTCTACTTCAACGCGTAACTTCCCGAACCGTTTAGGTAATGGTGCGAACGTATTCTTGGCCTCAGCAGAGCTTTCTGCGGTGGGTGCGATTCTTGGTCGTATTCCGACTAAAGAAGAGTACTTGCAATACGCAGAGCAAATTGATGCAACGGCTGCAGATACTTACCGTTACTTGAACTTCCACTTGATGGGTAATTACGTTGAGAAAGCGCAACAGGTGATTTTCCAAGAGCCTGCGTAATACGCAATCGCTTAACGCGTAATAAAAGAAAAGCCGCTCGGTACTGCTGAGCGGCTTTTTTCGTTGTGGAGATTTAAATTTTTTAAGCGTGAATTTGATATAACGCTGCGACGTTGCGTGCAGTGAGCTCGATATTCACCGCCGCTTCTTTGAGCGCAGTTTCTAAGCTCACCGAGCTGTTGACCACAGCAAACACTGCGTCAATACCGTGCTCGTGGACGACGCCACAATCGTTGGTCAGGCAGCCAGAAATACCAATCACAGGTAGTGCATGGTTTTTAGCTTTGCGCGCCACGCCAATCGGGGTTTTACCGTGAATGGTTTGGCTATCGATTCGCCCTTCGCCAGTGATCACTAAATCCGCGTCGGCGATAACATCATCAAAGCTGACCGCATCCATCACAATTTCAATTCCAGGGCGCAACTTGGCACCAAGGAGTGCGACAAACGCTGCGCCAATACCGCCAGCTGCACCAGCGCCCGGCAGATGCTCAACTTGTTGGTCTAAGTCTGATGTCAGCACTTTGGCAAAGTGCGCCAAGTTGGCGTCCAATTGCTTAACCATCTCAGGTGTTGCGCCTTTTTGCGGGCCGAACACGTGTGATGCGCCTTTAGGGCCGCACAACGGGTTGTCGACGTCACAGGCGATTTCTAAACTCACATCAGCAAGGCGAGGATCTAAACCAGAGACATCAATGTGGGCCAATTTGCTAAGCTCACCGCCGCCAGCACCGAGTTGCTCGCCGTTTTCATCAAGCATTTTGATGCCCAAAGCTTGCGCCATGCCAAGGCCAGCATCATTGGTGGCGCTGCCGCCAATTCCCATGATGATGTGCTTAACGCCGCGATCGAGAACGGCTTTGATCAATTCACCAGTGCCAAAGCTGCTGGTGATAAGCGGGTTTCTTTGCTCACTTGGCACCAAGTGCAAACCTGATGCCGCCGCCATTTCGATTACCGCGGTTTCGCCATCGCCAAGCAAACCGAAGAAGCCATCAACTTGGTTACCCAGTGGGGCCGTGACTGGCACTGCAATGATAGAGCCGGAAGTGGCATCGACCAAAGATTGCACCGTACCTTCTCCACCATCAGCCATTGGCAGTTTGATGTATTGTGCGTTAGGCAGCACTTGGCGAAAGCCTTTCTCTATCGCCTGGGCAACTTCCATCGCTGTAAGACTCTCTTTAAACGAGTCTGGCGCAATGACAATTTTCATAATTTGTTTCTCCTAAAGTCCCGCTAGACGAAAAAGCCGAATACGCCGAATATCATTACGGATACGAAAGCAATCATCAAACCAACCGCGGATTCGTACGGGATCAATTTAAGACGTTCACGAATGTCCATGTGTACCGCACCGCCAGTGGCGTGGAAGAAACTCCCGTGTGGCATATGGTCAAGAACGGTCGCGCCTGAGTGAATCATTGCCGCGCCAGCAAGGGCTGGAACGCCAAGTTCAAGAATGGTGTGGCTAAATACGTTTGAGGCGACCGCAGTACCTGCAGTGGTCGACGCTGTTGCCAAAGACATCATTGCACCAGAAATTGGCGCGAGAAGATAGGAAGGCAAGCCAGAAGCGGTAAGCACATCAATTAATCCACCTTTCAGACCTGAGTGAGCGATGATGCCCGCTAAGGTACCTGTGCCTAAAAGCATCACAGCAACAGGCGCCATGCGGCTTAAACCGGAAACTGCAAAGTGGTTGGTGTCACGAAAACGTCCCATCACTAAGGCACCGACGAGGCCACCTAGTGGCAGGGCAATTAGCGGGTCAACATTGAAGTTGGCAATCGGACGCAGGGCAAGTAAGGCAATCGCAATCAAAGGCGCCACAATGGCAGCACCAAAACCGGGCAACTGGCTGTGATCAACCGAAACCACTTCGTGCTCAGCGACTTTAGAACCACGGTTCACCAGTTTTTTGGCAATAAAATACGCAAATACTAGCCCGCACAAGCCTGGAATAATGCCGGCTGCCATTACTGAGGTTAGGGGAACATGGAAGGCGTCTGCTGCGGCAATCGCATTTGGGTTTGGTGACATGACGTTACCCGCTTTACCACCACCGATCATCGCCAGCAAAATCGCCATTTTTGATAGGTCTGCGCGGCGCGCAATCGCAAGGGCAATTGGCGATACGGTGATCACGGCAACGTCTACAAACACGCCGACCGCAGTTAGAATCATTGTCGCTAAAGCCAGCGCTAACAAAGCGCGGGTTTCGCCCACCTTTTTAACAATGGTTTCAGCAATCGAGGTCGCTGCACCAGATTCAATCAATACGCCTGCGAGCACGCCTGCAGCCAAGATACGCAGTACAGCAGTGACAATACCTTGCGCGCCGCCAATCATTAATCCGACGGTTTCAGTGAGTGAGACACCGCCAATGACACCGCCAACCAGAGCACCGAGAATCATGCCATATGCTGGTGGGACTTTTTTCAAAATCAGTACGATAGCTACGACTAATGCCGCTAATGCACCTAATGTAGAGACTTCAACCATGTTCCAATTCCATAATATTAGTGGGTGTTTTTATGCACTGGTTACTATATGGAAAGTGCATGATTGCATCTTTGTTATATTGAACAAAAAAATACCACCGCAAAGCTGAGTTTATTGTGCAGTTGAACAACACTTGGCATTTGGTTAGTAGAAATTACTGGCTAAATATAACAAGGTTTTTTCATCTAACTTATTGAAACTTAGAGAGGTTATGGTTTCTATTTGTTCAAGACGGTAGCGCAGGGTATTACGGTGAATATGCAGCAACGCACTAGTTTGATGCAAGTCGCAATTTTGTGAAAAATATACGCATAAGGTTTTTAGCAGCACGCCTTTTTTGTCGTGTTGGTGCAGTTTTTCCATCGGCTTACGCAGCAGATCCGATTGCCATGAATGGTAACGAATACCACTTAATAGCACCGGTAACTTGTAGTCTTGATAGAAGAACATACTGCCGGAGTGATTGACGGTATGTTTGAGAGTTAATTTAGCGGTTTCAAAGGATTGCGATAACCCGGATAGTGAAGGGAAATACTCCCCAAGAGCAATTTTTATCGAAAATTGCGGCTCTTGCTTGACCCGTTTTAGCAGTTGCTGAGTGCGCTTTGCTTCGCTCTGCCACGACCAGCCTTGAGCCGTCAACGTGATCGGTTTTAATACCACCACTTCATTGGCGGACACCGACAAAATACCCACTAAGTTGTCTCTTTCGGGGTATTCAAGCAAATGTACAGTGCGTTGCAGGTGCTCCAAGGTCACCACATGCCCCTTTTTGGGGAAAACCTTAACCACGGCCGCGATACGGGGCTGGCTAAGGTCGAGATTGAGGCGCTGAGCAATCGAATTTAGCTGGTCTTCGTTGAGCGACGATCCTTTGATCAACTGAAGTAGTAGTTCTTCTCTATGGCGCTTATTCCACTGAATCTTGGACATCATATCGGCTTGTTCGACGATAAGCTCTGCGGTCATTTTGACCAGCTCACCATAATAACGCACTTCATTGGGTTCGCCAGAAATACCAACCACACCAATGGGTTGGTTCTGATAATGAATCGGTAAGTTGATGCCAGGTTTGACGCCTTTGAGATTCTCTGCGGTGGCGATATCAATGTCCACAACACGGTTATCATTGAGCGCCAGAATCGCGCCTTCGTGCTGCTGGTACAAGCGGTTGGGATCGCCCGAACCGATGATCCTGCCTTTCTCATCCATCACATTTATGGAGTAGTGGATAATTTTCATTGCGCGCTCGACGATCTGTCTGGCGATCACTTCGTTTAACTGCATGATTTGTGTGTGGAGTGTGCGGGCCGAATCAAGGATAATAACAGGGATAAATAATCACGCTATAGCGATCAGTCAATTGGAATCACCATGGACTATGAATTTAAGAAGAACACCTTAGACGGTAGTTATTATTGTGCTTTTTCGATGGGGCACGAAGTTCTCGGCAGATGGCTGCAAGAAGAGATCAATAAAGATCGCGTTAAGCTCAATGAGGTTTTTGATTTAATTGAAAAAGCCAAGCGTGCGCCAGGGCAATCTTTTTGCTTAATTGGAACCGAGATCAGCCTATTTATTTTGCATGATGAAGTCGAAATCAAGCAAAACGCCATGGATGGGAATGATGATGAACTTATTGATGAGGATTTTTCTATCTATGAGAGCGAAAGCATTAGTTTGTGTGGATTGCATGATTTTGAATTGATGCTGAATGAGTGGCACCGTTTCGTATTCGGTTAATTATCGGTGCACTGAATTGGTGAGTAGTAAAATATACGCATTATTTTAGGGAAAGGCTTGCACAATATTTGTGCAAGCCTTTTTGCTATTTGACGTGATATTTATTTATTTTCATATTTATCAATGAGTTAAAAAGTTGGCACAACACTTGTTTTGTTTATTTACCTGAAAAGGATGACTGCTTCAGAGAGGATGCAATGAAACTCATTAACGCCATAATCAAACCGTTTAAATTGGACGATGTTCGCGAAGCACTAGCTGATGTGGGCATCGAAGGTATGACTGTATCAGAAGTGAAAGGCTTCGGACGTCAAAAGGGCCACACCGAGCTTTATCGTGGTGCAGAGTACCAGGTGGATTTTCTACCAAAAGTTAAGTTAGAGATCGCGACTCAAGCTGAGAATGTAGACCGAGTTATTGAAGCCATTACTAAAGCCGCGCACACCGGCAAAATCGGTGATGGTAAAATCTTCGTTTACGATCTGAGCCATGCGGTTCGTATCCGTACTGGTGAAATGGATACAGAAGCGCTGTAAAAGAATAATAAGGATTGGAGTAATACTATGGAAATCGCAACAACAGTAACGGAGTTACGTTACGCACTTGACACCTTCTACTTCCTCATTTCCGGTGCGTTGGTTATGTGGATGGCGGCAGGTTTTGCCATGCTTGAAGCGGGCCTTGTCCGTTCAAAGAACACCACTGAAATTCTAACCAAGAACTTCGTTCTTTATGCAATCGCTTGTACTATGTACTTGGTTGTGGGCTACCACATCATGTACGTAGATAACGCAGAAGGTGGCTGGCTTCCTTCATTTGGTGCACTAATCGGCACTCAAAGTGAAGGCGCAGATCACTCTCTAGAATCTGACTTCTTCTTCCAAGTAGTGTTCGTTGCAACGGCAATGTCTGTTGTTTCTGGTGCAGTTGCTGAGCGTATGAAACTGTGGGCATTCCTAGTTTTCTCTGTGGTACTGACTGGTTTTATCTACCCAATGGAAGGTTACTGGACTTGGGGCGGCGGTTTCCTATCTGCAGCTGGTTTCAGCGACTTCGCAGGTTCTGGTATCGTACACATGGCGGGTGCAGCAGCAGCACTAGCTGGCGTGCTTCTACTTGGTGCACGTAAAGGCAAATACGGTAAGAACGGTGAGATTTTCCCAATCCCAGGTTCAAACATGCCTCTAGCAACCCTTGGTACCTTCATCCTATGGTTCGGTTGGTTTGGTTTCAACGGCGGTTCTCAATTGATGGTTTCTGACTTCGAGAACGCAACGGCAGTAGGTCAAATCTTCCTAAACACTAACGCAGCAGCAGCAGCAGGTTCTATCGCAGCACTTCTCGTGTGTAAAACCACTTGGGGTAAAGCAGACCTAACTATGATCCTTAACGGTGCGTTGGCAGGTCTTGTTGCTATCACAGCAGATCCTCTATCACCAAGCCCACTATACTCTGTTGCTATCGGCGCAGTAGCGGGTGCGATTGTAGTATTTGCAATCATCGGTCTTGATAAACTTAAAATCGACGATCCAGTGGGCGCAATCTCAGTTCACGGTGTATGTGGTTTCTTCGGCCTAATGGTTGTGCCACTAAGCAACGGCGATGCATCTTTCGGTTCTCAGCTTCTAGGTGCTGTAGTTATCTTCGCCTGGGTATTCATTGCAAGCCTGATCGTTTGGGGCATTCTGAAAGCAACTATGGGTATCCGCGTCTCTGAAGATGAAGAGATGGAAGGTATGGATATGCATGACTGTGGTGTTGGTGCTTACCCAGAGTTCGTTACTGTTAAATAATCGTTGATTTACAAAACGAAACGAAAAACCTGCCCTCGTGGCAGGTTTTTTTTTGTTAGCAGATTGTTTCGTCTTGCTGGGCTATTATAATCTTGTTGCTGATAATGATTATTAATTGTAAAGGACTGATTGATGAACAAGCTTTTTCCACTTTCTGCACTGGCCTGTAGCTTATTTAGCGCGTCAAGTTTTGCCGCACAAGAAGTGAATGTCTACTCTTACCGCCAACCATTTTTGGTCGAGCCGATGCTGGATGAATTCAGTCGTGAAACCGGTATTCGCGTCAACGTCAAATTCGCTAAAACCGGTATCGCGGAAAAGCTAGTTCAAGAGGGGGAATACAGTCCCGCTGATGTACTGTTGACCGTCGACATTGCTCGTCTTTCCGAACTGACCGATAAAGGCGTGGTACAGCCAGTAAATAGCGATATTTTAGAAGCCAATATTCCAAGCCAGTATCAAGATACCGATAACGAATGGTTTGGTCTTACTACGCGTACCCGCTCTGTCTACTCCTCTAAAGAACGCGTTGGTAAACTTGGTCAAGACTTCGACTATCTTGATTTAGCCAAGCCTGGATTCAAAGGTAAAATCTGTACGCGCAGCGGCAAGCATCCTTATAATATTTCGCTGATTTCTGCGATGATTGCGCATCATGGTGAAGCGGCAACCAAGCAGTGGCTTGAAGGCGTTAAAGCCAATCTGGCACGTAAACCTCAAGGTAACGATCGCGGCCAAGTAAAGGCGATCAAAGAAGGTTTGTGTGATGTGTCACTGGGCAACAGCTACTACTTAGGCAAGATGATGACGGATAAAGATCAGCAAGCGTGGGCTGAATCGGTTTACATCAATTTCCCGAATCAAAACAGCACCGGAACTCACGTTAACATTTCCGGCATGGCGATGGCCAAATATGCGCCAAATCGCGAAAATGCTTTGAAATTAATGGAATTTTTATCCAGCGATAAAGCACAGAGTATGTATGCAGAAATCAACTTTGAGTACCCGGTTAAGCAAGGCGTGAAGCGTTCAGAATTGGTTGCGTCTTGGGGCGACTTTAAAGCGGATACTCTATCACTGGATGAAATCGCAGCTCACCATGAAACTGCGATTAAACTTCTTGATGAAGTTCAATTTGATCTGTAATTGTTAAGCGCTTAAAACTCTTGCGCGGCAAACCAAGACACGCGAAGCCCAGTAAGTTAACTTACTGGGCTTATGCTTTGTAAATTAGGACATCATGAAAGATAACAACTTTATTTGGCAAACTGGCAGTGGAGTGCTTGCCGTACTGTTGGTATTGCCGATTGTGGCCATTTTTTACACCGCAGTGGGCGAAACAGATGAACTGTTTGCGCATCTTATGTCGACAGTGATGCCCACCTACACCTTTAATACCATTGCACTCACTGGCGGTGTCATGCTGCTGACCTTAGTGTTTGGTATTCCCAGCGCATGGTTAATGGCGATGTGCCGTTTGCCGGGCGAGCGCATTCTGCAATGGGCGTTAGTTCTGCCGTTAGCAATGCCTGGTTATATCGTCGGCTATATCTTTACCGATTGGTTTGATTTTGCTGGGCCGATTCAAGTTTGGCTGCGCGATGTCACCGGTTGGCAGGCCAAACAGTATTGGTTTCCTGACATTCGCACTCTGACTGGCGCGGCAATCGTTCTAGCGCTGGTGCTTTACCCTTATGTTTACTTACTGTGCCGCGCCGCTTTCATGGAGCAAAATGTGTCGCTGCTGCAATCCGCGCGCCTATTAAAATGCACCCCTTGGCAAAGTTTTCGCCGTGTCTCGTTGCCCTTAGTTCGTCCGGCGATCGCCGTCAGCTTATCGCTGGTGGCGATGGAAACCATCGGAGATTTTGGCACCGTGAGTTATTTCGCGGTGAATACGCTCACCACTGCGGTTTACGATACGTGGCTTGGCTATTCAAGCCTTACCGCGGCGGCGAAGATTTCAGCCATTATGTTGGTGTTTATCTTGTTGCTACTCAGCGCTGAGCGTTATAGCCGCCGCAAGCAAAAGCTGTTTCAAAACCAATTTACCAGCCGCGAGGATTTTCGTTATCTACTCAAAGGTTGGCAAAAAGTCGCGGCGCTGATTTGGTGTTGGGGGCTGGTGGCGGTTGCATTTTTATTGCCTGTTGGGCAATTGCTTATCTACGCGATCAATTATTTTGCCACAAGCTGGACGGCAGAGTTTCGCGAGTTCGCACTCAATAGCTTATATGTGTCTTTATCGGCGGCGCTGGTGAGTGTGGTGGTGGCGCTGGTGGTGAATTTTTGTCAGCGCGTGCAACCCAATAAATTGAGCTTAGGCAATATGCGTTTGGCGTCGATGGGCTATGCCGTGCCCGGCACTGTGTTAGCGATTGGTATTATGGTGCCTGTGCTCGCGCTGGATCATACCATCAATGACATCGCCAAATGGCTGGAATGGCAAAGGCCGGGGCTGATTTTTTCTGGCACTATGATGGCGCTGATTTTTGCTATGGTGGTGCGTTTCTCGGCGGTTGCGATTGGCAGTGTGGAAAGCAGCTTAAGTAAGTTGTCTCCCTCGCTTGATATGGCGTCGCGCACTATGGGTTGTACGCCTAACTCAATGCTGCGCCGCGTGCATTTGCCGCTAGTAAAACGCGGCGCACTGATTGCTGGGCTGCTGGTGTTTATTGAGTCGATGAAAGAGCTCAATGCGTCACTGCTGCTACGGCCATTTAATTTTGAAACTCTGGCTACCTATGTTTACAACTTCGCCTCCGATGAGCAACTGGAGCTTGCCGCACTGCCTGCGGTGCTTTTGGTGTTGGTTGGTTTGGTACCGTTAGTTTTGGTTAACCGTTCTTTGGAGCATGCCCACTGATGAATAGCGCATTGTCGATCAACCATTTGAGTTGCAAATACGATCAGCAAGTCATTCTCGAATCCTTGTCATTGAAAGTTGAACAAGGCGAAATCGTGTGTTTGCTTGGTGCGAGTGGCTGCGGAAAAACCACGCTGCTCAAAGCGATAGCGGGCTTATTGCCATTAAGCTCAGGCAGCATCAGTTTACGTCAACAAACGCTTGATGATGGCCGCGATTGGCTGCCACCGGAGCAGCGCAATATCGGCATGATTTTTCAAGATTATGCGCTGTTTCCTCATTTGACTGTGGCGGAAAATATCGCCTTTGGCCTCACGAAACTCAGTAGTGCTGAGCGAGACGCTAAAGTCCAAGAAATGCTGAATTTGGTGCATTTGCAGGACTTTGCAAAACGGTACCCGCACCAGCTCTCTGGTGGTCAGCAGCAGCGTGTTGCCATTGCTCGTTCGCTGGCTTACAAACCGGATCTTTTGTTACTTGATGAACCGTTTTCTAATATCGATACCCAAGTGCGTCATGAATTGATTGGGGAGATACGCCGCTTGTTTAAGCAGCAAGGCGTGACCGCGATTTTTGTTACCCACAGCCGCGAAGAAGCGTTTGCATTTGCTGATCGCATGGCCGTGATGAATCACGGTGTAATTGAACAATATGGCACTGCCAGCGAGCTTTACTATCACCCTTCAAGTAAATTCGTGGCCGATTTCCTTGGCGGTGGCAGCTATTTACCGGCCAAGCGAGTATCGGAACATGAATACCAAACGGAGTTAGGTACGATTGCAGCTAAAGCGCAGCAACCGATAGATCTTAACCAGAGCTGTGAGTTGTTACTCAGGCCGCAACATTTGCAGTTGCAAGCGGTGGAAGACAGTGCGATTCGGGTGATGGAACAGCAGTTTATGGGAGACCACTGTCGCTACGTTATTCATGCCTGCGGCAGCGAATTATTAGCCAGTTCCAACCAGCCGCTGACGGTGGGGCAAGCGGTTGAAGTGACGTTGCAGCCGCAAGGTGTGTTGGCATTCTAATGTGTGTTTAGGCGCTTAGCTCGCGGTGTAAAGTCGCGAGCTAACCGTTAATGCTGCAATAATTAGTTTTATTGCCAAGGCGCTCGATATGCGATGCCCTGCTGATCAAGATGCGGTAGATGGGCTTTTAGGCGTGCCAAATAATCTTGCCAGTCGCGCTGCGATTTATTGGTCCAGCACGCTTCGGCAATCGCGGTTAAGCGCGGGTAGAGCATGTAATCCAGCTGCTGCTGATTGGCCACCAACTCGCACCATAGCGCACATTGAATGCCCAGAATTCGTTTGCGAATCGGGTCGTCATCGGTCAATTCAGCCAAGGGTTCATAGTGGTAGCACTTCTCAAGTGGCAGTACATTCGCCCAGCTTACCCCCGGCTCGTCAGGCGTAAAATCTTGGCTCATATCCAAATAGGTTGATTGACCCGGCTGCAAAATAACATCAAAGCCTTGTTTGGCACACTTAAGCGCCGCGTCTTCACTGAGCCAAGAATAGATCACCGTATCCTTGCTGACCTTGTCTCCATGTTGCGCTTCTTCCCATCCGACCATGCGTTTGCCCAATGCTTTAAGTTTGGTTTCTACGTAGCGCAGCAAGTGACCTTGCAACTCACTTGGCTGCTCGTAACCGTGCTTAGCCATTAATTCAGCGCACGCTTGGCTATCGCTCCACACTCCTTTTGGCACTTCATCAGCACCAATGTGTATCCACGGCGCGGGAAACAGTGCCGCCACTTCTTGTAACACGGTATCAAGAAACTGGTAAGTGCCGGGCAGCGCCGGAGACAGCACGTTATCGGTGTAATGCTGTACGCTACGATAACGAGAGTGATCGCTTGGATCTTTTAACAGCTCAGGCAATGAAAAAATAGCGGCCCGTGAGTGACCGGGAATATCGATTTCTGGAATCACACTGATACCACGCGCATCGGCATAAGCGATGACGTCTTTGATCTGCTCTTGGGTATAGAAGCCTTGGTAAATGTCATTGATATGGCTAAATTGCGGCTTCAGTTCACAGCCATGGCCGCGCTTAGCGCCGATTTGGGTCAGCTCAGGAAACGCTTTGATCTCGATTCGCCACGCTTCGTCATCAGTGAGGTGCCAATGGAAAGTATTGAATTTATAACGTGCCAGTTGGTTGATAAGGCGTTTAACTTGAGCCACAGAGTGAAAATGGCGCGCGCAATCTAGCATCATGCCGCGATACTGAAAACGCGGCTGATCGCGAATCACCACGCACGGTGCAAATAACGGTTTAGCGTTGTCTGGAGAGTGTGTAAGCAGTTGCAGCAGCGTGGCACTGGCGTGAATAAACCCACAACGTTCGCGCGCTTCGATGGTGATATCGCACGTGGTGACTTTTAAACGGTACTCGCTAGCGTTGAAACTTGGGTTGAGCTTAAAGTGAATGCTGTGCTCGCCGTGTTCAGTGCTTGGCTGGCAGCTAAATTGGTTTGCAAGTTCTGCGCTAAGCCAATCGATGGCATTGGCGGCAAGTGGCGTATGACATTGCAGATGCACTTTGTTTAAGGCGAGCTCTCCCTCATAGCGCTCAAGATGATTTGGCATCGGCAGCAAGGCGAATTCGCTTTGCTCAACATTGGGCAATCGCGTTTTTTGACTGTATGGTGCGGCAAGTGCGATGGGAGTAATCACTACCTCAAAACGTTCACCTGCCGAGGTCACCAGCGCTGCATCTTTGAAGCCATCAGTATAAAAGCGAATTGGCATCGATTGAGCAAACAGTTCGCAGTAGAAATGACCATTGTCGGCCAGCAGAGGCTGATGCGGGGTCAAACGGCAAAAACTGCCAATTTGCTCGATGTCGGCGTTTTGAAGACTGCTTGGCTCAATATAACGGTCATAGAGAAATTCGAGCGACCAGTGGTGCAGCGCGTGGTCATTCAGATTATGCAGCGCCAGAGCAAGACGACATCCAGGTTTAGCGTCGGTTTCGGAAAGAACGGTCAGGTCGAGGCGATAATTCATGGTGCTTCCTATCAGATAATGGAGTGTTGTCGTAATAGCGTTCGCTTAAGCGACGTTCGTCGAATGGTAATGATGTGAGTGATGGCTTACCGCGAGTAAAAACCACGCCGCATGAGGAATCCATTGTTCCCCCCAGCGCCAGTTTTGCAGTAGATCGTTAGCATAAGGTTCGGGATTAAAAGCAATGCTGTGCGGGTCGGAAAACCCAGCGGTAATGCCATTACAGATCCCGCCTTTGGCGTTGCAAAAACCAAGCTCGGGTAAATAATTCGGGTTGTTGCGTCCGTGGCCGTCTAACATGCAAATATCAAACGGATTCAGGCCTAATATCCAGTTCAGCGCTTGCTGCGCATAACCGGCGAGTTGGGAAGTAAGTTTTTTATCGTCAATCACTTGCGCCGATTGATAGGCAAAGCATGCCAGTGAGCTAAGGCGCGCATTTTCACCTTGCCACCAATAGCCAGTTTCATTGTGCTGGGCGATAAAAAACGCGCTGCGTTTGGGGCCATCGAGGTCTTTTACGTACTGGCGTGGATAGCCAAATGGATTACTGACCTCAGCACTTATCGCCAGTTCAAACTGCGCTGCTTGAGTGATGGTTTTAACTATTTCTGTGCGGCGCTCGGCATCGGTTTCAATACGAACGTATTCACACAACGCAATGCCAGGCAGCCCAGCTTCAGCAGCATGAAAGTAGGGACGCGAGCCATCGTGATTGGCCGCCCAAAAATGGCGTATATGGCTGTCGCTTTGTTGGCGCGCAGCTAAGCGCTGGGCGAATTGACGGCTGCGGTCGAGATACTCAAGTTTCTGGCAGCTTTTATACAGCTCAACACTGGCAAGCAGGGCGCAGTAATCATCGATGATGTTTTCGATGCCATCGTCAAGATAGGCCGTATTGTGCTCAAGTAAATGTTGGTAGCCACGCTCGGCGGCGTCCAAATATTGCTGAGGGGAGTATTCACCGCCTTCACTTCCACGCGCCGCCCGAGCAAGTGCGGCTATGCTCACACCGCCACCTTGGCGAAATCCGGCTTGATAAGCTGCGGATTTAATGCCTTGCTGAGTAGCATACGCGCACACTTCGCGTTGCTCTGTCTGTTTGCTCCATTGGTCAAACACCGTCATATAGAAGAAGCCTTGCGGCGCTTGCATTCGCACTAAAAAGTCGGCGCCATGCAGTGCTTCTTCATTTAGGCGCCTGAGTAAAAACGGCGCAAACTGGTCATTTTCATTCACCAGTTCGGCGCTTTTGAATAGATTCCACACCAGCATCGGAATTTGTTGAGGGTTAAAATAGTTGGCGTAAGAGAGATGACTTAAGTACTTACTCACATCGCCTGAGGCGTCATACCATCCGCCGCGTGCGTCAATTCGTTGCTGTGAATCATAGAGTTTGATTTGCCGATCATGGCGTTCAAATTCACCACTGCAACGCTGCGATTTAAAGTAGTGCAGCAGATCGGAAAAGGTCGTCGTGAGCATGTTTTGATCTTTGATATCAA
Source organism: Vibrio xiamenensis (assembly GCF_900100015.1). Classification (GTDB taxonomy): domain Bacteria; phylum Pseudomonadota; class Gammaproteobacteria; order Enterobacterales; family Vibrionaceae; genus Vibrio; species Vibrio xiamenensis. Next base: position 5,218 of record NZ_FNDD01000048.1, on the reverse strand, counting down.
AAACTTGTGAGTGGGTCTTCGCATGAGCAAGATAAAACTGCCCGCTTTGCGTCAAGTGGGAAAAATCAATGCGATGGAAGTAACCGCGCTGCCAATTTGCCACGTCTGGCTGAGCAACCGCGTTTAGGCTTGCTAACACTTCGCCGTTATCGGCATTGACCAAACGCACTTTTGTATCGTCAAGTTGTGGCTGCTTGGTCACCAGAATCGCATGCTTTGGCGCTTGAGGTTCATAGCCTAGATGATTGATCAGTAACTGCATGCTTGTCTCCGCAGCCAAAATTGTTCAATTCAAAGCGGCACTGCATGCCGGATTGAGGTAATAACGCGCCATTTCAACCAAAGCAGGGCAGTGCGCTGGGGGGAAATGGCGGAGTAACGGTGCTTAGTGTTATTGGTACAAGTAACAGCGCACAAAATGGTTGTCGGCCAATTTGGTGACCTCGGGAAGCTGCTGCTGACATTGCTCGCTAGCGTGCTCACAGCGACCCGCAAATGGGCAGCCGACTGAGCTTGGCGTCCAGAGTGGAATCTCACCTTTGTTGCCTTTCAGTTTGGTATGAATCGATTTACTCGGATCCGGCACCGCTGAAACCAGCAATTGAGTGTAAGGGTGCTGAGGATCGTGAATGATTTGCTCAGTATCGCCCCATTCCACCATATGGCCGACGTACATCACCGCAAGATCTTCGGCGATGTAGCGTGCGGTGGCGATGTCATGCGTGATATAAAGCAGCGACATCTGCCGCTCAAACTTCATCTCTTCCATCAAATTCAGCACGCCGGCGCGAATCGATACGTCGAGCATCGAGGTGGGTTCGTCAGCCAATACCACTTCGGCACCGACGGCAATATTGCGCGCTAAATTGACCCGTTGTCTTTGCCCGCCTGATAGTTGGTGGGGGAATTTTTCGGCGGTTTCTTTAGGCGGAATCAGCCCCACTTGTTCAAGCAGTTCATGCACGCGCTCTTGCAGCTCTTTCTTGTTACCGCGTGCGACCTTATTGTGGATCAGCAGCGGCCGCGCAATATGATGAAAAATATTGTGAGTGGGATTAAGCGAACCAAACGGATCTTGCCAAACCATCTGAATGCCTTGACGGTAATTGATCAGATCTTTTTTGCCACGAATGGTTTCGATATCGCGGCCTTTGTATTCAATCGCACCGCCGCTCGGCGCGTACATTTTGGCGATCATTTTCGCTGTGGTGGATTTACCCGAACCCGATTCACCGACCACCGACAAGCCACGGCTTTTGTACATTTTGAATGACACATCATTGATCGCGCGCATCATAGGTTGATTGAGCGAATGGCTATTGATCGGAAAGTCTTTGACCAGATTCTTTCCTTCGATCAGTAACTCACCGTATTGATTACTCATAAAAAACTCCAAAATTCAGTTTGTTATCCGCGATTACAACTTACTGTGCACGATAGGTTCGCCATACAGATGGCAATTGGAAAAGCGCCCTTGCTCGATTTGACGTAGCTGCGTTGGGGTTTGAGTACAGGTTTCATGCACCCGTTCACAGCGAGCTTGAAAGCGACATCCAGTTGGAATGTCGAGTAAATTTAACGGGTTACCGGGAATGCCCGTCAGCTTGGTTTTCGGCCCCGTTAACGGTGGAAAAGAGCTACCCAAGCCTTTGGTGTAAGGGTGATAAGGGCTTTGTAGAATCTGCTTGGATGGTGCGACTTCGATCAGTTCACCGGAATACATGATGCCGATCCGGTCAGAAAACTCGACCATCAGCGACAGATCGTGAGTGATGAATAGGATCGAAAAGCCAAACTCTTGTTTTAGCGCGTAGATCTTTTGCAAGATTTCGCGTTGAACTACCACATCCAGAGCAGTGGTCGGTTCATCCATAATGATCATTTTGGGGTTAAGCGCTAGCGCGATGGCGATCACTAAGCGTTGGCGCATGCCGCCAGAGAATTGGTGCGGGTAATCGTTTAAACGGCTCGGATGAATATCGACGATCTCAAGCAAGCCTTCGGCGCGATTTTTCGCTTGAGCGCGAGTCATATTGGTGTGGCGCATGATCACATCGCAAAACTGCTCTTCCATGGTCAACACCGGATTAAGCGCATTCATGGCACTTTGAAATACCATCGACATTTGACTCCAGCGAAACGCCTGCATTTGGCTTTCGCTGTAACGGAGTATGTCTTCACCATTAAAAATCACCTCGCCGCTGGTGATGAATGCTGGTGGCTTGTGTAAACGCATCAGCGAAAACGCCACGGTAGACTTACCGCAACCAGACTCGCCAGCGAGACCAAAGATTTCACCAGGCGCGATATCAAAACTCACGTCGCTGCAGGCGCGTACGTCGCCTGCGTCGGTTATGTAGTCCACGCACAAGTTGCGGATTGAAATGAGAGCGTCCGTCATGGTTATTTGTCCCCGCTAATAATGGCATTGTGAGTAGTGATGGCTGGTTCGACTTGGCGCTTGCTTTGCTGCTGGGCGGTGAGCTTTTTCCAGCGCTTCATACCTTTTTGCGCGCGCAGTTGAGGGTTGGCAATTTCATCTACGGCAAAGTTAAGCAGCGCCAAGCCAGTGACCAGCAGCGTGAGTGCGATACAAGGTGCAAGCAGTTCCCACCAGGCGCCGATCAGCATTGAAGAGGAGGTTTGCACGTTGTAGAGCATGATGCCCCAGCTGATGGTATTGGGGTCCCCAAGCCCTAGGAACGAGATGATCGATTCCATGGTGATGGCGTACATCACCGAGCCGATAAAGCTGGCGCCAACAATCGGAATGAGGTTAGGTAGAATTTCAACGAAAATGATTCGAAACGAGGTTTCGCCAAGCACTTCAGCGGCTTTGACAAACTCTTTTTCGCGCAGCGCCAGCGTCTGTGAGCGCACCACGCGCGCGCCCCAAGCCCATGAGGTGCAACCGATGATAATGGCGATGGTCAGCGGCCCCGCTTCGCCGATAAACGCGGCGAGGACAAACAGCAAAGGGTATTGCGGAATCACCAGCATGATGTTCATCGCGGCGGTAAGAAAATCATCGATACGCCCGCCAAAATAGCCCGCAGAAATACCGATGACGGTTGCGAGAAAACACACGGTGATTCCTGCGCCAAAGCCAACCGCCAGCGACACGCGTGCGCCGTGGGCGAGTTGTGACCACACATCGCGTCCCATACGCGTAGTGCCCAGAATATGATCTTGTTTTTTCGATAGCGCTAGCGTTCGGCGATCGTCAGCTAAGTGGGTCGCCACCCAACCATTTGGGTTGGTTTTGGCCGCGTGAGTTATCCAACTTGGGTATTCGTGTGGATTGCCAGTGCGTTTATCCGGTGCGTGCTTGGTCAATAATGGCGCGGCTAAGGCGACAAAAATGAACAGCCCGACGATGATAGAGCCTGCACGCGCAACCTTATTACGCATTATGAGTTGAAATAGAGCTTGCATGATTATTTGCCTCCTTTGCGCAGACGCGGGTCAAGCACGACATACAGCATGTCGGCGAGCAAATTGAACGACAGCATAAACAGCGTCATGATCAGCAACTGACCTTGCAGCACTTGGTAGTCGCGTGCGTTGATGGCGTTTAGCAGCACTGTGCCAAGGCCTGGGTAGTTAAAGATGATCTCGACAATTAACTGACCGCCAATCGCCATCCCAAGTGACATCGATAGCGCCGTGACGCTCGGCAGCAGCGCATTGCGCGCCGCGTAATTAAATACCACTCGGTTTTCGCTCAGACCTTTGCCTTTTGCCATGGTGATGTAATCTTCTGCCAGCAAGTTGATCATGTTGTTACGCATATTGACCAGAAACCCGCCGATCTGAACCACCGAGGCGCACACCAGTGGCAGCACTGCGTGGTAGCCAACATCTTTAATAAATGCCCAGCTGGTCCAATCCGGCGTGGTGCCTGGTGTGTAGGCGTACCCGGTTGGGAACCATTTGAGACCGATAGCGAATACAAACAGTGCCAGCATTGCGATGACCACTTGCGGTACCGCTTGCAGTATCAGCGTGCCAGGCGTGATAAAGGTGTCGTATTTACTGCCTCGTTTCCAAGCCGCGAAAATGCCGAGAATCGAGCCAAGCGAGAAGGATAAAATCACCGCACTGCCCGCTAAAAACAGCGACCAACCAAACGCACTACCCAGCAGCGTATTCACCGACAGCGGATAGAATTGAATTGAGGTGCCGAGTTGCCAGCTAAGAATGTTTTTCATATAGGCGATGTATTGGGTAACCAAACCGCCATCAACAAAGCCCAATAACTCTTTCATTGCCGCAATGCGTTCCGGCGTGACCTGAACCGATGCGTTAGCAAACATCATGGTCACCGGATCGCCGGGCATTGCACGTGGAATAACAAAATTAAGCGTCGCAGCCACGATAAGTGCGACCAAATAAAACGACAGACGTCTAAAAAAATAACCCATAACTTACACCTTAAACTCACCCAGATATTGTTGGTTCTGGCTTGAGGTCACTTCAAAATTGCCAAATTCAAAGTGAGCGTCCCCCTAGCGTTGTGCGCTATACCTTAAATAGTTGAAATTGAGGGATAAGTTGCGGCGCGTAGGCCACGCCGCAACGATTTACGTCGTTACTGAACTGGTTTCAAATCCAGCACTTGCAGTAGACGCTCAGGAATGCCTGCCCAGATGTTCGGACGGCCTTTTGGATTTTCTTCGTTCCACCAACCGGTAAAGCGTGTGGTGTTGTATTGGAACATGTAAGCGCCCGACATCACTGGAATCGTCACTTGATCCTGAGCGATGATTTGCTGAATACCGTGGGCTATATCCATTTGCTCTTTTTTATCAGCCGTTTTGTAGAAGCTGTTGAGCAAGCCATCTAACTTATTGTTTTTGTAGAAGTGCATCGCGAAACGCGGCATACCTTCACCAGCTTGCAACGCTGAGTTATAGGCGCTGTTCCAGTAGGTGTATGGGTCTGCACCGTGGAAGTAGTTGGTGTAAGCCACATCATAACTGCCTTCCATCATTGCTTGGTTGTACACCGAGAAATCTGGCGTACGCGCTTTGGCTTTAATTCCAGCTTCTGCCAATTGCTCAACCGCCAGTTGCACTGTGTTGTTAAAGTCAGTCCAACCGTTTGGTGATTGAATCAGAAGCTCAAACGATTTACCTGATGGTGTTTCAACAAAGCCATCGCCATTGACGTCTTTAAAGCCCGCTTTTTTAAGCAGCGCTTTTGAGCCGTCAAGATT
>NZ_FNDD01000049.1 GCF_900100015.1 Vibrio xiamenensis | reverse complement strand
CAAAGAACCATATCACTAGGCAAGCGACGTCGACGTATAGTCGCTTTATCGGAAAGTGCTGCCGCTTTAGCAATCCACTCATCAGGAATATGCTCAGAGAAGGTGGTTAGCTGAGCGACATCAATCGGACTTTCTTCAAGAAAGTCGGCAAAACAATTTTGGATAGACATAAAAAATCGAAGACCTATAAACAGGTCTCCGATTGTCTCTTATCAGAAAGATCGGTCAACCGCTCCTTATCTGATCTACATTGACCTCAATGGGTAGCCTTTTTCATGGCCTAAACGCTGAGCTTCTTGGTGTTCAAGATTCGCTCTCCATTTCTTTATTGAATCAATATCGCTCCAATATGACACCGTTATACCAACATCTTCTCGCGCCGATTCAACGCCAAGAAACCCCGACTGCTGGGAAGCGAGAGCCTCCATTTTTTCCGCCATTTCTCCGTATCCATTATCACCATCAGTTCTTAGAGAAGTGAAGATAACGGCGTAATAAGGCGCTTCGGTGTTTTTGCTATCAATGACATTCGTTATCCTTAACTTAATGAATTCAAATTCTTACCATCCGGCTAACGCGCAATGCATCGGCTAAATACTGCCTTCACGCTCGATAACTAATATTCTGGCTTCCCCTTGAGGATGAGCCACATGTTCGGTACCCACGGACGCAAAGAAAATATCCCCAGCATTTAAAATTATTGAGTTTACTTCGCCATTTTGCTTGTAAAACATGTTGACCACACCGTGTAGAACAGCAAACACTTCCTCACCATCATTTACATGCCAGATGTAGGGTTTATCCGTCCAATGCAGACGAGTGGTGACACCATTCATGTTAGCGATATCCTTGGCACCCCAAGCTTTGTTTGCGGTAAATTCTCGGCTTCTGATAATTTCCATTCCATTTCCTAATGACTAAATTCGTGCACAGCCACCATCCTGCTAGCTATGATTTCAACCACGATTGATAAACTGGATTATTCTCTTTCATGTCTTGGTAAACCCAACCATTCTGTCCACAAACCACATTTTTGTAAACATGAGCCAGAGCATGCTTAGGGTCATGAACCCCAAAGACATTGTATAAATAGAATAAATCCAGAAAGGAACGCCTTTTTCATCTTCTATAAAGAAATCTTCTTATTAGCTGGATAGTAAAATGACGCAGGTCCTGAGTTATTCTAAGTTATTGAAGTAGACAGGTCGGTCAATACAACTTTAAAAGAAGCGTTAAAAAAGCAGAAAACCTTCTTTTGATACGTTTGTCACAATGACATCATAAAGCGATGAATTTATTCGCCAATACAAAGTACAAAGCTAAAACCAAAAGAAGTTCAAGAAGCCTTTCAAAAGTAACAAATCTAACAAGATCGGTAGTAACTAATTTTATCTACCGATCTTACCCTCTGACACCATCAAAGTTCAGATTTCAACGCAAGTCTATTTCTGCGCTTTTGGAGTATGCTCGGCAAATTAACTTGGGCAATAAAGGTCCCTCCAATAATTAAAGCGGCACCAATCATTTTGTATACATTTAAGCTGTCGCCCAATAACCAATAGCCTAAGAATATGGCAACCACTGGGTTAAGAAGTGAATACGGTACGACCTTGTTCACTGGATAAATTTTCAATAACCAATACCACAGTGAATAAGCCAAAATTGAAGACGCTATCGCGCTATAAAGAACGGCAAACCACCCTTTCCACGAAGTATGCATCAGCGATGTTACCTGGTCATGTTCAACCAAAAAAGTCGATAAGCCAACGATAGGTATGGCAAGAAACGACATCCATCCCGCCATCGTTAATGGATGAATTTTAGGAGAGCGCTTAACAATAATATTAGTAATCGCCCAACCAAACGCACTAATGATCAAAAGTACTAACGCCATTCGCGAACTGGAAGATGGGCTACCGGAAAGACAGAATACGCCCAAAAATGACAATGATATCCCTAAGATCTGGATCATACGTAGTTTTTCTTGTAAGAAAATTACCGCCAGAATCATGGCAAAAGGCGTTCCCAATTGAACCAATACTGCCGCAGTACCAGCGTCAGTATATTGTGTACCTACGAACAATAATGAAAAATGAAGGAACCCAAAAGTGAAAGCCTGAATAGCAACCGATTTAAATTGCTCTTTATTCACTCGCGTAAAAGGAACAACCAATACTGCGACAACTGTAAATCGTAGCATTGTCATAAATAACGGGGGAAGTTCTGTTACACCAATTTTTATAGCAATGACATTAAAAGCCCATATGATAATTACGAGTAACACAACTAGAAAATGACGAAACGTCATGACAACCTCTTATCAGGCAAATATCAGCCTCATATTTGCCAATCAAAATAATAAATACTTAAGAAAATGAATGCTGACCTTCAGCCAAATAAACCGTTCCGTCTCTGCCAACATAAAATCGTGAACAAAATACTCCTATCTCAAACAAAAGGTATAACGTTTGAGAGATGATATCCGCAGGTGTAAGTAGCAATCCGACAACAAATACAACGACGACGACATAAGCTCGTTTAGAAGACAACGTTTTGGGATTCGTTACTCCTGTTCATCACTACTATGCCTTGGCACCTATTAAGTGCAAGCTCGCTAAACCCTGTATCAAACATAGAGAGGCCTACTCTTTTGTATCCAGCGCTTTGGCTGTTGATGTCACTGAGCCATCAGATTCTTCTTTCATCGCACTTTTAAAGCCCTTAATCGCGGATCCTAAATCGCCACCCACGTTGCGTAATTTCTTAGTCCCAAAAAGCATTGCAACAATTGCAGCTACGATGACTAATTGCCACATACTGATTCCACTTAACATAATAAATTCCTTTTTAATTGCATTGGGTTATGGGCTCATATCCCCCCCCCCTTTTAGCGATTAAATAAAGGGGGGGGAACGAATTACACCTGAATTAGCGCCCACTCCCAGTTTTTACTTAAGATCTGTTTACGGGCTCGAAGCAAGAGAATCTGAGAATATTTGCCGTAATCGAAAGACATAGAAGTAACGTACTGTTGACTGAGCGCCCATAACCCCCAACGCACCAGTGCAACACCAATATATAAATAGGTACGGGCAATGAGATCAGGACTCACCTTACCGTTATACATTTCAATAATGCCTTCAATATTTGACAAATCATCAAAGAAGCTTTCGATACAAAACATGCCGACATCCCAATATGGATCGTTGTTTGCAGCATATTCCCAATCGATGATCTTAATTGCACCATCGTCATTACGCATGTAATTCGTTATGTACGAATCGTTATAACAGCCACGTAAATCCATTCCGGAAGCTTCTATAGCGGCTTGAGCTTTACGGCATTGTAAAAGCAGTAGTTCAATATCTCGGGGGAGTTCAGGACATACCTTTCTTGCTTGATTAACCAGAGTTTCCAATTGTTGAAAACCAGTATTCGTTTCTTCAAGAATCAGGTCCTGATGCAACGAATAATACGCCAACATAATATTGCTGCGAATATTTGGTTCTTGTACATCCAGAATGTCGCAGCTTCGGTATGTATCGAGAAATTCATGAACCTCTACACCCAATTTCTGGTCATAGAAAAGAACCCCCGGGCCGATCCCTTTACCTGCCGCAATAGTCGCCGCTTTTAACGCCGTCGAGCGGTTAATGTAGTTTTCAGTCCCTTCACCATGAAGCTTGACGAAAAACTTTTCACCACTGTTGGTGTCGCTTACACACCAGTTTACATTGGTTATACCACCATTAATGCGTTTAACCATCAGGTCGCGTCCAGCAAAATTAGGTATATCATGAATAACAGTTTGAATATCATTCATCATAGCGTCACAGCTCCTTGTTCAGCTTAGATAGTTCAAATTGAGTAAGGTGGTGGCGGATACGAACTAGGCGGTTCGCCGCATATTTATACAGCTCTGTCCCCTTACGATAAGTATTAGTTTCTCCCAATAATGCCCACATAGCCCATACTGCATCATCAACGATGCTATAGAGTTTTAAACGAGCCAACAGAGAAGCAGAGGTTTGACCGTAATACATTTCAAGTAGCTGATTCCGGTCGCTGTCATCAGTACACACTTCGAGAGACATCGCTGCTAAATCCCACATGGGATCGGAAATAGTTGTACGATCAAAATCTACCAATTTTAATTTTTTATCTTCAGAGATAAGCACATTAGACATGGTATTTTCGCCATGAAGGATAGCTAAATCAGAACCTGAAGCAGTCACCGACTTTCTAATATCGCCGACTAAATGCGTAAGTACATCTATCGAAATGTCCGTATTCGCTGGTAATGGCAGCGGACTGCTCAAAGAGTCCCACACCATTTTATATCGGTCAAAAACATCAAACGCAGAAAGATCCAAAGATGAACTACCTTTTTGATGCCACGTTTTCTTCACAGCAACTAACTTCTCTAACATGGCACTATCTTTAAAGTCAGTGACGACTGAAGCTCGCCAGCCATCTCGCAGATATTCCATAAATAGACTCTCGGTTGCCGAATCACTGACAATCAATTTGGGACCAATTCCCAGTTTTCCTGCTTTCGAATAAGAGCCCGCTGCATTTTCAAAAGTATAAGGTGTCAATGCATCGTGATGATACGTTTTTGCCAGACTCTGCTCAGAGCCAATAACGACTGGACGAATTAATCCATCCAGACCAGAATGACCAGGCATTGCAATGGCAGGGAAAGCGTCACTCGGTTGGCTACGGTCCTGCTCGCTGCCGAAACAAGCAATAACGATCATTTGACGAACGGAGGTATTCAACATGTCTTCCTTAACTTGACTCACTGTCATCATCATTACCTCTCCCTGTTTTACTTCACTTCCGGAAACTCATATTTGTAAGACCTTGCATCAGCAAAGCTTAAACAAGCCTGGAGGATAGCTTCATCATTTCCGAATGAAGACATTATTTGCACACCAACTGGTGAAGTACCCACAAATCCACATGGCATAACAGCTGCAGGTTGGCCTGACTGATTAATTAGAGCAGTAAACACAACATGATCATGGGGGCGTTCTGCATCAACCCCTACGGCATCAGCGGCATAATTCGCAACAGGAAGAGTCGGAGCAAGAACAAAATCATATTGGTCGATCACTTTAGCGACAATTCGCTGTGCCTTATCAAAGCGGCTGGCCGCCATGATATATTCCGTAGCCGGAGCTCCTTCCACCGCATCACATAGTGTATTAACCACATCTAATACGTCTCGTTGACGCTCTTTAGGAAGTGACGCTCTTTCCATCCCAGCTTTTACTGAGAAGTAAAGTTTTAAGTCATCAAGGAAATCAAAATCCAATGGAGCCGGAATGTCAGAAACTATCGCCCCTAACTCGGCAAAGGTCGCCGCAGCCTGACGAACCAAAGCTTCAACTTCTGGCACCGCAGCCTGACCACAGCCAATATCCATCAGTACGCCAACTTTTTTGCCACTCAAATCCAATTTTTGAAGCGTTGCAGGAATCGATGCGCCTTTTTCAAAAGCTCTCTCATCTGGAGCATCAATAACAGACATAAGAAGAATGCAGTCTTCTACAGTCCGAGTCAGTGGGCCGACAACACGATCGCGACTGTATGGCAGATGAGGAACAACACCTGCAGTTGGCTTCAGTCCAACAATACCGCAATGACTCGCTGGCAGACGCACTGAGCCACCAACATCACTACCAATTGCCAGAGCGGCCATTCCCGACGCGATTGCTGCCCCTGCACCAGCAGAAGAACCACCTGTGTTTAAATTCGTATCCCATGGGTTGCGTGTAACACCGTGATATGAACTGACCCCCGCACCAAGAAAGCCCATATCAGGCATGGTTGTTTTAGCAAATACGATAGCACCGGCTTCAATCATGCGTGCTGCCGGTGGCGAATCCTCTGTTGATGGTTCTATGTCATATTTAGCTTTCATTCCACGAAACATACGCATGCCAGCAACATCAATACTGTCTTTAATGACTGCCGGTATACCGTCTAATGGTCCTTTTGGCTTACCTGCTTTCCAGCGAGCTTCCGATTCCACGGCTTCTGCCAACGCTCTTTCTTTTTGAATGTCATATAGCGCATTAAGCGTACCGTTCAGTTGCTCACAACGCTCTAATGTTGACTTCATGACGTCAACAGGAGAAAACTCGCCACTACGGTAACCTTCAAGAAGTTCTGTTGCTGATAATTTCCACATAATTTTGTCCTTAATTCTGTACATTCACGGTTAACCCGCGTGATACTTTTTTATATATTCACTAAAATTGGGTATCAGGTATTAACCTGCCGTTACGAGCTTTTCTTCCTTGTGAATATGAATCGGTATTTGGTTAGTTTTCACTTTTTTATCGTTTAGAAAACAAGCTGCTAACGCTTTGTTATCTCTACTTGTTAACGTTGGGTTTTCTTTTTCACAACGCTCAAACGCATGTGGACAACGGCTTCGGAATGCACAACCAGCAGGTAAGTCGATTGGGTTAGGCGGCTCACCTTCCAGTAGACACTCTTTTGGATCATAACGACGGGTTTCAAGAGTTGGTGCAGCAGAAAGCAATGCACGGGTATAAGGATGACAGGGGTCGAAGAAAAGCCTTTCATTGGGTGCAACTTCTACCGTTTCTCCCAGATACATAACCGCTATACGTGAACAAACACGTCGCACCATCGCCAGATCATGAGAAATGTAGATATAAGTAAAACCATGCTTTTTCTGCAGTTTTTCAAACAGTTCAAGTAATTTACCTTGCTCCGTCTGATCCAGTGCAGACAAGGTTTCGTCCATAATTAGTAGCTTCGGTTCAAGAATCATGGCACGACCAACATTCAGACGCTGACGTTGCCCGGCACTCAAACCATTAGGTAGCTCATAATAGAGATGTTCAGGCAGGCCAACTTCTCGCATCACAGACAGAGCTTTTTCTCGACGCTCTTGTTTGTTGCCAAGCTTATGAATAATAAGCGGCTCTTCGAGAATATCACCAATGGATGTTTGCGGAGGTAATGAACCATATGGATCCTGAAGCACCAACTGAAATGAGCGGCGAAGTTCACGAATACGTTTTGTAGAGCAACCAAAAGTGATGCTCTCACCTTCAAATTGAATTTCACCCTGGTCAGGCTTTTCCAAACCAGTCAGCAGACGCATCAAAGAAGACTTACCGCAACCCGATTCACCCACTAGGCCAAAGTTATCTCCTTGATATACATCAAAATCAACATTTCGGACCGCCTGGACAACAGATTTGGATCCATTACGGTTTTGTACCGTATAGGATTTACCCACTCCGCGAACAGACATAATTGGCTTGTTACTATCTGATTGGGTTTTCACTTTAATAGAATCATCCCACAACTTAGGTAACTCTTTTATCAATGCCTGTGTGTAATAATGGCTGGGCTCTGATATCAACTTTTCTGGAGTCTGCAGCTCGACAACTCGGCCACGGTTCAAAACTAAAACATTATCTGATGCATCACAGGCTACAGGCAGTGATGAACAGATAAACAAAATCGCAGTATTGAATTTGTCATTCAAATCACGCATGAGTTTTAAAATTTGTGCAGCTACAGTCACATCTAGGGGCTGAGTAATATTATCAGCAACTAAAAGCGCAGGTTCAGACAGCAAAGCATCCACAATCATTACCCGCTGCATCATCCCGCCAGAATACTGCATTGGGTATTCATCGAATCGACGGCTAGCTGCAGGAATCCTAACCGCTTCCAGTAGTTCTATTGCACGGCGTTTTGCGTCAATAGCCGAAATATTTGGAATAACAGCATTGAGTTTTTCAACTAACTGAGCACCTACAGTCATCGTTGGATCTAATGCACCTGCTGGGTTGCCCCCAACATAAGCGATATCTCGACCAGCTAACTTCGATGCCCCTTTTGGGTCATCAAGGAGATTATTCCCCCTGAATAAAATCTCACCAGACGAAACAGATAATGTAGAAGGCAACCAGTTAACTATGGTCTTAGCTAGGACAGTTTTACCTGCTCCGCTTTCACCGATAACAGAAAGAATTTCTCCAGAGTGAAGCTCAAATGAGACATCTTCTAAAATTGATTTATGTCCGTTGTTGTTATCACTAACAACGGTTAAACCATTTACTTTTAATAGTGGATTATTCATCTTAAGCGCCTCCATAAACACTGTTTCTTGCACGCTCTAATGCTGCGCCCATCAAATTAATGCTGGTCAAGGTGACGAATAAGAACACACCCGGCATTGTTGCTATCCACCAAGCGTTCAACAGATATTTCCTTCCATCTGCAATAATATTGCCAAATGTCGGCGTTGGTGGTTGGACACCTAGTCCAATGAATCCCAATACACTTTCAAATATCATCATGCGTGCAATATCTAATACTGCTACGAATGCCATAGGTGGTAATACAATTGGAAGAAGCAACATGAACATGATTCGAAAGTCTGTTGCGCCCATAACCATCGCGCCACGCACATATTCTTTCTTACGCTCGGACATAATGGTAGAACGCATAACACGTGCATAAATTGGCCATCCAGCTAATCCAAGCACCAAAATGATTGATGGAATCGTAGGACGTGATACTCCCAAAATCGTAATCGCCAAGATGATCATTGGTAATGCCAATTGAGCATCGGTAATTCTCATAAGGACCGTATCAATTCGCTTCGAGTAATATCCTGCGACAAGCCCGATCATTGCACCAACAGCGAGCATTAGCACCGTTGTGAGTACCCCGATAAACAGCGAATACCTTAAGCCAACCAAAGAGCGGGAAAGCATATCTCGCCCAAGTTGATCCGTACCAAGCGGATGAGCCCAGCTCCAGCCTTCCCCCATAAATAAAGGAGGTAGCATTTTTTCTCTGATCGACATTTTTATCGGATCAATACCACTCAACATTGGGTAAAAAATTGCAGCCAGAACCAGTACAACAAAGACAATAAACCCAACTTTGAATTCAGTTGACTGAAATGCGGTATGCCAGATTCGCGATACAATGGAACGTGGTGATTTCGTAGAAGTCATCATCTCGTTATTTATTACGTTTAATTCAGCCATTAGTAGTCCAACCTTGGATCAATTGCGTTAGAAATGAGGTCTACTGCAATGTTAATTAACACGAATGCAGCTGCGGTAACGATGGCGATCCCCTGAATTAACGGGAAATCCCTTTGCATTACTGCGTTAATCGTTAACAGACCGATGCCTGGAAAATTAAAAATGAACTCCACAACCAACACACCGCCTAGCAACATTGAGAATTGAACCCCTAGCATGTTCAATACAGGAACTGATGCATTTTTTACCGCATGCTTAAAGATAATTTGTTTCGTAGAAAGGCCTCGAACACGAGCAATATCGATAAAATTCTCTGACATTACGCCAGCAACCGATACGGACAACGAGCGAATAATAAAGGGCGCTAACTCAATAGCGAGCACGAATGCTGGTAATATTGTGTATTCAAACCCTTTATAGCCCACTGCCGGCAATAGCTTAAGGTTCACAGATATAATCAATGCAAGCACGATCCCGACCCAGAAATTAGGCAGGCTGACAAACATAGAGCTGGTATAAAGAGCAAGTTTATCAGGCCACCTACCAGGGTTAGTTCCTGCGCCAATACCAATAGGCACAGCGATCAAAAGCCCAAACACCATTGCTAACACAGCTAACTGAAGTGTTTTAGGTACTGCTTCGACAATCAAATCCAATACTTTGGCACGTTCACCACGGGTACTGTCATCGAAGCTCGCACCGCCAACCGCTGCCCCATTTGCTGGGCGAACGAATGACTGACCTAAATCACCCTGTACCACATCCTCCATATAGTGGTAGAACTGGACCGGTATCGGATCTCTTAACCCCATTTCCGTTGCAATTTGTTCAACTAACGACTCAGGAGCCATCCCCCCTACCATTAACCTTACCGGGTCGCCTGGGACAACCCTGAGTAAAGTAAAGATGACAGCCGAAACGATTAAGACAATTAACAATCCCTGACTCAAACGTCTCAATAAAAATCTAAAAATGAACATATGTTATCCTTTAATTCCTGTTCGATTCCTTTCTTGCGAATATCCTTCTCATTTAGCTGATGGTGGTATCCTTCGCATTCATCAGCCCATCTGGATAAAAGAAAAGACCATCTACATCTTTACGCATCGCATGAATCATTACAGAGGTGAATAAGGAAAGTGCTGGTGCTTTATCTGCCAGCATTGGCATCAAGTTTGTTTGGAGAGATTTCTTACGCTCAGCCAATGACGGAGCATCACGCTCTTCATCAAGGGCAGCGTCTAACTCTGGGTCTTCGATACCACAAATACGTTTTGAACTGGAATGGAAGTGCGCGCGCAATACTAAATCAGGTTCCGGAGATCCAGGAGCCCAACCACAGTCAACCATGTGACCAGGACCACCTCCAGGACGGTCGTACAAACGCTCGTTCCAAGCCGCAACTTCCATGACGTTAAGCTCTACAGGGAAACCCTGTTCTTGCAGCAACGCTGTAATCAGTTCCCCATATTCTTTTGTCTTAGGATAGAAACCTGTCGAAGTAAGATATTCCAGTTTCGGCAACCCTTCTCCTTTCGGGTAACCCGCTTCAGCAAGCAAACGCTGACATTCTTCAGGATCATATTCTGGGTAATTATCTAAATCTGTGTAGCCAAATTTAATTGGAGACACGAAGTTTTTCGATTTACTACCCGCATCACCCAGAAGTTCAAGAATCATGCTGCGATCAATAGCGTGACAAGCCGCGCGTCGAACACGCCAGTCATTAAAAGGAGGTTTAGAACAACGGAAGAATAGATATTTATTTTCAACAGACAGTACTGTTGAGATCTTAATGTCATCCTTTGCACTCAGCGTATCAACCTGTTCAGGTTCAAGACGCTCAATGACATCGGCTTCTCCCGACATCAAAGAAAGCATACGAGTGGTTGCGTCACCGGTAAATGTATAATCCACACCAGGTACTTTAGGTGCGCCAGCATAGTAATTCGCATTTGCCAGCAATTTTGTTGTATTGCCTTTTTGCTCACCGAAAGTAAACGGACCTGTACCATTAAGACGCTGAGTTAGAGGACCACCCGCGCCAAGCGCAACATCTGCTGCAGACATAATTGGAATGTAAGACGCAAGGAATAAGAAAAGGCCTGCACCGTAACCACCTTTTTCGGTATTAAATATAACAGTATGTTCATCAGGTGTTTCGACGTCGAAGGTATCAGGACCACCAGGAAAACTTTGACGAGGACGATCAAGGCGTGAAGCATATTTAAACGTGGCTTTAATATCTTCAGAAGTAAAAGGACGCCCATCGTGGAATTTCACGCCTTTACGTAAATTAAACTTGATCTTGTACGAATCAATCTCTTCGTATGATGTCGCCAGATCATAAACAATTTGCTCTGGATTATCCGGTCGCATTGGTGAACGGATAAGGAATCCCATAACAAACCCTTCAATAGTAGATTGTGACAATGTGGTATGAGCTGTCGGATCCCAGTTGCCTGTGATATTTTCAGCAGATAAAAACACCATCGTTTTTTGTTGGCTTGCAAATGCTGACGATATAAAAAAACCAGGGTTAATACTTGCCATACCTGCAACTCCCATCGTCGTTAACCCTGCACGCAAAAACGATCTTCTATCCATGTTTTTCTCCTTCCTTGTAGTCGTTTAGTGGTCAAAGACCAGTCTTCCTTTTAGTTGAGCTTAACGTGAGCAAGTTGCACACATCACAAAGTACTCACAAATGCACAAAAGCAGAAATTATGCCAATAGTGCAAAAATAAATAATTATTGTTTTATATCAATGATATAAAAAAAATAAATACGCAAAACTAGATATATCGAGTTGTATTTAAGTGCACTAAAATGGGTATTTAAGGGTTTATCATGGTGCATTGAAGTGTATTTGGAAGTTTTATGTTGCTTTTGGTTGCGTTTACACAAAATTTGAGTCTAAACTAGATACACAGCAAAGATACGTATAGATACGTCATTGGTAATCAAAGGAGAGAATAATGGCGACATTATCAACAATCATGGACACAAACAGTTTTCGTCCTGAACATAGGGAAATGCTCAGTGACGACATCAGTCGTCTCACAGATAAGCGAGAAAAGGTACTCGGGAATTCTTACCGCTTGTTCTACCGCAACCCCGTCCATCTAGTAAAAGGAAAGGGACAATATTTATGGGATGCGAGCGGAAAGAAGTACCTGGATGTTTACAATAACGTCGCTAGTATTGGTCACTGCCACCCAGCTGTTATTGAAGCAGTAAACCAACAAATGCAACAAATCAACACACATACACGTTATCTTCATGAACGAATTCTTGATTATTCAGAATCGCTCCTAGAAACAGTACCAAGTGAAATTAATAAAGCGATGTACATGTGTACCGGTTCAGAAGCCAATGACTTAGCCATTCGTGTTGCACAGGCATACACTGGTGGTACGGGGATTATTGTTACCCAGGAAGCTTATCATGGTACAAGTGAACTCACTTCAGGAGCATCACCTGCTCTGGGTACAGGTCAGGCACTAGCTTCTACAACTAGACTGGTGCAGGCACCCGATCCATACCGTGTAAAAACAGATAACATGGCTAAATGGTTTGCCAATGCTATTCAGGAACAAATTGATGATATGGAACGTAATGGCATTAAATTTGCGGGGTTCTTGGCCGATTCCATCTTTTCCTCAGACGGCGTACTGCCTGGAGAAAGAGGCTTTATGCAAGCCGCCATTGAAACTGTCCATGCTAATGGCGGTGTATTTATTGCTGATGAAGTACAACCTGGCTTCGGACGGACTGGTGATGCATTCTGGGGATTTGCTCGCCATGACTTAGTTCCGGATATGGTCACTTTAGGTAAACCTATGGGTAACGGTATCCCCGTTTCGGGCCTATTAGCAAAAAATGACGTGTTGTCAGCTTTCAGCGACCATATCCCATACTTCAATACCTTTGGTGGTAATCCCGTATCAATGGCTGCAGCACAAGCAGTGTTACAAGTCATTAAAGATGAAAAACTTCAGGAGCATAGCCAAAAAGTGGGTGCGAAACTCTTGAATGAACTAAAACATCTAGAAAACCAATATGAAGTAGTGGGTGATGTTCGCGGTGCTGGTCTATTTATTGGATTTGAATTTGTAACAAATAAAGAAGATAAGACACCAGATAAATCATTAGCCCTTGATTCATTGGAAGTTTTAAGAGATGAAGGCATTCTGACCTCGGTAGCAGGTCCACATGGTAACGTCCTTAAATTACGCCCAACCCTAGCGTTTCAAGAGCACGATATTGACTGGCTAGTCAGCTCGCTGGAAAAAACAATTAAGACGCTACGCTAAAAAACATTTGTTCGATACATAACGACCAATGTAAGCATTGCCTTAAAAATATCATATTACAACACTACATAGACAATACAAAACCCCGAAACAATGTAAGGAACAGATTAGACTAATTGTGTAAACATTGGTAATTTACACATCTGTTTGGGGTTTTGTATGACTTTTCAGGATGAAAATCACAAATCAAAACTTATTTGAGGCCATGGAGCAATATAAGTAATGTGGACGCATGAAAGGCACAACGAAATTGTCTCTAGAATTTCGGAAAATGGAAAAGTAACCACCAACGCTCTCGTTGACGGACTATCTGTATCTCGTGAAACCATTCGTAGAGATTTGCTTGAACTAGAACAAAAGGGCGTTATTCAGCGTGTGCATGGGGGGGCCGTTCTTGCGACAAACCGTAAACCAAAAGCCGAAGGTCCGAACCCAACAATAACCAAACCCAACGACCCACCTTCAGAAAATTCTTTTCAACAACGACTAAACGAGAAGTTGTCTGAAAAGCGCGCTATCGCACAAATAGCATGCACTTTAATTGATGATGGCTCTGCGATTTTTATTGATGCGGGTACCACTACTCTAGCATTCGCACACGCTTTAACTGGGTCAGCTAAAGGCCTTAAGGTCATTACAAATTCGATTGAAATAGCTGGTATATTAAGTTCTCAACCTGATTATGAAGTTTTATTGCTTGGAGGAATTCCAAATACAGAAGTTAACGCCACATATGGCGAACTAACACTATCTGATATTGAACGCTTCCATGTTGACTATTCAATTATCTCTCCAGTTGGAGCACACAGTGTTTATGGTTTCTCAAGTTATCACCTTAGAGAAGCAGAAGTTGCCCGAGCAATGATGAGACACTCAACTAAACGAATTATTTTAGCTCATGCAGAAAAACTGGGGGTTCAAAGTCGTGTAAAGATTTGTTCACCAGAATCGATTGATCATCTCGTAATTAATGATACTGACAGCCCAGATCTGGATTTTCCTCGCTGCCAAATACATAAAGCATTCATGAATTAAGTGAATAAATGCCTATGAAAATGATGTTTAAAAGCTCTGGCGAATAATGGGGCAGTTTTGAGTTCATTACGTAACATGTGAAACACAAATAGCCAACGGCAATTGTAGGAAATATGGGCACTGAATAATAATCGAGTCAGTAGGCACTTATATCATCTAAATCTTTACGACGTTCTCCCTTGATAGTGGTAGAATCCCCGCATCAGAATTATCGAGAAATTAAGTATTTAAAATATATGTTTATCCATCACGTTAACGGCATCGACTGGCTGGTGATTACCGCTTTTGAAGAACTGAAAACGCTATTTATCGAAGAAGCTGGATCTCTCCCCTCTTGCTTTTCTACCACCAGTGAATTGAGCCTGATTGATCAAGCCAAGCGCACGTATGGATATTTGCCTAGGCTCAGCGGCGTCATCACCGATACCGGAACATTTCAAAGCCAAGATAACGAAGAAGATTTGAACCCACAGCTTGCCTGCCTAGTTGAGGGGCGCGGTCGAGTGTTTATCTATCACCGCGGCTTTGTGGCTTTTGTGGATGATGAGCAAACCTTTATTACTCAAATAGACTGCCAATGATTGAGTAAGTTGAAATTAGCAAATTGGCCCCCTAGCAATGAATGGGGCTAAACCATTCCGCCTGTTTACCACAATATTTTCATTTAAATATTTCTGATCATGAATTTTTCTCACAAACAATATTAAATAATAGCGTTATTAAACTTGTAGCACGCCAGTTATAACTAAGTCATGGATTTAACGAAAGATGATTTTGATTTCATCTATACCCGTCTTGCTTGAAGCTGCAGCGGTGTTGGCTACGTTCGTTCCCCCATATCACAGAGTTATCTATGCTCATGGGGCCTCACTCACTTGCCGCCTACCTGCAACTCCAAGTACTTTGGGTATAAAGAATAGTGAAGATAACCCTCATGACTCAGAATTTTACGTTCGAAATAAAAAATACCTGTCTTGATGAAAATTATCAGCCATCACTCAAAACTCGTATCACAACGAACTTTGCTAACTTGGCGCGCGGTAAAAACCGTCAACAGAACTTACGCAATACATTAAACATGATTGACCGCCGTTTTAACCAACTGGCGTCTTGGGATAACCCAGCGGGCAATCGTTACTCGGTAGAGCTCGAAATCATCTCTGCTGATATCAAAATGGAAAATGCAGACGAAGCCATTCCATCGATTGAAGTGTTAAAAACCTATGTTGTTGATCGTAAGACGAACCAACGTATTGAAGGCATTGTGGGTAACAACTTCTCTTCTTATGTGCGTGATTACGATTTTAGCGTACATTTACTGGACCACAACAAAGGCAAATCGCAATTCTCAGTACCAGAAGATTTCGGTAAGTTGCACGGAAATATCTTTAAGTCTTTCATTAAATCAGAAGCTTACCAACAAAACTTCGCCAAACCTCCAGTGATTTGTTTGAGCGTTTCAGACAGTAAAGTGTATAACCGCACCGACAACACACACCCTATTCTAGGTGTTGAATACGAGCCGAATGAATCGTCACTAACTGAGCAATACTTCCAGAAAATGGGCTTACAAGTGCGTTATTTCATGCCCAGCAACAGCGTGGCGCCATTTGCATTCTTCTTCTGTGGTGATCTACTTAACGACTACACCAATTTAGAACTGATCAGCACCATCAGCACAATGGAAACGTTCCAGAAGATTTACCGTCCTGAAATCTACTTTGCCAACACTGTCGCTGGCGAGCGTTATCAACCGAATTTGAACAGTAATGAGCACGCGTTAACAGACATAGTGTATGACCGCGAAGAGCGCACGAAACTCGCCATTGAACAGGGTAAGTTTGCTGAAGAAGTCTTTATCAAACCTTATCAATCGGTTCTTGAGCAATGGTCTGCTCAGTACGCGTAATTCTCAACAAGACAGAAGAACAGCCAACATTATGACAAAATTATTCCCAACATCGACGGCAGGCAGCCTACCTAAACCCAATTGGCTAGCTCAACCAGAAGTACTTTGGTCTCCATGGAAACTTGAAGGACAAGAACTGATTGACGGTAAACACGATGCGCTGCGTGTCGCACTACAGGAGCAGCTACTCGCGGGTACAGACATTGTGAGCGATGGCGAGCAGACTCGTCAGCACTTTGTGACGACCTTTATTGAACACTTAAATGGCGTTGATTTCGAAAACCGCCAGACAGTGAAAATCCGCGACCGCTATGACGCTAGTGTGCCAAGTGTTGTGGGGCCAGTATCGCGACAAAAAGCCGTGTTTGTTGAAGATGCAAAATTCCTGCGCTCACAGACAGACAAGCCTATTAAATGGGCGCTGCCAGGGCCTATGACTATGGTTGATACACTTTACGATGCGCACTATAAATCCCGTAAAGAGTTAGCACTGGAGTTCGCTAAAATTCTCAACGAAGAAGCCAAAGAGCTTGAAGCCGCAGGCGTAGACATCATCCAGTTTGATGAGCCTGCGTTCAATGTCTTCTTTGATGAAGTGAATGACTGGGGTATTGAGGCTCTTGAACGAGCCATAGAAGGCCTTAAGTGTGAAACAGCTGTGCATATTTGTTATGGCTACGGAATCAAAGCCAATACCGATTGGAAGAAAACCTTGGGCAGTGAATGGCGTCAATACGAAGAAGTGTTCCCTAAACTACAGAAATCGAACATCGACATCATCTCGCTAGAGTGTCATAACTCGCATGTACCAATGGAATTGCTAGAATTGGTGCGTGGCAAAAAAGTGATGGTCGGTGCTATCGACGTCGCAACAAACGACATTGAAACACCAGAAGCCGTCGCCGCGACACTTCGTGAAGCACTGAAATATGTCGATGCCGACAAGCTCTACCCATGTACAAACTGTGGCATGGCACCACTCTCTCGCGAGGTCGCTCGCGCCAAGCTCGATGTGTTAAGAGCCGGCGCTGAGATTGTGAGAAACGAATTCTCAGCGAAATAACAAACGTATTCACACAGGAAGGTTACTCGGTTTTATTCGGTAACCTTTTGTTGTATATGCTCCCCCCACCAGCCAATTAAAGTTATGGGCTCGAAACTGATTGGTTAAAATTTCACTTAAATACACCTAAAACCAATAATGTATTAAAGCCATCATACAAGTCCGATAAGAAGATTGAGATCGAAATAATAATAGTTATCAATACCAATCATGATAAGATACCTTTCCTGAATTTGAACATAATTAAAGGCTTAGAATGAAAACTGATTGGGAATTAATACGAACATTACTTAATCAAGCTATTGATATGTGTGAGAAAATAGATTCTTTAGAAGTATCACCTGACGACCGTCCTCTTTCTGACGGAAAAGCGACAGTATTTGAATATCTCACATCATCATATATCTATCCTGAGAATACCGTTCTCGACATTATCAGAGCAAAGCATCAAACAGGACAAGACAATCCATATATTCCAGAAACCGCCAAGATACTATTGAATGTAAGTGCTGTTTGCTCAAACTTAATTGGGGTCAAAGACCTGGATTCACCGGTTCAGCTCAACACGAACAAAGCGAAATCGATTCGAAAGATGGTTAATAACTTAAATGATTTCTACAGGGACCATGCTGCACAAGGTATTGAAGCAGCAGTCAAACATAGAAATGAGTAAAACTATTAATTAATGATTGCCATATACAGCGACTCCAAACTTAGCGGATAAATGGAGAATGGACATTTGTGCGTTATCGGTTTTGCTAAATTAGCTTTTAACGGATTACTTTAAGTGTACTAATTCAGACCTGATCTGACAGTTACCCACTTTTCGACTTGGTGCCTGTCAGATTATATCTGAGCTAAATTCTTTTCAGCCCAGATTGATTTCCCATTCTCTAATGTTTCTATTGGCGTTCTGCCACAGCACATTTTTCCTTGATGAGTAAGATGATTGTTGTAGTACTCCATCCATTCGTCCAGATCTTTTTGCAACTCATCCATTGAGCCATACAGTTTCTTTCTGAACGTCACTTGGTAGAACTCATTCAATATGGTCTTATGGAAGCGTTCACAGATCCCGTTTGTTTGTGGCGACATGGCTTTAGTTTTGGTGTGATCGATATCATTGATCGCTAAGTAAAGTTGATAGTCATGCTGTTCAACTCGACCACAGTATTCGGTTCCTCGGTCAGTTAAGATTCGGAGTATAGGCAGCCCATGAGCTTCGAAGAACGGTAGAACCTTGTCATTCATCATATCTGCTGTGATTGGTGTTTTTGTCGTATAGAGCTTAGCGAAGGCGACTTTGCTGTAGGTATCAACGAACGTCTACTGATAGATACGTCCAACACCTTTCAGGTTACCAACATAGAACGTGTCTTGAGAGCCGAGATAACCTGGGTGCGCAGTTTCTATCTTTCCACAAGCTTCATCATCGTGTTGCGCCATAGTTTCGCTAGTCATTTTATGATGAACGGTGGAAACATTTGGGTTCTGCGCGATGTACTTGGTCATGCGGATATCTCGATGACCATGCGCTACGCGCACTTCGCACCCGATCATTTATCTGAAGCAATTACTCGTAACCCTCTTAGTAATTTATAGCCCGTCGCCACAAAATTTTTGTCGCTATGTCGCCACTTTGTCGCCACTAGCCAAATTTTGGACAAAAAAAGAGCCGCTATAGGCGCAATGTAGATCAGATAAGGATCGGTTGACCGATCTTTCTGATAAGAGACAATCGGAGACCTGTTTATAGGTCTTCGATTTTTTATGTCTATCCAAAATTGTTTTGCCGACTTTCTTGAAGAAAGTCCGATTGATGTCGCTCAGCTAACCACCTTCTCTGAGCATATTCCTGATGAGTGGATTGCTAAAGCGGCAGCACTTTCCGATAAAGCGACTATACGTCGACGTCGCTTGCCTAGTGATATGGTTCTTTGGCTTATTGTTGGAATGGCGTTTTTTCGCAATGAGCCTATTGCAGAAGTCGCACGACGAATGAATGTGTGTGCCGAGGGGTTAGCCGATGAGGAGTTGTT
>NZ_FNDD01000050.1:14768-19128 GCF_900100015.1 Vibrio xiamenensis | reverse complement strand
CGGTTTTAGGCGCGTCCTGCGCCGAAAACCTAAAAATTCATCCCTGAATTTTTGCCTAATGATTTGTTTCTTATTTATCTAGATCGCGGTAAACAAGCGTCGTCATTCCGAAGGATCAGAAAGAGCTATTCGGAATCTGGGGTATCTTGGGTTAGTTGTTTAGTTTGATGCGCCTAACGTGTGTCGATTTCTTTTTTATCTGCGATAGCGCACCAGTCCCTTTTGTTGGCGCAAAAGGAACCAAAAGCGCCTTTTGTGCTTTGACGCTGTTCGGCTCGGTTTTAGGCGCGTCCTGCGCCGAAAACCTAAAAATTCATCCCTGAATTTTTGCCTAGTGATTTGTTTGGTATTTATCTAGACGGTGAACCAACGTCGTTATTCTGGAGGCTCAGAAAGAGCTATCCGGAATCTGGGGTATCTTGGGTTGAGTTGTTGGTTTGATGCGCCTAACGCGCGTCGATTTCTTTTCTATCTGCGATAGCGCACCAGTTCCTTTTATTGGCGCAAAAGGAACCAAAACGCCTTTTGTACTTTGGCGCTGTCCGGCTCGGTTTTAGGCGCGTCCTACACCGAAAACCTAAAAATTCATCCTGAAATTTTGCCTAGTGATCTGAATATCTGAGTTGAGGTAGTTCGATTAGATAATTATAAAAACGGTGATTAGACACCACCTGAGACACAGCAAATTATTGAAGGGTGTTTTATCTCTATCGTACAGCACTTATCTTATTCGTAGAGTAACCAGTTGGTGGCATAAATCACCAAAATAATGGCAAGGACGACAAAAACGAGAATCGCGAATATCGTGACCAGTTTTTTGATTGCGCTTGGTCTATCAAATACTTCGCCTGCGGCTTCCTTCACTCTGCGGTCTTCATCAAAGTGCCATTTGATCGCTAAGTAGCCTCCGATAGCTAATACAATCAGCTTAAAAGCGCCGGCAAAGTACGGAAAGAAGTTAGCCAAAAAGCTGTTCATTATTTATCTCCAACAAATACATCTCGCTGGCGCAAGTCTACTGCTCGTGCTTGTGGTATACAACTAACTTTGTAATCCTTATTGCTATCAGTGGTTGGCTCAATAACAGAATTGGCACACTTCTGCATCATGATTTATCGGGCACAAAACTCATCTCACAATTCACTACTTTGGCTTTTCCTTTCGCGCCGAGCATCCACATGATATCAAGTTGCGACTCAACCGCCGGTTGGACGATCAGTTCGCCGGAAACGGGTTGATCAATGGTTAAGGAATTAATCGCTTTGCCATTATCGTCTTGCATTTCTATTTTGGCGATCGGTGCGTCGCTATGAATGGTTTTGGTCGGGTTGGGCCAAGAGATCGCCAGCGTGCTTTGCTGGCCTTGAGTGTCAGTAATGATGATATCGTAAGACAGCGTCGATTTGCGCCAATCTTGATCGCCTTGCGGTGTGGAGGTGATGACATAGTTGTAGGTTTTGTTTTCCTGCTCTGGCGCGCTTTGCTCTGAAGCGGTTGCTGAGTTTAGCCAGATATTGGCAAATGACTGTTGGTTGGATTCACTCATGCCCGAGCCGATAGAAACAATCAACGAGGGCGCGGCGATACCCGCGAATAAATAGTCGACCAGTTTTCGATTTCGTTCGACGGCGAACACCGAAATCACCCCACCAATGACAAAAAACAGCGCAATGCCAACATAAAAACTCAATACGATTTTGTCGCCCATTTGGGCGGTGGGGCTATTGGTGAGCAAGATGGCTAAGGTGAGCGATTTTGGCAAAATGCCGCCAATGCCACCGACCAAAAATGATTTCAGGTGTTCAGACATATTCTGTTCCTCGTTATCGACTGCAATTAACCGCGAGTCGGCCAATCCTGTTTGACGTTATTTATTCGGCGCAACTTTGGATTTGTCATACCATTTGAAATAACTGTCGGCCCCTTGTTGCCCTGAGGTAACCAGCTGCTGTTTCTTTTCGTCGGAAAGGTCAAAGTCGGTGGTATTCACGCCCAGAGTGTCGATATACACAGTGCGCGCCCAGTCGTCGCTGTGAAGGTGGCTATTTTGCTGCGCTTCCATCAGAGTATTGATAAGCGCTGAGGTGTAATCAAAAAAGCTATCAATCGGCTGGCTGGTGGGCACCGCATGGTCGCGAAATACCGAAATTTCTTCCTTAGTATCAAGGCGAAATCCGAGCGTTTCTTTGTTGTAGACGTATTCCGAGACAGGTCTGATTAAGTCTTGGATCTGTTTGTTGACCTTCTTGTAGTAGTTGGGCTCCACGTAGTTTTCGGTTTTGAGGTATTTTTTGCGGTCAAACAGTTTCACGGGATAGTTATCGAGCACGCCGCCATCGACATACACATCGCCACGCATACTGCGTTTCGAGGCAAAAAACAGCGGAATCGACATCGAAATTCGCGCCGCATCGGCAACGCATATTCTGGGCGTGTGTTCAGCAGAGAACACTTCAGAAAAAGAGGTAGAAAGGTTGGTGCCCATAAAATACATAGATTTAAAGCCTTTGGTGGCCTTTAGCGCTTCGATGTCGGCAAAGGTGCTCTCGCTGTTACCGGTTTTGGCTTTGATCAGTTGAGCTATCCAGTTGCGAAAGAAGTCGCCTTTATACCAGCCAAACTCGTCGATAAGCCTTTGTACGTCGCGGCCAACGCCCCAAGAGTCGTCCATAAATTGGTTAAAGTCTAAATCCCATAGAATCTCCTCAGTTTCTGTTTGGTCGTAGCCAAGGCCAACTAATACCGCATTAATGGCGCCCGCAGAGGTGCCGCCAACACGTTGTATATTTTCAAGAATATTTTTTTCATCCAGCACTTTAAGCGCGCCTAAATACGCAATTCCTTTTACACCACCACCTTCAAATACTAAATTTTTAAAATGGTAATCCATATTGATATCCTTAATTTATTTATTAAATAACAGAGTGTTACCTTTTTATATTTACGTCCTAAGTTAAAAGGTGTGTTTATTAAAGATGCTGCTTTATTAGGGAACAAGATGGAAAGGGGAATGTATTGAAGGATGAATCACGCTTGAGAGTGTGTTTCATTGTTGCATATATTAATTAAAACGCTGGTCGTTATATTTTGATTAATTGATCGTAAAGCGAATAAATAGACTTGGTTGTTCAGTTAAAACGTTATCAATGATTAAGATACAGAAATTCCGTTGGCGATAATGGGCGTTTTTTCTAAGTCCCAGTTATCTTTTTCGATTTCGTTTATAAAGGTTTGAGTTCGATATATGGTTTTGCGCAGAATTGGGCGGCTATGGTATTTCAGCCACTGGTGACGCGTACTCACGTAAGCCTGTATCCATGCTTTCTCATCGCCACCTTTTGATGGCGGTAACTCTATGAAACGCTTGCGTAAAAACATCGGAATGCCGCCTGAGTGAATGTAGGAGTCGTAGACGACCAAGGCGCTTAAATCCAATGCCATTTTGTAACGTTCACACCATGCCATTGCAGGGTTCCAATACACTTGATCAAAAAACAGATCTTGCGTTTGGCGCATGACCTCATCTTCTTTTGCAGCTAATACCAGTAAGTTTTTGAACTCGTTATTTTCATGTAAAGGGGTATGGCCGATCAAATCCAAATAAGGAATAAAATCGTGGCAATAGGTGCCTTCATGCTCAACATACATTTCAAGTAAAGTTAATAAATTTCCTTGCTCGGTGGTTTGGCAGCGGCCAAAAGTAATCTGTTTACTATTGGCGACACCATCGGAATACACCACTAACTTTTCATATTTCCCTTCGGATTTTCCAGTTTCAAATACATTGAGAATTTTTTGAATTAATTGCTTTTTTTTCGTCATGGTCAGTCCTATACCATATGGAAGTCGATTATTTTGGCGATGCTTTTGATAAGGCGTGTTAGCTCATTAATCCAAGCGAATAAATAAGATAATAAAAAAGTAACTTTAAAGCAGTATAGGTTGCAGAGAACCGTGAAAAGTGAATCTGCGAGGTATTTACTCACAGTCTATTTATTAAGAAATTTTTAATCAGATTTCTTGATTGCTGCTTTTTATCGCTGATCGAGGTGGTTTGTGTGATGCGCTTAGCGCGAGTCGATTTCTTTACCACCTGCGATAGCGCACCAGTTCCTTTTTTGGCGTAAAGGGAGGCGAAGCGCCGGTTGGTTTTGGTGAGGTGGTTTGTATGATGCGCTTAGCGCGAGTCGATTTCTTTACCATCTGCGATAGCGCACCAGTTCCTTTTGTTGGCGAAAGGGGAGGCGAAACGCCGGTTGGTTTTGTGGCATTGTTTGTGGTGAGGTGGTTTGTGTGATGCGCTTAGCGCGAGTTGATTTCTTTACCATCTGCGATAGCGCACCAGTTCCTTTTGTTGGCG
>NZ_FNDD01000050.1:0-14758 GCF_900100015.1 Vibrio xiamenensis | reverse complement strand
AAGGGGAGGCGAAACGCCGGTTGGTTTTGGTGAGGTGGTTTGTATGATGCGCTTAGCGCGAGTCGATTTCTTTACTATCTGCGATAGCGCACCAGTTCCTTTTGTTGGCGCAAAAGGAACCAAAAGCGCCTCGTGATCTTTGATGTTGTCCGGCCCGGTTATAGGCGCGTCCTGCGCCGATAACCTAAAAATTCATCCCTGAATTTTTGCCTAGTGATTGGTTGAGTCGTTATCTAATCATTGATAGTTTTTAGTATTATGAATCTATTACTAGGTTGCCGTTTATTATTACTACCGAAAACTTAGAGTTGAGGAAGTTTATCCCTGAGGACAAAGAGGAGGTGATAGGCTTACTTCAAAATGCTGAATTCATGGCGTATTCACCTTTAGGTACAATGACGAGGCATCAAGCTGAACTTCGTTTTGACAAATTGCTCAGGTCGTTTCAAAGCAAAGGTATTGGTAAGTTTTGTGTTGTTGAACGTACGAATGGACAGTTAGTTGGCTATTGTGGAATTGAGTCGTTCACTTATCAGGAAAACCGAACGGTTGAATTAGGTTATAGGGTTCGGCTAGAGGTAAGGGTTATGCATATGAAGCGAGCAAAGCTACCCTTAATTTCGCCAAACAAGTTGGTTATACAAATGTGTTAGCTTTGACGGAAGTAGAGAATAAAATCTCTCAACATATTCTTCACAAGTTTGGTTTTAATTGCATCGGAAAGGGATATTACCAAGATATGCCAGCCCAATATTACAAAAAAGATATTTGAAAGTTTTGTTACTAAGGAAGATGAAATTATGGAAGATGTAATTTGCGGCTCATGCCAATGTGGTCAAGTCAGTTATGAACTTAAGGGAAAACCAAAGCTCGTATTTGCGTGTCATTGTACAGAATGTCAAAAATTAGCCACAGCTCCTTATAGTGTGACTGCGGTTATTGCTAAACAAGACATCGAATTTATGGGGGAGTTACGTGAATGGTCGAGAAGTTCTGATAGCGGCAACATCAATAGTGCCAAGTTTTGTCCAAATTGTGGCAATAGAATTTACCATTTTAATCCAGAAGATGATTTGACTATAAAGCTTAAACTCAAGCCAGTAGACAAAGCCACTTCAGCAATCTTTGAACCAACCGTTCATGTTTGGACTAGCGAAAAGCTGGAGTGGGTACAAATTCCAGCAGGCACAAAATGCTACCCTAAAGCACTGATATAGTAAGCTGATTATTTTAACTCATCAGGCAAAAATTCAGGGATGAATTTTTAGGTTTTCCGCGTCGGGAACGCGTAAAACCGTGCCGGACAGCGCCAGAGTACAAGAGGCTTTTTTGGTTCCTTTTGAGCCAGCAAAAGGAACTGGTGCGCTATCGCAGATGATAAAGAGATCGGTGTGCGCATGGCGCATCATACAAATGAACCTTCTTCATCACACACCAAAAACAAAAAGAGCGGCTATTGCCGCTCCCATTCCATGTTCCGGAGAAAATAAGCCGTTTTACGCTGGCACTTTGGCAAATTGCAGCGCTAATTCAAAACCGGCTTGTTTCACTGACTGTGAAGCGATGCTGAGGAATTTTTCTGCTTCTGCGTTTGGCGCATATTTCGAGATTAAGCGAATTTGGATGCGGTTATTGTCTAGGTTTGGGTATTTGTCAGACAGTTGCCCAGACTCGATAAAAGACAAATACGCGTTCAACTTATCTTGAAGTAACAGCAGCTTTTGATTTTTTTCATCCCATTCAAGATCATCAGAAATGACCAATACGACTTTGTCATTCAGTTGGGTGATCATATCGACTTTGTTTTTCTGCTCGATGCTCATAATGCGTGTCCTTGTTGCCAAGTCTATTTGATGAATTCGACACCATTCAGGCTTTATAGCGAAGATTAAATACGCTTTGGTGTTTTTGAATCATGCCTGAACATTAAGTGTCTGGATTACAAACCAATGTAGCACCGAGGCGTTTCTTGTTATTAAGACAGGTGTAAGGAAAGCCGTTTTTGAGTCTAGAGAGAATGTTGCGTCAAGCGGACGAATGAAATTGACTGCGCCATTGGCTCGGAGAGAGACCTGTCCAGGTTTTAAAGTGGCGGCTAAATACGGCGATTTCGGCATAACCAAGTTGCAGAGCGATGTCAGTGATAGAGTAACGCTCTGACTGCAAATAGTGCTCGGCGAGGGTCTGGCGTACGTGCTGCAATATTTGGCGGTAACTGGTACTGTCGTCTTTTAGTCGCAATTGCAGCACTCGCGGGTGTAAGTTTAGCGCTTTAGCGACACGTTCAATGCTGCATTCTCCGCTTGGCAATAAGCGGCCAATCATATCGCTGGTTTGCGCTGCTAAGTCATTGGGATAGCGGTTTTGCAGGTATTGGAAGTGCTCTTGAAAGTGACGGTCAAGGGCGTGTTGATCTTGGTGATTTTTGCTCGAAAGCAGATTGGCTTTAAGCCAGATCCCGTTAAATGATTCACCAACGTAAATGTCTGGTAGGTTTGATGCTTGCGACTTTGAGTGTGAAACCAGAAAGCGCTGCTGTAAGTGCAGCGCGATAAGCTGAACCTCAATATTGAGTATGCTAGCGACAAACTTAGCCATTTGCGCCACGCTCATTTGCAGCAATTGGGTAATGCCGCGTTTACTTTCAATGTCTAATTCCAGCGTAATACAGATTCGTTCGCCACGACGACTAAGGTGAATACTTGCCGCCGAGGACTGTAAGTACAAATAGTCATTGATGTGGGTTAGCGCTTCTCCGACCGTTTGCGCTCTGGCAACCAACATGGGTAAGTCGCCGAGGGCTCTTAAACTTTGCCGCTGGGCAAGTTGAATCCCAAAGCTTGGCTGCTGGCAGCGCAGCGCGGCAATTTCAAGCAGTTCGGCCAGTTTTGAACAGGCGATATAGGTATTGGGGTCGCGAAACTGAGCAGAACATAATCCTGCCTCATTAATAATGGATATTGGGTTCTGACCAAAGTCGGCTACCAATTCATTAAATTTGTCTGCTGCACCGGTTCTTACTATGCCCATCTCTCGTTTTTATATGTTAATAAATTGTAATTCGCAATATATCAAATTTGTTTCGTAAAACATCAAGTCGAGTGTGATTCCTTGATCTAGGTTGTGGGTGATTATCAAAGCGTCGACTTCGGCGCGCTAAATCGCTCCATAATTACAACAACGAGGAAGTCAGCTATGTCATTACCTGAAGTGATTTCACATCAAGATCTGCTACTAACGCTTAACACCAATGAAGAATCAATCATCAAAGACGCACTGCCGGGCGTTGATGTCTACCCACTGTTTTTGGACCCTGAGAATGGTACTTGGGTGATTCGCGCCAAATTCAAACCGGGCATTACTTTGCCTAAGCATTTCCATACTGGCGTGGTACATTTTTACACCCTAAGCGGTGCTTGGCACTACGTTGAATACCCAGATCAAGTGCAAACTGGCGGCAGTTACCTCTATGAGCCGGGTGGTTCAATCCATACTTTCCACTGCCCGCAAGGTTCTGGCGGTGCGGACGGCTTTATGGTGATTACCGGTGCCAATATCAATTTCGATGAAGATGGCAATTTCATGAATATCATGGATGCGGGCTGGATTGAGCAAGTGTTGATTGCTGCGGCCAAAGCGCAGGGCATCACCGCGCGTTACATCAAACCGGGCGCGATTGCTCAGATGAGCGATGAGTCGAAAGGAGCCTAACGATGACGATGATGAACAGCATAGTGATGCAAAACGGCGGGGTGCGTTTAACCAAAGCGCCTGTGCCAAAGCCAAGCGCTGGACAAGTGTTAGTGCGCAGCCTAGCGTGCGGCATCTGTGGCTCTGACTTGCATATTACTCGTCATGGCAATGAAGTGTTTGATGTCTATCGTTCACTTGGCATTATGCCTAGCGAAATGGATAACCAGAGTGAAGTCATGCTTGGTCACGAATTCTGCGCTGAAATCGTTGAATATGGCGCAAATACCACTCAATCTCTAGCCGTTGGCAGTCGTGTCACCTCGGTGCCGCTATTGATGAGCCAAAACGGCGCTGGTATTGGTGTGACACCAGGGGTTTACGGTGCGTACTCCGAGTATTTTTTGCTTGATGAAGCGCTCATGATTGCGGTGCCAGAGGGCGTACCATCAGAGGCGGCGGCTTTGACTGAACCCCTCGCGGTAGGCTTGCATGCGGTCAATCGCAGTGATATCGAAGTGCAAGATACCGCGCTGGTGGTTGGCTGTGGGCCAATCGGCCTTGCGGTTATCAGTGCGCTTAAACAGCGCGGCGTAAAACGCATTGTTGCTGTCGATATTCAGCAGCAAAAGTTAGATTTGGCCAAAGCATTTGGTGCAACCGATTTTGCCAATCCTAAGCTGGAAGATGAAGTGGCTAAAGGCGCTGAGATTGCCGATAGCGGGCGGTTGGTGATTTATGAGTGTGTTGGTAAGTACACGCTTATTGATGATTTTATGCGCCGCTCGCCTGCTGGTGCGCGCATTGTGGTCACTGGTATTCACACTGCGCCCGCAACCATCAATTACGCTTATGCGACAGTTAAAGAGCTCGACTTGCGCTTCTCTTACTACTATCAGCCTCATGAGTTTGAGCAGTGCTTGCACGCGATTGCCGAGCACAAACTGCCGTGGCAGAAAATGCTCACTGCCACAGTCGGCATTGATGGTGTGGAAGCCGCGTTCGATACGCTACTGACGCCCAACGATCATATTAAAGTGGTGATTGAGCCATGGCGCACTGGCGATCTTCAAGTCGTGGTTGCGTAACAAAAGCCTTAACCAGTATCAAAGCCCCAAGTGTGATTTGGGGCTTTTTCTGGCTTAGACGATTTCAATCACTTGGTTTTGCTGGGCGCTTTTCAGTGCGGCATCGAGAATTTTCAGCACTTGAATCACTTGCGGCTCAGTGACAGGCGGCGTTTCACCATGCTTGACGGCACGTTCAAATTGATTGTAGTAGTCGAAATAAGCGCCTTGCTCAGACGCAACGCGCTGTTCGCCGTTCTCATCACGCAATATCGGCCAGCGTTCTGGCTGTTCAATTCCCCAAGTAGACGGATTCGTGGCAGGTCTTTGCCCGGAAAAAATCGCTTGGGCCTGCACATCTGACATTTGCGATAGGTAACTGCCTTTTGAGCCATAAACCACAAACTCTTTTATTTCGATATGATTGAGCTTGCTGGCAGATACATACGAAGTGGCACCGGTTTGGTGTTTAAGCGTCAGCACAAAGCTTGCGTTGGTTGGCCCTTGTGGCAGTTCGACTTCGTCAATGTGCGCATGAACAGAAGTCACCGGGCCGAGTAAATACAGCGCTTGATCAATAACATGGCTGCCTAAGTCGCGCAGCAAACCGCCACTGGGCCCCGGTTCAAGCGAGGCGGGATCATCACAATCAAGCCTAGAGTGCAGTCGCCAAACTTTGCCGAGTTTGCCATCTCCAATGGTCTTTTTCAGCGTTTGCACATCGGTATCAAAGCGGCGGTTATGAAAAGCGCACAGCACCACGCCTTTAGCGTTTGCGGCGCTAAAAAGTTCCTGGGCAATGTCGGTATTTGGCGCGAACGGTTTGTCGGCCACCACATGCAGGCCCGCAGCAATCGCTTCGAGTACCAATTGGCGACGGGTTTGCGGAGGCGTTGAGATGGTCACCGCTTCAATATCGGCCGCTGCAATCATACTGGTTAAGCTGTCGTATATCGGCATGTCAGGAAAATCACGTTCGATGGCGGCAATTTTTTCTGCTGAACGCGCGACGATGCCAGCCAGTTGCAGGTTATCCGCCGCTTCGATAAACGGGGCGTGAAAATGCTGACCTCCGGTGCCATAACCGACTAATCCGATTCGCATACGATGATTCTCCTTGATTGTATTGAGCTTTTACTACCGTACTCCTGTGGGCACTATTTTCCAACAAGCGATGTTTTTTTGTTGGGATTTATAAATTCTCAACCAAGGAAATTTTATTAAGCCGATTGGGAAATGGGCTTAAATTGAAGCGAGAGGCGACTACCACTACTTAGTGACATTTTGTGTAAGCAGCGCTTTGACCGCGTGTTTGCTTGTTTTAGCGATTTTTTGCATTAAGGCAAAGCTGGGTGTTTGAATGCCTTGCTGGTTAAGTTCGTCAATCATCAGCATCCACAGCCGTGCCGTCATTTGTGAATCGGCTAACGCTCGGTGGAAAGTGCCATCGTTTTCAATGCGTTTAAAGCGCACCAGATCGCCAAGCTTATGGCTGGGTGAATCTTGAATTAAACGTCTGGCGATAAGCATCGAACAAGCAAAACTTTCAGTGTAAGTGGCGTCGATACGCGCTAATTCTGCATCTAAAAAGCGTTTATCAAACGAAGCGTTATGAGCCACCAAAGGGCTGCCAGCAATAAACTCGGCAAATTCACTCATGACTTCTGCGCAGCTTGGCGCGCGGCTTAGCATGGCGTTAGTGATACCAGTGTAGCCTTCGATAAAACCGCTGACACGAAAGCCCGGGTTCATCAACTGCTGAAAAGTCTCCACCACTTGGCCATCGACCAGTTTGACCGCGCCGATTTCGATTGCTCTATCGCCCATATTGGGTGACAGACCGGTGGTTTCAAAGTCGAGGACGATAACAGAGTGAGCGTGGTGCATAGTGGCAGCCTTAGAATTCGAAAGGCAGGATTATAACCTGATTCTTTTATTTATGTTTGTAGGGGAATTTTACTTTGCTACGGTTTTGTTTTTTTGTCTGTGTTTGGAAAAGGCAGAGAACGCTTGTTAGTTAGGTTCAGTGGGTCTGTTTGATGCGCCGCACGAGCTTGGATTTCTGTGGCTTTAGTGTTTGCGCATCCGTTCCGTTTGTTGGCGAAAGGGGAGGCAAAACGCCTTGATAGTTAGGTTCGGCAGGGCTGTTTGATGCGTCATACGAGCGTGGATTTGTCTGGCTTTTGTGTTTGCGCACCCGTTCCTTTTGTTGGCGCAAAAGGAACCAAAAGCGCCTTTTGATCTTTGATGTTATCCGGCGCGGTTTTACGCGTTCCCGACGCGGAAAACCTAAAAATTCGTCCTGAATTTTTGCCTGGTGAATTGAAATAATTTGATCTGTTTTCGTGGTGGGGTATTGGGTCGCGTTGCAAATTCATCCGTGAATTTGATTTATGCATTGGCTTCGATTTTCGCTCAGATTAAGTGGCGCTTACAGCAGAGTCACTGCGCCTTTGGAGAGACCTTCGCTGACGCGAACGCGAATGCTGCCAGCGTCTGGATACATCTCTTTCACCATGAGAGTGACGTGTTTGGAGATGTTCTCAATCGACGGTTCGCTGGCGACGATTTCTAACAGCGCGTTAGGCATACTGACTTCAAAATCGCCTTGTGACGCTTGGTAACGAATGGTTGAAAGGCTTTCACCTTGCTCAACATCACTTTGGTTAAAAAAGTGTTTGCCATTGAGTCTGGCTGCGATTCTGTCGTGAATATCCGTGTTTGGCTGACCATCAATCACAATTTCAAGCTCAGCGCTGTGGCCGTGAATGATGCGTTGGCAGTTACCATCGTGCAGCTTTAGGCCATGGTTGTATTGAAAACTGGCGTTGGCATTACGAGCAAGCTCAATATCGAACTCGAAATCCGGCATCGCGTCTAGGAATTTTGCGTGGAGATATTCTTTGATATCAGCAACGTAGTGGCTTGATTTCAGTTCGATAGGGCAATACATCGAACTTGGGCCAGTCGATGTGATAACGCCGCTCGCGACATGAAATTCACCGCGGCTGATGCCATTTTCGGCGCGTAAAAATTTAGGGTCGCAAACCAACTTATGATCGACTTGGTTATCGCAGATCGCTTTCAGTCTCGGTTTAATCTTGCCAAAATCCGAAATCATGCCGGATTCGTCCAGTTTCCCTGTGACCATTACGCTCAGCGACACGCTGTCTCCACGGATCTCTTTTCCGTCATACACTGAAAAATCGATCGCGGTGAGATCGTCTATATACATCGCGGTTTTCACGACATTACCCCCTTCAAAAAATAGCCGTAAGGCCAAAAGTCGGGCGAATTGTGGAGAATATATCGATATTTTTCAAGTGCGGCGTGGTAAAGGATAGGGGGATTGAATGGATTTTATCGCTGGAAAGGCTTGTTAGATAAGGTGTTAAATCTTTTCAGCGCGATAATATAAACAACCAAAGTTGGGCGAGGAAAACTGCGCGCTTTGGCTGCTTATATGCACATGGGTTATGCTCATCGAAGAGGCACTAGCCAAGCAGCGCCATATCGAATTGATCAAAATGGGTGATCACATCAAGACCGTACTCAGAGTAGTCGCCATCAATCGAGTTGACGACGATAACTTTGCCCGAGTTCGCCGCCTGTGCAGACAGAATCCCAGTGCGAGAATCTTCAAAAACAATCGCTTGCTCAGGTGTGCAGCCGAGCTTTTCCATCGCGACAAGGAAGATGTCTGGGCTCGGCTTACTTTTAATTTTGCCATTGTTGTAAACGATGCTGTCGAGTGAGAACCAACGTTTAAGATCATAATGCTCGAAATAAAAGCTGACATTTTCGATGCCCGATGAGGTGGCAATCGTAAACGGAACATTTTGCTGCTTTAAGCGATCGAGAAACGCTTCGACGCCCGGGCCCAGCGGCAGTTGCTCCTCTAAACACAGCTCCTGATAAAGATGCTCTTTTTCCAGTACATATTGCTCAATTTCAGCATCGCTAAGGGTTTGCTTGAACAACTCTTTGAAGATGTCTTGATTTTGCTTACCGTGAATAATTTGGTTTTTCTGGTGGTCGCTGAAGTTGAATCCATACTTCGCGAGAAATCTGTCCCAGGCTTGATTGTGCAAGTGAGTGTCCCACAACAAAGTGCCATTAAAATCGAAAATTATCGCTTTGTATTTCATCACTCTTCCTTAACGTTGATCAGTTCTTGAACCAAGCCTAATTGGTAATCAATGGCTTATATCACTCTGTTGTAGCACTGGTTGTTGTCTTAACGCTAGGAGTGGGGGAGCTATTTAGTTTTGTTTGGTTAGTGTGATGTCATGTGATGTTAGGTTGGGTTATATGATGCGCCAAACGCGCGCCGATCTCTTTTCTATCTGCGATAGCGCACCAGTTACTCTTTGCTGGCACAAAGAGTAACCAGAAATGCCTTTTGTGCTCTGGTGTTGTCCGGCCCGGTTTTAGGCGCGTCCTGCGCCGAAAACCTAAAAATTCGTCCTGAATTTTTGCCTGTTATCATCCATAACGTAGTCAATAGCAATCCCAGTTATACCAAACTCTGGAAAAGTCACGGTTTCTGAGTGCATCTTTTTCGATAAAAAAATTACAAACGCCTAAGTCTCCCCATGTGATGTCTACATCGCTCAAATACTCTGAATCCATCTGAAACAGCAAAACCCAGTCATCATACCTGCCATAAATGCGTGGATCTTCTTGGGTGAAGTGCGCGTAGCCTCCCACTTTGCTGCCTTCGGATGATAAATTGTCATAAAGAAAGTGGCCGAGTTCATCACCGTGCTCGAATGGGTCGCCCACGTATTTTTCGTAGCGAAAATCTTCAGGGGAGGGGATTTCACGGTCGAGTGTTGCGATTAATCGATGTTCTCTGGATAGGGGTAAATAGTTCTCTGGTTCTGCTTGTGGCAGGTCCTGAGTAAGATGTGATTGGTTGTTATCAATGACGGGATGGTAGATCACTTGGTAGCCATCATGTGAGCTAATAATTTCTTCTACAGATCTATCAATATCCATTCCGTAATATTGATTATTTGCGATGAAAAACTGCAGGATACCGGTGTGCGGAAATCCTTCTAATTGAGGAAGCTCTTCGAAATTGAGTTGGGCAATTAAGATAAGCTTGTTGCCCGACTCTGTTTCTGGGTAGCTCATGTTTTTGGGCCAGTAAGGTTTGCCACCAAATTTGCTACTCCAGATGTTTTCAGCGTTTTGTGGTCTTGGTTTTAACCTTATGATTGGCAGGGCGAATTTTTGTAATTGGTTACGTATATTTCTGACTTCCAGCTCAATGTCCATGATTAATGACCTGTTTTTTGTTTATGTTAGTGGTTACCTATTCGCAGCTCAGCGGGACTAGCAGGATTTACAGTCGTTCGTGAAAGCATCAAATTGTAAAAGCTATGCTGAGTGAGAAATTGCAGAGCGCCTAATTAAGCGCTCTGCGAAATGATGTTCCCTCAATATTTTTAAGGAATATTGGTTAGGGTTTAATACACTCGCGAACTTCTTGGCGGTCGAGTTGCTTCACTTCAACATATTTGGCGGCTAAGCAACCGATATACAGTTTCGTGTATTTAGTTAAGGCATCTTTGCTCTTAATGCTATCTTTTTGTTTATCTAT
The DNA here is from genome assembly GCF_900100015.1 of Vibrio xiamenensis. Taxonomy (GTDB): domain Bacteria; phylum Pseudomonadota; class Gammaproteobacteria; order Enterobacterales; family Vibrionaceae; genus Vibrio; species Vibrio xiamenensis. Next base: position 4,393 of record NZ_FNDD01000050.1, on the reverse strand, counting down.
CATTGCTTTAGCTTGGGCTTGGCACTCTTGGTTATAAGGTTCTAAAGTTTGCTCGCACTGCGCTTCACTCTCGATATGCAGACAAGATTGCAACGACTTATTTGCGCATAAGAATCCAGCGCCTTTGGTGAGAAGTCGTTGCAAAACCAACGCTTGTTTTATCGCTTGTTGCTCTTTGGGATCATCTAAATTGATCAGTTGAAACGCTTTTCTGGCTACCACATTGTCACGATAGAGGATCTCCAACACCCAGCGGCCAGAGACCAGCTCGCTTTTATCGCCGAAATACCACATGGCAAGGTTTTGGTCATGTTTAAACATGGTATCCGTCCAGGTTGACACGGTGAACCCTTTGCCGGTTTTTGGGTCGACAATCTCTGGATGGGTCATGCGCACTGTGATAGGAAATTGGCTGGTTTTGGCGAGGTTTGGATCAACTTTGCCCTGCGCGTTTTTAGGCAGAGTGACCGAGTAGCGAAAGCCAATATACTGGCCAAGTGAGGGTGCAACCATCTGGGTTGGCGTTACCTCGTATTGATGGCCTTTCTGGGTTATCACCCCACCTTCAATAATGCTCACCCGCGGTGCGAGTAAGTTAGAGATCCCCTGCGCTTTCTCGGGCTCTTGCGATGTGGTGGTTAACGCTGCTGTATAAGGCGTACCTTCAACTGAGAACAGGTCGAACTTATGGTCGTGATCAAAAGTGATGTCGTAAAGTGGGTTATTGAACGCGATGAGTTTTGTAAGTCCACTTTGCTGGCTTATGTCGAGCTCGCTCAGTTGGTTGTTGTTAATTTCCAGTGCGCGCAATTGCGGGTTTTTGCCAAGAGCAAACTCGTCTAACGCGTTGTAGTCGGCTTTGACCTCTTGCAGTTTGGTCTGCTGGCTCAAATCGAGTTTGGTCAATTTATTATTACGGACATTAAGCTGTTTTAACTCGGGGTTGTGGCTGACATCGAGCGCGGTTAACCGGTTGGAGGATAAATATAAGTAGCCAAGTTTAGGATTATGGCTTAGGTCAAGCCGGGTTAAGCTGCCAGAGGTTAAATTTAGCGAGCTTAGATTCGGGTTGTGAGTAACATCCAGTTCATTGAGCTTATGCATGCTCAGTCCCAAATCACGCAGCTTATCTAAATGGCTGACATCCAGCTCGGCAATAGGCATTTTGTAAGCGTACAGGCTTTCAAGTAACGGGTTGCGGCTTACATCAAGCTGGGTGAGTTGGTTTTTTGATACGTTGAGCATCTTGAGCTCTGGGTTATGGCTAACGTCAATATCGGTAAGGTCGTTACCAGCAACGACGATGCGCTCGAGCTTAGGATTATTGCGGGTATTCAGGTGAGCTATCTGGTTGTTGAGTAGCACCAGATGTTCAAGATTTGGAAAGTATTTCAGCTCATCTACTGAGGTGATGTTGCTGTCACTACAATCAATTTCGGTGACAGCCGCTGGCGAATAGCTTTCGACACCGGAAAAGCAGAGTGCAAAATTTTTGTCGCTAAAAAGAATATCGTCGATCACTTTTGGTTCGGATAAACTTGCACAGCCAGACAGTGTTATAAGGCTAGCGATGAACATTCCTCTTCGCATGCGGATAATATGGCGGTCAACTGACGGTTTCATGATTTGTCATCCTTTAATCATTTTTAATCTTTATTCGGGAACCTTAAAAATACTGTTATTGGTTTTATTCAACCTTAGTCTTAAACATTTGAACCAGACTTTTGGTGTTAAATGTCTTTATTATTGAATTGCGGTTTATCTACTCTTAATAGTAAGTATTAATACTGATATAAATGGCTTATTAGCCGATATTTTACGAGAAAACCTTGTTTAACTCTCCAGTTAAAGTGTCGGAATTATTAGGCTTTTCGTCTGAAATAATCATGTTTATGGAGTAAAAGGTATTAAGGTCTACTAATTATCTAAATGAATAGAAATCGAGTTATTGGAAGTGGCTAAGTTATCTGATGAGTTTTCTCATGCGCCAAACGCGCGCCGATCTCTTTTCTATCTGCGATAGCGCACCAGTTACTACTTGGTTTGCGTTTGAGCTTCTGACTGTTGGTGATCAGTTTGTGTGAAGTCAGTTTGTATGATGCGGTGCTGGGCTGTCATTTTTGATAAAGCTAGTTTGTATGATGCGCCATACTTACAGCGATCTCTTTCACTAAAGTGATAGCGCACCAGTTACTCTTTGCTGGCACAAAGAGTAACCAGAAATGCCTTTTGTGCTCTGGTGTCGTCCGGCCCGGTTTTAGGCGCGTCCTGCGCCGAAAACCTAAAAATTCATCCATGAATTTTTGCCTATTAGTGTGGTTGTTAGACATTAATCTGCAACAACGAGTTCGGCTTTTTGCTCTTTTTCAATAGATAAACTTTCTCTATATTCAGCAGCCTCAGCTTTCATCGTCCAATGCACATCTGTTATTCCATTATCTTCAACTGCTTGCCTAACTTCTTTAGCCGAAGTTCTAAAGAATTCTTTGCGAGGATTAATTTTATTAACTGATTGGAGATTAAAGCGTTGATGCAACTCCTTCTCTAGCGCAGGCGCATCGTCACTGTAGATCATGGCATGCACATCGAAAGCAAATGGTACAGATGCATCTCCGAGTTCTTTGACTCTGTCCATTGGTTCTAGTCGTCGAGTCATACCGATTTTGAAGACATCTTCTCCGAAACTACCCACATTACTGATGACATAAACATGCCCACGGCGAGTCTGTTGCGCCATGGATATTGCTCTTTGTCCTTTTTCTTCAGCTTCATGCAGTTTAGTTTCTAATTCTGCGAGTTGAGCTTCGTAAGCAGCTCTTTGTTCTTCTGACGCTTTGGATAGTTCTGAGCGTGCTTTTTCTAAAGCTTTTTGAATTAGGCGCTCTTCCTTTTCTGCCTCTTTTCTAGCTTTTTCCATTTCTCTTATAGCTCTTTCTTCCTCTCGGATTTGAGCTTTAATTTCAGCTTGCTCTTCTCTTTCGATTTTTCTTAATTCATGGGCTCTAACCGCCCACTTCAACTCGTCTAGTCGGATATCTAGGAATTCTTGATTAATACGAGCGTTTCTGAATGGTGATCCGTTGTGGTTCACTAGTGCGTAAGCATCGATGATCTCTTGCTTAATCTTGCCAAAATTATCGTGTTTGACCTTTGCTAAAGCACTATCAACTTTTCCGTTGAACGCATCAACAGCGAAATGTACTGCATATGTTCGGCGATGATGTTCTACATAGTCACAGCTTCCCGCTAATCCATCTTTCACCATTTCCCGAACACGTTTACGTGCTTTTTTTAGCTCTTCACCCGCTTCTTTGTAACTGAATTCTTCTGCCAAATCATCGAGAACTGAGTGATTTGGGATTATGTAATCATCTTTATAACCATCAATAATATTTTTCATCGCTTTTATGGTTATTTCGTAAAGATCTGCTTTTTCTTTCGCTTCATAAGCGCTACCAGCAATCTCTTTAGCTCGTTCCTCCGCGTACTTAATAATTATCTCAGCTTCATATCTAGCTTCACTTTTTATCGAATCTGCTTTTTCTTTAGATATTTTCAGATTATTAGTAGCTTCGGATTTTAGGATTTGTGCATCATTTATTATTGTTTCTGCCTGTGATTTTGCATCCTCAATATATGCGTTGCCCTTTTCTTCTTTATTTAAAGCATTTTTATTGGCGTTATCTAAAATCGAGCTAGCTTGATTTTTTGCATTATCTATCAATCTATCTGATTGATCTTTCATCATCTCTGATTTGGCTAATGAGTCAGATAGTATCTTGTTGCAGTGGGTTTCCATATCGATGATTGATGAATATTTTTCTTTTATCTGACTTAGAGAGTGATTTGTGTTATCTAACGTTGATTGTAAATCTTGTTGTTTTCCATATAGATTCTTTATCTCTTGGTCTTGGTTTTTAATATATTCATCTTTTTTTGAGCTAATGGAATCCACTCTTTTTTTAGATATGAATAATAATATGTAAAGAATAATTAAGATGAATATTATAATTAACATTGTGGGTGAATATTGTTCCATAGTGCTCTCATTGATAGTTTTTATTTCAATATACTATCGGTATTATTGTTATTTTTATATTTAGTATGACGATAAATGAGATACAAGATGGAATAAAATATCGGTGAATGCGTTGATTTATAAAATATCAAATATTTAATCTTAATTAGGCAAAAATTCAGGACGAATTTTTAGGTTTTCCGCGTCGGGAACGCGTAAAACCGTGCCGGTCAGCGTGAGAGAAACAAGAGGCTTTTTTGGTTCCTTTTGAGCCAGCAAAAGGAACTGGTGCGCTATCGCAGAGGGCAAAGAAATCGAAAAACGAATGGCGCATCAGACTAAACAATTTAACCAAAGACACTCGAGATTACGAAT
>NZ_FNDD01000068.1 GCF_900100015.1 Vibrio xiamenensis | reverse complement strand
TTAGCTCAGAGCAATCAAGACAATCGTAAATTCGAGTTTAACTTAACCATTTCACCATCGTCAGGTAATGCTCAACAAGATGAGGATATGCTTAATCGTTTGGTTGGGAAACTCCAAGAAATGATGGTTTCAGAAGGGGTGATGGGTTCTGGTTCTCTCGCGATAGCGATGGATGGTTCGCTTTCAGATAGGAGTGATGCATGAGGCAGCAATTAATATTGTCTGTCCCCTCTAAGAACGTTGAGGCATTTGTATTCAGTGTCGCTAATGGCACTGAATACGAGTCGCTTTCCACGTCTAGCCAAGGCGGATGGGTGAATTTAGATATTATGGATGGCAAGGCTGTCAGCCAGAACACTCACGAACCACTGGACTCCAAAACGCTGAAAGGGAAATGGTTTGGCGCTCAGGGTCGAGTTTCAATTCGCCGTTTACGCGAAATCAAAAAGCTTAGGTCACCCGTATTATTAACCGATGATTACGGCTATAGCATGGGCATGTGGAAGATCATGACGCTTAGTGATGATGAAAGTAACGTGATCGATGACGGTACACCTATGGTCGTGAATTTCACGATAACGCTTGAGGAGTTTGCGAATTGAGCATTGCGTTAAGTATTGTTGGCGATACGGTGGGTGATGTGCTGTATCGCTATTTTCAAGAAGATGGTGATGATTTAGAACGGCAACTTTACGAGTTAAATCCCCATCTTAAAAAGTTGCCTGTGCTGCTTCCAACTGGAACGAGAATTCAACTTCCTGAGGTGTCAGCAGAATCAGAGCTCGAAGTGGAGCGAGTGGTAACAGTATGGGATTAGCAACTCGAATCATTGCCAGAACATCTGGACAAGGTAGCAAAATCATCAACCAATACCTGCAGAATTGGCAGTTAACGGACGTATCAGGTGAAGATACCGATCAGATTAAACTGACCGTTGCAGCGCCTGATATGGATTCGTTACCACCGGAGGGTGTGACGATTGGCTTTGATATAGGTATTGCCGATTATGACCCTATCCAATGGTTTAGCCGTGGCCAGTTCACCATCACGCGAATTACACCAAAGCTGTTTCCTCATGTATTCACTATTGTGGCGACTGCAGCACCATTCCAAGTCAATGATCAAACGGAATTCAAGCAGCGCCGTTCACAGACCTATAGTGGCACAACAGTGGGCGATATTTTTCGCACAGTGGTTAGTCGCCATGGCCTTAGCCCTCGGGTCGATCCTGATTTGGATAGCATCGCTATTGACCATATTGACCAAACTGACGAAACGGATATGTCATTTTTGACTCGTTTGGCTCGGCAATATGATGCCGTGGCCAAGCCAGTCGAATCGTATTATGTACTTGCCCGGCGTGGAAAAGTAAAAAGCTTGTCTGGCAAGACGATTGAGCCAGTGCTGATTGAGCTTCCTGCCAACAATCAGCCGACAGAACGCAGCTTCACTAACGCGACGTTAAGCATGCCAAGTCGTAAGCAGTTTAAAGGTGTGAAAGCGAAGTGGTGGAACGATGGTACCGGTGCTGAAGAAGTGGTGGAAGTTGGGGTTACACCGTTTAAGCGCTTGCCGAAAACTCATCCCACGATAGAGCTTGCTACTCAGGCAGCTACTGATGAGCTCAGAAAGCTTGAGCGAACTGGTACACAGATTCAATTAGATTTGCCAGCGAATCCACGATTTTTTGCGGAAGGGATTGTGCGAACATCTTCTCAGTTCCCACTCTATATGCAGGGTGAATGGTCGCTAGATAAAGTGGTGATTACTGGCGGCAAGCAGGGAGCCAGAGCGCAGCTTACCGCAACATTAACACAGAGTTAAAGGGCGACCTTTAACTCTCATTCCAACTTACCGCCTCTCATTTCCATTCCGGTTTTAGCAATGTTGATCAGTTCCATAAGGGTTTTCATTGCTGCCTCTGATGTTTCCTCATCAATGACCATACCAGGTTCCAACGATACGATTAGCATTTTGGCTTTGCCGATAGTTTCTTTATGCATTTTTATTCTCTACTTCTTGGGCGCGGGAAAACCCGCCAATTGACGTTTAGCTGTTTTTCTTGCGTTGTTGTTTTCCGGTCTGACCTGCTTTGTGTGCAGGAAATTAGATGCTCACTACGAAAATAGTGGTATGAAGGTGTGACCTTGAACTTTTGGCTGGGTTGTTTCTACAATAAGACTGTTCATAAAATTATACTTATCAATATAAATTTAATAAAATGTCGTTCAATATCCGCCCTCGCGGCAAGAACAGACTAAACTTTTAGGTAAATAACATTTTCAAACGACACACTCTCGCGGTACGTCCTTGGCAGGGATACTAAACAGAAATACTAATAATAACTCTGATATGAACCCCGTTTGGGATACAGAACGCCGTATATGTCGGTTTTCTGGATGCTATAACGCCACATTTGACGGTAGAGTATGCGAAAGATTTCAGCCACGGTAGCCGTGTTGCGGAGATTTCGAGAGCTGTCAGGGAAAACACAAGAGCAGATCGCGAAAGAGACCGGAATCAACAAGAGAACTGTCGAGCGGTTTGAGTCTGGCGCCACGGCCATGACCGTTCCACAAATGGAAAAATACCTAATTGCATTGAATATCACTCATTTAGATTTAGCCGTTGCGCTACAAAGCGGTAATTACGCTGTTTCTAAAGATATTGAGTCGATGGCCAGAATGCTGCCTGCCGAAGTGAGAGCGATACATCTAGATTACCTATTAAAGCTTACAAAAGCGTTAAACAAAAAAGGCACCTAGCGGTGCCTTTGGTTTTTAGAACTTAAAGTACAGTTTTGCGATCATTGCGCACAAGACGATGGCCGTGACCCAAGCAGCTTCTTTTAATGATTCCATATTACTGCCTCGCCAATTGTTGGTAGCAGGCCTTTGCTACGGCTTCACCAATACATTGGTGCTGGCCTTGCAACCATTCAATAACTAAGTGGGCTGGCAAGTGTGGTAAGTCAGCTAGTGTTTTTGAGCGAATGAATGTATAGTCTTCTTTAGACATGATTATCTCCTGGCGGTTTTAGTTGTGTCACGCAACCCCACTGTTCCAGCAGTGGGGTTTTGTCTTTCTAGCGGTTTAGCATTTGTCTAACGCTTCTTTCGATAGCGTTTGGTCGATAAAAGCCTCGATAAGTTTTAGTGATTCATCGGAGACTTTTGGAATATTGATCGTGGCATTTCCGTTTTTGAGTTTCACCGTGGTCCCCATCGCCAGCTCCCGAGGTGCAACTGGCTCAGGTGTTTTCTTGCCGCACTTAATCACAAACATTTCAACCAGTTTGTCAGTGTCGTATTTGCCTTTCTCTGAGCACCAGGTATCAAAAAAGTGGTTTAGCACTTCTTTTATATGTTCATCTAGCTTGTCATACAGTTTAAACAGTGCTTCACCCTTGCGAGCGCTTAAGTCATTTGGTGTTGGCAGCGCTCTGATGAATGACCTAGGAAGCTTCGCGGTGTTGACTTCACGCATCATAGCGCGGCGCGCCTTTCCAACCATCTTTGCCACTTCCTCTTGGCCTTTTCCTGCATTCAAATGGCGAAGTGCTCTCATCCCTTGTTCATACGCCGATGTCGGTTTGTACTGATTGCCAACATCGGTTAAGTAATCCATTTGCTCTTCTGATAACTCACCAACCCATATGTAGAAATCACTCCTTGTGAAGATTGATGTAAACCGGCGACGACTACCATCCGCAACCTGCACAATACCGCACTCGTTGCGGCCAAATGCTGGCATTTCTTGCCCGAAGTCTTTATAAGTTTCCAAAATATCCGCGATTGCGAACTCATCGAGCAGTTCTTGATCTCGTTCATTACCAAGCCAAACCATGGTGGATTGTTCTACTTTCTTGGCTGGAATCTTCTGCAGCGTAAATACAACTTCTTGGCCCATCACTGGCTTGGTCAGTGTGCTGCCGACTTGCTTCTCTAATTTCTCAGAAGACTTGGCCACCAGCGATTTTTCACCTTGTTTTTTTACACGCTGAACAGAAATACTGCTGGTTTCAACTTCCACATTTAAGTCGTTTTTCATGGCTACTCTTCTCCCCACATAGGTTTAATGATGTCGTCGAGGATCTCTTTAAATGTCGCGTTATAGATGTCGGTGGCTCGTTT
>NZ_FNDD01000051.1 GCF_900100015.1 Vibrio xiamenensis | reverse complement strand
CGAGCCGAACAGCGTCAAAGCACAAAAGGCGCTTTTGGTTCCTTTTGCGCCAACAAAAGGGACTGGTGCGCTATCGCAGATAAAAAAGAAATCGACACACGTTAGGCGCATCAAACTAAACAACTAACCCAAGATACCCCAGATTCCGAATAGCTCTTTCTGATCCTTCGGAATGACGACGCTTGTTTACCGCGATCTAGATAAATAAGAAACAAATCATTAGGCAAAAATTCAGGGATGAATTTTTAGGTTTTCGGCGCAGGACGCGCCTAAAACCGAGCCGAACAGCGTCAAAGCACAAAAGGCGCTTTTGGTTCCTTTTGCGCCAACAAAAGGAACTGGTGCGCTATCGCAGATAGAAAAGAAATCGACGCGCGTTAGGCGCATCAAACCAAACAACTAACCCAAGACACAGATAGCTCTTTCAGAGCCTGCAGAATAACGACGTTGGTTCACCGTCTAGATAAATAAGAAACAAATCACTAGGCAAAAATTCATGGACGAATTTTTAGGTTTTCGGCGCAGGACGCGCCTAAAACCGAGCCGAGCAGCGCCAAAGTACAAAAGGCGCTTTTGGTTCCTTTTGCGCCAACAAAAGGAACTGGTGCGCTATCGCAGATAGAAAAGAAATCGACACACGTTAGGCGCATCAAACCAACAACTTAATCCAAGACACAGATAGCTCTTTCCGAGCCTTCAGAATGACGACGTTGGTTTACCGCGCTCTAGATAAATACCAAGCGAATCAAACAAACTCCCCAACAAAAACAACAAATTAAGAAATCTGCTCTCGATAACGCTTCGGACTTAACCCCGCTTTGCGCTTAAACACTCGCGAGAAATACAGTGGGTCGGTGTAGCCGACAATGCGGCCAATATGGTTAACCGAATAGTTAGTGGTCACCAACAATTGCTTGGCGCGGCTGATACGCTGATCATCGCGCCACTGGGTAATGGTCATCTGCATCTCATCGCGGAACAAGTGACCAAGGCGCGAAGAAGACAAACAGGTGTGGTCGGCAATGTCTTCCAAAGTGAAATCTTGATTGAGGTTTTGGGTCATGTAGTTCATCGCCTCAATCACCCGCGGGTCAATCGGCTTACTCACCACATCGGGCTGAACGGTCTTACAGCGAATCAATAGCTGCTCAAGCAAGTTAATCGCGAGGTCATCGCGATACGGCATATCCGATTTGGCCGCGTATTCGATATCAACAAACAGATGTTCAATCTGTTCAATGCTATTGTGGTCAAGGTTTTGGGTAACAAACACGCCATTGCGCTGCTCTTGCCAAGTCAGCCAGTTATTCCAAAACGCACGCGGGCGAAAATACACCCAACGGTGAAACCAAGATGCACTGTCTTTTTTACGTTGATAAAAGTGCGTTGCGCTTGGGGGAAACAGCAGCAAGTCACCCGCTTTAACGTCAAAGGCTTGGTCACCAGAAAAAATGGTGCCCTCACCTTGGCTGGTCATATTGATGATGTAGCCTTTCATTCCGCTTGGGCGCTCAATCAAAAAATCGAGTTCGTCCCCTTCGATGATCGGCGTTAAACCGGCCACTAAGTGCGCATTGAAGTTATAACCGGGTTTTAAAGGGTCATTATTTTGCATAGAGGGTACTTTTTTAGGCCCAGTTTATGAAATCGAGGCTCTGAAAACGAATTCATACTTCACATTTTGTTAAGTACGATCCACTGAGTGGCGGAAAAAGCTTCACGAAAGAAGTCAGTTTTCTCGGTTTGCGATAAAAAATCGCTCGGCATGCCGTTTCTCTGCCTTTTTAGTTGCTTTGGATTCAGGGTCGGCGCCGGAGAAGTCGTATCCCAACTTTCTACAGTAAGACTTTGAATATTATGGCGAATATCAAGGCGCGTCGGCACACTGTTGCGCGCCAAATATTCAATCACCAACGCATCTTGGTGAAAGTAGTAGTTCATGTTGACCGACAACGTATCGCTGTGGCGCAGTTGGCACCACTGTTCAATACGCTGCTGCTTTTGGCGAAAGCGCCAAGTCACATTCGAGATATCAAGTAGCACACCATTGTTAAACACTTCCAGCTGGCCGAGATATAAAGGTTGGTTTTGATAAGTGAGTTCGAACTGATTGGGTGTGTTTGGCAGAACTTGCAACGCCCAGGGGGGCTTTTCGAGCAGATAGGTTTCCTTGGTTTCTATTTCAACATTCACGGGTTTGACCTCTATTGGCCCCCACCGAAGTGGGGGCTCGTATCAGGGTTAGAATCCTGCTAAGCGATAATAAGCGCTGTTATTTTTCAGCTCCTGTTTGAACTGACGAAGTTGGGTGCTGTTGTCAATCACCACCATTTCGATACCCGCAATCTCTGCGTAGTCAGTCAGAGTATCTAAAGATACCGCTTGGCTGTATGCCGAGTGGTGCGCACCACCCGCATGAATCCAAGCTGCTGCGCCCACTTGCAGGTTAGGTTGTGGTTCCCACAATGCGTGCGCCACTGGTAGGTGTGGTAGTGATTGTGGTGGTGTAACGGTATCCACCACGTTGACCAACATACGGAAACGGCTACCAAGATCAATCACCGATACGTTCACTGCTGGGCCTTCTTGACCACTGAAGATCAAGCGAGGAATGTCAGCGCGGCAACCGATGGTGTGCAGGTGAATTTCCAATTTTGGTTTTTTCGCTGCGATACTCGGACAAACTTCCAGCATGTGCGCACCAAGTACTTGGTCACGAGCGCCGAAGTTGTAGGTGTAGTCTTCCATAAACGACGTACCACCTTGTTTGCCTTGGCCCATCACTTTCATGATGTGAACCATCGCAGAGGTTTTCCAGTCACCCTCACCGCCGTAACCAAAGCCTTTCGACATTAAGCGTTGGCTAGCAAGACCTGGCAAGTTTGTGGTGCCAGTTAGGTTTTCAAAGGTGTTAGTGTATGCTTTTGCGCCAACAGAGTTAAGGAAGTTTTCCATACCCAGTTCTAAACGCGCTTCTTGCACCATCAGTTTCTTCAAGTCGCTGTCGGTAAATAGGTTTGGCGACATGTCGTAGGTTGATGCGTACTCATCAAGCAGTGCGTTGACATCGGCATCGGAGGTTTCATTAACGGCTTCAGCAAGCTCGCCCAGGCCATAAGCGTGAACTTCGTAACCAAACTGAATTTGCGCTGAAACCTTATTCCCTTCGGTGACCGCGACTTGGCGCATGTTGTCACCAAAGCGTGCCACTTTAAGGTTTTGACCGGCATTGATACCAATCGCCGCTCGGCACCAATCGTCGACTTGTTTGTGCACTTCTGGATTTTGCCAGTGACCGACAACCACTTTGCGGTCGATGTTCATGCGCGTACCGATGAAGCCAAATTCACGACAGCCGTGGGCACTTTGGTTCAGGTTCATAAAGTCCATGTCGATGTCATCCCAAGGGAGCGCGGCATTGAACTGAGTGTGTAGGTGCAAGAATGGCTTGTTAAGCTGGGTCAGACCTGCAATCCACATTTTCGCTGGCGAGAAGGTGTGCATCCATAAAATCAAACCGACACACGATGGATCGTTGTTTGCTGCTTGGCAAACGGCCAGAATTTCATCCGGGGTTTTTACCGTGCCTTTTTCAGCCACAGGCACTGAAATGGTTTCAGCGGCATTCAATCCAGCGACGATTTCGGCGCTATCACGCGCGACCTGCTCGAGAACTTTAGGCCCGTAAAGATGCTGTGAACCGGTTACGAACCAGACTTGTTTATCATTGAACACTTTCATAGTTATTCCTTATTTCTTGCTGGATTGATGTTGGCCATAGTAAGCATTCGCGCCGTGTTTACGCAGGTAGTGCTTATCTAGTAGAGCTTGGTTGATGAAGCTAACATCGGGATTAATTTGTAGCGTTTGCAACGCCATACCGGCGACCACTTCGACCACCACAGCGTTGTGCACCGCTTGGTCGGCATCTTTGCCCCAAGTAAACGGCGCATGTTCTTTGACCAAAATGCCTGGCGTTGCCATCACTTGCTGATCACTGCCTTGAATGGTTTCGACAATCACTTTGCCGGTATTGAGTTCGTAATCGTTGGCAATTTCCTCATCGCTAAGCGCGCGAGTACATGGAATGCTGCCGTAGAAATAATCGGCATGCGTGGTGCCAAGCGCCGGAATGGCTTTGCCCGCTTGCGCCCAAGCTGTTGCTTGCGGCGAGTGCGTGTGCACAATGCCGCCGATATCGGTAAATTGGCGATACAACTCTAAGTGTGTTGCGGTGTCGGACGATGGGTTAAGGTCGCCTTCGACGACCTCACCTTGTAAGTCCACTACCACCATGTTTTCGGCGCTGAGCTGTTCGTATTTCACGCCGCTTGGTTTGATCACCACCAGCCCGGATTCACGGTCGATACCCGACACGTTGCCCCAAGTGAAGGTCACGAGGTTGTGGCGCTGCAGGTCCATATTGGCTTGCCAAACTTGGTGACGCAGCGTTTTCAACCGCTCAGCGACACCTTCAGAGACTTGATGCCAAATCGTCTGTTCAGTCATTGCGGTTTTCCTTATGTTGATGATATTCCGCCATTTGTTCGATGTGACCACCAAATTCGCGGTAACTGGCGTAGCGGTCTGCGCGCAGAGCAGCAACCTCAGGATTCGGTGTGTAAACCGAGCGAATTGGGCTTGCCATCACTTGCTGAGCAGTTTGCGAATCTGGGTGAACGCCAGCGGCGACGGCGGCGAAGATAGCCGCGCCCAAAGCGCAACATTGGTCCGATTCCACTACCGCGATTTCGCGGCCAATCACGTCGGCACACATCTGCATGACGTAGGAAGATTTTTGCGCGATACCGCCGATGGCGATGACACGATTGACATTGACGTTTTGGTCAACGAAACAATCGACGATTGATTTCGCACCATGAGCGGTGGATTCCACCAAAGAAGAAAACAGCGCTGGCGCAGTACTGCCAAGGTTTAGCTCACCTAACGCACCTTTAAGCCGTTGGTTTGCATAGGGGGTGCGGCGTCCATTTAGCCAGTCCATCGCCAAAGGCGATTGAGATTGAATTTGGTATTGCTCTGCTGCTTTGGACAACATCGGCAGCAATTCACCATCGAGCTCTTCCGCTGTTAAAGCAAAATCTGGGTTGGCCGCCGCGTATTGTTGTAGCGGCCACATTAATAGGCGTTTAAACCAAGCGTACATATCACCGAACGCCGATTGGCCGGCTTCAAGTGCCAAAAGACCAGGCAGTGCGCTGCCGTCTACTTGACCACAAATGCCGTGAATGGTGCGTTCGCCGACTTCATCGCTCTCAACCATCAAAATGTCACAGGTCGAAGTACCAATCACTTTCACCAAATCATTGGCACCGGCACCCGCACCGACAGCGCCCATGTGGCAGTCAAACTCACCGACAGCAATGGCAATGCCTTGTGGCAAACCAAGTTTGCTCGCCCAGTCGGCTGTCAATTCACCGGCTTTTTGATCGGCGGTATACACCTCGGTAAACATGCGCTCACGCATGCCGTTTAAGGTTGGAGAAATGGCTGAAAGGAAATCTTGATCAGGCAGGCCATCCCAGCTTGGATGCCACATGGCTTTGTGCCCTGCAGCGCAAACGCCGCGACGTAGCTGGCCTGGATTTTCGTTGCCAGACAATAGCGCTGGAATCCAGTCACACAGCTCAACCCAGCTGTAGGCACGTTCTGCAACGCTATCGTCTTGCTCACTTACCCAAGCCGCTTTAGCCCAGAACCATTCTGATGAGTAGATACCACCGATAAAGCGTGTGTAATCTGGATATTGACCAGAGTGTGCGAGTTCATTGATAAGGTCCGCTTTTGATACCGATGTGTGGTCTTTCCACAGCACAAACATCGCATTTGGGTTGTGCTCAAATTCAGGCAATAGCGCGAGCACTTTACCTTCACCATCGACCGGTGCTGGGGTCGAGCCTGTGGTATCAACACCGATACCTACGACAGATTGTGCCAATTCACGTGGCACTTGGGCCAACGCTTCTTGAATCGCGCTGGTCATGGCTTCAATATAATCTCGCGGATGGTGGCGGAACTGAGATTGCTCAGGCACACAATATTTACCTTCCATCCATCTTGGGTAATACACCACTGAAGACGTGACTTCTTGGCCCGTTTCAGCGTTAACAATAAGGGCACGAACCGAATCTGAACCGAAGTCCAGTCCAATGACATGCGGCTGATTAGCGTTATTAGTATCCATGACAGCTCCAAACTGTGGGTCGCAATATTCCTATTGTTATAGCCACAGCACTGCCAATCTCCCATAAACCACAACGCTAAATTTATGGACAAAAACGTTACGAGCTTTTTTTTGTGTGATCGGCAGTGAAAATTCCAAACCACCCGACAAAGCCGATTATTTGTTCAGACTTTTCTCATAAACGCACCAAAACCAGTCATCATTGCACCACCCAGATGCAAACGAGAGCTAGATCATAGTCTTCGCCGCTAAATGAATGGACAAAAACGCTACTTTTTTTTGTTGTGAGATTTATCACTCCAATTAACTCCCTGTTAACAGAATAATGGTCAATGAATACTTACCCCCTACTACATCAGTGGATGGAATAACAATGAAACTAAAAACTCTACTCGCTACTGCTGCACTGTCAGGAATGACGCTAATGAGTGCTTCTGCTAACGCTTTTTTTGGTTCAAGTGATGAGCTAAAACTGGGCTATCTTGTAAAACAACCTGAAGAACCATGGTTCCAAACCGAATGGTCTTTCGCTGAAAAAGCCGGCAAACAATACGGCTTTGAAGTGGTCAAAATGGCCGTGCCAGATGGTGAAAAAACCCTAAATGCTATCGACACTCTTGCTGCCAGTGGCGCCAAAGGCTTCGTTATCTGCACTCCCGATCCAAAATTAGGTCCTGCGATCATGGCGAAAGCGAAAAGCTATGATCTCAAAGTCATCACAGTTGATGACCAATTCTTAAATGCCAAAGGCAAACCAATGACAGACGTTCCATTGGTGATGATGGCGGCAAGTGAAATCGGTTACCGTCAAGGTAGCGAGCTATACAAAGAAATGACCAAACGTGGCTGGGATGCTTCAAGCACAGGCGTTATGGCAATCACTGCAGATGAATTGGATACCGCGCGTCGCCGCGTAGACGGTTCAATCAAAGCGCTTAAAGAAGCGGGCTTCCCTGAAAACCAAATCTACCGCGTACCAACTAAGACCAATGACATCCCAGGAGCATTGGACGCGGCAAACTCACTATTGGTTCAATACCCAACCGTTAAACAATGGCTGATTGTCGGTATGAACGACAACACTGTACTTGGCGGCGTACGTGCAACTGAAGGCCAAGGCTTTGATGCAACGCACGTTATCGGTATCGGTATCAACGGCGTTGATGCAGTTAATGAACTGGCAAAATCAAAACCAACAGGTTTCTACGGTTCACTTCTTCCTAGCCCAGACGTTCACGGCTTCAAGAGCATCGAATCACTTTACAAATGGGTGAAAGACGATGTGGAACCTAAAAAGTTTGTTGAAGTCACCGACGTGGTTCTGATCACTCGTGACAACTTTAAAGCCGAGCTAGAGAAAAAAGGTCTATAAGCAATTGTCGTATAACTAGCTGTTATATAAGCATATATACAATTGTTACTTAGCTAATCAATCTTTAGCGATTGGCGTGGTGGCTCCGTTGAGCCACCACATTATGAAACCGGAGAGAAACATTATGGCGGGATCACCTTCTTACTTAGAGTTTCGCAATATCTCAAAGCATTTCCCTGGTGTGAAAGCGTTAAATAACATCAGCTTTCGTGCTAACAAAGGCAGTGTGCATGCTTTGATGGGCGAAAATGGCGCGGGAAAATCTACGCTATTAAAAACCTTAAGTGGCTTACACCAACCAACCGAAGGCGAACTGGTTGTCGATGGTAAAAGCCTGAAGTTTGAGAAAACCACCGATGCGCTTGATGAAGGCATTGCCATCATCTATCAAGAACTCAACTTGGTTCCTGAATTAAGCGTGGCAGAAAACATTTATCTTGGGCAACTTCCGACTAAAAATGGCCGTGTCGACAGCGATACGCTCAACAAAAATGCTCGAGAGCAATTAAGCCGTTTAGGCGAAAACTTTGACCCTTCGCGCCCACTTAAAGAATTTTCAATCGGCCAATGGCAAATGGTGGAAATAGCCAAAGCCTTAAGCCGCAATGCTCAAATTATCGCGTTTGATGAACCGACCAGTAGTTTGTCGCAACGTGAGATTCAAAACCTATTTAAAGTCATTCGCGAACTGCGCGATGACGGCAAAATTATTTTGTACGTCTCTCACCGTATGGAAGAGATTTTTGATTTGTGCGATGCGATCACCATTTTCAAAGACGGCACACATGTTCAAACCTTTGACGAAATGAGCACACTGACTCACGACCGTTTGGTTGAACTGATGGTTGGCCGTGAAATCAACGACATCTACAACTACCGCTCTCGTCCACTTGGTGGTGATGGATTACGCATTGAAAACATGGAAGGTAAGGGCCTAAGCGCGCCAGTGTCACTGGATATTCGCCAGGGTGAAATTTTGGGTCTATTTGGACTTGTTGGTGCAGGGCGTACTGAACTGACACGTTTGATCTTTGGCGCTGAACATCCAACCGCAGGCCAAGTTTATTTGCACGGTCAACCGATAGCGATTTCAAGTCCGCGCGATGCCATCAAAGCGGGTATCACTTTGTGTCCGGAAGATCGCAAAGGCGACGGCATCATTCCTATCATGTCGGTGGAAGAAAACACTAACGTCAGTGCGCGCCCTTGGCACCTTAAACTCGGCAGTCTTATCGACTTCAGCTGGGAAGGGAAAAACGCTGAAGAGCAACGTAAAGCACTGAATGTAAAAACCTCATCACTGCAACAAGCGATTGGCCAGCTGTCTGGCGGTAACCAACAAAAAGTCATTCTTGGCCGCTGGTTGTCCACCGATATGAGCGTCATTTTGCTCGATGAACCTACGCGCGGTATCGATGTAGGGGCGAAATCAGAAATCTATGAACTGATTTTCAACCTAGCCGAAAACGGCGTCACTGTCCTTGTCGTTTCAAGCGACCTTCCTGAAGTTCTTGGAATTTCAGATCGCGTTATCGTGATGAAAGAAGGTGCCGTTACTGGCGAATTGAAACGTGAAGAATTTAATGAACAAGCGGCTCTGAGCCTAGCAATGCTAGGTGACGGTCAAGTCGCAGCTTGATACGAAGGAATATCCTATGTCCCTATCCAGTTCAACTAAAGTCCTCAACGAGGATAAACCAAAACGCGCGATGAACTTCGCCAGTATTTGGGATAAATTCGGCATGCTGATGGTGTTTGCTGGTCTATTCCTGCTCTGCTGTTTCTTTGTCCCTTACTTCGCCACTTTCATCAATATGAAAGGTTTGGGTTTGGCGATTTCGATGAGTGGTATGGTCGCCTGTGCGATGCTGTTCTGCTTGGCCTGTGGTGACTTGGACTTGTCGGTTGCCTCTATTATCGCCTGTTCCGGCGTGGTTACCGCGGTTGCGATCAACGCCACTTCAAGTGTGGTACTTGGCATCGGCGCGGGCTTGCTGTCTGGTGTTGCATTTGGTCTACTAAACGGTTTTGTGATTGCGAAACTGCAAATCAACGCCCTCATCACCACGCTTGCGACCATGCAAATTGCACGTGGTCTTGGCTACATCATCTCCGATGGTAAAGCGGTAGGTATCACTGAAGAAGCTTTCTTCTCAATCGGTAACTCTTCTTTCATCGGAATCCCTACGCCAGTTTGGCTCACCATCATCACCTTTGCTGTCTTTGCCTTCTTACTTAATCGCACCGTTTATGGCCGCAACACTTTGGCTATCGGTGGTAATGAAGAAGCTGCTCGCCTAGCGGGTGTTAATGTGGTGAAAACTAAGATGATCATTTTCACCGTGTCGGGCTTTATTTCTGCTCTGGCTGGGGTGATTTTGGCTGCGCGTATGACCAGTGGACAACCAATGACGTCAGTTGGCTTTGAACTGGTGGTTATCTCTGCGTGTGTATTGGGTGGTGTCTCCCTTAAAGGGGGTATCGGTAAAGTGTCATACGTTATCGCCGGTGTACTGATTTTAGGTACCGTTGAAAACGCCATGAACCTACTGAACATGTCACCGTTTGCTCAATACGTAGTACGTGGTGCAATTCTGTTGGCAGCGGTTATCTTTGACCGTTACAAACAGAAAACTCGCGCTTAATGATGATTAAATAAAAATATTAATTAAATTTAATCAATAAAATAAAAGCCCTCTATTTAGAGGGCTTTTTGCCATTTAAACTTTATAGTTATTTATTTTATATAACCATTAACTTTTTTATTTATTGAAAATTAACAATATTATCAACTACCAAATAAATCATTGTTAATACTGCTATTAAAATGGATTATTTTGCTATCAACCTTTTGGTGTGACCAAGCTCTAATAGAAATTAAAATATCTCTCCTATTCTCTATCGGTATAAAAAATATACAACCCATGCAGTACCTGATTAATACCTACACGTGAAACTATAAATAATAAGATAGAGAAATATTATGCTAAAAAAACTTACCCTAGCGACTGCAATAGGCAGTATCGTTATGTCTGCCTCCGTCATGGCCAGCTCCTTAACCGTTGGCTTTTCACAAATTGGTTCAGAATCTGGATGGCGTGCTGCCGAAACTGCGGTATCCAAAGCTGAAGCAGAAAAACGTGGCATCAATTTAAAAATCTCTGATGCCCAGCAAAAACAAGAAAACCAAATCAAAGCGGTGCGCTCATTCATCGCTCAAGGTGTGGATGCGATTTTTATTGCTCCTGTGGTTCAGACCGGTTGGGGCCCGGTGCTTGAAGAAGCAAAAGACTATGATATTCCTGTATTTCTTCTCGACCGCGGCATCACAGTAGACGACGACTCCCTGTACATGACCGCGGTCACCGCCGACAACGTGTTGGAAGGGAAAGTGGCCGGCCAATGGCTTATCGATACCGTTAAAGACAAACCATGTAATGTGGTCGAACTGCAAGGTACCGTTGGTGCCAGTGTGGCGCTTGATCGTAAAGAAGGCTTTGGCGAAGCAATTGACACCGCACCGAACATTAAAATTGTACGCACTCAATCTGGCGAATTTACCCGCAGTAAAGGTAAAGAAGTCATGGAGAGTTTCATTAAAGCAGAAAACGGCGGAAAAAATATTTGCGCGGTATTCTCGCATAATGACGATATGGCTATCGGTGCCATTCAAGCAATTAAAGAAGCCGGTTTAAAACCTGGCGAAGATATTTTAATTGTTTCAATCGACGCGGTACCAGATATATTTAAAGCGATGTTAAAAGGCGATGCCAATGCCACTGTCGAATTAACACCAAATATGGCTGGCCCGGCATTTGATGCGCTTATTTCTTATAAAGACAAAGGCACTCAACCACCGAAAAAAATCGTTACAGAGTCCAAACTTTATTTACCTAAAGATGCTCAATCACAATTGGATATGAAAAAAGATTTGGGTTATTAATTCATAAGATAAACCTGTTATCAGCAATAAACTTGTCGGCAAAGATTTTGTCGACAAGTCGCGATAATCGGTTGATGGAGTCTGTATGTCTTTTACCGCTGACAACAATGAATTTGTATTAAGTGCGAAAGGGATCAGTAAATACTTTCCTGGGGTTAAAGCGCTACAAAACGTCGATTTCTCGCTAAAGCGTGGCGAAATTATGGCTTTACTGGGTGAAAACGGCGCGGGAAAATCGACCTTAGTAAAAACCTTAACCGGTGTTTACCAACGCGACGCGGGAACTATCTTTCTCGACGGTCAAAGTATCTCACCACAAAACACCGCCCACGCCCAGCAACTGGGTATTGGTACGGTTTACCAAGAGGTCAACCTACTGCCAAACATGTCGGTAATGGATAACCTGTTTATCGGCAATGAACCGCGTAAATGGGGCTTAGTTGATCGAAAAACCATGGCACAACAAGCCGCCAAAATCATGCGTGGTTATGGCCTCAATCTTGATGTGACCCAACCGCTCAATAGCTTTTCGGTTGCGATTCAACAAGTGATCTCCATTGCCCGCGCCGTCTCGCTGTCGGCCAAGATTCTGATCCTTGACGAACCCACCGCCAGCCTCGACAGCAGCGAAGTCGACATGCTGTTTGGCATTATGCGTAGCCTGCGCGAAAAAGGCATTAGCTTAGTGTTTATTACTCACTTCCTTGACCAAGTCTACGCCGTCAGCGATCGCATCACTGTGCTGCGTAATGGCCAGTTGGTCGGGACTCATGAGACCAAAAGTTTGCCGCAAATTGAGTTGGTCAAACTGATGCTTGGTCGCGAGCTGGAAGACAACGCGCTCAGACGCGCGGGTAAAACTCAGCTCAGTAATGAACCTGTGGTGGAATTTAGCAGCTATGGCAAAAAAGGCACCATCGAGCCATTTAACCTCAAAGTTCACGCTGGCGAAATTGTTGGCTTGGCCGGGCTGCTTGGCTCCGGGCGCACCGAAACCGCCAAGGTCATTTTTGGTATTGAACCGAGTGACAGTGGCAGCTGCAAATTAAAAAATCGCGCGACCAAAATTCACTCCGCACGTCAGGCATCGCTGCAAGGCTTTGGCTTTTGTCCAGAAGATCGCAAAACCGATGGCATCATTGGCGCGGCCTCAGTGCGCGAAAACATCATTTTGGCTCTGCAAGCGCAGCGCGGCTGGTTTAGACCACTGTCAAAAAGCGAGCAAGAGGAAGTGTCGCAGCGCTTTATTAAACAGCTCGACATCAAAACGCCCAATATGGAGCAGCCGATTGAGTTTCTCTCCGGAGGCAACCAACAAAAAGTACTGCTGGCACGCTGGCTGCTGACCAAACCGAAATTTTTGATTCTTGACGAGCCAACCCGCGGCATTGATGTCGGCGCGCATGCTGAGATCATTCGATTGATCGAATCGCTGTGTGCGAATGGTCTGGCTTTGCTGGTCATCTCTTCGGAGCTTGAGGAACTGGTTGGCTATGCCGATCGCGTGATAGTGCTGCGCGATCGCAAACAAGTGGCTGAGATTCCAACCGAACAGCTTTCGGTCCCTGCCATCATGCAAGCAATCGCGATGTGAGGATTCCATGACGACTTTTACCCCATCCACTCCCGGTAAACTGCCGCCCAAGCGTAAGTTTACCCTGCCCAAAGGGGCACCACAGGTGATGGCACTGGTGTTACTGTTTCTGGTTAACGCCGTTATCGCCGACAACTTTTTTTCCATTCACATTCAAGATGGCCGCTTGTTTGGCAGTGTCATCGACATTTTTAACCGTGGCGCGCCGGTGGCGCTGCTCACCATCGGCATGACATTAGTGATTGCCACCGGCGGCATTGATTTGTCGGTAGGTGCGGTAATGGCCATCAGCGGCGCCGTGATGGCAAGCATGGCGTCAAGCGGTTACGCTCCGGCAACCATTTTGATCTGCGCGCTGCTTTCGGGCCTTGCGTGCGGCATCTGGAATGGCTTTTTGGTCGCGGTGTTTAAAATACAGCCGATTGTCGCGACGCTGATTTTGATGGTGGCCGGGCGCGGTATTGCTCAGCTCATCACTCAAGGTCAAATTGTCACCTTTAACAATGACACTCTGTCATGGTTTGGTAGTGGCTCGTTTTTGCTGCTACCTACTCCGATCATTTTACTGATTCTGGCCGCGCTTGCGGTGTGGGCGTTAACCAAAAAAACCGCACTTGGGCTGTTTATCGAATCGGTTGGGATCAACATTAAAGCCGCGAAAAACGCTGGGATTAATACGCCAGCGATCGTGATGTCGGTTTATGCAGTGAGCGGTGTCATGGCGGCGCTGGCGGGAATTATCGTTGCCGCTGACATCAAAGGCGCCGATGCCAACAACGCCGGTTTATGGCTAGAAATGGACGCCATTTTGGCGGTGGTGATTGGCGGCACATCATTGATGGGCGGACGCTTTAACCTGCTGCTGGCATTAGTTGGCGCGTTTATTATTCAAAGCATTAACACCGGCATTTTGCTCTCCGGCTACCAACCGCAATGGAACCATATCGTTAAATCTGTAGTGGTGCTGCTGGTTCTGGTGATGCAATCCCCTGCGGTGATTCAATGGATGAAGAGGAAGCAAAACCATGATTAAACGTAACTTCCCTCTATTTATTACCATTTGCGTCTTTTTGGTTGGATACCTGTTCTGCATGGTGGAATTCCCAGCCTTTATGACCACGAGAGTTATCTGCAACATTCTGACAGATAACGCCTTTCTCGGCATTCTCGCCGTAGGCATGACGTTTGTGATCCTCTCTGGCGGTATCGATTTGTCGGTCGGTTCAGTGGTGGCGTTCACCGGCGTTTTGATGGCCAAAATGATCGGTGATTGGCACGTTGCTCCCTATGCGGCGATGCTGATTGTTCTGGTGCTGGGGATGGCGTTTGGCGGCTTTATGGGCTGGATCATCGATACCCTGAAAATTCCGGCGTTTATCGTCACCCTTGCAGGCATGTTCTTTTTACGCGGCGCGAGCTTTTTGATCTCCGAGCAATCCATTCCGATTAAGCATCCGGTGTTTAAAGAGTTATCACGCACCGCATGGCACATTTGGGGCGGCGGGCGCCTGAGCCTGATGGCGGTGATCATGCTGGTGATTGTTATCGCAGGCATGCTGCTTGCGCATCGCACCCGCTTTGGTAATAACGTCTACGCGGTTGGCGGCAATGCCACTTCCGCGGGTTTGATGGGCGTGCCGGTGCGGCGTACCACCATCGGCATTTATATGCTGTCGACGTTTTTGGCAACCTGCGCTGGGATTGTATTTTCTATCTATACCTCAGCTGGCTATCCGCTCGCGGGGATCGGCGTCGAGCTTGATGCTATCGCCGCGGTTGTGATTGGCGGTACCCTGCTCTCCGGCGGTGTCGGCACGGTATTTGGCTCACTGTTTGGGGTGCTGATTCAAGGCTTGATTCAAACCTACATCACCTTTGATGGCACGCTCAGTTCGTGGTGGACCAAAATTATCGTCGGCATTTTGCTGTTTGGCTTTATCGGCCTGCAACGTTTGCTCTTGGTGATGGGCGAGCGGCGCAAACAAGTCGCCAGCGCCAGTATGATGAAATCCGTACCAGGTTGATAACCCTTGGCTCAAAGCAATCAAAACTTAAGATCAACAAAGGCTTCCCGCGGGAAGCCTTTTTACTCACTTTAAAAGCATCAGCGATATATACCCAAAGTACTTGGAGTTGCAGGTAGGCGGCAAGTGAGTGAGGCCCCATGAGCATAGATAACTATGTGATTGGGGTGAACAAACGTAGCCAACACCGCTGCAGCTTCAAGTAAGACGGGTATAACTTGGATTAACTCCAAGCATCGCTCACTTCATTAGTCAGCAGCGTATAGCTTTCATCGCCGTAAGTGACCGTCACCGCAGCAAACTCGCTGCTATCAAGGTCATGCTCGCTAAGGTAATTGCTTTGCGCTTGGCTTAAATCGGCCACTTCGATGCTGGTGTAGTCATCGCTAAATTGCGCGCTGACATCATCGAGAATGAAACCGAGCTCGC
>NZ_FNDD01000052.1 GCF_900100015.1 Vibrio xiamenensis | reverse complement strand
GCGATTTTTCGACAATGCTAAATTGGCTAGCGAAAACATTACCTTAAACACGAAAAACTACAAACGCGCAGATAACTTTTTGTGATTCAAGAACCAGCGAATTCTACCTTTTGTAAAAAGGCCGCCACAAGCGCGGAACGCGACATTAAAGCGAAGAATAAGCTTTTGCTTGCAAGAAACTTAACGAGCCAGGACGTCAGCAAGCACTGGCTTTTCGTAAACTTGCCCTTTCCACACTTTAAGCCAGAAAAACCTTCCACGACCAAATGCGATTTTTAATGAGGCAACTTCACGAACTTTGGCATGTGTTACGGTTTGAGTGATTCAAGAATTTGAGCCGAAAATGTTGATTTGCCGAAACCAAAAACGAATTACCAAAGAGAACCAAATTGAAGATATATTAAAATTTAGCCTTGTCGCATAACGCCCTGTGAATCGCCACTGATTTCCTAGATGTCTTTTAGTTAGATAAACTAGCTAAAAAAGAGGTGTCCATGAGCCATAAACGTTACCCCGAACAATTCAAAATCGAAGCAGTCAAACAAATCACTGTTGCCGGCCATTCTGTTGCTGACGTTGCTCAGCGTTTAGGTACCACCACGCACAGTCTTTACGTCTGGATTAAGCGCTACGGTCCTGACTCTGAGGAACACTTTCAGAAGTCTGCTGAGTCCGCAGAAATTCGACGATTACAAAAAGAGCTTAAGCGTGTTACTGAAGAACGTGACCTGTTAAAAAAAGCCGCGGCGTACTTCGCAAGCCACCCCGAGTAAGGTACGCCTTTATCCAAGAGCATCACCACAGCCACTCTGTGCGACAACTGTGTCATCTGTTTGATGTTCATCCGAGCGGGTATTACGCGTGGAGGAGCTGCGCAAAGTCGAAGCGACAACGTGACAATGAACGACTTACAGGTCAACTCAAACAATGTTGGCTTGAGTCCGGAGGCGTCTATGGATACCGAAAACTCCATCGAGATCTGCGTGATCTTGGCGAGCAATGCGGTATTAATCGTGTGCATCGCCTGATGCAGCGAGCAGGACTGCGAGCACAAGTTGGCTATCGAAAACCGAGAGCTCCTAGTGGTGAACAACACGTTGTTACGCCAAATCGTTTAGAACGACAATTCGATCCATTAGCGCCCAACACGGCTTGGGTAACGGATATTACGTACATCAAAACGCATGAAGGCTGGCTCTATCTTGGCGCTGTAATGGACTTGTTCTCACGACGAATAATTGGTTGGTCAATGGGCAGTCGTATCACCAAAGAGCTTGCGTTAGATGCTTTATTAATGGCGGTATGGCGTCGTAAACCTGCTGGCAAAGTGCTGGTTCATTCAGATCAAGGAAGCCAATATACGAGCCATGATTGGAGTGAGTTTCTAAGCGCACATGGTTTGGAAGGTAGCATGAGCCGTCGAGGTAACTGCCATGATAACGCAGTAGCAGAGAGTTTCTTTCAACTGCTGAAACGTGAACGAATTAAGCGAAAAATCTATGCGACCAGAGACGACGCAAAGATGGATGTGTTTAATTATATAGAGATGTTTTACAACCCGAAACGACAGCATAATTCCAATGATGGGCTATCACCGTTAGAGTATGAACGTCAGTATTTTAATGAGGCTAAAAGTCGTCTACTGAAGTAGTGGCGATTCAACCGAAGCTCCCGCATACTACCTTAAACACTAAACGCAACGCATAGTGAAAATGCCATGCGTTGCGAATCACTCTTGAACAGTTTGTTATGTGGTGTTTGAATTAGACTTGTCCAAATAGAGACAACCTAGAGTCAAAAGAGTTTTGTTCACACCAACATCTTAACTTTTTGACTTCATTTGATATTGCATACTTACCGCTACCTAGATCTGAAACTGCCATATCAGGCCAGACAAACTCTATATTTCCATGATCATCATTAGTAAACAAATTTGTGTCTAATAGTTTTTTCAAAAGCTGTCTTTTCCTCAAGCCTGACTTCTTACATAATTTTTTAAAATAAGGCTCATTTGAGTTTAAGTAACCTAGCCAACCAATCTGTGTGATCACACTATTTACAACATCGCTAACAATAACAGGTTCCCACGGGACTAACCGTTCAACATTTCTAAGCATTCGCTCTTTCAACTCAACCGATGAATACAGCCATCCTGATTGTTTAGATGACTCATCTGTTGCAAATTTACCCATAAGAAGGTTGACCATTACGTCTGACTCAAATTCATCTCCCCAAGGCATTGCAGCATTGAAAACTATAGATATTTTTGTCCAAACAACTTCAATTATTAAATTAACAACATTATCACGACTGGAACAAACTACAGGCCAATAACCATCGTCAAACCGAGAAACTTTGAATGGCATTCCCGTTGTCTTCACAAGCGAGTAGTTTTCACTTGTAATCAAATTGGGGATATTAGGGACACCAAATCCCGGTTGGTTTTTTTGTTCAGAAAAGAAGTCTACAAACGTAGTTCTTAGCCCACTTTCAGTTTTGTACCCACCATACCCATGAATTATTTTTATTGGGGAGTATGTATCCTGAACTAACGTATAGAAGATCAACGCATCTTCTTTAGTCATTTCATGGATATCTGAGTATTTCTTCGGGGCTGGCAGCCCAGTAACCTGAGCAAAAGATCTTGCAGCGTAAGCTACATTTATATCACCGCCATTATCTAAATAGTCTTCAAAATACTCAGAATAAGCCCTACTGACGCCTCTCAAATGATGATATGCATCAATTAAATCATCTTTAGTAAGAGTTTTCTTAACCTCAAATATTACGAGTACATCTTTGACATGGTATTCATATTTTCCTGTAAACCCTAATTGCTTACCCTCACCTCGAACAAGCATCCGATCTATTTCGCCAGAACGGTAACCTTTATCGTCATAGATAAAGCCTCCAACCATCTTAAGCTCCAAATTTGGAGGTAACATTCGGTCTACTACATGTTCAGTTAACGCTTCGTACATCGATCCTAAAGTTGGATTATGATCATAATCAAACTCTTGATATTTTGAGTCTTCAACTCGAATTATATCGTCCAGTATATCCGCAAGACTTGATACATTGCTTTTCATTAACATTATAACAACACTTTTAATTGTATTTCTTTTCAGTTTATTGCTTTGAAGCACGAACTGGTAATTTACCCCTAGGGGTGTTTAACTTAGCAAAACATAGATTATTTTGTTTTTTTGATCACTTCAATTTGGAGACTCAAAGCCACATAACGCCCAATTAAGTAGTGAGCAACGCAATACAAAAGCCACCGCATTGCGCCATAAACACAAAACTCACCGCAAACCAAAACTGCCACGCGTTGCGAATCTGCTTAAATTGTTTGTTATGCGAATTGTACGCAAACGCTAAATTGGCTAGCGAAAACATTACCTTAAACACGAAAAACTACAAACGCGCAGATAACTTTTTGTGATTCAAGAACCAGCAAATTCTACGTTTTGTAAAAAGGCCGCCACAAGCGCGAAACGCGGCTTTAAAGCGAAGAATTAGCTTTTGCTTACGAGAAACTTAACGAGCCGAAATTTCAGCAAATACCAACTTTCAGTAAACTTGCCCTTTCCACACTTTGAGCCAGAAAAACCTTCCACGACCAAATGCGATTTTTAATGAGGCAACTTCACGAACTTTGGCATGTTTTGCGGTTTGAGTGATTCAAGAATTTGAGCAGAGAATGTGGATTTGCCGAAACCCAAAAACGAATTGCCAAAGAGATTAAATTTGAAGAAACCTAAAAAATTAGCCTTGTCGCATAACGCCCTGTTAAGTAGTGAGGCACGCTATACAAAGGCCTCTGCACTACTCCGTAAACACAAAAACCACTGCAAACCAAAAATGCCACGCGTGCCGAATCTGCTTGAACAGTTTGTTATGTTTTACCACAACTGGTTCGCTCACATGGCAAAGAACTGAATTGCATAAAGAATTGTTTAACTTGCGTCACACGACGTTGTGGAATAAACCGACAAAAGCGATAAAAACTACGCGTGTAATTCCCAGGAATTGGATTGAGGCAACTTTGATAGCTTTTAGCGAGCGATTGCATCCCTTTCAAAACAGCGAAAAACAAAACTCAAATTGCCGAAAACCCCGCTGCCGATTTGCTAATTGAGGAAGAGAGCCAAAGCGACTTTAAACCAGACCATTTTTCAACACGCAGACGCGATTTCAAATTGAAGCAAACCACGAACTTTGAAGCGCGATTATGTTTGAGGGATTCATGAACTTGGGCAGATAATATTGAATTGCTGAGACAACTCGAACGAATTGCCAGAGAGACCAAAGAAATAAGCGCCAAGAAACCTTTTATTTCTTCTAAATTAAAGTGAAACATAACGCCGCGTTAAGGCGTGACGTAATGGGTGCCATACTTGAGCGAAGCGAAACTGGCACGCGTTGCGGAATCGCTCTTAAACGCTTTGTTAAGTGCCTATTCTTCTAGCAAAGTGCCATCTTGACACAAGCTTTCATATAGTTGGATATAAATCAGAACTTCTTCTTGATACCTACTATTACGAGAATTAGGTTCGTTATTTAACCAAAGGCAATATTGATAGCAAAACCTCATTTTTTTGTCCTGATCACGTATCAGGGACTTAGAAAAATGAGCCCATTCATTTCTAGGAAATTCTTGCTTTTCGAGCGATATCTTAGATTTATGAAGATACGTATACCACTGCATCGCATCAACTAGTTCACCGAATAAACCACACAATCGAATAACTTCTGGCGCTAAATAACCATTAGATCTAAAAGACTCTTTAATATTTTCAATATTGATTGCCTGAAAGGGCTCTTCTTCCCAGTCAATTTTTGATACACGAGTTACTGTACGCCACCTCTTATCAACCATGTTTTGTAGCATATTGATATGATTTAGGTAGTTAGAAATCTGTTCGTTTAAAGATGATTCTTTTCTGGCAATGTTGAGTTGATGAGTAAGTGAGAAGAACGCTATAGCTGCTGCTAAAGAAGCAAGTATTGGACTTAACATTCCATTGAAGAAAGAAGAAAACTCTACCCAAGCGGACGGTTTAAATGAAAGATCATTTTTCCCAACAAACCCAACCCCAAAAGCATAAGCTCCTACTACAAGTGCAATAAGAGCTAAGGTGAGAAGAATCACATGAAAGGGCTTGAACTTATTCAACTACTATCTCCTTAATCGCTGAGAGCACCTAGGCACTTAACGCCCTGTTAAGTAGTGAGGCACGCAATACAAATGCCTCTGCACTGCTCCGTAAACAAAAAACTCACTGCAAACCAAAAATGCCACGCGTGCCGAATCTGCTTGAACAGCTTGTTATGTTTTACCACAACTGACTCGCTCACATGGCAAAGAACTGAATTGCATAAGAAATTGTTTAACTCACGTCACACGACGTTGTGGAATTAACCGACAAAAGCGATAAATACAAAGCGTGTAATTCCCTAGAATTTGATTGAGGCAACTTTGATAGCTTTTAGCGAGCGATTACATCCCTTTCAAAACAGCGAAAAACAAAACCCAAATTGCCGAAAGCCCCGCTGCCGATTTGCTAATTGGGGAAGAGAACCAAAGCGACTTTAAGCCAGCCCAATTATCAACACGCAGACGCGATTTCAGATTGAAGCAACCCACGAACTTTGAAGCGTGATTATCTTTGAGGGATTCATGAACTTGGACAGACAATATTTAATTGCTGAAGCAACTCGATCGAATAGCCAAAGAGACCAAAGAAATAAGCGCCAAGAAACCTTTTATTTCTTATAAATCAAAGTGAAACATAACGCCCAATTAAGTAGTGAGCAACGCAATACAAAGACCACCGCATTGCGCCGTAAACACAATACTTACTGCAAACCAAAACTGCCACGCGTTGCGAATCTGCTTAAATTGTTTGTTATGCGATTTGTACGCATACGCTAAATAGACCAACGAAAACATTACCTTAAACACGAAAAACTACAAACACGCATATGACTTTTTGTGATTCAAGAACCACAGACTCAACATTTCATGAAAAGACCGCCACAAGTACGGAACGCTGCCTTAAAGCGAAGGTTTGGCTTTTGATTGCGAGAAACTTAGCGAGCCAGGATTTCAGCAAATACCGGCTTTCCATAAACTTGCCCTTTCCACACTTTACGCCTGAAAAAATCTCCACGACCAAATACGATTTTTAATGAGGCAACTTGACGAACTTTGGCATGTTTTACAGTTGGAGTGATTCAAGAATTTGAGCCGAAAATACTGATTTGCCGAAACCACAAAGCGAATGGCCAAAGAGATTAAATTTAGAGCAACCTAAAAATTTTGCCTTGTCGCATAACGCCTTGTTAAGGTGTGAGGCACGCAATACCGAAGCCTCCGCATACCACCTTAACCACTAAAATCAACGCATAGTAAAAATGCCACGCGTGCTGAATCACTCTTGAACAATTTGTTAGGTATTCTGACAACTAATACCTAGCCCAAAGAGTTAACACACGCTTTATGAACAGCCTCTTGAAATTCTCGGACCGTTACTTTGTCTTTAATTTTGGGCTCAAACTCTTCTTCATCGAAGTAAACTAACGGATCAACTACATCTTCGTCTTTAAGCTCGACCCCAATAGCTTCTTCCATATCAACAACTACAGTAATGAGGTCTAAAACATCAGTATTAAAGTTTTGGTCATAAAATGTCTTATCAATACCAATTTCATCCATATCAACATTGAGAGTCTTAGCCATTGCATCTAATACTTTATCGTCTACTGCATCACAGCTACTAGCCCAAACGAAGTTTGAATACGTAATTACCCATACTGAACAGAACACAAGTTTGAGATATTTCATGTTTTCCTCTTTGATACCTAACGCCGTGTTAAGGGGTGAGGCAACGCTACCGCCAAAGCGGATATGACCGCCTTAATCACTTAAAACGATTTGAAGTGAAAGTGCCACGCGTTGACGAATCCCTCTTAAACACTTTGTTATGTTTTACCACAACTGACTCGCTCACATGGCATAGAACTGAATTGCATAAGGAATTGTTTAACTTGCGTCACACGATGTTGTGGAATTAACCGACAAAAGCGATAAATACTACGCGTGTAATTCCCAGGAATTGGATTGAGGCAACTTTGATAGCTTTTAGCGAGCGATTGCATCCCTTTCAAAACAGCGAAAAACAAAACTCAAATTGCCGAAAACCCCGCTCCTGATTTGCCAATTGAGAAATAAAACCAAAGCGACTTTAAGACAGACCAATTTTCAACACGCAGACGCGACTTCGAATTGAAGCAACCCACGAACTTTGAAGCGTTATTATTTTGAGGGATTCATGAACTTGGGCAGAGAATATTGAATTGCTGAGACAACTCGAACGAATTGCCAAAGAGGACAAAGAAATAAGCGCCAGAAAACCTTTTATTTCTTCTAAATCAAAGTGAAACATAACGCCCAATTAAGTAGTGAGCAACGCGATACAAAAGCTGCCGCATTGCGCCTTAAACACAAAACTCACTGCAAACCAAAACTGCAACGCGTTGCGAATCTGCTTAAATTGTTTGTTATAACGCATTTGTACACACGATATTACGTTTACAATTACGAACCTACAGCATTAAAAATTTATACCTAGTAGTTGGAATTAATTTCTTTTATTACTTTGCCATTTTCATATTCTTGATAACGCCAAATACTAGCATCCTGCTTGTACCAAGTTTCCTTATTCAATCGCCCCGATATGAACTCCTGATGTAAACGTATTTCGCCTTCGAGGTAGAATGTTTTTACTTCAACAGGCTTTCCTTTGTCGTACAAATTATGGCTTTCCAAAGCACCATTATCGTACCAAGTTCTACTTTCACCATGTAACTGACCAGCGATATAGAAACCTTCTGCAGAGATCTGACCATTTTCGTAGAAACTGCGACTGATACCCTGTTTTCGCCCTTTATCATCATAGGTTTCTTCAAGCATCACTTGATCATTGCTTTGATAGTATGTCCAAAAGCCTACTTTGACACCTTCAGTACACTCACCTTCAGCATATAAATCATTTTTGCTGTACAGACGTGCATGACCTGTATACTTTTTCATCTCCTTGAGAGTGCCGGTATAAACAATTTCAATACGACCTCTAATAGTCCATTTGAGCTTAGGTGACATAATATTTCCTTTAACTGCGACTCATTAGATTAACGTCTGAATATTTTCATTAAAAAAGATTCAGATGACCTCTAGTCACTAAGAATAACGTTCCAACGCATCTAAATTAGCCGTTACCATCAATTGGTGGATTCTGCGTTATAACGCCCTGTTAAGTAGTGAGGCATGCCATACAAAAGCCTCTGCACTACTCCGTAAACACAAAACTCACTGCAAACCAAAAATGCCACGCATGCCGAATCTGCTTAAACAGTTTGTTATGTTTTACCACAACTGACTCGCTCACATGGCAAAGAACTGAATTGCATAAGAAATTGTTTAACTCATGTCACAAGCCTTTGTCGAATACACCGACAAAAGCGATAAACACAAAGCGTGTAATTCCTAGGAATTTGGTTGAGGCAACGTTGATGATTTTCAGCGAGCGATAGCATCCCTTTCAAAACAGCGAAAAACAAAACTTAAATTGCCGAAAGCCCCGCTGCCAATTTGCTAATTGGACAATGCACTTAAAGCGAATTTAAGCCAGACCAAATTTCAACGTGCAGGCGCGACTTCAAATTGAAGCAACCCGCGAACTTTGAAAGATAAAAGCGATTGCGGAATTCATGAACTTGGGACGGTAATATTGAATTGCTGAGACAACTCGAACTAACAGCCAAAGAGACCAAAGAAATAAGCGCCAAGAAACCTTTTATTTCTTCTAAATCAAAGTGAAACATAACGCCCAATTAAGTAGTGAGCAACGCAATACAAAGCTACCGCATTGCACCGTAAACACAAAACTTACTGCAAACCAAAACTGCCACGCGTTGCGAATCTGCTTAAATTGTTTGTTATGCGATTTTTCGGCAATGCTAAATTGGCTAACGAAAACATTACCTTAAACACGAAAAACTACAAACACGCAGATGACTTTTTGTGATTCAAGAACCAGCGGATTCAACATTTAGTTAAAAGGCCTCCACAAGTGCGGAACGAGACATTAAAGCGAAGATTTAGCTTTTACTTGTGAGAAACTTAACGAACTGAAATTTCAGCGAATACCGGTTTTCCATAAACTGGCCCTTTCCACACTTTGAGACCGAAAAACTTCCCTCGCCCAAATGCGATTTTTAATGAGGCAACTTCAAGAACATTGGCATGTTTTACGGTTTGAATAATTCAAGAACTTGGGCCGAAAATGCTGATTTGCCGAAATCGAAAAATGGATTGTTAAAGAGAACGAAATTAAAGAAACCTAAAAATTTTGCCTTGTCGCATAACGCCCAGTTAAGGGGTGAAGCACGCAATACCGATGTTACTGCATGGCACTTCAACACCGAAACCACCGCATACCAAAAATGCCACGCGTGCTGAATCCCTCTTGAACTGTTTGTTAAATGGCTTTTTACTGGTACTCATCTATGTTTTTACTAGCGTCATATGCGACCGTAATTACTTTAGCAGCCTCTTCTTCTAGATTTGACATCCATACTTTAAAATCAAGTGGTCCGCGGTCTACAACCAAACTCTCAGCAGTTAACAAACGTCTTTGTAATACCTTGTAGAGGAAAATAAACGAGCCCAAAGCCATATCAAGCTTTGGAAAGTTCAAAGAAATAGAGTCTTTCGACAAGTCTGTATGTGAAAAGAACTCATTTCTTAAAGCAAGTACCTCCTTAAGGTCAGCAACAAACTTACCCTCATAAGTATCAAGCTCCTTGAACATTTCTTTTCGGAAGCTACCTCGATCAACATCTAGTTTTTTCCAGTGCGTGTCCTCACTGTAGTTGCCAAAGCATTTAGCCCAAGACTCAATAAAATGCCCATAATGCGCGTTGCAAGTTGATACCCAAAAATAGTTATTACTATTTTTTAACTCGCTTATTTGCCTTGCATAGATCAAAGACCTGACACCAGATCTAATGACATCCATTTGCGCTGACATTAATTTCAATTCTCTATCGTCTGATTTTTCGGACTTAAATTTTGTCACGATCATTACTGCCTCTTGCCATTTAACGCCCAATTAAGTAGTGAGCAACGCAATACAAAAGCTACCGCATTGCGCCATAAACACAAAACTCACTGCAAACCAAAACTGCCACGCGTTGCGAATCTGCTTAAATTGTTTGTTATGCGATTTTTACGCAAACGCTAAATTGGCTAGAGAAAACATTACCTTAAACACGAGAAACTACAAACGCGTAGATAACTTTTTGTGATTCAAGAACCAGCGGATTCAACATTTCGTAAAAGGGCCGCCACAAGCGCGGAACGCGACATTAAAGCGAAGAAGAAGCTTTTACTTGCGGGAAATTCAACGCGCCGAAATTTCAGCAAACACCAGCTTTCCATATGCTTGCCCTTTCCACTCTTTGCGCCCGACAAACTTTCCACGACCAAATGTGATTTTTCATTGAGGCAACTTAACGAACTTTGGCATGTTTTTCAGTTTGAGTGATTCGAGAATTTGAGCCGAAAATGCTGATTTGCCGAAACCAAAAAACGAATTGCCAAAGAGAACGAAATTGAAGATATATTAAAATTTAGCCTTGTCGCATAACGCCCTGTTAAGTAGTGAGGCACGCTATACAAATGCTTCTGCACTACTCCGTAGTCACAAAGCTAACCGCAAACCAAAAATGCCACGCGTGCCGAATCTGCTTAAACAGTTTGTTATGTGAATTAGTTCTACCTTTCTTCAGGCTTTATACCTTTGACACCTGATGAAAATGCTTTTATTTCCTGAAACGTATATTTGGTATTAACTCTCTTCGTAGAAGCAGGTTTAGATTCAAGGCTAACTCCTGGCCTTCTCGCAACTTTTGGCCTTATGGGTCTTGGAGTTAAACCTCCTCCACAATTAGGACAAACATTTTCCAAAATGGTATTCACGCAAGTAACGCAAAACGTGCATTCATAACTACAAATCATTGCTTCCGTTGAGTTCGGATTTAAGTCTTTGTCACAACATTCACAATTCGGTTTTAATTCCAACACGTACTGATTTCCCTATCTATTCACATAACGCCCAATTAAGTAGTGAGCTACGCACTACAAAAGCTACCGCATTGCGCCATAAACGCAAAACTCACTGCAAACCAAAACTGCCACGCGTTGCGAATCTGCTTAAATTGTTTGTTATGCGATTTTTCGGCAATGCTAAATTGGCTAACGAAAACATTACCTTAAACACGAAAAACTACAAACGCGCAGGTAACTTTTTGTGATTCAAGAACCAACGAACTCAATGTTTTGTAAAAAGGCCGCCACAAGCGCGGAACGCGGCTTTAAAGCGAAGATTCGGCTTTTGTTTGCGAGAAACTTAACGAGCCAGGACCTCAACAAATACCAACTTTCCGTAAACTTGCCCTTTCCACACTTTGCACCCGACAAACTTTCCACGACCAAATGCTATTTTAAATGAGGCAACTTCACGAACTTTGGGATGTTTTACGGTTTGAGTGATTCAAGAATTTGAGCCGAAAATGTTGATTTGCCGAAACCAAAAAACGGTTGGCCAAAGAGATTAAATATAGAGAAACCTAAAAATTTGGCCTTGTCGCATAACGCCCAATTAAGTAGTGAGCAACGCAATACAAAAGCTGCCGCATTGCTCCATAAACACAAAACTCACTGCAAACCAAAACTGCCACGCGTTGCGAATCTGCTTAAATTGTTTGTTATGCGATTTTTCGGCAATGCTAAATTGGCTAACGAAAACATTACCTTAAACATGGAAAACTACAAACGAGCAGATGACTTTTTGTGATTCAAGAACCAACGGATTCAACGTTTCGTAAAAAGGCCGCCACAAGTACGGAACCCGGCTTTAAAGCGAAGAATAAGCTTTTACTTGCGGGAAATTCAACGAACCGAAATTTCAGCAAATACCGGCTTTCCGTAAACTTGCCCTTTCCGCACTTTACGCCCGAAAAACTTTCCAAGACCAAATACGATTTTCAATGAGGCAACTCCCAGAACTTGGCATGTTTTACGGTTTGAGTGATTCAAGAATTTGGACCGAGAATGCTGATTTGCCGAAACCGAGAAATGAATTGCCAAAGAGATTAAATTTAGAGAAACCTAAATTTTTTCCTTGTCGCATAACGCCCTGTTAAGTAGTGAGGCACGCTATACAAAAGCTTCTGCACTACTCCGTAAACACAAAACTCTCTGCAAACCAAAAATGCCATGCGTGCCGAATCTGCTTGAACAGTTTGTTATGTTTTACCACAACTGACTCACCCACATAGCAAAGAACTGAATTGCATAAGAAATTGTTTAACTTGCGTCACACGATGTTGTGGAATAAACCGACAAACGCGATAAACACAAAGCGCGTAATTCCCAGGAATTTGATTGAGGCAACTTTGATGGTTTTAAGCGAATGACGGCATCCCTTTCAAAACAGCAAAAGACAAAACTCAAATTGCCGAAAACCCCGCTCCCAATTTACTAATTGGGAAATAGAACCAAAGCGACTTTAAGCCAGACCAATTACCAACGCGTAGGCTCGACTCCGAATTGAAGCAACCCGCGAACTTTGAAGCGTGATTATCTTTGAGGAATTCATGAACTTGGGAAGACAATATTGAATTGCTGAGACAACTCGAAAGAATTGCTAAAGAGACCAAAGAAATAAGCTCCAAGAAACCTTTTATTTCTTCTAAATCAAAGTGAAACATAACGCCGCGTTAAGGGGTGAACAACGCCACCACCGAACTTAACTTATTGTACCGTAAACACTAAAACTGATTCAAACTAGAAATGCCAAGCGTTGAGAATCCCACTTAAACGCTTTGTTAGGTTTATTGAATCGACTTCTTAATTATTGACGCCAATCCTTCTGGATTCTCCCATGCCATTGAATGTCCCGCATTGGCTACAACTGCAACGTTAATATTATGACTAACCAACTCATCATAATCTGGGTCAGGTAAACTTTCACTTCCATAAATATATGTTTTAGAGGCATCCAGTGAATAATAGATTTGGCGCCAACTTGGCGTTTGACCTTTTATCAAAGATACGGAATTTCGGTGAATGGCTGTTGGTGAACTGTTTGATAGCCCTGCCGCCCATTCAGTATTACCACTTGAAATACTCTCTTGAAGAATGTTCGCATACCCAAATTTTATAAAATCACTTTCACTATAATTTGCGATTTGTTTACTGAAAAAGCCACCACCAGAATCAAGATTTGCCTCACTTAGAATAATAGCCTTAACTTTATCTCTTACGCAGTTTGCTAATGCAATAGATACCGCACCACCCATGCTGTGACCAAAGATTACAATATTATCTATGCGCAAATATCTTAATAGCTCCTCGAGATATTTAGCATGATTAGCTATTGTATAATCGAACAATTCAGGTTTGTCACTGTATCCAGAGCCGATTAAATCGACAAGTATACGTCTATGATTAGCTAAGCCACCATTTGTAGCTACTTGTGGATAATCAAATGAAGATGCACATCCAAGACCATGAATGAAAATAATTGGAATTTCCTCGCCAGGAAGGTCGTGATATCGAAGAACTACATTATCTTTAAGTTTAAACTCTTTCATTTTGCTACCTAACCATCATTAAATGCTCTGAATAGTAGCACAATAACTGTATACAAATACAGTATCATTCAAATGCATATTCACTGTGAAACCTAACGCCGCATTAAGGTGTGAGCAACGCCACCACGAAACGTAACCATACTACCATAAACACAAAACCCAACGATTAACACCGAAACTGCCAAGCGTTGCGAATCACTCTTAAATGCTTTGTTAAGTTTCTTGGATTCACGTTCGAACGTCAATCCACGAAACTGACTAGTTAAAAACACGAAAAGTTAAAAAGTTTAACTTTTATGTTGCTTTAACTTTTTAAGATGGATAGTATAGACCCTGTTGTAAAGACATGATTGTTAACACTATACAGTCAATGTGGCTGCTTCACGGAAAATCTAGAAGGTATTCTATGAAATCTACAGATAGCCGTAAGGCAGTCCTAAGTGCTGTGACAATTATCGAGAACTTGATTGAAGTAACCGTAAAGAACGAAGAAGACGAAATGACGGAACAATTAAGAGAAGCGAAAGAACTACTTCTTTCATCTCTTGGAGGCAGCAGCTTTGACGTATTCACTTACGAAAATGCTTTAGCCTGCATTAAGTTCATTATTGAAGTTCTTTCTAATAATTCTTAACACAGCCACTTCACCTCTATAAGCCTTTGCAAGCATATAGGTTGAGTTCTCCATCGCCGACAAGCTTTTGTTTGTTGCAATTGGAGGTGTTATACAGAAACGCAGTGGTACAGTCACTAAAACAACTGAAACTGCCAATCTATTGGTAAATCTTACAACTAGACCTTGGTTCCGGAAGTTCCAAGACCAAATGTAGGTATGACGGCTACATAACAAACCGTCTACATTTTCGCCAATTTGGCACCATTTTGGGTCTATAGGGTATGTAATTATGAATAAGAATTTTTCTCTTACGTAACCATTGACCGTATTACAAAAAAGTGAAGCAGTCACTTTTTTGTTCAAAAAGACAACAACTGACTAAAGTGTCTTTTTGAGGTGAAAGCAATCAACAACTTTCAATTTTAATGATGGAGTAACTCTTATGATTGAAGTGAAACTCGATAGTAAGAAATCACTAAATGTGGTTGACCTATCAATATCTTATGCACTTGAGGAGTGTATTAGACGCGAGATTGAGCTCCTTGACGCATCAGTTATTTCTGACTTAGAGCCCAAGTATCTACTTGTGGTAGCAATAATGAGCGAAGCTAAAGAAAGCCTTGTGTCTAAATACAACAAACTAAAATCTTACTATGAAGAACAGTCAGGTATCTTCAAATGTACCGCTCTAATGTGGTCGACGCTGAGTCACCATAATTCTCGTGGAGGACTAAAATTAAACAACATATTATTTATTAATAATTAGGCATTATAATGACAGAAAAAAACATAGCCTTTGCGGGGTTCAAGTTGAAAGGCTTAAGAATAAACAAGCAGTATAGCCTCGCAGAAACTGCTAAACATTTAGATATTACAACTTCTTATTTGTCGTTAATTGAGAATGGCAAAAAATCACCATCGAAGAAAGTTCTGAGCAAAGCATCGGATCTTTTTGAAGTGTCAATTGACACATTTTATGAGAACCCCAAACTATTAGAAGACTTAGAGGAGCTAACTAAAAGCTCTGATCTATCTGAAATCATCCAAGCATTCGAGATCATCCTTCGTGAGAAATCATGAAGGTTCTCGAGAAACTTAACGCCCAATTAAGTAGTGAGCAACGCAGTACAAAAGCCACCGCATTGCGCCATAAACACAAAACTCACCGCAAACCAAAACTGCCACGCGTTGCGAATCTGCTTAAATTGTTTGTTATGCGATTTTTCGGCAATGCTAAATTGGCTAACGAAAACATTACCTTA
>NZ_FNDD01000053.1 GCF_900100015.1 Vibrio xiamenensis | reverse complement strand
TCTAGCGCTTTGTGATTTGTGTTTGTCATCTAGCAATTGGATGAGAGATTTGGAGGTGATATTGCGTCAGCGCAAGAGCGCAACCTTGCCAAGGTCGAGGTCACGGCTATTCAGGTAAAGAAGGAACCTCGTGTGTCGCTTCAAAATTTCGAAGCCTCGACAAAAGTCGGGGCTTTTTGGTTTCTGGCGTTTGGAAATTTTTGTCTCTAACATTTAGCGCTCTTTTGGTATCTATCACGGATTGATTTGCTTAAGGCGCGTTTCCGTTTGCCATTATGCACTCAGTATTTTCGCCAGCGAGCTAAAAGCGCAATTTTGTTCTATTTTTCACACTTATTCATTCTTATACTGAATTCACGGTAATCAATAGGTGAAGGTGAAATGGAAGAGAATCATTTTGAATATGCCAGCAGTCAGCATATTGAAGGAGTGAAAGCCTTTGCTGCGACGATGAACTCGTTTAGCTATGACAAACATGCCCATGAAGAATACAGCATTGGTGTGACGCGAAAAGGGCGCCAAGATTTTTTCAGCGGCGGGGCGTTTCATAAAAGTTATGCCGGGAACATCATCTATTTTAACCCAGAGCAAGTCCATGATGGGGCAGCAGGCGCGGACTCTACGCTGGAATATGACATGTTGTACATTCCAACCCACAAGTTGCAACCACTGATGCAGACACTAGGGTTTAAAAATGGCTTCAACTTGCGGCTTAATCAGACGTTGTTTGACGACCCACTGCTGCGCCAGCAAATACTGTTGATGTGTCAGCATGTGAAAACATCGAATTCTCCACACGTCGAACAAGAATCTGCGCTTATTAGTATTGCGCAATCGATCGTGCGCCTGAGTGGTCAAAGACTCGATAGTGGTAATCCCGGTCGACGTAAAGACACGCTGCTGCTGCGCTCACAGGAATTTATCATCAGCCACCTTGATCAAGCCATCAGCTGCGATGAGATGAGCCAAGCCGCGAACATGTCGAAATATCATTATATTCGTTTGTTCAGTCAGCAATTTGGTATGACGCCGCACCAATATCTGCTGAACTGCCGGATTAACCGTGCTCGTGAACAGTTGGAGAAAGGCCTCCCTGTGTCAGAGGTTGCCCACCAAGTGGGGTTTGCTGATGCCAGTCACCTCAATCGTAAATTCAAACCTGTCTTTGGTATTACTCCAAAACAATACCAGCAACAATTTATGCGTTAATCGCGGGTCACTTATCGGCGTCTGATTCACGTACACATCTTGAGAATATTATGTTAGAAATCCTGCTTTATGCGCTAGGCGTTATGTACACGCCTGGCCCGGTGAATCTTATTGCTTTAAATAATGGGGTTCAAAAATACGATGTTCGCGCACTGCGTTTTTATGCGGGTGTGGGCGCTGCAATGTTTATTCTGTTTTATGGCTGCTCTTTGCTGAGTACACAACTGATTCGCCCTGAATGGCTATTTTATTTTGGGCTGGTTGGATGCAGTTATATCGTTTACCTCGCCTATAAAATCGCTAAAGCGCGGGTGAAACTGGATGATAACCCAAGTGTCGATGCACCCTACTTATCGTTTAAAGACGGACTTTGGGTACAACTTCTTAATCCTAAAGGCGTGACTGCGGCGCTGCCTGTTGCAACTGTCCAGTTTCCGGCCCAAGGTATTCAAGGGGGTACACTCGGTATTTGGTGCGTTGTACTGGCAATATTGGCGTTTGGCGCACCGCTGAGTTATTACCTTATTGGAAGATTGGTTGGCCGAAAAGTTAACAATCCGCGCTATTTTCGCTGGTTTAATATCGTGATGGCGAGCTTATTAGTGTTTGTTGCAGTGAGCTTGGCTTACGAGATGGCGCAATGGCATCGATAAACGTGGTTGTTACTGCTCGGTAAGCCGAATGTGACAAATATCACTTTAAGTTATTGTTTGGTTGGGAAACATGTTAATGTGTCACATAGGTTAAATAAATTCAGTCTGTGATGATGAGCAAACACTTAGAATATGCTGCTTTTCACTTAATGCGTCGGTTATTTCAATGTCACACTGCTGCTTGGCAGAAGGCCATTCCGGAGCTGACTAAGCCGCAGTATGCGGTGATGCAAGCGGTTTCAAACCAGCCCGGAATTGAACAAGTAGAACTGATGGATGCGTCAGTGAGCACCAAGGCCACTCTCGCGGAATTATTGGTCAGGCTTGAAAAGCGCGGGCTTATTTATCGCCAGCAGGGAGAGAGTGATAAGCGTCGTCGTTTTGTGTTTTTGACCGACGAAGGCCAAACACTGCTCAACTCGGTAGCGGCGGTTGCCAATGACATTGATAACCAGTTTCTTAATCGCCTTGAAAAACCGCAGCAGCAACAGTTATTAGAAAGTCTCAAAATCCTCACTCAAGGGCAACGCTGATCCGTCCTGATATGGATTGACACTTTTTAGATTAAAACGCCTGATACACCTCATCGGGCGTTTTGTATTTTAACGCGGTGTGAGGCCGATAATGATTATAGAGCTTCACCGATTGCGCCACCATTTTCCTTGCCTCGTTTAGGTCTTTCGGTTTTACCAGCAAGTACTCTTGCTTCAGTATCCCGTTAATCCTCTCCGCCAACGCATTTTGATAACAGTCGTATCCATCCGTCATCGAGCAGATAACTTGATGTTGTTCATGGGGTTTTTGATATTCACAAGAGCAGTATTGGCTGCCCCTGTCTGAGTGATGTATCAGTGGCGCCTCACTTTTCCTGTCCTTTATTCCAATCTAACCGACCATGCTTACGAAGCCAAACTAAAACGGTTGAGCGCCCCTGAATACCATAGTGCTCTTGGGTCTGCCTATAGGTCATTTCGCCTTTTTCGACTTGGTCGACAACGGCCAATTTAAAAGCGAGGGAATAATCTCGTTGAGTTCTCTTAGTGGTTGATTACATAACACTCTCCAAATTTGGCTTGGAAAGTGTCAACCTTATTTATGAATGTAATTATTAATCGTCATTTATAAATTTAACCAAATCTAAAGTTATAAGTGTGATTATATATCCTTTCGGTATTAACTCATTATATTTATATTTTTATACTTGGTTTGATTATTGTTTTTATTTTATATTAAATATTGTGTTTTAAATCATGTTTTATTATGAAAGCTATGATTTCTATTTATTGGTTTTGATTCATAAACTATAAAACCAATCTATTTTCGTGAACTAGTGTCACATAAGTAGCAATTTTATTGTTGAAGGTTAAATTTTTATAAATAGGGAATCTAATTCATGAAGAAAACGCTTTTGGCTATTGCAGTGGCTTCGTTATCTTTAACGGGATGCGGTGGTGGAGACGGTGATTCTAGCGCGGTAACTCCTGCGGCTACGTCTGCGGTTGGCGGTGTGGCCAATAAAGGGATTGTGAATGATGGCTTAGTTAATGTTTGTGTTGCCTCAGCCTCAAACGTCAGCAGTAAGTCGTGCGCTGAAGAAGATATTCTGGCGACAACGGTTACTAATGAAAAAGGGGAATATACCATATCAGGATTGCCTCAGAATAAAGCATTATTATTTGTTCTTGAAAACAACCCTGATGGTCAAACCCAGATGAAATGTGACTATTCAGGTTGTATTAGCGACGATATCGAGTTCGGTGATTGGTTTGATGTAGCAGAAGATTTTAAACTGATTTCTCTGGTCGTTCCTGAGTCGGGGAATGTCACTGCGCATATGACAAATTTGACCGATGCCGCCGCAAA
Organism: Vibrio xiamenensis; assembly: GCF_900100015.1. Taxonomy (GTDB): domain Bacteria; phylum Pseudomonadota; class Gammaproteobacteria; order Enterobacterales; family Vibrionaceae; genus Vibrio; species Vibrio xiamenensis. The sequence continues at coordinate 11,015 of NZ_FNDD01000053.1, read as the reverse complement.
ACGTGCAATTGAAATAGCTAATGGTAGTGCGGAAGTTTCAGCTGAAAATATTAATGCCGGTAATGCGATTGTGGCACAAATTTTTGGTGTGGACGCTCAAAATATAGCAACAATCGGTGCGATTGATTTAACTGATGCCGAGCAAGTTAATGCTGCGATTAATAACGGTGAGTCTGAATCAATTAAAGCAGCAACAATTTCAGCCGCGATTGCTGATGCAGGTGTGGAAGTCGAAACACTGTGGGAAAATCAAAGTTCGGCTGATGGTTATGATGATGAGCTTCGTGTTTCTATTTTAAGTAACGCTAGCCAAGTCATTTCATCAGTTAGTGAACATCTTGAAGATGAAAACTTGCTAGCGGAAGTCTCTGCTAGCATTGATACTGACCGTGAAACGCCACCGCAGATTACTATCCCAGAGGCGAGTGACGATATTCAAGCGGCAAAAGCGTTAGTGGAACAAGTGCGTACTGTTTATATGTCGGCGGCCGATGAAGAAGGCAATCTACGTCAAGGCTTTACTATGCTTGATGAGAGTGTTGAGCCGATTCCTGCGCTATTGCAAGATGATGTCTCAGATGCATTTAATCAGTTAGCGTCAGCGTTCTCATCAATTGCTTATCATATGAACACCGACCTGTTTAATGAGCAAGGTGAGTTAGAGGTTACTGCTGATGGTTCAACGTATATTATTGATACCGATGGGGTAAAGTTGACTGTTATTGGTACAGTAGATGTTGACAGCAGTAATAGCGAGTACATTTGCGACGAAAATGAAACAGATTATAGCTATTCTTATGACTGTGATGGTGGGTATCAGGATTCAGCGAACATTGCTTTACAAGTGTCTAATTTATCGGTGACTTCGGGCAATGCAACCATTACGGCTAAATCGGGTTTAGTCAATATAGAGAATTTTTTGGATAAAACGCAATATAACGATTCAGGTGAAAGTAATTACAATCAGGACACTGAGTCTGGGGCTGGGGAGTATAACGGTGAATACAGTTCATCGGTAACGGCTGACCAACTCCGTTTTGTTCTTGATGATTTAACAATCACTAGTGAAGATGATACTCAGGACCCAATAACTGTTTCAGGCTCTGTTGAAGTACGAGTTGATGATCTAGTTATCGTTAGTTCAGATAGTTATGCAGATACATCTGTCTGGAATAATTTCTATGATGAAAATACTGGTTACTGGGGATACACAGATTCATTTGAATACAGTTCTCGGTTTGATGAAACTTTAACAGCTAGTGCGTTAGTTTTTAAGGTTAGTGGTGATTTAGATTATCAGCAGCAGTCTCTCGACGCATTGATTGATATTCGCATCAACAATCCAAGCGGGTTGGTTTACTTTAGCTCGTTGAGTGAAACGGGGACTTGGTCTTACTCCTACGATTCATCATCGGACTCTTATTCTTATGGTAATGATGACTATGATATTACCGAGAGTGAGGGTTCCAAGCCGTCTGAAACAGAGGAGTCTTTCCTAAGAGGTTCTATCTTGGCGCGCATTAGCGCGGAAGTGAATCCGCAAAATCCGCAAGTCGCGGAAGTTCAGCTGCAGCTGTCTCGCCCAGCACTTAATACTATCAACGCAACAGGGCATGTCATTTATAACGATGAGCAAATAAATATCAGCTCTGAATACGACTTAGCATCACAAGCTACGCCAGTTATTACCATCAGCAACCTTAGCGCGAGTGCAATGGTTACTGAAGACGATAAACAACAAGTCTCAGGTCAAATCAAAGTAGGCAACGTTGTTGTAGCAAATATTGATGCACCTAACGGTATCGCGATTGTGCGCTACAGTAATGGTGAATTTGAGTCTTTATTCTAAATATCTGTCCTAACTTTAAAGAGCCCGCATGCGGGCTCTTTCTTTTATTTCAACGTGTTGAGTATTGTTATGTCATCGAGTGCCGCCTTGCTGGCTCCTGCTTTAAGTTTTTTCCCGCTTGCACAAGCGCCTGACCAAGTCAGCATTTTTTCTAATGTCGATATCTCTGGTTACGCCCAAGACAATCAAATTTATCCGCTGCTAAAGGGCGAGAAGGGAAGTTATGCGTCGTCTGAACACGCGTATACCCTCAACCAAGCGGAAATCGGCGTTCGTTATGGCGGGTTTTCGCTGTCGGTATTTAGCCGCTATGAGTGGTATTTAAAGTTTAGCCCGGACACCATGGAGCTATATGGCGCTTCGGTCAATGGCGAAGATCTTTCGTTAGGTAAAATTTATAACGTCGATCTGAGCGTCGAACATTTGGTGAGTGACGGCTTAAAACTTGGCTGGAGTCATGATTGGAATGGCAGCTTCTCGACCTATTTATCGCTTAGCTATCTACAAGCTCGAGAGGTAATGAGTGGAGAGCTAAGCGGGCAAGTTCAGCACTTGTTCAATGCGATTTATACCGGCGAGCTAAATTTAGATTATGTCTACAGTGACGATGTACTGCTTAATCGTCAGGTAAGCGAGCAGCATAGCCATTTTGGGTATAGCTCTGATATCGGGATGAATTGGCAAATCAGCGACAATTGGTTTGTGAGCCTTTGGGCGCAAGATGTCGTCAACGCCATTGAATGGCGGAATGTGCCAAGAACCCGCGCAACAGCGAATACGGCGACGGCTGACGTTGATGATGATGGAAATATATCCATTCATCCTGTGGTTACGGGAGTTGAAGACAACACCAATTATACTCAGCACTTGCCAACGAAATATCATAGTCGAATCAATTATCTCTACGGTGATGGCGGCTTGGGTGTCAAAAGTGTTTATGTGGACGAGTTATGGTTAGTCGACCTTGAATGGTCAGCGCTTTGGTCTGGATCTTGGGTTTCAAACGTCAGTTATAACTTGCAAACCGGCGCTATTGGCTTGAAAGCGCAGTGGCAGCATTTTTATCTCGGTGTAAAAAGCGACTCGCTAGATTATCAGCAAGCGACACAACTTAATTTAACATTAGGCGCGTCAGTGACAATGTCACTTTGAGCGATTTGCGTTGATGAATACAAGAGTACAAACACAAGCGCAACGGTGAGTATTGGTGAATTCATCAATCGCTGCTAAAAAAATTTTCAAAAACTAAATTTATCAATCTATTTTAAACATACCTTCATAAGTGAAGATTAAATTTATTACGTAAATTTAAAATGAGTTGCTGTAGGAATTTTCTTTGGGTCATTTAGGTGTTTTCTTAATATTTAATTTTAATTAAATATATGTGTTTTATTTTTCGTTTAATTTTAACATTTTGTTATAAAGTCTGTTGCATAAAGATATTCAAAGACTTGTGAGTGTTGAATTGTCAGGTCAATCTGAGAGGTAATGATGAGAGAAATGAGATGCCACAGTCACTATTTATTCTTGTTTTCTGGGCATTCGTTGGAATGACAAGACTTGAAAGCCGACATAGATAGGCGATAACTTCTGATGATTGAGGAATGTTTTTTAATGTTTATTTTTATGTAAATTAAATTATTTTGATCACCAATAATATTATTAGTTTATTTGCACTTATATTTACCGTGATTGATAGGTTTCTCTTATTAATTTAATCGGTGCAAATAATGTGATCGATACTGGATCTCTTACTATAATCGTTTTGAATTTACATGAACGTGTCTAAACTAAATTCTAAATGACCAACTTAAATTAAATAAGACTTTTTAAGTTTATCTGTTTAGAAAAGAACTAATACTTCTTCTGCTATATAAAGGATGCCCTATGAACAACAGCGATAAGAATTCAGCAGGTAAGTGCCCAGTGATGCACGGCGGCATGACCTCAACCGGTTCGACTGTGATGGATTGGTGGCCGAATGCTCTTAACCTAGACATTCTTCACCAGCATGACAAAAAGACCAATCCACTTGGCGAAGATTTTGATTACCGTGAAGCACTTAAAACGCTTGATGTAGAAGCTTTAAAGAATGATGTAAAAGCCCTAATGACTGACAGCCAAGACTGGTGGCCAGCAGATTGGGGACACTACGGCGGCTTGATGATCCGTATGGCTTGGCACTCCGCTGGTAGCTATCGTACTGCAGATGGCCGAGGCGGCGCATCAACCGGTAACCAACGTTTTGCACCATTAAACTCATGGCCAGATAACGGCAACCTAGATAAAGCGCGTCGTCTGCTGTGGCCAATTAAGAGAAAATACGGCAACAAGATCAGTTGGGCGGATTTGATGATTCTTGCCGGTAACATGGCTTATGAATCAATGGGCCTTAAAACCTTTGGTTTTGCATTTGGCCGCGAAGATATCTGGCACCCAGAAAAAGACATCTACTGGGGCTCTGAGAAAGAGTGGTTGGCACCAAGTGGTGGTGAAGGCAGTCGTTACTCAGGTGAGCGCGATTTAGAAAACCCACTTGCTGCGGTAATGATGGGCCTGATTTACGTTAACCCAGAAGGTGTTGATGGCAATCCAGATCCACTTAAAACTGCAGCGGATATGCGTGTGACGTTTGCGCGTATGGCAATGAACGATGAAGAAACCGTTGCTTTGACCGCGGGTGGTCATACTGTCGGTAAAGCGCATGGTAATGGTGACGCGTCTGAATTAGGTCCAGATCCTGAAGGTGCGGATATTGAAGAGCAAGGTCTTGGTTGGAACAACCACACTTCACGCGGTATCGGTCGTAACACTGTAACCAGTGGTGTTGAAGGCGCTTGGACTAGTCACCCAACCAAATGGGACAACGGTTTCTTCAAAATGCTACTTGAGCATGAATGGAAACTGACCAAGAGCCCAGCTGGCGCTTGGCAATATGAGCCTGTTGATATTGCAGAACAAGACAAACCGGTGGATGTAGAAGATCCGTCAATCCGTTACAACCCGATGATGACTGACGCTGATATGGCTCTGAAGGTTGACCCTGAATATCGCAAGATTTCAGAGCGTTTCTACCAAGACCAAGATTACTTCAATGAAGTTTTCGCTCGCGCATGGTTCAAATTGACTCACCGCGATTTAGGTCCGAAAGCACGCTACGTTGGTCCAGATGTACCAGCAGAAGATTTAATCTGGCAAGACCCAATCCCTGCAGGCAACAGCAACTACGATGTTGATGCGGTGAAAGCGAAGATTGCTGCAACCGATTTGAGCGTAGCTGAGTTGGTCGCAACGGCTTGGGATAGCGCGCGTACATTCCGTCACTCTGATCTGCGCGGTGGTGCTAACGGTGCACGCATTCGTCTAGCTCCGCAAAATGCATGGCAAGGTAATGAACCTGAGCGTTTGGCTCGAGTACTTGACGTTTTGACCAAAATTGCTGATGAGTCAGGTATTAGTGTTGCAGATACCATTGTTCTTGCCGGTAATGTTGGTTTGGAAAAAGCCATTAAAGCTGCAGGTTACAGCTTCACTGTACCGTTTGCCCCAGGTCGTGGTGATGCAACGGCAGAGCAAACGGATATCGAGTCGTTCGACGTTCTTGAACCTCTAGCGGATGGTTTCCGTAACTGGCAGAAACAGCACTATGTTGTAAAACCAGAAGAGATGTTGCTTGACCGCGCTCAACTGCTTGGTCTAACCGCACCAGAAATGACAGTTCTACTCGGTGGTTTGCGTGTTCTAGGCACTAACCATGGCAATACATCGCATGGTGTCTTTACTGACCGTGTCGGCGCTTTGACCAATGACTTCTTCGTCAACTTGACTGATATGGCGTACACCTGGAAACCAACAGGTCGCAACTCTTACGATATCTGTGACCGTAAGACTGGCGAAGCGAAATGGACAGCAACTCGTGTTGACTTAGTGTTTGGCTCTAACTCGATTCTTCGCGCTTATGCTGAAGTTTATGCGCAAGATGACAACCAAGAGAAATTCGTTAAAGACTTCATCGCGGCTTGGACTAAAGTGATGAATGCTGACCGTTTTGACTTAGCTTAACCGCTAAAATTGCTGATAAAGATAAACGTTCAAACTCCCGCTTCGGCGGGAGTTTTTTTGTCTATGTCTACTATTCAATCGCGTCGTAATGACGTCAATACGACACTCACCATGATTAAGCTCGCGCCAAGAATTTGTACCAGCGCTAAAGACTCGTGAAGCCAAATAAACCCAAACAATGCGGCAAATAAAGGCTCACTTCCCATCAATAAAGCGACTCTGGTTGGCGATGTGTGCCGAACGGCATGATTTTGGACAAAGAACGCAAATAGGGTACAGAAAACCACCAAATAAAACGTAATCAACCAGAATTCACTCGAGGTAGGCATAGTCACTGACGCGCCTTGCATACTGCCGACTAGGATAATGGCTGCAATGCTTGCGACCACTAATGACTGAATTGCGGTTAATGTCAGGGTTGAGATGACTTTATGTTGTAGTAGACGTTTGGTAAAGATTACCATCACTGCGCGTAAAAGGGCTGCGGCCAAAATCAACATATCGCCTCGATTTAATCCGCCACGCCAATCATATGCTTGAGTGAGTAGCGCGACGCCAAGCACGCTCATCAAGGTTAAAAGCACCAGTCTTTGACTTACCGGATGACGGTTGAACAGGGCTTCACACAACGCGGTAAACACCATTGATAAGCTGATCAAGAAGCCTGCATTGGCCGCGCTGGTTAATGCGACGCCATACACTTCACAAAAGAAAATCGCACATAGAATTCCACCAAGCGGTACCGCGTAATACCAATGGCGACAGCTCCCTTGATAACAATCTCGAATCAGCCACGGCAGCAAAAGCACGAAAGTTAAGCCAAAACGTATCGTAATAAACATCAATACAGAGCTAAATAGCAGCGCATTTTTAGTCAGGCCGTAGCTGGTTCCCCAAAATATCGCGACCAGCAGTAAAAGGAGTTCGCTGGGTATGAATAAGCGTAGGGATTTGTTGGAATTAAGCACAGATAGCATCGTAATGAAGTCCTTTTCGAAGCAAGATTTAAGCAGTGATGTTTGACGTCTAAAGTATCTGTTAGTAACTTATCTGAAACAATTACCTTGATATGCATAAGACTTTTGCGTTATGGATACAAATAAGCTTTTGCCCTTGTTGTCTGAAATGGCCATTTTTGTCTGTGTGGTCGAGCAGGGCAGTTTTTCCAAAGCGGCCGAGAAACTGGGCGTCGCGCCTTCGTCGGTGAGCCGTTCGATTCATCGTCTTGAACAAGCGTTACACGAAAAATTGCTTGAGCGAACGACTCGGCAGATGAAGCTAAGTTCAATCGGTCAGGAGGTGTTTGTTCTTTGTCGAGAGATGCTCAATACGGCTAAATTGGCGGTCTCGGCGGCGCATTCCGGTGAGCATAGTGTGAGTGGTGTTTTGCGTATCGCCGCGCCCAAAGCACTGGCCAAACATAAGTTAGCGTCTATCGTTCTCGATTTCATTCAAGCGTATCCTGAGGTAACAGTGCAGTTTAAGGTGGTGGATCATTTCATCGATCCGGTCAGCGATGAAATCGATGTGATTATTCATATTACCGAAGCACCCATAGAAGGCTTAATTGGAAAAACGCTAGCTGAAAGTCCGTTAGTCTTATGTGCCAGCAAGGAATATTCAGCATTGCATGGTTTACCGAACTCTCCCACCGAGCTCGCAATGCACAATTGTCTTTGTCTCGGTGAAAGTCCGGTTGACCAAGCGTGGACTTTCTCATCACCTACTCAGTCATTAACCGTTCAAGTTAGCGGCAGTTTTGCTGTCAATCACAGTGAAATTCGCCTGTCTGCGGTGCAAAGAGGGCTTGGTATTTCGCTGTTTCCACGTTTTGTAGTCGCTCCTCTGATTGAAAAACATCATTTAGTTGAAGTGCTACCTAACTGGGTTTTGCATGGAAAATATCAAGGAACAATTGTCGCTCAATATGCTCAATCAAAATATATTCCTAATCAAATCAAGATGTTTGTAGAGTTTCTGAGCACACGTTTTAGTTTGTGATATCTAGGGTATCAATTTGCGCCGATTCGCATTAAGTCGGCGTCTTCATAGGGACTTTGAAAGTATTAAACTTAGGTATGAGACAAATTGCTTAGCTTTGCTATCTTTAGATAAGAATGATTATTGAACAACGCAGCATGGATAGGGTGGGCACTGTATGCCTGAGACGAAGCGTAGAAAAATCGTACAACGTTATGAGCTTCTTGATGATTCCGAATATGGCTTGGCCCCGCTTTTGGATGCGCTAGCTTGTTTGTATAATATGCCTATTGCTTTTGTGGCCATCGTTAATGAAAACGAACTGACGATTAGAGCAAAATATGGTACCGACCTTGTTTCTATGCCCAGAGAAACTGCGTTTTGTAATCAAGTCATCGACACTGCTCAGACGTTGGTTATTGAGGACTTAACGCAACATGAGCGCTTTCGTAGCCACCCTTTTGTGATTGATGAACCTCATTTTAGATTTTATGCGGGCGTACCCATTAAGATTGAAGAGGTGGTTGTTGGAACCTTAAGTTTGATCGGTACTGAGCCGCGAACATTTTCGTCACAGCAGATCCAAATGTTAGAAAATGTCAGTACTTTCATTTCCAGACACCTTGGCTTTATCAGTGAACATACTCAACTCAAATTGGAACACAGCCTGCTTGATAGCTCGCCAGCAGTGCTTATCGCGTGGCGCTACGACAACTGCTTGCAATTACAAAGTGTCTCCAAAAATGTTCGCGATGTGATTGCGATTGATTACCAACATTTAATGGAGCATGACGCTTGCTTTGAGGACTTTTTGACTGTTGAAAGTCAGCAAAATTTTGGTTTTTGGTTACAGAACCATCTCGATGGCGTAGAAACCGCTGAATGCCATTTAAAAATCAATCACCCAGCAAGAACGGTATGGCTCAGAATGCTCAGCAAGGCGTTTTTTCATGCCAATGGTAAACTGCGCTCGATTCAAGCCATCATCACTGACAACACATCACATAAATACATGGAAGATCGCTTAAGCGAAACCAACAAACAGATGCGCTTACTTATTGAGGCGTCGGGGTTGGGCACTTGGGATTGGAACGTGCTGGCTGATTCAACCAAAGTGAATAAGCGCTGGTGTGACATTTTAGGTGTCGATCATGATTTCTACGATGGTACCAGTCAGTTTTGGCGAGAGCGTATTCACCCGACAGATTTAAGCCATGTCGATAAGTCACTTGAAGACCATTTGCATGGGATTGCTGACTCTTACAACGCGACATATCGGCTCAAACACGGCAACGGAAATTGGGTGTGGGTAGAAACCTATGGTTGCATTGTTGAGAGAACGGCAACGGGAGAACCGTTGAGGCTCGCGGGAACACATCGTGACATTACCGAGCGTAAAGAAGCGGAGCTGTTGCAACTTAAACAAAGTCAGCTCTTGGCGTTTGTGAATAAAGCGCGTGCCGCGTATTTGGTTGATAATGATCTCCCCGGTGCATGCCAAGAGATTTTGCCTGAGTTGATTGATATTGCGGACAGTCAGTTCGCCTTTATCGGTCAGTTGGTACAGGAAGAGGGCAGAGACCGTTTGTTTATCCATGCTATTTCTGAGCTGAGTTGGAATTCGGCCAGTGAAAAGTTGGTAGAGCTGTATAAAGGCCGTCAACTCTACTTTGATTCGTTTGATAACTTATTTGGCGAAGTGATCAAAACCGGTGAAAAGGTGATTAGCAATCGCATGAAAGTTCACACCAGTTCTCGAGGCACGCCTGGCGGTCATCCCCCGATTTTCAGTTTCTTAGGGCTACCTATTTATATTCAAAAACGTCTGGTCGGCATGATAGGACTTGCCAATAAAGCGGAAGAGTACACCCAGAAAGATGTCGCTTTTTTGCAGCCACTGCTAGATGCATTGAGCGGCTTGTATTATGCGGTAGAGCTTGAACAAGCGCGAACCGAGGCGGAAGAGCGCCTTAAACATTGGGCAATGACGGATTCATTATCTGGTCTGTCCAATCGCCGTGCGTTCATCGATTATTGCCGAGGGCTCGAGCATCAACGCAACCCTTATGCGATTGCTATCTTTGATATCGACCATTTTAAGGCCGTGAATGATACCTACGGCCATGAGGCCGGCGATAAGGTCATCTGTTATATTGCCAAATGTATGCGCGAGCATATTCGGACTGATGATTTTGTCGCGCGTATGGGGGGGGAAGAGTTTGCTTTGATTATCAATAATACTGACCAGATGAATGCCCACAAAGTGCTGGAATCTATTCGAGTCTACATAGAAAGCCATCCGGTTGAATGGCAAGGAAATGAAATTCATGTCACCGTTAGCATCGGCGCAAATTGGTATGATGAAGCCAATTCAAAAGTGCTGAGTCGCCACCTTCAAGAAGCCGACAGAGCGCTCTACCTTGCCAAAAACAGCAATCGAAATTGTCTGGAGTGGTTTGTCCAAACATCATCAACGCCATGTAATGATCAAAACCAAGCTGATGTTGTGGATATAAAAAACGCGCAAAAAGAGCAATAGCGCTGAAAACCACCGCGCAATGGTTTCATCACCGCAAATATTTTCTTAACTTGGCCACCACTTTACCTCCTCATAATTGAATGTTTATTATCCCAATTGATCGTTGCATAAACAGGCTGGACGGTTTTTTAGCCATTCGATTGATAAACATAAAATTTATTGTTGACGATATTTTTCTATCGGGTAAAGTACGCCTCGTTCTCAAGGGCAAGCCCAGTAAGAGACGAATGCGACACTAGCTCAGTTGGTAGAGCGCAACCTTGCCAAGGTTGAGGTCACGAGTTCGAACCTCGTGTGTCGCTCCAAATTTTTTGCGATACACTCACACAGAGTGCAACCTGATAGGTTGAGGTCACGCCTTTTTTAGGTAAAGAAGTGAACCTCGTGTGTCGCTACAGATTTTAAAGTGAGATTGATTATCTTGCTTTCACACAGATTGCGAATATCTAATTGGTATTCAAGATGGTGTCTCCATCGCAACAAGTTTGCGTGCCCTGGTGGTGGAATTGGTAGACACAAGGGATTTAAAATCCCTCGGCGTTCGCGCTGTGCCGGTTCAAGTCCGGCCCGGGGCACCATCTCAAA
>NZ_FNDD01000056.1 GCF_900100015.1 Vibrio xiamenensis | reverse complement strand
CCAATTAGCAGAGCCGCGGATTCCCCTAATACCAAAAGTCGGCGCGTGTTTGGAGTTCGAATCTCTCCACCCCTGCCATATTTAAGAAGCCTCAGTCGAAAGACTGGGGCTTTTTTACATCTGTTACTTGGATATTAGTTTATGTAGTTCCAATTAGCAGAGCCGCGGATTCCCCTAATACCAAAAGTCGGCGCGTGTTTGGAGCTTGTAGGCAAGTCCCATCGAATCTTCGGTGCGCCGACCCAGTCAATCATTGCCATATATAAGAGGCCTCAGACTAGGCGTCCCCGTCTGAATACTGGGGCTTTTTTACGTCTGTGACTTGGGTATTTGTGTCGTAGTTATAATTGGCAGAGCCGCGGATTCCGCTAATACCAAAAGTCGGCGCGTGTTTGGAGCTTGTAGGCAAGTCCCATCGAATCTTCGGTGCGCCGACCCAGTCAATCATTGCCATATATAAGAGGCCTCAGACTAGGCGTCCCCGTCTAAATACTGGGGCTTTTTTACGTCTGTGACTTGGGTATTTGTGTCGTAGTTATAATTGGCAGAGCAGCGGATTTCGCTAATACCAAAAGTCGGCGCGTGTTGGGAGCTTGTAGGCAAGTCCCATCGAATCTTCGGTGTGCTGGGGCCTAGTCCCCCCTGCCATAATTAAGAAGCTGCTGGGGCTTTTTCACGATATTTTTCAGTGGGACGTCGACAGGCCGGTACGTGGAGAGTCCCCAAGCGGTTTAGTCTGAATAGTACCTTAGAGTATCCTTAGGTGGATTTATCGTCAGACAATAAAAAAGCCGACTTGATAAAGTCGGCTCTATTCAGCTGTGACGGTTTTTAGTGTTTGAAAATTATTTCAACATCGCTTCATTCGCGTTATCACGAATGTGCTTAAGTAGTGATTTCGCACCACGAGAGCTTGCAGCAACAACGTTGCCTGATTTCATGTAGTCAGTGCCACCTGCGAAGTCGGTAACAATCGCACCAGCTTCACGAGCAATCAATTCGCCCGCTGCTAGATCCCATGGCTTAAGGCCAAGTTCAAAGTAACCATCAACACGGCCAGCAGCCACGTAACATAGATCAAGAGCAGCAGAGCCAGTACGGCGGAAGTCTGCACATTCAACAAACAGTGATGAAAGAATTTTGAAGTAACTTTCAGAATGCTGTTTTTGCTTGAATGGGAAACCAGTTGCGAGTAATGCACCTTGAAGGTCTTTGAGTGGTTTGACACGAATACGAGCGCTATTTAGTTGAGCGCCTGCGCCGCGATGCGCAGTGAATAGTTCGTTTTGCATTGGGTCGTAAACACACGCAACCTCAGTTTTGCCTTTAATACGTACGGCAATTGAAACTGCGAAATGAGGTAGACCTTTGATAAAGTTAGAGGTGCCATCCAGTGGGTCGATGATCCATTGCACGTCATTATCTTTGCCTTCAATCAGACCGTTTTCTTCAGCAATAACGCTGTGATCCGGATAAGATTGTTTGATTGTATTGATAATGATCGCTTCTGCTTCTTTGTCGACGTTAGTAACAAAGTCGTTCGAACCTTTTTGTACAGATTCGATTTTTTCAGCATTTTCTAGTGATTTGGCAATATGGTTGCCTGCTTTTCGCGCGGCGCGAATAGCAATATTAAGCATAGGATGCATACAAGATTTCCCAACGGATGTTAAAGAACAGAAAACGGCGCGAGTATACCAGAGTGACAACAAAAGGGAAGCGGTTAATTTTTGAACTTTCAGTCATTGAGTCTTCCTGAGGCGGACCAATTGTGTCAACTATGTGTTAATATCCGCCTCGAAATTTTCTTCTAGTGGATTCGATCATGCTCAATCACGTTAAAGTGGTGCTTGTTGGCACCTCTCATTCCGGCAATATTGGTTCAGCAGCGCGTGCAATGAAGGTGATGGGGCTCAGCGAAATGGTGTTGGTCTCTCCGCAATGTGAAGTCGACGCTCAGGCTATCGCTTTGGCAGCAGGAGCCAGCGAAATCGCTCTCAATGCCACTGTGGTTGATTCACTAGAGCAAGCGATTGAAGAGTGCACGTTAGTGGTTGGTTCAAGCGCACGTTCTCGGACGCTAGAATGGCCGATGCTTGAACCACGAGAATGTGGTCAGCGACTGATTGCCCAAGCTAAGCAGCAACATGATGTAGCTTTAGTTTTTGGTCGTGAGCGTACTGGGTTGACGAATGATGAGCTGCAAACATGCCATTACCATGTCGCAATTCCTGCAAATCCTGAATATTCGTCTTTAAACTTAGCGATGGCCGTACAAACATTGAGTTATGAAGTACGTATGGCGTATTTAGAACAGCAAGCGAGTGGGTATGAAGATACTCTGGAGACTCAACCTGACTATCCACGTAATAAAGAGTTGGAATTATTTTATCAGCACCTTGAAAAAGTGTTGATAGAGACTCAATTTATCTCTAAGGATCAGCCTGGTAAAGTGATGAACAAGATGCGTCGTCTGTTTTCCCGAGCGAGACCTGAGCTACAAGAGCTGAACACCCTTCGTGGGATTTTAACCGCCATAGATAAATCGAATAAGTTAAAAAGCAATTAATGTGGCGATTATACAATCACATAGATAACGTCTATTGAATGAATAGATAATACCTGACTAAATTAGTCAAATAAATACTTGACCAATTTGGTCGGGTATGAAAAAATTCATACCACATAAACGATGTGGATATGGTGTAATATGAGACTAACATCTAAAGGAAGATATGCAGTAACGGCCATGTTAGATGTGGCTCTGCACTCACAGCAAAGCCCAGTACCTCTAGCTGATATTTCTGAGCGTCAAGGTATCTCTCTATCTTATCTTGAACAGCTATTTTCAAAATTACGTAAAGCAGGACTTGTTGCAAGCGTACGTGGACCCGGCGGTGGTTATCGTCTCGGTGCCGATGCGCAAACTATCGCAATTGGTACTGTGATTGCAGCGGTTGATGAATCCGTTGATGCAACCAAATGTAATGGCAAAGCAGACTGTCAGGGCGGTACTCGCTGCCTTACTCATACTTTATGGCGTGACCTAAGTTCTCGTATTAGTGACTTCTTGAACAACATTACTCTTGGCGAGTTGATGGTGGATAATGAAGTCCTAGAAATTTCCGACCGTCAAGATATCGATCTTGTGGTTAATCATGGGGCAGCCAGTACAACAACGAATAGCGCGCCCATCGGAGTTAATTTCCGCTCATAAGCGGTCTGCATGTTACATTGGAGTAGAAAATGAAACTGCCTATTTATCTTGATTATTCAGCAACTTGTCCTGTCGATCCTCGTGTGGCTGAGAAAATGTTTCAGTACATGACGATGGATGGTACTTTTGGCAACCCGGCTTCACGCTCACATCGTTATGGTTGGCAAGCTGAAGAAGCAGTAGATACCGCTCGTGAACAAATCGCAGACGTTCTTAACGCAGATCCGCGTGAAATCATTTTCACATCTGGCGCAACAGAGTCTGACAACTTGGCGATTAAAGGTGTGGCGCATTTTTACGGTAAGAAGGGTAAGCACATTATTACCTGTAAGACCGAGCATAAAGCTGTCCTTGACCCATGTCGTCAACTGGAGCGTGAAGGTTTTGAAGTCACTTACCTTCAACCTGAGTCGAACGGTCTGATCGATCTTAAAAAGCTTGAAGATGCGATGCGCGACGACACTATTCTCGTGTCTATCATGCACGTAAATAACGAAATTGGCGTGATTCAAGACATCGCTTCAATTGGCGAATTGTGTCGCGAACGCAAAATTGTATTCCACGTTGATGCGGCTCAATCTGCAGGCAAACTACCGATTGATGTGCAAGAAATGAAAGTCGATTTGATTTCTATGTCTGCACACAAGATTTATGGTCCCAAAGGGATTGGCGCACTTTATGTTCGTCGTAAACCACGCATTCGCTTAGAAGCTCAAATGCACGGTGGCGGTCATGAGCGCGGTTTCCGTTCGGGCACACTACCTACTCACCAAATCGTGGGTATGGGTGAAGCTTTCCGTATTGCAAAGCAAGAAATGCAAAAAGATTACGAGCACGGTAAAGCGCTACGTGATCGACTATTAGCTGGCGTTCAAGATCTTGAAGCGGTCACCGTTAACGGTGATTTAGAGCAGCGACTACCAAACAACCTTAATGTGAGCTTTGCTTTTGTTGAAGGTGAGTCTTTATTGATGTCTCTTAAAGACCTTGCCGTTTCTTCAGGCAGTGCATGTACATCTGCGAGCCTTGAGCCTTCATATGTACTACGTGCTTTAGGTCTTGATGACGAATTAGCGCACAGCTCGGTTCGTTTCTCTTTCGGTCGTTTTACCACGGAAGAAGAAGTTGACTACGCAATTGAACAAATTCGCGTAGCAGTAACCAAGCTACGTGACATGTCTCCTCTATGGGATATGTACAAAGAGGGTATCGATTTAAGTTCTGTTGAGTGGGCTCATCACTAAATCGTTCCAAGGATAAATAGAGGATTCGAGGTAACTTATTATGGCATATAGCGAAAAAGTAATTGATCACTACGAGAACCCACGTAACGTTGGTTCATTTGATAACGAAGATCCTACTGTAGGTAGCGGCATGGTTGGTGCGCCTGCATGTGGCGACGTGATGAAGCTTCAAATCAAAGTCACACCAGAAGGCATCATCGAAGACGCTAAGTTCAAAACCTATGGCTGTGGCAGTGCGATTGCATCTAGCTCGCTGGTGACAGAATGGGTAAAAGGTAAGAGCATCGATGAAGCGGCAGCGATTAAAAACGCAGAAATTGCAGAAGAACTAGAACTGCCTCCAGTGAAAGTTCACTGCTCAATTCTTGCCGAAGATGCAATTAAAGCGGCCGTTGCTGATTATAAGAAAAAACATCAGTAAAAAACCGTTATAATGGGAGCTCAAAGCTCCCATTCCAATTGTTAGAATCAGTTTAAGGTGCAGTATGGCCATCACATTATCAGACTCAGCAGCTAATCGAGTAAAAGCTTTTCTTGAAAACCGTGGTAAAGGCATCGGTCTACGTTTAGGCGTCAAGACGACGGGCTGTTCCGGTATGGCTTATGTGCTTGAGTTTGTTGATGAAGTCAACCCAGATGAAGATGAAATCTTTGAGCACTCAGGCGTAAAAGTCATCATCGATAAAAAAAGCCTCGTGTATTTGGATGGTACTCAGCTTGATTATGTCAAGGAAGGCCTAAACGAAGGTTTTGAATTCAATAACCCTAATGCGAAAAGTGAATGTGGTTGCGGTGAGAGCTTTAACGTTTAATCTCTGATAGCCAGATAAAAGGCCATTCGCTAAGGACCAATTCTCCATGAATCACTTTGAATTATTTGGGCTACCAACTCAGTTCCAACTGGATGGTAGCCTTCTTTCTTCACAGTTCCGAGAGCTACAAAAGCGCTTTCATCCAGATAATTTTGCCACAGCTTCGGAGCGTGACCGTCTACAGGCGGTGCAAAAGGCATCACAAATCAACGATGCCTACCAAATTTTAAAAGACCCTATTTCTCGCTCCGAGTATTTGTTGGCCCTGCACGGTGAAGACATTCGTGGTGAGCAACAAACCATGCAAGACCCAATGTTTCTGATGGAGCAGATGGAGCTGAGAGAAGAACTCGAATCGATTGCTCAATCGTCCGATCCAGAATCTTCATTGTTCGACTTCGACGCAAAAGTCGCCAAAATGTATAAGCAGCATTTAGCTGCAGTAGAGCAAGAACTTAGCGATACATTGTGGGCGCAAGCGGCAGATCGCGTACGCAAGTTGAAATTTATTGCCAAACTCAAGAAAGAAATAGAACGAGTTGAAGATAAGCTCCTCGACTAGTTTTAATAAAAGGACCAATTATGGCGTTACTCCAAATTGCAGAGCCGGGACAAAGTTCGGCTCCTCATGAGCACAAATTGGCCGCAGGTATCGACCTAGGTACAACCAATTCGCTGGTCGCTTCCGTTCGAAGCGGCGAAGCGCAAACCCTTAAAGATGACAAGCAACGTGCCATCTTGCCTTCTGTGGTTAACTATTCCTCGCAGCAACCTTTAGTCGGTTATGAAGCCAAAGCGCAAGCTGAGGTTGATCCCGTTAATACCATTATTTCGGTGAAACGACTGCTTGGTCGCTCCTTGCAAGACATTCAAGCACGCTACCCAACCTTACCTTACCAGTTTTCGCCAGCCGAGTCGGGCTTGCCGCTATTGACGACTCAATCGGGCAATCGTAATCCGATTCAAGTTTCGGCTGACATTCTTAAGACTCTTGGGCAGCGCGCCGAGCAAAGCTTGGGCGGTGAATTAGCTGGCGTGGTGATTACCGTACCCGCGTATTTTGATGATGCTCAGCGAGCGGGCACGAAAGATGCGGCTAAATTGGCAGGATTGCATGTACTGCGTTTGCTTAATGAACCGACAGCCGCCGCGATTGCTTATGGCTTGGACTCTGGTCAAGAAGGTGTTATCGCTGTTTACGACTTAGGTGGCGGTACTTTTGATATTTCGATTTTGCGTTTATCAAAAGGGGTGTTTGAAGTGCTCTCAACTGGCGGCGATTCAGCGCTAGGTGGCGATGACTTTGACCACTTGATTGCGGAATATTTGCTTGAGCAAAGTGGTGCGCAGCAACCGTTAACCGCAGAGCAAAACCGTGTATTACTGAATCAAGCCACCCAAGCTAAGATCGCGCTATCAGATGCTGAAAGCGTTCCTGTATCGGTATTTGGATGGCAAGGTGAATTACAGCGCGATACGCTCAATGAGCTTATTCAGCCTTTGATTAAGAAGACCCTGCTTTCTTGCCGACGCGCGTTGAAAGATGCTGACGTAGTGAGTGACGAGGTACTTGAAGTCGTGATGGTTGGTGGTTCAACGCGTACCCCATTGGTACGTAACATGGTGGGTGACTTCTTTGGGCGCACGCCATTAACCAGTATTAATCCTGACGAAGTCGTCGCTATTGGAGCGGCTATTCAAGCGGACATTCTTGCGGGTAATAAACCGGATTCGGAGATGTTGCTGCTTGATGTGATTCCTCTGTCTTTAGGGATTGAGACCATGGGTGGTTTGGTGGAGAAGATTATTCCACGTAATACCACGATTCCTGTCGCTCGAGCACAAGAGTTCACGACATTCAAAGACGGTCAAACTGCGATGAGCGTGCATGTTGTGCAAGGTGAGCGCGAGATGGTCGACGATTGCCGATCGTTGGCGCGTTTTTCTTTGAAAGGGATTCCACCGATGGCGGCAGGCGCTGCACATATTCGCGTTACTTACCAAGTCGATGCTGACGGTTTACTGTCTGTTACTGCTATGGAAAAAAGCACCGGGGTACAATCTGATATCCAGGTCAAACCATCGTACGGTTTAAGTGACACTGAAGTCGCAGATATGCTAAAAGATTCAATGACTCATGCGAAACAAGACATGGAGGCTCGTGCACTTGCCGAGCAACGAGTCGAGGCGGATCGCGTGATCGAAGGTCTGCTTGCGGCAATGCAAGCTGATGGTGATGAGTTACTGAGTGAAGCTGAACGCCAAGTGTTACTAAAAGCCATAGAATCTCTGATTGAGGTGCGAAATGGCGATGATGCAGATGCGATTGAACAAAGCATCAAAGATACGGATAAAGCCAGCCAAGATTTTGCCTCTCGTCGAATGGATAAATCCATTCGCGCGGCATTAGCTGGTCAGTCTGTTAACGATATTTGATAGAGGTTTGAAGTTATATGCCTAAGATTATTGTATTACCTCATGAAGATTTATGCCCAGAAGGTGCCGTGCTAGAAGCTCAAAGCGGAGAGTCGGTTTTGGACGTGGCTCTGAAAAATGGTATCGGTATTGAACATGCGTGTGAGAAGTCATGTGCGTGTACCACTTGTCACGTGATTATTCGTGAAGGTTTTGATTCGCTTGAAGAGAGCGATGAGCTTGAAGACGACATGCTAGATAAAGCTTGGGGCTTAGAACCTGAGTCGCGTTTAGGATGCCAAGCTTTGGTCGCTGATGAAGATTTAGTTGTAGAAATTCCTAAGTACACCATTAACTTAGCTAAAGAAGATCATTAATATAACCGTTTAGGAAGCCAAGCAATGAAATGGACAGATTCTCGAGACATCGCAATTGAACTGTGCGACCAATTTCCAGATTTAGATCCGAAAAATGTACGTTTTACCGATCTTCATCAATGGATTCTGGATCTTGAAGATTTTGATGATGATCCGAATCGTTCGAATGAGAAAATTCTTGAAGCGATCATTTTGTGCTGGATGGATGAGATGGACTAGATAACTCTCTTATCTATCTCACAAAATTAACAAGTTTCACTAAAAAAAGCGGGCTAATAAGTCCGCTTTTTTATCAAGTTGACATGATAGCCCTACATAATGCTAACATCCTAGGGTTTGAATAAGAAAGGCGTAGGCAACGCCACACAAAGACAAGGAGAAACCATGTCTACACAGATGTCTGTATTTTTAAGCCAAGACGCGGCTTTACCACATTGGGGTGAAAAAGCATTACTTTCTTTTAATGAAAACGGCGCCGTGATCCATCTTGATAAAGCCATGGATCTGAGTGCAATTCAACGCGCGGCGCGCAAATTAGATTCGCAAGGCATTAAAAGCGTTTCATTAAAAGGTGAAAATTGGTGTCTTGAGAGTGTTTGGGCGTTTTCTCAGGCCTATCGCAGTGCGAAAAAAAATACCAAAATTGAATTTCCTGAGCTTGATGAAGCCGCAAATAAAGAGCTGAATGCACGTATTAAAGCGGCTGATTTTACTCGCGATATCATCAACAAATCGGCAGAAGAAGTAGCCCCTCGCCAATTGGCAACGATGGCCTCTGAATTTATTAAGTCAGTGTCTCCAGAAGGCACTGTCAGCATCAAAATCGTCAAAGATAAAGATCTACTAGCGGAAGGCTGGGAAGGCATTTATGCGGTTGGTCGTGGCTCTGAGCGCACTTCTGCGATGCTGCAACTTGATTTCAACCCAACTGGCGATGACAACGCGCCAGTATTCGCATGTATCGTTGGTAAAGGTATTACTTTTGACTCAGGCGGTTACAGCTTGAAACCATCAAACATGATGGGTGCGATGAAAGCCGATATGGGCGGCTCTGCTACGGCAACAGGTGGTTTGGCTTTGGCGATAATGCGCGGTCTAAACAAGCGTGTGAAACTGATCCTATGCTGCGCGGAGAACATGGTCTCAGGTCGTGCACTTAAATTGGGTGATATTATCACCTATAAGAATGGTAAAACGGTTGAAATACAAAATACTGATGCTGAAGGACGTTTGGTTCTTGCTGACGGTTTGATTTTCGCTAGCGAGCAAAAACCGCAACTTATCATCGATTGTGCAACTCTAACTGGCGCTGCGAAAAATGCGCTAGGTAATGACTATCACGCATTGATGAGTTTTGATGACCAGCTTTCACATCAAGCTCTGGAAGCGGCGAAACAAGAAAACGAAGGCTTATGGCCTTTACCTCTTGCTGAGTTCCATCGTGAAATGTTGCCGTCTAACTTTGCTGACCTTTGTAACATCAGTAGTGGTGACTACTCTCCAGGTGCAAGCACAGCAGCGGCGTTCCTTTCTTACTTTGTTGAGAACTACAAGCAAGGCTGGCTGCACTTTGACTGCGCAGCGACGTACCGCAAATCTGCAACCGACAAATGGGCTGCAGGTGCTACCGGTGTAGGTATTCGTACGCTTGCTCGCATTTTGACTGAGCAGTCTGAAAAATAACTGGCATAAAAAGCAGCTTTCGGGCTGCTTATAATAACAAACCAATTAGAAATAAAAGGAAGACCCTATGGCGCTAGAAAAAACCTTTTCAATCATTAAGCCCGATGCTGTTGAGCGTAACCTTATTGGCGAAATTTATCAGCGTATCGAAAAAGCAGGACTAAAAATCGTCGCTGCAAAAATGGTTCACCTGACTGATGAGCAGGCAAGTGGCTTTTATGCTGAGCATGAAGGAAAACCGTTTTTTCCACCGCTAAAAGAGTTTATGACTTCTGGACCGATTATGGTTCAAGTTTTAGAAGGCGAGAATGCAATTGCGCGCTACCGTGAGTTGATGGGTAAGACTAACCCGGAAGAAGCGGCGTGTGGTACTTTGCGCAATGACTACGCATTAAACATGCGTCAAAACTCTGTGCACGGTTCTGACAGCCCAGAATCTGCAGCGCGTGAAATCGAGTTCTTTTTCCCGCAGTCAGAAGTTTTTTCTGGTTAACTCATTTTCGCTGAATGACCTTATTTCGCCAAATAAAGTTAACAGCTTGATTCAAAAAGCCTCACATCCGTGAGGCTTTTTTATTGTCAGCTCTAAACCACCGCCTAGGGCGGTGGTGATTGTCCCTTGGGGCTATTGCCCGAAGGAATGCCCATGTTAGAAGTAAGTCTCTTATTCACCACAAGTAAGAGGAAACTAAAAACATGGGCGACTACAGAAGTTCATCACATGTATATTGGCGTTGTAAATACCACATAGTATGGACGCCGAAGTATAGATTTAAGATCTTGAAAGGTAATGTAGGTAAGGAGCTTTACCGCTCGATCTACATTTTGTGCAATATAAAAGATTGTGAAGTCTTGGAATTAAATATTCAGCCAGATCACGTTCACTTGGTTGTGATAGTCCCACCGAAAG
>NZ_FNDD01000058.1 GCF_900100015.1 Vibrio xiamenensis | reverse complement strand
CCTGGTAATAACTGGTACATCACGCCACCTCCTCTGCAGCAACAACATCGAAATGAACCTGAGTGGCATGTTCATAATCGAAGATAGGGCGCTGGTAGCAGCTGCGTAAGTTGGCCAGTAAATCTTCCAACGTATCAAAACCATCTAAACGAGCGTCATTCAGTTCTAAATCAGAAAGTAAAACGGGGTTAACGTACCAAATGTTAATCGTCAATGTTGCTTGAGTATCTTGGTTAACGATTAGCGCAAGACCCGGCGTGATTTCTTTACGTCCAAGTCGAATTGTGGTGAGCTTTTTGCCAGCTAATACACGCTGAAAATTATCATTGCTCAGCGATAAAGTTGTTTGATTGTTATTCATCATATCCATCCGATTCACCATCGTAGTAAATTGTGCCAATGGCCTCAGGTACGGGTTCCGTTCTCCACGTTGGAACCCATTTATCTAACCAACTCATAGCCTGCGTCTGAGACATTCGGTTGTGCTTCATTACATAAGCTACGAGTTGGTTCGAGTCAGCCTGCATGTTTGACCTTATGAACAGGTGTAAGCAGTACGAGCACCGCGAGAAAAGGTGTCGCGAAATGGAATGTCATCATCAAAGTCCATTGGCGGCTCATTGTATTGAGGCTGGCTTTGCGGAGCTGGTTGATGATTTGATGGCCCTCGACCTGGTGAGGATTGATGTTGACTCGCAGCAGGCTGCTGTGGCTGGCCCCAACCGCTACGATGATCACCGGATGTACCGCCGAGCATTTGCATCACGCCGCGAAATGGCTGAACGACAACTTCAGTCGTAAAACGGTCGATACCGTTTTGGTCCTGCCACTTCCTGGTCTGCAACTGGCCTTCGATATAAACCTGTGAGCCTTTCTTTAAATATTCACCGGCGACTTCCGCAATCTTGCCGAACAGCACCACTCGGTGCCATTCGGTTTTCTCGCGAGCTTGGCCAGTCTGTTTATCATTCCACTTTTCGCTAGTGGCTAATGCGAAGCTGGCAACTGCGCCGCCAGTAGGCATAAAACGCACTTCTGGGTCTTGGCCAAGGTTGCCAACCAAGATAACTTTATTGATACCGCGAGAAGCCATTATTCAGTCTCCTCTGCAGTGATAAGAACAGAGCGAAGGCCATTGTGAGATTCGCTTGAAACAACACCGAGTTCTTCTAATGCCTCGACAATTCTGGCGGCGCGGTTATAGCCGATTTTAAAGTGACGCTGCAGGTTGCTGATACTCGCACGTTGAGTTTCTACAATATGTTTTTTCGCTTCGGGAATGAGAGAGTCGAACTGTTCATCTTCCATAGCTTGTGGCGCATCACCTTCTGGTAAGCCACCCAAACCAACATACAAATCTTTAAGAAAAGCTCTTAACTCTCCACAAACCAAATGAAAATCAGCGTCTAAACGAGCAAACTGATCTTCCATAGGGATGTCATCATTTTGGTCTGTGATTACATCGCTAAATTTCAGCTTTTTGATGGTGCCTTTTTCTGAAAGCGTGAACTCTATTCTTTCCTGCCAATCCAAACGCAGTTCAGACACCATTTTGTCTGCGTCAATACAGGATTTAACTTCATCAGAACCAACGTCTTGTCGCTTAAAAGTGGCGGTACCACCATCGGCCAACACCGAAACAAGCTTGATATCTTCAAGGATGGAAAATCCAGACTCCAACTCGCCATGTTTAACCCACTCGGTTAACGTTGACTCAATGGCTCGTTCTGGAATAGCTGGCACCACTGGCAAACTACCGATGGTTTTTCGAAGTAACGCAAGCGCCTGTTCAGCAGCAGAAAATGAACTGCAGTCAACCACAATAAAATGGTTATCCATATCAATAAAAACAGGAGTGAGGGTGAATTTACTAAACGCCCGAGGAAGAAGAGCCTGCATAACATCATCTTTTAGATCGTCTTTCTCACCTTTTTTCAACGGTCCGCCACGGAGTTCTTCTAGCGCTTTAACTCGCTCATCCAGTGCCGATTTAATCACCTGTGAAGGAATGTCTTTCACTTCCTTTTTAGCAACGATCATCGCGCACCCTGCGCCACTGTGAATAAACAGTTCGCTCTGTTCGCCAAGCGCAGGCGTCCACCCAAACTTGCTTTTATCCAAATCAAGGCAAGGGGTAAAAGAAAACTCTTTTAATTGTGTCTCTAACTTTTCAAGATCAAAAGTAACGTTGCGATTTAGACGGTAAACCATCGCGTTTTTAGGAAAAATCATGCTATCTCCTGGCGTAGATATATTTCTAAGTATTCTGGTACTGGGTAATGCGCGTCGTAGTTCTTCGCCCAATTGCGATACACTTGCTCATCCCCAGCGCGGTTTAACAAAGCCCAATTTGCGATTGCAGCAGGGCGGTTATCGAATGGTCCAACTTGGTACTTGCAGTTAGGGCAGTACAAAATTAAACCTTTAACTTTGCTGTAGCGCCATTCAGGCAGCCACGTATTCTCTGGCTGCATCCCGAAGTACAGATTGCAAAGGCATACGGGCATATCCTCTGGAAGTTTTTTCGCGGCGTCCTCGTTCATGCACATAATCAAGCCCATCCTTATCAAAGTCGTCCAAAATGCGATTTAGGCGCTGCCAGCGCTTAGCCCATGACTTTTCCCATGCCTTTTGCTTCTTTCCTGACAACTGAGCAACCTGCACTTGGGTCAGCTGCATTCGGCAAGCATTCAACGCATCGCGTTTTTGCATGCAAGCCAGTGTGGCAAGATGTTTAACCAAGGTCTGAGAATCGCGGCCTAAGCTGCGTGACTCTTGCTCGTAAAACGCATCAAGTAAGGTTTGAAGAAGAACGGCTGTCGGACACTGCGCACCTTCGCTATAACAAAAACGCAGCCAGTCGCCGATATGTTCTGGAGCACTATTCATAGTGCGAACCAGTTTTGAATGTTTAAAAGCTTGTGGACACAACGGCATAGGGGATTGTTTAAACTGTTTGCATGCCAACGTTGTAACCACAGGAGTTTGAACTTTCGCCAGTTCCCGACCTTCGTCGCCAAGAACGGCGTGAAAGCCTTTGCGTTGAAATCGTGCATCGCTGTTCCCATTATTTTCAAAGCCCTCTAACTGGCCTTTAGATTTAGGGATGACCAAAAGCGCTAAGCGCAGCTCTTCTCTCAAGCCTTCCTCGTTATACTTCACACCCATAGCCAAACCTCTAATCAAATAAAGTGCTGTTTCGGTAAGCCTTGACAGAAGCAGGCTCAATACCTGTCGCTCGGTAAATTGCGCCGAGTTCTGCCATCAAAATGCCGATGCATTCGGTGATCTCGTTGGCGTAATTCATTAACTCAACGGGATCATCATCAGCAGAAAAAACACCATCCATTGCAGGGTTAGATTGGATGAGAATATCGCCCCATTCCTTTGCCATTTGAGGCAAGTGAGAACGTGTGTCGTGATTTTGGGACCGTGGCGCCATTGCTGTTAGTGCCACAAAGAATGAACCGAGAGCTCCGCACAATTCGTTTTTAAGCGGTTGTTGATACTCGGCTGGAAGTGAATAAATAAGTGGGAAAATCCAGTTAATTGCTGGGTGGTTTTCGCCATCAATGTATCGAACCAAGCGGCGAGATTGGCTTTTATACCACTTCTCCACCTCCGTGGTCGGTTCGGTGAGTTCACCTGCAGCAATCAATGCTGGGATAACACGCTCTCGAGCAAACTTCTCTGTCGCGATGCCTGTGCTTTCCAGGTAGCATTTGATATGACGAGTCATGATTGCTGACAATCTGTTGTCACTTTCTCGACGTTTCATTCCTAAAACCTACTGACTATCATTTGTTATAGTGAAGTCAGGGAAGCGTTCTGGGTATACCAAGTGCTCAAGCTCTAAGCCAAAATCTTTATATCTCTCAAGCACCTGATAACACACTTCAACTGACGTATTTCGCGATATCCCCCTTTCTAGTCGGCTCAACGTCGAGCCGCTAGAACAGACTTCCAAGGCCAAGAAATCCATGGAGACACCCTCATATGCCCTGCATTTCTGTAAAGGTGTTTTCATATGGCTATTTTATGCATATTTGGGTGAAAGTTGAAATATTTTCTGATTTATTCTGTGACGGGTCAGTCATATATGAAATGAACTACAATTTTTCATATATGAATGATGAATGTTGAATGTTGACCTATTCCGAGTGAGTATCATGGAACTGCATACGCTATTAAAAGCAGAACGAAAAAAACGATTTAGCATGGATGATGTTGCGTCCACGTTTAAAGAGTGGGGCATTGATTGCTCGCAATCGACCTTGTCTCGTGTGGAAAATGGTTCCATTCCGAGCTGGCCCATCGTCGACGGCTATTGCAAATTATTCGGCTGGTCACTGGCAGAGCTAGAAAGAAGGCTTGGGCGAACCTCATCAGCCAAACCTGTGAGCGTTGACAACATCATTGAACGTAAGCGAACAGTGATGCCAACCCATGGCCGAGAGATTGCCGTTCTTTCTTGGGTGCAAGCAGGTAATTGGGGCGAAAGCCCAAGCATCGATACTCATAACCAGGAAATGAAGTTTGTGCCGGGTAAATCACCAAAGAACTCGTTCTTACTCAAGGTTAGCGGCACTTCTATGGAGAACTGCGAAGGCAAGGATCATTTCCCAAACGGCAGTTATATCTTGGTAAACCCTGATGTTTCAGGCGATGTAGATGAATACGTAGGAAAGTTTGTTGTCGCGGTGGACGAGGCAACCCAAGAAACAACGTTCAAGCAGTTGATTGATGATTGTGGGATAAAGTATTTAAAACCACTAAATCTTCAATACCCTGTGATAAAAGTAACTACAACCACTCATATAAAGGGTGTAGTATGTAGGGTAATTGACGATAGGCGAGTGTAGTAAGCTCAAATATTCAAAAAAGAATTAAACAAAACATTACTGATCTCTTGCCCATTTATGCATAGATCGCTTACTATTGTGGCGATGGTAACGAATTATGCATGGTGAGCAAAGTGATTATTGGAAAAGCGATAAAAACAAAGTGCTATGCATTTGATTTAAAAGAAATTTCAAGAATTACAGATACAAAAAAAGCCGGTTGTGGCGACCGACTTTTTTCATGTGATAGGCTAACTAGAATTAACCAAACACCGCAATTTGTTGGTTACAATTCTAGCGGCCTCTTTGCGTATGTGCAATAGAAAAAGTTAACTAATCGTAATTTTTTCTGTTGTGTATCTGTCTTTATGACGGACCGAAAATGGCTAATTATATACAACTAGAATTACATGAGGTTGAGGAAGCGCTCAGCCATATTGACCCAAACCTACCTTATAAAGACTGGTCCAAGATTGGACGAGCCCTTTATTCAGAGTTCGGCGATCAAGCCCGAGATATCTTTGAAAGCTGGTCTGCGACTGGCGGCTCTTACAACAAGCGTGAATTTAATGCCTGGTGGAAAAACTTCCGCCGTGTAAAGCGTACTGGCTTCGGGTCGTTTATCTATGAAGCGATGCAGTCAGGGTGGAAACCTCAACGTCAAGACCGTACCGAGGAAGAACGCCAACGCATCTTTGCGGACTTCGAAAAACGTAAGCAACTCGCACAGCAAAAAAGAGCCCAAGCAGAGCAAGAGCAATGGCAAGCGTTAGAGCAAGAAGAAAAGCTATTCAATAGCTGGCCAACGCAGTTCGCGCCGACCCAATACATGCTGAATAAGCAGATGGCCAACGTCAGCAGTTTTGTCGATGTTCGCCTTGGCCGCGATAAATTCAATCACCCATGCTTGGTATGGCCTATCTATGAACAGCTATTTAACCAAGGCCGCTTTTGCGGCTTTGAGCGTATCTTAGACAAATCATTTCAAGTAGGCGCTAGAACAGTAAACAAAGTATCGAGTGATAACGCCCGTACTGATATCGGTTTTTGCACCTTTGGCCAACTTTGCGACCATGGACCCAAACGTGTGTTTGTGGTCGGTGGTTTTGCCGATGCTTACGCTGCGCACGTTTCCACAGGCGAAGTGATTGTCACCCCAATCGGGGAAGGTAACATTCCGCACATCATTGAACTGTTGAAGCAGCAGCGACCTGACATCCAATTCATTGCCGCGCCAGATAACGACAAAGCGGGTATTGAAATGGTTGAACGAGCTGGCGGTTATTGGTCACTGCCAACAACCGAAGGCTTTGACTGGAGTGATACGTTTGTCAACTCCGGTATGGACGCGGTTTCTGAACAACTTCTCAATGTGAAGGGCTTTGAAACTATCGAGTCCGATTCACGCTATTTACAAGCAGAGATTCGTAAAGGTTTGAATCTGCTTGCATCGGATATGGGTACGGGTAAATCAACGACTGTTCAAAACTTCATTCGGAAAAACCCTCACTTAAAAACGCTGGTAATTTCTCACCGTGTTGCGTTGGCTAAATCGCTCAAGTCTGGCTTGAACGTTGAGCACGTAACCGTTGAATTTTACCAGGACCTGATTATCAAAGATCCAGTCCCTGGCACCGATACCAACATGGCACTGCGCAACGCACAAATTTTGGTTTGCTCGGTGGATTCGCTTTGGCGTTTAGCTGGATCACAATGGGATGTGGTATTCGTTGATGAATTCGAGCAAAACCTTGCTCAGTATTATGCGAAAACCATTCAATATGGTGAGCATTGTCTTAACTATCTGCAGTTCGCGTTAAACAACAGCCAAACGCAAATCTTAGCCGATGCGCACCTTGGCGATCTGGCATTTGATTTCTGCCATTACATTGGCCTGCACTCTGGCGTCTACTTCAAAAACAACTTCCAAGTAGCAAAAGGCAAAAAGCTATTTGTCTACGAGTCTAAAGACCACCTGCTTGAAGAAGTCATGCAGCAAGTCATGGCGAAAGGTAAACGCTACATTTACGCCAACTCTAAAGAACAAGTGAAAGCGATTGGTACGGCTATTGAGCAAGAAAGAGAGCGTAACCACTATGATGGTTCAGTATTGGTTGTTCATGCAGATGTAACCGGAACTGAGGAAGTGAAAACGGCATTAGAAGATATCAATGCGATTGTACCAAACCTTGATGTTCTGATCGCATCGCCAACGCTCGGTACTGGCTTTGATATCAAATCCAACGCTCACCAATTCGATAAAACCATCGGGTTTTTATCGTCTCGGGTTGGCACTGCAGAAGAAGGTCATCAAGGCCTTAACCGAGCGCGTGATGTTCAAGAGTTTCACGTTTACCTGGATAACGCAGAGCGCAGCGAACCAACCGACCCAACTTACATTCAAGATAAGCTTATTGAACAAGTGTCTGCAGAAACAATGAAGCTTCTGCAAATTGACCCGACTACGGGTGAATTTACAAGCCGTAATGCGCTATATGAATGGTTGTTCTGTAAAGTCAAAGCAAAACAAAATGAGTCATCCAACCGCTACCGCGCCAGGTTCTTAGAGCTTGCTGAGCGTGGGGGTTACCAAATCATCGAAGTGGCCAAGCAAAAGTTGGCTGCGGAGTTTGGCGCCACAGTCCGTGAAGAAGCCAAAGAGCGTAACAACCGCATCAACCTTCGCGACATTGAACAAGCACCAGTGCATATTGGCGAAGCGTTCAAAACTGTAATGCGCAACGGCGAAGATTACACTCCAACTGAAATCACTAAATCAAAAGTGAACTTCGACCTGCATTTGGATGCGGCCAGCGACGAACAAATCGAAACCCTGCTGCCGTTCGCCAAAGAAGTATATGAAAACTTCGCTCACGATGGCGCGAATATCAAACACAATCAAGAAGACCAAGCGATTGAAATGCCAAGTTCGCTTAACAATGCGGTCTTAACAGCATTAACGTTTAAACAAACCAAAAACCGCTTTGTGGATTCAATTAAAAAGCTTTCGTGGGTTAACGTCGATGAGAGCTCAGCAAAAGCCTTTGATATGAAAGACGTCCAACACGCAGAAAGTCGCGTGAGCTGGCGTCACCTTTCAATTAAGCGTGGTCACCTGATCAAGCTACTGCAAGCAGCTGGCATTGACGAAAATCTGAATTACAACGGCAAGCAATGGACAGCAGACGAACTCAGACCCGTTCTTCACGCTTGGTTGCGTAAGAAATCCACCAAAGATCGCCTGTTCAAATATTCTGGGATTACGGTTTCAGCAAAAACACTCGAGCAACCAGTGCAATGGTTCAATAACCACTTGCGCTCATTTGGTGTGCCGATTGAGTCAACCAAAAAGCGCATAAGCAATAACAAAGTGGTCAATGCCTACTTTGTTCACTTGCCAGAATGGGAAGCAGTTAAAACCCTCGTAACGCTCCGCTCTCAAGGTATTGAAGAAAGCCTAAAAGATGCAGAAATTCTGGATGCAGACACAATCCAACGCCAGGTAAGCACCTTTATTAACGAGCTCACCACAACCCAATTTAAAGCCGGGTACAAGGTTCGATTCGATAAGCTAGACGAACAGTGCCGCTTAACGGGCCTAGTTGATTTACGCGATGAACTAGCTGCCGCTTTCGCGCCATACCTATGTGAAATCGAAGATCAAAAAGCCAAAAAATATGATCCACCTTCGCCACTGTTTATTAATAATCAAAACGGGCAAGGTGGATCACAATCTATTGCCCACCAAAGCAGTAATGACGGGGCTTCTACGCATATAGAGGGGGGAGAAGAAGGATCTCTCTTTACGTTCCCAGAATCAGCGACCCTCCTACTCAGCAATGAACACCGCTGCGTGGTGAATGAAGTGGCGAATATTGCGGTAAATACGCATCAGCTTAACGCTAAGCAGGTTGTTCGCGTCATGTTGGAATATGGCTTAGAAAACATTAAGAGCAGCGCTGAGGCGTGGGCTGGCTCGATTAAGCAAGTCATTTTGGAGGGAATTTAATGTCGAACCCTATTATTGAAACTCGTTACGCATTTAGCCGCCGGGTCGCCAGCGGTGAAACCTTACCTTGTGACATTATCGTTCAGCGATGGATGGAAAAACGAATGGCACCTGGTGTTTTATTGGCTCGTGGGGTTCGTTCGTTGTGCTATCAACTTGGGATAAAGCGCGCTTGCTTGTCAGCGTTAGACGTTTTCTCCAAAGCTGTGTCCTGAAGCACTCCTTACGCCTTATCTTTTTCAATAAAGCGGATTAAAATTTAATACTAAAGTTGTTGAATAGGAACAAGGCACACATGCTTACAGATAAAGTTAACCGAATAACCAACAAGCTGTTCAAATATTGGTTTGTATTAATACTGGCGATTGTCGGCATCGCGTTCTTGCGTAGCGGAGAAACGCCACAGGAAGTTTCTGCCGCTCAGTCTGAAATATGGAATGCATATAAAGGGACAGGTGTTTATTCAAAACTAGCCTGTCGCTCTGGGCAAGTTGGCGCCAACTGGCTGGTGTTATGCGAAACGGGCGGTAATAACGGTTTGTATGAAGTCGATATTCAGAGTGAAGGGCGATTTGTGATTTATGCGGTTAATGGCACAGCCAAAACCCACGCTGAGAAGATGGGCAAGCCTTACCATTTTAATCGTGATTCATCGGTCGATATCGGTCAGGCCCTTAAAGAATTAGGATAAAAAGAAACCGCCAAACGGCGGTTTTTTATCTATTGATATTCTGTTTAAACAATACTGCTGTCTTGAGACATAGCGGCTAGTTGAGCTGCATGCCCTTTTCTGAATGCATCACCAATTTCACAGGATGGATGCTCAAATACATGATTTACATTATCACTGTTACCACATAAAGCAGCGTTAGCACCCTCATAATACGCTTCTAATTGAGCCTGATT
>NZ_FNDD01000059.1 GCF_900100015.1 Vibrio xiamenensis | reverse complement strand
AATGATGACCAGGTCAAAATTCGCGGTTTCCGTATTGAACTGGGTGAAATTGAAGCCTGCATTCGCGGCGTGAGTGGCATTACTGACGCGGCGGTCGTGGCAGAAACGGGGGCCTCAGACCAACGTTTGGTGGCCTACTATGTTGGCGAGGTTGAGCGCGAAACGCTGCGCAGCCATTTGGTGGCTGAATTGCCAAGTCATATGGTGCCGCACGCGTGGATGCAGCTTGACGTTTTGCCGCTTACCAGCAATGGCAAGTTAGACCGCCGCGCTCTGCCAAAAGTCAGTGCAGATGGCGTGGTGCGCCATGAGTATCAAGCGCCTAAGGGCGATGCGGAGCAACTGCTGGCGAAACTTTGGAGCGAGCTGCTTGGCGTGTCTCAAGTTGGGCGCTTGGATAACTTCTTTGAACTGGGCGGCCACTCGCTACTCGCGGTGCAGCTTATTGAGCAGCTGCGTCAAAATGGTTATGAGTTGGCGGTGAAATTCCTGTTCAATCAGGCGAATCTGGCAGCGCTTGCGCCATGTATGACGCGCCTTGATGCCGCGACGACTTATGTCACTCCGGCCAATTTGATTGCTGAGGATTGCCGCCATATTACGCCAGATATGTTGCCTTTGGTTGAACTTGATCAAGACCAAATCGACACCATTTGCCGGCAAGTTGATGGTGGTGCGGCCAATATTCAGGACATTTACCCTCTCGCGCCGCTGCAGCAGGGCATTTTGTTCCATCATTTGCTTGAGCAGCAAGGCGATGCTTATCTGACCCGCTTAATGGTGGCGTTCGATAAATCTGATGCGGTGGATGAGTTTGTTGATGGCTTGCAAGCGGTGATTACGCGCCATGACATTCTGCGCACCGCCATGGTTTGGCAAGGCCTAGAGCAGCCGCTGCAAGTGGTGTGGCGTAATGCGCCGCTTAGCATTCAGACTCTCGATTTTAGCGGTGACGATGTCGCGAATCAGCTGGCGAATCATTTTGATCCTGCCACCACGCGCATCGACTTGACCAAGGCGCCGCTTATTCATGCTTATCGCGTGTATGACGAGGCGAACCAGCGCTGGTTGCTGTGCTTGTTGGTGCACCATTTGATCAACGACCACACCACATTGGAACTGCTGATTGAGGAGGTGTTTGCTCATATTGATGGCAACACTGAGATGCTTGCGCCAGCGCTACCGTTTCGCGAGTTTGTCGCGCAAACCGCGCAGCAGCAAGATAGCGCTCGTGATCATGCGTATTTTTGCGCCCAACTGGCGGATATCGATGAGCCGTGCGCGCCGTTTGGCGTGCTGGCACTGGATGAGTCAAACTCGCGAATCGACGTGACCACCACTCAAATTGATAGCGCCGTGGCTCAGAGCCTGCGCGAGCATGCTAAGCGCCTTAACGTTAGCGCTGCCAGTCTGTTCCATTTGGCTTGGTCTTTGGTGCTGCGCGCCGCGACCGGACAAAGTGATGTGGTGTTTGGCACCGTGCTGTTTGGCCGTATGAGCTCTGGTTCTGCGAAAACCTTGGGCATGTTCCTAAATACTTTGCCGCTACGAGTCAGCTTAACTGAGCAGTCTGCAGAGCAGGCGATTAGCTCAACTCATAGCGCATTGGCGGAGCTGTTGAACTACGAACACGCATCGCTGATTGAAGCGCAAAAATGCAGTGGCGTGGAATCTCCGGCGCCGCTGTTTACCAGTATGCTGAACTATCGATATCAGGGAAATCGATATCAAGGAAATCGATATCAAGGAAGCCATTCTCAAAGTTATGGCGACTCGGCAAGTGCACTCGATCGTATTGATTTGGTGTTTAGCGCCGAGCAAACCAACTATCCACTTAGCATTGATGTCAACGACCATCTCGGCGGCGAGTTCACGTTTGATCTGCACGCTAGCCAAGCGATTGGCGCGCAGCGTGTGGCGCAAATGATGGTCAATGCGTTGCAAGGGTTGAGCGAGCAGCTTAATGCCCAATCGGATGGGTCGATATTGGCGCTGCGAATTGTCTCACACACAGAGCGCGAACAGGTGCTAGAAGGCTTTAACCGCACTGTGCGCGATTATCCTTTAGAGATGTGTATTCATCAGCGCATCGAGCAGGCCGCGCAAAAATGGCCGGGTAAGATTGCGGTGGTCAGTGACGAGCAAAGCTTGACGTACCAAGCGCTTAACCAGCAAGCCAACCAGTTGGCGCATTGGCTGGTCGAGCAGGGCGTTGGTCCAGATAGCCGTGTGGCGGTCTGCTTAGAGCGCAGCTGCGAATTGGTGGTGGCACTGGTCGCGATTCTTAAAGCGGGCGGCGCGTACGTGCCAATGGATCCAAGTTATCCGCAAGACCGTTTGGCCTATATGTTAAGCGACAGTGCGCCGACGGTGTTACTCACCACGAAAACGCTTAAGGCGCGTTTAGGCGATGTTGCGAGCACAGTGAAACTGGCGTATTTCGACCAAATGCCAGAGTGGCACAATGCTCCAAGCGACAATCTTGATATTGACAAGCTTGGGCTCACTTCGCGCCACCTTGCTTACATCATCTATACCTCGGGCTCAACGGGGTTGCCAAAAGGAGTGATGAACGAGCACCGCGGCGTGGTTAACCGTTTGATGTGGATGGCGCTCGACTACGGCTTCAATTCTGATGATGTGATTTTGCAAAAAACGCCATTCAGTTTTGATGTCTCGGTGTGGGAGTTCTTCTGCCCGCTATGGGTTGGGGCCACTTTGGTGATGGCGCGCCCTGAAGGGCATAAAGATCCCCAATATCTGCGTGAGGTGATCGAGGCGCAAAAGGTCAGCATTTTACACTTCGTGCCGCCTATGCTGCAGATCTTCCTTGAAAACATCGCCGCTCACGATTGCCAAAGTTTGCGTCTGGTGTTCTGTAGTGGCGAAGCGCTGCCAGCTGAAACCATTCGTCGCACTTATCAAGGTCTACCTCACGTTGAACTGCATAACTTGTATGGTCCAACGGAAGCAGCGGTGGATGTGACCCAATGGCACTGCCCGCGTGAGCTACGCGGGAATCGAGTGTCGATTGGTCAGTCGGTTGCCAATACGCGCATGTATGTGCTGGATGAGCAGCAGCAACCGCTGCCTGTTGGCGTGGTGGGTGAAATTTATATCGGCGGCGTGCAAGTGGCGCGCGGTTATTGGCAGCGCGACGACCTCACTCAAGAGCGTTTTGTTGCCGACCCGTTTGTCTCAAACGCGAACGCCACCATGTACAAAACCGGTGACGTTGGCCGTTGGCTTGCCGATGGCACAATCGAGTATCAAGGGCGTAATGATGACCAAGTGAAAATTCGCGGTCAGCGTATGGAACTTGGTGAGATTTCCTCGGCGCTGAAAGGGTGCGATGGCGTCCTTGAAGCCGTGGTGATTGCGCGTGGCAGCCAAGCCGACAAACGTTTAGTGGGTTACTACACCGCCAAACAGGCGCTCAATGTTGAGGCGTTAAAAGCGCAAATGGCAAGTACTTTGCCTGAGTACATGGTGCCTGCCGCTTTAATGCAGCTGGATGAGATTCCACTTACGCCAAACGGCAAAATGGATCGCAAAGCCTTACCAGAACCGGCTGAAGATGCCTTTGTGCGCCGTGAATTCGTTGCGCCGCTGGGTGAACGTGAGCAACTGCTGGCTGGAATTTGGCAAACGTTGTTGTCCATCGAGATGGTCGGTCGCGATGACAGTTTCTTTGAACTTGGCGGTCACTCGCTGCTGGCGATTCAACTGATTGAGCGTCTGCGCAAACACGGTTATCAGTTAGCGGTCAAAGCGCTGTTTGATACGCCATGCCTTAAAGAGTTGGCGCTCAAACTCGAGCAAAGCAATGCGGATGCATGGCAGTTACCGAACTATCACATCGAACGCAATTGCGAGCGAATTACGCCGCAGATGTTGCCGTTGGTCGAACTGACGCAAACTCAGATCGACCACATTGCCAGCCAAGTTGAAGGCGGCATGGCCAACATTCAAGACATCTATCCATTGGCGCCATTGCAAGAAGGGATTTTGTTCCATCATCGCATGGCCGAGCATCGCGACCCGTATGTCAGCCCAGTTATTTTGGCGTTTGATACACAGGCGCAAGTGCAAAGCTTTGTCGATGCGCTGCAAAAAGTCGTTGCGCGTCATGACATTCTCCGCACGTCAATGGCGTGGGATGGATTGGATGAACCAGTGCAAGTGGTGTGGCGTGAGGCCAAAGTGCCGCTCAGCCAAGTTAGCCTTGAGGGGGACAATGTTCTTGAGCAGTTGACCCAGCTTGCGAATGGTGAATACGCACGTCTGGATGTGACCCGGGCGCCACTGACAGCGGCGTATCACACCTATGATGGCGCGCAAAATCGTTGGCTATTGTGCTTGGTAAACCATCACCTCAACAGCGACCACACCACCTTGGAACTGACGGTGGAAGAGGTGTTTGCCCATATTGACGGGCGCGAACAGACCTTGGCGGCGCCACTGCCGTTTCGTAACTTTGTGGCGACCAGTCGTTTAAATCACAACTCGGCGGCGCACCAAGATTACTTTAGCGAGCAACTGGCATCGGTCGATGAACCGTGCGCGCCATTTGGGGTGTTGCACTATGACGAAACCAGCGTGATTGACGAGCAACATGTGGCAATCGACGCCAAACTTGGCGAGCAAATACGCGCCGTGGCACGCACTCATGGTTTGAGCGCTGCAAGTGTGTTCCATCTCGCCTGGGCGTTAGTGCTGGGCAAAACCACTCAGTCACAACAAGTGGTGTTTGGCACGGTATTGTTTGGTCGAATGGCCGCTGGTGAAGGCGCTGATCGCGTGCTGGGTATGTTCCTGAACACTTTGCCGCTCAAGTTATCACTACAGAATCTCACCGTGGGTGAGGCGCTCAATGCCACGCACCAAGGGTTGGCAAATTTGATGGACCACGAGCACGCATCGCTGACGTTAGCGCAGCAGTGTAGTGGGCTGGATAGCGCAACACCGCTGTTTAGCAGTTTGCTCAACTACCGCTACGACGGTGGCAGCGAGCAACTTAGCGATCAAGCGGCGAACTCGTCGATGGCGAAGATGGAAGTGGTGTATCGCACCGAGCGCAGCAACTATCCGCTGACGCTATCGGTCAACGATCATCGCGGCCAACGTTTCTCACTGGATCTGCAAATTGACCAGCAAGTCGGTACAGAGCGCATTGCCAGCATGATGTTGACCGCACTGGAAAATATCGTTGCAACGCTGCTTTCAGAAGGTCATCACATCGAAGATTATCGTTCTGGAGAACGAGCAGAAGCTTCAAGCGTTAAAGCGACTGAGTTAAGCGTGTTGTCAGCGCCGGCACGCGCACAATTGGTTGAGCAGTTTAACCAAACCGCGCTTGATGTTGACCGTGACATCAGTGTCCATCAATTAGTCGAGCAGCAAGCCGCGCTAAGGCCTGATGCGCTAGCCGTTATCTCACAGCATCAACAGCTGAGCTATGGCGAGCTTAACGCCAGAGCCAACCAGTTGGCGCATTGGCTGGTCGCGCAGGGGGTTAGGCCAGAGCAGTGTGTGGCGCTGGGCTTTGATCGCACGCCAAGCTTGATTGTTGCGATGTTGGCGGTGTCGAAAGCGGGCGCCGGTTATGTGCCGCTTGACCCTTCGTATCCGAGCGAGCGTTTGGCGTACATGCTGCAAAGTAGCGCGCCTAAACTGCTGCTCACCGACGGCAGTATCGATATGGATGAGATTGACGCCTCAGTGCGCGATATCAACCTCATCAGCGATCACCATTTATGGGCCGATTGCAGCACAGCGAATGTGGACTGCCGTGGCTTAACCAGCGACCAATTGGCTTACGTTATCTACACCTCAGGTTCAACCGGGCAGCCAAAAGGCGTGATGGTGGAACATCGCAACTTGGTGAATCTGGTCACTTGGCACAATCACGCGTTTGATATTCAAGCGGGCGACTGTGTATCGAGTGTGGCAGGGCTTGGTTTTGACGCTGCGGTATGGGAAATCTGGCCGCCGCTGTGCGCCGGTGCCTATCTCACGCTGCCAAGTTTGGCGGTCAGCCGTGATCCAGAGCAGTTGCTGGCGTGGTGGACCGAGCAACCCATTAAAGTCGGCTTTTTGTCGACCCCGGTTGCCGAGCTATCGTTCGCTCGCGGCGTGCATCCAGCCAGTTTGCAAACCCTGCTGGTTGGCGGTGACAAACTTACCCGCATGCCACATCGCAGCGCGCCGTATCGTTTAGTCAATAACTACGGCCCAACCGAGGCCACTGTGGTGGCAACCTCTGGTGAAATGTCATTTGACGACTCGACGCTGCACATCGGCCGCGGCGTTGCCAACAGCCAGATTTATCTGCTCGATGAAGCGGGCGATCTGGTGCCACGCGGCGCCGTCGGTGAGCTCTATGTCGCCGGGTTTGGTGTGGCGCGCGGCTATCTCAATCAGCCTGAGTTGACCAAAGAGCGGTTTATTGCGTGTCCATTTGATAGCGATCCTCACAGCCGTATGTATCGCACCGGCGATTTAGCTCGCTGGCGTGAAGACGGTACTCTGGAGTATCTCGGTCGTAACGACGATCAGGTCAAGATCCGCGGTTATCGCATCGAACTTGGCGAAATCGAGGTCGCGCTTAAAGCGTGCTCAGGGATTGAAGAGTCGGTAGTGATGGCGCAAAGCGTTAACGGTGAAGATACCCAGTTAGTGGCGTATTTCGTTGGCGATACTGAGCGCGAACTGATTCGTGATGCGTTAAGCGCCAAGCTTCCCCAGTACATGGTGCCTGTGGCCTATGTTCAGCTTGACGCGATGCCGTTAACCGAGAACGGCAAAATCCATCGTAAAGGTTTGCCAAAACCTGATGCCGACGCGTTTCTTACTCGCCGTTATCAAGCGCCAGAAGGCGATGTTGAGCAAAGCTTGGCAGCAATTTGGAGTGATTTGCTGGGTATCGAGCAAGTTGGGCGCTATGACCAGTTCTTTGAATTGGGCGGTCACTCGTTACTTGCGGTCAAACTTATCGCCCGCATTCGCGATGCCTTTGGCGTTGAATTGGCAATCAGTGAGTTGTTTGCAACGCCGGAACTGGCAGCGATGGCCGAACTGATTGTCGAGCGCAGTATGGCAGACATCGATCTCGAAGAGCTTAAAGCGATGGCGCTCAGCGCTGGATACGACGAGTCAGAACTCGAGCAAGTGCTTGCTCAGTTGGCAGAAAAATCATCATCAAAATAGGTGAAAAGGGGCTTTGGCCCCTTATAAAAAATTATGAAAACACAACACGATAATAAGATGGCGGCATTAATGAAAATGATGCAAAAACGCGCCGTCACTCAAAACGTCAGCACCCAGAAAACCCCCAATACCATTACCACCATTGAGCGAGATTCGCCGCTGGCGCTGTCTTTCTCACAGCAAAGGTTATGGTTTATCGAGCAGTTGGACTCCAGTTCGAGTTCCGCCTACCACATCAGTGGTGCCGTGCGTATTCATGGCCAGCTTGACCTTGATGCGTTGACTTTCGCCCTCAATGCCATTGTTGAGCGCCACGAAGTGCTGCGAACCCATTTTCCCGCACGGGGTGAGCAGCCAGAACAAGTGATCGCGAAGCCAAGCGTCGGTATGCCGTTTGAGCATTTTGAGGTCGCCAATGAGCAACAGCTCAATGCTCAACTGCAAACCCTTAAGCAGCGCGCATTTGACTTAGAGCAAGGGCGTTTGGTGCGCGCAGCACTGATCGAACTTGGCGAGCAGCAGGTGCTGTTTTTGTGTCTGCACCATGCCATTGCCGATGGTTGGTCGCTCGGCATACTGCTTGAAGAGCTTAGCGCGCTGTATAACGCCAAGCAACAAGGCGCGCCATCGCCCCTGATGCCGCTTAGCTGTCAATACGCCGACTATGCTCACTGGCAGCGTGAGTGGTTAAACTCTGATGCGGCAAAGGCGCAAAGCGACTATTGGCAAACTGCGCTGGCTGGCGCGCCTGAGTTGTCGGGTTTGCCATGCGATTTTAGTCGTCCGGAGAAACAAAGCTACGCTGCAGAGCGTATCGAACTCAACTTTGATAAAGCCTTTTCAGCCCAATTGCGCGCGTTTAGCCAGCGCCACGGCGTCACCGATTACATGGTCATGCTCGCGGCGTGGTCATCGCTGGTGGCGCGTCTTTCAGGGCAGAGCGATGTGGTGATCGGCACGCCGATCGCAAACCGCACTTTGCCTCAAACTCAAGCCATGATCGGCTTTTTTGCCAACACCTTAGCGCTGCGTATTGATCACAGTGGCTCGCCTTCGGTGAGTGAATTTTTGGTGCGCATCAAAGCGCAAAATATCGAGGCGCAAACCCATCAAGATCTGCCGTTTGATCAAGTGGTGGAAAAGCTCAGTCCGAACCGTTCGCTTGCCCATACGCCGCTGTTTCAGATGATGTTTGCCTGGCACGATAACAGCGCAGGTCAGTTGCAATTGGGCGATCTCAGCGCCCAATTTGTCGAGCTAGAACAAGCGCAAACCACGGTACAATTTGATGTGTCTCTGTCTTTGGGATGGCATCAAGACCAAATTCAGGGCGACATTCGTTTTGCCAGCGCGCTGTATCGCCGCGAAAGCATTGAAGAGTATCTGCGCTGCTGGCGCAATTTGCTGCAAGCTTGGCTGCTGGATGATGGGCAGGCCATCGACCAAGTTGCGCTGCTCAGCCAAGGTCAAATTGAGCAAGTGACAACCGGCTTTAACGCCGATAAGCAATCCTACCCAGTGACTGAATGTATTCATCAGCGCTTTGAAGCGCAGGTAGATGCTTTCCCTGAGCACATTGCGGTTTCCTATCAGACCCATACTTTGAC
>NZ_FNDD01000060.1 GCF_900100015.1 Vibrio xiamenensis | reverse complement strand
TTAGCATTGTCGAAAAATCGCATAACAAACAATTTAAGCAGATTCGCAACGCGTGGCAGTTTTGGTTTGCGGTGAGTTTTGTGTTTAAGGCGCAATGCGGTAGCTTTTGTATTGCGTTGCTCACTACTTAATTGGGCGTTATGTGGTAATAAATAGGAAAG
Source organism: Vibrio xiamenensis (assembly GCF_900100015.1). GTDB lineage: Bacteria > Pseudomonadota > Gammaproteobacteria > Enterobacterales > Vibrionaceae > Vibrio > Vibrio xiamenensis. The sequence continues at coordinate 8,499 of NZ_FNDD01000060.1, read as the reverse complement.
TACACAGATGCAGAAGCTTTGTAAATATCGATTTTATTGGTATGAATTGGATCAAGCTCTGAAGGTTGGAGAAGTTACGACCCTTAGCTGTCTTCGAGATAGCATTCCTTTGGAAATACACAGCGGATTTATATCGGGTACCTCTATTGTTAATGTTAATTGTAAAATATTATCTATTTATCATCCAGATTTAGGTTACTTAGAAGATATTGATACTGGTGGTTTAGAGTATTGTCTGACGCTCACTGATGGTAGAAAATTAAAAGTGGAAGCCGAAGAAGACCCAGGTAATGTTTATTCTTTTCCCATTCAGCCAAAAGCTTGGGATTTCCAAGTTTTGATCGAAATTACCACATAACAAACTGTTCAAGCAGATTCGGCACGCGTGGCATTTTTGGTTTGCAGTGGTTTTTGTGTTTACGGAGTAGTGCAGAAGCATTTGTATTGCGTGCCTCACTACTTAACAGGGCGTTAGCCATCAAGGATAAAAAATGAATAATAAGAATAGCAGTTTAAAAATGGGATTATTAGATAATGGAGCACATTCATTGAAGCGAGGCTATGAAGTTTGGAATGAATGGAAAAAGAATGAGGACGGTTGGCTGTTAAAAGAATCCATAATCTGGGTTCATCATGGAATAGAATTGTTGCTTAAACAATTATTGGTACAAAACAACGAGTTTTTAGTTTTTCAAGACGTTAATAAAGCGGTTGAAAGGTTGGGTATACTTCGCAATAAGCCGGGAATGGACAATGCGGGAGTACTCGACTTGTTTGATCATGATGATAAAGTTATGTCTGTTGGCTTTAAAAATCTTATCGAACGTGTTGCCATCACTCTTTCGATAGATGAGCTTAGCGCAAAGTCTGATCTTCGTGATCAGATTGATCAGCTAACAAAATTTAGAAATAAAATTGTACACTTTTCAATTGAATTAGATGTAGTTGAAGTATCGGAATTGATATCCGATATCTTAGACCCACTGTTATGTATGCTATCAAGAGAGGTTAGCTGCGATCATTTTAAGAAGGTAACTATCCTAGAAATACGAAAAGTTGCTCAGCCTGTTCAAGAATATCTAAAATATATACGCTCAGAAATCGTATCAAATGCTATAGCAGCGACAGAAAAAGCACTATGTACAGATAAGAAAGCTGGGATTGTTCATCAAGTTCTTGGCAGTGGATTAAGTGTTACACTAGTGTCATATCTTGAAAAAGTAAAAAATCTAGATTCTTTTCGAACAAAACCAATATTTATTATTACTGACCGCGTTGCTATTGCAGACCAAATTTACCACCTAATTTCTAATAGCCTAAACGTGCTCTTATACAAGAGTGAATATCCAGCAAGGCTAAGTGATAAATTAAATAATAAAAGTACACATATCGTAATCGCTACAGAGCAAAAGCTGATGAGAGAAGGTTTTCTGTTTAATGATGATTGCTTACTGGTAGGGTTTAATACGCAATCTATTAAAAACAGGTTAGAAGAGTGCTTTCCACAATCTACGCGTATTTTATTTACTAGTACTCCAATCGTCAAAGATCAGGAGTTTTTTGGAGAACTAGTTCAAGGGTATGACCTATTGCATGCAATACAAGATGAAGTATTGAAACCTATTCATATTTTGAGAGAAACTCCTGTACTAACAGATATTGAGCATATCTCTGATGAGGCGTGCTTTCTTGGTTCAAATTTTCATTTTGCTAGATGTAATCACTTGGCTGAAAGAATTGTTGAGCATTTTGAATCAAAGGCCAATCAAAAAGCACTAATCGTAGTAGACACTATTGATCACGCACGTCATATCCTTGATCAGGTTTTAAGCCTTAGACCAAAATGGGGGGCTGATGGATATGAGCGTATTCAGAAAGTATCATATATGGAAAACACAGATGTGGCACGAAATAGGCTCAAGTTATTTTTGGATGCAAATAGCTCTCTATCAATGCTCGTAGGAACAGGTAGCTATTTTGCAGGCTTCGATAGTAGTCTAGTTTCTTCGGTGTATATAACCTGCCCAATTTCACTTCAGCTTAGATATCGTTTAGCTAACTTGGTTAGTCGTAGTAATGCATTTGAGCAACGTGGAGAGATAGTAGATTTTGTTGGACTTGACTGGACTCTGTAGATGGCTAACAAAGCATTTAAGAGTGATTCGCAACGCTTGGCAGTTTCGCTTCGCTCAAGTATAGCCAAGCGCTACTCATACCTTAATGCGGCGTTATGTTTCACTTTGATTTAAAAGAAATAAAAGGTTTCTTGGCGCTTATTTTTTTGGTCTCTTTGGCGATTCGTTTGAGTTGTCTCAGCAATTTAACTTTGTCAGCCCAAGTTCATGAATCTCTCAAAATAATCACGCTTCAAAGTTCGTGGGTTGCTTCAATTTGAAATCGCGCCTGCGTGTTGAAAAATGGTCTGGTTTAAAGTCGCTTTGGCTTTCTTCCTCAATTAGCAAATCGGCAGCGGGGTTTTCGGCAATTTGAGTTTTGTTTTTCGCTGTTTTAAAAGGGATGCAATCGCTCGCTAGAAGCTATCAAAGTTGCCTCAATCCAATTCCTGGGAATTACGTGATTTGTATTTATCGCTTTTGTCGGTTAATTCCACAACATCGTGTGACGTGAGTTAAACAATTCTTTATGCAATTCAGTTCTTTGCCATGTGAGCGAGTCAGTTGTGGTAAAACATAACAAACTGTTCAAGCAGATTCGGCACGCATGGCATTTTTGGTTTGCAGTGAGTATTGTGTTTACGGAGTAGTGCAGAAGCATTTGTATAGCGTGCCTCACTACTTAACAGGGCGTTATGTTTCACTTTGATTTAGATGAAATAAAAGGTTTCTTGGTGCTTATTTCTTTGGTCTCTTCGGCAATTCGTCCGAGTTGTCTCAGCAATTCAATATTGTCTGCCCAAGTTCATGAACCCCTCAAACATAATCAGGCTTCAAAGTTCGTGGGTTGCTTCAATTTAAAATCGCATCTGCGTGTTGATAATCGGTTTGGCTTAAAGTCGCTTAGGTTCTATTTCCCAATTCACAAATCGGCAGCGGGGTTTTCGGCAATTTGAGTTTTGTTTTTCGCTGTTTTGAAAGGGATGCAATCGCTCGCTAAAAGCTATCAAAGTTGCCTCAATCCAATTCCTGGGAATTACACGCTTTGTATTTATCGCTTTTGTCGGTTAATTTGACAACGTCGTGTGACGTGAGTTAAACAATTTCTTATGCAATTCAGTTCTATGCCATGTGAGCGAGTCAGTTGTGGTAAAACATAACAAACTGTTCAAGCAGATTCGGCACGCGTGGCATTTTTGGTTTGCAGTGAGTTTTGTGTTTACGGAGTAGTGCAGGGGCCTTTGTATAGCGTGCCTCACTACTTAACAGGGCGTTATAACACATTTGAGTTCATCGATTAAAAAGGAACAAAATGGAAGTATATTGGAATCCGATGGTTCCTGAATTATCAGTGAGCAATTTCGAAGAATCGTTAAACTTCTACCAAAATTTACTTGGCTTTAAAATTCGAAACCAACGTTCAAATCCAGAGTTTGCATACTTGGAAAACGAAAACGTTCAAATCATGCTTGAGCAAATTCATGATACGGGGTGGTCAACAGGAGAACTTGAATATCCGTTGGGGCGAGGTGTAAATTTTCAAATGGAGTTAACGGACATTTCACCGATATTAGAGCGTTTAAATGCAGCTAATGTTGTACTTTACCGAGAGCCAAAAGAGAGTTGGTATGATGAAGGTAATGTGCTTTCTGGCCAGCGTGAGTTTTTAGTCCAAGATCCGGATGGTTATCTGTTACGTTTTACCCAGCATTTGGGCGAAAAAAGCAAATAAGGTTATTGTGTTATAACAAAGCGTTTAAGAGCGATTCCGCAACGCGTGCCAGTTTCGCTTCGCTCACAGTTTGGCAGGCGTCACGTCACGCCTTAACGCGGCGTTATGTTTAATCACGTAAAATCAGTAGCTTGTGTCTTTTCTTTGCTCCCAAAGTCATTGTGTTTTGGTCTTTTAGCAAATTGGCATCGTTGGACGCTGTTTTCCGAACTTTTTCCTCAATCTTTAAGTTAGAACTTCAGTTTTTGTGTTTTCTGTTTTCAAAGTTTAATTTAGTCAACTTTATGATTTAATTCAGTTTTTTAAGTTTTGGTTTTGTTTACAAGTGTAAGTCGGGTTAAACTTCCGTATAGTTGAACGTAAGGTATTGAATCTTAAACATAACAAACAGTTCAAGAGGGATTCACAACGCGTGGCATTTTTACTATGCGTTGTTTATAGTGTTTAAGGCGGTATGCAGCGGCTTCGGTATTGCGTTGTTCACCCCTTAACTGGGCGTTATGTGATTCAAGTAGTAAGGAGTATCTAATGAGTATCAAAAACGAATTAATAGAGCATTTTGAGGGGTTAACATTGCCTGAGAATTTGTTGCCACTGATTAGTTTTGATGATGAAGTTGCATCAGATGCGTACTTTTCAGAAGGGTTTGAGTTTTCAATCGATCAAGAGAAACTGGGTTTAAAAACGTACTCGGAGAGTAAAGATTTCCTCAACTCTATTTATGAATTTGCAAGTGCAGATGCAAGTGGATCTTCCTATGGTTTTTGGCTAAAGGACGGTAATAGAAACTTAGAAAATGCGCCAATAGTTGCTTTCGGTAGTGAAGGTGGTTACCACGTAGTAGCTCGTAATTTTAATGAATTACTTCAAATATTAACGTTTGATTGTGAGCCAATGATTGAATGGGATAGCGTGTGCTACTATCGAGATCCCGATGACTATGAGCCTAGTGAACATAGTGGGGAATATTGCGCTTGGTTAAAAGTTCGTGGTATCGAGCAAACCGAAGATGCTAATGAAATTGTTAAAGAGGCTCAGCAAGAGTATCAAGAGTCATTCAGTAATTGGTTTTCAAAGTTTTATGAGGAGTAAGTTCGGCTGTTGTCGCCGTCACATAACAAACTGTTTAAGAGGGATTCGCAACGCGTGGCAGTTTTGGTTTGCGGTGAGTTTTGTGTTTACGGCACAATGCGGTAGTTATTGTATTGCGTTGCTCACTACTTAATTGGGCGTTATGTGCATTTCGGAGACGGTATGAAAATCAGATGGTTAGTTATATTTTGTTCTTTATCGATTGCCACAAGCCAAGCATCAACCTTGGTAAATATTCCTGAATTAATTGGTAAAACACCAAAACAAGTTGCGAGCATTTTAAAAAAACCAGAAAGCTGCTCAAAAAGTAAATATGGGGAAAAGTGTAGTTACGCAGTTGGGGAAACAGAAATTGTATTTATTAATGGTAAAGCGGATTGGATCACTGTTGAAGGGCTAGATAGTATACCTTTTAATCAAAACGCGTTAGCTAGTTTAGGCATAACACCGAAGGCACCAACATTTCAAAATAACTTTTCTCTACGTTGGAATTCAATTATGGGCGTACGTGAAATCACTATTTTTAAAGGCACAAAAGACACTGATTATGCGTATATCAAAGCTTTCACAGAATAATGCACATAACAAAGCGTTTAAGAGCGATTCCGCAACGCGTGCCAGTTTCGCTTCGCTCACAGTATGGCACGCATCACGTCACGCCTTAACGCGGCGTTATGCTTTGAGGAAAGTTCATGTCTCTAGAAGGTATTAAAAGTTTATCTGTATCGGAGCAAGAGTATATTTTTTCGTATCCAGAAATTATGACAGTGTTAAACGTTTTGGGGGCAGAACAAATAGCATGCTTAGGTTGGGAGTTGGTTTTAAGGACCGACGATGGATTTTTTCAGCACCCTAAAGACGCTATTATCGGGTTCTCAACTGAACAGAATTACGATGAAGCTAATAGAAATTTTGTGTCTAGGTCATTACTCGAAACCAAAGCTACGATAGAGTCCTGTATTCAGACAGACACAGATACTTACCCTCTTGAAAAAATGCTGTTTTGCATTGTGTTAGATGAAAAATAAGCATAACAAAGCGTTTAAGAGCGATTCCGCAACGCGTACCAGGTTCGCTTCGCTCAAGTATGGCACGCGTCACGTCACGCCTTAACGCGGCGTTATGTCCTTTTCGGATTTTTGGGTTCTATGAAAATAAGAAAAATGAGTTCAGATGACTTGCCAGAGTTGTATGACATTTACACAGAAACAGAGGTTGTAAACAACAATCGCTATTTACCTGACATCAACAGGGAAGAGTTCGACTCAATGTTCAATGAGAACCAGCATAATTTTGTCGCGGTTGAAAACGATGGAAACCTCTTGGGGCATTTGGCTATCATTTCAACGCCCAAGCCGAGGTTAAAGCACTCTGCATCTTTTGGTATTGCGGTCGCCAAAACTTCTCGAGGAAAGGGAGTGGGTCGTTTCTTAATGGAGTTCTTGCTGTCATATTGTGATGAGCAGCTAAATTTGACGCGTTTGGAGTTACAAGTCCATGCTAACAATGTCGCAGCACTGGCTTTGTATAAATCTTTTGGCTTTGAAATTGAGGGTACAAAGCGAAAGGCTGTGCTTGTTGAGGGCGATTTAACAGATATTGTCATCATGTCGAGAGTACGGACATAACAAACAGTTTAAGCAGATTCGAAAGGCGTGGCATTTTTATTATGCGTTAGTTTAAGGTAGTTATATGCCAATCGGAGATTATAAGGAAAATCATGCAATTGGAACTAGATGGTTACTATCTGCGCTCATTGGATGTGGAAGATAAGGAAGCATTTTACAAGTGGTCTTGTGACCGTGAAGTTACACTCTACAGCCTCTCTTCGTACGCGTATCCTCAATCAAAATCAGATATTGAAAAATGGCTTTTATCCATAAATTTGAACGCTAAAAATGTCTCTTTTGGCATATGCAGTAAAGAGAATGATCAGCTACTTGGATATGCTGGTATATCCGGGATCAGTAACCTAAACCGTAGTGGCGAATACTTCATTCTTATTGGAGAAAAAAGCTATTGGGGTAAGGGTGTTGGCACATCAGTAACGAAAGTCGTAACAGATTACGCTATACGAACACTTGGCTTGCACAGAGTTCAGCTTACAGCAAACTCTCTTAATTACGGTGCGATTAAGGCTTATGAAAACGCAGGCTATCAGCATGAGGGTGTAATGCGACAATCAGGTTTTCGTAATGGTGAATTTGTCGATAAAGTACTAATGTCAGTCCTGTCTACCGAGTGGGAAGGCATATAACAAACTGTTTAAGAGTGATTCTCGCTCGTGGCAGTTTTACTTTATAAGGTGGACATGTAGTGCATTGGCCACTTTTAAAGGGCGCTAGGGAGAACAGCACATGGCTATTAAGGCAGTATATTTTGACCTAGACAATACATTAGTAGATCGAACAGCGAGTATTGAGCGGTTTGCAACTATGTTGATAAAAAAATATGGTAGTCGCTTGTACAAACACAGCCCTGAAAGTATTTCTTCAATAATTAAGGTTGTAGACAACGGCGGGTATTTAGCTACAGATTCAAAATACGCAAAAATTAGTGAAGCTGTTGGTTGTGAACTGAGTAATCAACTCGATTGGAAGCTTAGGGTTAGCGCTAAAGAGTTAATAGACTTTTGGAAAGTCGTTTTTCCACAAAGCGCCGTAGAAATGGTCGGTGCAAAGAACTTGCTGCGAAGCTTGTACAATCAGGGATATTTTTTAGGTGTCATTTCTAACGGCGCACACGCTTCAAGAATACAAACCTTAATGGCTACTTCATTTTATTCACTGATTAGCCAAGTTGTCAGTTCAGGATCATTTGGTAAGAAAAAACCAAACCCTGAGATATTTGTCGATACGATGGCATCTCAGAGGTTTTGCGCTCATGAGTGTATGTATGTTGGTGATCATCCTATAAACGATGCCATTGGTTCACTAAATTCGGGTATGCGACCAGTACTACTCAAAGGTTACCATCCATCGGAAAACCTTCCAGACAGCATTTTTCAAATCGAAAGCCTAAGTGAAGTAGAGTCTCTGGTAATATCTCCCTAGCAAGTTGTTCAAGAGTGATAGCTAATCTTTGGCATTTTTGGTTTGGTTAAGCATAGTGACTACGGAAGCCTTGCTTAGGTCACGTGCTGTAAGCCATAGCCGCATTTTATTAAGGCGATATAGCTTAAATAGGGGGCAATGGCAGGTACGTATGATTGGAATCCGATGCCCCATAAAGTTGATATAAATTGCCCATCTGACCTGCCCCCGAGAACTAATCCAAAACTTCATTAGTAATGCTTGTTAAATTACCACTGTTTCGTGCCGTTCTTGTTGTCGCTGCAAACTCAGAAGGAGTTAAGTAACCCAGAGCTGAGTGGGGGCGATTTTCATTGTAATCCATTCGCCAGAGGCTGATTAGGTCACGAGCATGACTCAAATCCCTAAACCAGTGCTCGTTTAAACATTCATCTCTGAACTTACCATTAAAACTTTCAATATAAGCATTTTGTGTCGGTTTTCCTGCCTGGATTAATTTTAAAATCACACCATGCTGATAAGCCCATTG
>NZ_FNDD01000063.1 GCF_900100015.1 Vibrio xiamenensis | reverse complement strand
GGCTAACCCCTCGGCACACACATTCATTCGTCGTGCGACTTCTGCAATAGGCTCATTGCGAAAAAACGCCATTCCAACAATAAGCCAAAGAACCATATCACTAGGCAAGCGACGTCGACGTATAGTCGCTTTATCGGAAAGTGCTGCCGCTTTAGCAATCCACTCATCAGGAATATGCTCAGAGAAGGTGGTTAGCTGAGCGACATCAATCGGACTTTCTTCAAGAAAGTCGGCAAAACAATTTTGGATAGACATAAAAAATCGAAGACCTATAAACAGGTCTCCGATTGTCTCTTATCAGAAAGATCGGTCAACCGCTCCTTATCTGATCTACATTGCCCGCATGGCAGGGCTTTGAGGCAAGAGATTAAGGTCAAAACCTTATTCTATGTTCTAGATCTTAATATGTATTGGTTATTGTTTTTTATTTTAAATCAGCAAGTTGTATTTTTAATTAAAGTTATTTGTTTTTAAGGTAACCATTCATGTAACCACATCATGAGATGTTCCCTTCCCCTCTTAATTACAGGATGCAGGTCATAATTTTTAGACGTCGATAACCTGGTAACTATGAAGGATCCAGGTATAATTGTAATATCGTTATATATCTAAGAAATAGAGACTTTTAAGTGAGTACAAAGCAGCGCAGTGATAGTAGCAAAGGTAAGTACATTGACCTTTTTTCTGGGTGTGGAGGACTATCACTTGGACTCAGAAATGCTGGTTGGCAAGGTGTTTTTGCTATAGAAAAAGATCCTATGGCGTTTTCCACTTTTAAACATAACTTAATTGACAATAAAGATTCTCATTTTGATTGGCCTGAATGGCTGCCGATAGAAGAGGCTACTATTCAAGACGTGCTTGAAAAGCATAAAAAAGAACTTGTTTCACTAAGAGGGCATGTTGACCTTATTGCTGGAGGTCCACCTTGTCAGGGATTTTCATTAGCTGGAAAAAGGAATGAGAAAGATCCGAGAAATAAACTATCTGAAGAATATATTAAGATGGTTGAGATCGTGTCACCAAAATTTATTTTATTAGAGAATGTAAAAGGATTTGATTCATCATTTAAAAACTCTAGTAAGAAACCGTACTCAATGGTTGTAAAAGCCAAATTAGAAAAATTGGGTTATAAAGTATTTCATGATTATATCTGTAGTGCAGATTTTGGAGTTCCACAAAATCGTACGCGTTTTATCATGATTGCAGTAAAGAGAGAATTAATTTCAAGTAAAGACTTTAACCCTTTTTCTATCATTTCAAACACAAGGCGAGATTTTTTACTAAGTAAGAAATTACCTTTGAGGCATATAAAAGTCAGTGAAGCAATTGGAGACTTACTAGTCTCTACCAATGGTTTAGCTTATCATTCAGGTAGTGAAAGTAACGGATTTAAGAAAATCGATTATAAAAAAACTAGAAAGCAATCATCTTATCTAAAAGTTATGCGTAGTGGATCTGATGGACGATCTCCAAATAGTCTTAGACTAGCAAGACACCGTGATACAACAATAGAAAAATTTAAGAAAATTCAAAAAATATGTAAGCCAGGAATAAGTTTGAATGACTCAATGAGAGAGCAAATAGGAACAAAGAAACAGGCAATAACAGTTCTTAATGCTAACGAACCCTCCAAAACACTTACTACTTTACCCGATGACTTATTACATTATTGTGAACCAAGAATATTGACAGTTAGAGAAATGGCTAGAATCCAGTCATTCCCTGACAGTTTCCGTATCAGAGGTAAATATACAACAGGTGGTGAGCGAAGAACTATGGAGTGTCCACGTTATACTCAAATTGGAAACGCTGTACCGCCATTATTAGCAGAAGCGTTGGGGATTACTATTAGAAAGCTCTTTGACAAAGGATAATAAAGTGAAGTTTCAGGTTAGTTCTGGTCTAAAAAGTATTATTGGTAAAGATCTTATAACAGATGATTTTGTTGCCATTTTTGAACTTGTGAAAAATGCATTTGATGCCTATGCCGATAATGTTGAAATTACATTTCTGGATGATGAGATTGTTATTTCTGATAATGGGAAAGGTATGTCTTATGATGATTTGGTCAATAAGTGGCTCTTTGTGGCTTATTCAGCCAAAGCTGATGATTCTGAAGATATTTCACTTTCAAAAGATTATAGATCTAACTTGAGAGCAAAGCGAGTTCACTATGCTGGAAACAAAGGAGTCGGTAGGTTTTCATGTGATCGATTAGGATGTGAATTAGTAATACAGACTAAAACTAGTGAATGTGAAAGTGTACATCAAATAAGTCTTAGTTGGGATGACTTTGAGAAAGACCAGAGAGATAAGTTTGAATCAATAAATGTTGGCTACAGAAAAGTTGATGAGTTTAACTATCCCAAAGAGTCAAGATTGAAAATAAAGGAATCTGGTACGCTTCTAGCAATTAGCAACCTAAGAGATAAAGAAAGCTGGTCAAGAAATAAGCTTAAAAGATTAAAGTCTGCTTTAGCTAAATTAATCGATCCGTTTGGAATGAAAAACGATTTTGACGTTATAATATCAGCACCGAAAGAGTTAAATAAAGACAAAGAAAATCTTGAAAAAATAGAAAGTAAAGAAATAGACTTTAATTCACCATATATTGATAGTGTTAATGGTAAAGTTAAGAATTTAGTGTTCGAAAAAATAGCTGAAAAAACAACTAGAATTAAAGTTGATATTTCTGACTGCGGTGGTTTTGTAGAGACAAGTTTAATTGACCGTGGTGAACTTGTTTACAAAATAAAGGAAAAAAATCAATATTATTTATTGTCAGATTCAAATGTTTCAATAGAGCTGTATTATATGAATACTGCTGCGAAAAACAACTTTACAAGAGCAATGGGAATACATAGTACTCAATTTGGTTCTGTATTCTTATTTAATAATGGCTTTAGAGTATTTCCTATTGGTGAGCCTAGTGATGATTCTTTAGGGCTAAACTCTAGAAAAACACAGGGTTATGGCCGCTATCTCGGTACACGAGAGATATTAGGGATTATAGATGTTGTTGGTGATTCAAATCGCTTTAAAGAAGCAAGTAGCCGAGATAAGGGATTTGTGGTTACTCCTTCTTCAAAAGAATTGTTTAAATTCTTTTATGATCATGCACTAAAGAGACTAGAGGCGTATGTTACTAAAGTCTCTTGGCCAGATAAACTTGACGCTGAATCTGACGATTTATCCAGAATATTAACCGATCAAGGCAAGTCGAGAGTCGTTAAAGTGATATCTAAGCTCGCATCGTCTAAAGATGTCGAGGTCCTAGATTATAGTGAACGATTAGTTGATATAGTAAGTGTTCGCAATAGTAACTTTTCTGAGGTTATTTCAGATTTGCAGCAGTTTGTATCCAAATCTGGCAGTGAATCACTTCAAGAAAGAATAGAAATTGCTTTAAATCAGTATCGTGAATTAAAAGAAGCAGAGGAGCAGTCAAGGATAGAAGCTGAGCTTGAGAGAAAGCTAAGACTAAAAGCAGAGGAAGAGGCTCGAAGAGAGAGAGAAGCTAAGCTTATTGAGTTGGAAAAAAATAAGGAGTTACAGAAAAGCTTAGACGATAATGTTGAGAAATTAGAAATTGTTGAGGAAGCTTTACAGGAAGAAAAGAAGCGTTCACTTTTTTTAAAAAAAGCCTCTTCAGTAGATATAGATACGGTGCGTAATTTTCACCATCAGATCGGAATATATTCTTCAAGCATTAATCACTTAATTCAATTAAAGCTAGATAGCTTAAGATCAGGTAAGGAATTCTCTACGCAAGAAATTAGTCAAATATTAGAATCAATAAGCTTCAAGAACCAGCAAATTTTAACGGTTTCAAGGATAGCTACAGTTGCAGATTATAGGCTTAGTGCGGAAGAGATTGATGAAGACTTAATATTTTTTGCAAAAGAATATTTGGAAGAGGTAGTAAGCAAGTATTCACCAGATATAAGCGTAGAGTGGATTAGTGATGGGAATTCTTGGGATATGACATTCATGCCTTTAGAGGTAATGCTGGTTGTTGATAACTTAGTTCATAATGCATCCAAGCCAAACACTGGTTGTACTAAAATAACCTTTTCTTCGGCCATTGACGAAAAGAAAAGGATGAAAATTGAAATTTATGATGACGGTTTTGGCTTTGCACAACATTTAAAATTAGACATAAACAGTATATTTGATATGGGTGTTACAACAACTGATGGTTCAGGCCTGGGTTTGTATCATGTCAAGCAAGTTATCAATGAAATGGGGGGGAGTATTGAAGCTGACCCAACATATGAAGGTGGTGCTAAATTTATAATTAGGTTTGCAAAATGAAATTAAAATATAATGTGTTATGGTTTGATGATCGACCTAAAAATGTGTCTTCAGCTCAGGAACATATCAAGATAAAATTGGCAAGAATGGGGTTTGAGCTATGTTTGGATTGTCGGCAAGATGTCGGCAGTGAAACTACTATAAAAAAGCTCTTTCAAAATAATGATTATGATCTTTTAGTTGTAGATTATAAACTAAAAGAGAGTGACAAAGACGGTAGTGATCTGATTAAGGTTATTCGTCGCTATTGTACGGCTACAGATATAGTTTTTTATAGTAGTGAAACACCAGCTAAACTTCGAAGTAAGATAAGTGTTGATGGCGTTTATTGTTATAATAGGAACGATCTACCAGCTAATCTAACTTATATCATTGAATCAAGATTGCGTAAAGTTCTTGATTTGAATCAAATGAGAGGACTTTATCTAGCAGCTGTAGCTGATTTTGATCATATTATAGATAATCTTTTCCATAGATTATTAGATAAAGTTGATAAAGAAAAATATATTAATGAGATTATAGATACAACAAGTTCTTACCATGAAAACTCACTGAATAAAATAAAAAACTTGGGCAGCAATAAAGAAATTTATGAATATTCAAGTTTACTAAGTAGTCAGCCTAAGATTCAAGTACTTATAAAAATTCTGAATGATATTGATGACGAAAGGCTTTACCCATATATAAACTTATTGTCTGATTATCCTCAATCTATTTTAGTTCCAAGAAATCAACTGGCTCACGCTATGGAAAAAAGTTGCATTCAAGGTAAGTATGTTTTAAAAAATAGCAAGAAAGAGACAGAGTTTAACTTTGATGACTTTTTAAATCTTAGACATAAAATACTTGATTATAGAGAAACATTTGATCGTATTGAACTCTATACTCGCGAATAAATTATATATTCTTTAACATCATACACACAAGTATACTTTAACGCTTATGTGTATGATGTAAATCAATTTTATATGTTTTTATTTGACCTGAAAGTTCACTGAATTTATTGTCTCTCAATATGTTTAGAATGTATTTCAGTTGGTTTTAGATCAAGGTGACTTATAGCCAGCATAGATTTTCTTTCCTGATTCATAAAGGAAGAAAACATCTTTAGTTGAAAGTCTCTACTTGTTTTCTTTGTTATCAAAGCGTCTTCTATATCCATGACGTTCAGGAAAAAGTAACAATTGTTCCTGTGTCTAGATCCAGAAACATATGTTGATTCCCTCCCCATCCCTGAATTGTATAGGATCAAAGTATCTCCGTTTACAGTAATGCCTTGTGAGCTATAAACCGTCATAGCATAAGCGTGAATTAAAGTTAGATTGCCAGAGTCATCTCTATGCTGAGCGGTGTCAAAGCTTACCGAACGCCATTCTTTCAACCTAATATGAAATACACATCTATTGACCTGCCCCCGAGAACTAATCCAAAACTTCATTAGTAATGCTTGTTAAATTACCACTGTTTCGTGCCGTTCTTGTTGTCGCTGCAAACTCAGAAGGAGTTAAGTAACCCAGAGCTGAGTGGGGGCGATTTTCATTGTAATCCATTCGCCAGAGGCTGATTAGGTCACGAGCATGACTCAAATCCCTAAACCAGTGCTCGTTTAAACATTCATCTCTGAACTTACCATTAAAACTTTCAATATAAGCATTTTGTGTCGGTTTTCCTGCCTGGATTAATTTTAAAATCACACCATGCTGATAAGCCCATTGGTCGAGCGCTTTCCCT
>NZ_FNDD01000064.1 GCF_900100015.1 Vibrio xiamenensis | reverse complement strand
CACCGAGAATGGCACTGCAGTGACGTTTTACGGCACTTGGAACGGCCAGTTGGTTGACCCTTTTACTATCAATATTTAATCACCGAGGCGTTGATGAAACGATTTCCGCATTTGGCCCAGCTTCCTGAGCCAACGCTGCTCAGTACGCCCGATTTTTCGAGCCTGTATACCAGCGTAAAAGCTGAACTGCTCTCAGCTCTTGAAACCATCGCTCCCGATGATGTGGATGCGGTGAGTGAAACGCTAGATAACAACGCAGAAATACTAACTAAGTTCACTCAGGCGTTTGGCATTATCTTGCAAAACCATTACCGCCGCTGGAATGAAAGCGCGAAACAAATGTTTGCGATGTACGCCAGTGAAGATGACATGGTGGACATGATCGTCTCGGACATGGGCCTTGAACGGTTAACGCTAGAAGAAGGCGACCCTACGGCGTTTCCTCCGGTTGAAGCGGTGATGGAAAGTAACGAGCAATTGTTGACTCGTTATTATCTTTCTATGTTCGCATTGTCTTCAACCGGAACACGAAACGGCTATCGATTCCACGCGCTGACACCAGGCGCTGCGCCTGAGATTGATATCGAGTCACCCGATGATAATACCGTGGTCGTGACATACACCTTTAGTGATTCCGATTTTGCAGGCCAAGCCAAAGATGCAAGGTTTGTGAACGGTGGTGCAGGTACCGGAATTGTGAACGGTTACCTGCTTGCTCACGAAGGTGACGGTACCCCAAGCGATGAACTGTTAAGCGGAACCTTAGCGTATTTGAAAAGCGATTCGGTGGCTCAGGAAACCGACACTTTAAACCTTTACAAAGCGACGATCACAAAGTGGACGCTCGATGCCACGGTGTATATCCCAAACGGCCCTGATATCGACGTTATTCAAAATGCAGCGGATTTGGCGGCAGCTAAGTACGGCAGTGAGCAGCACCGATTGGAAGGCGAGATTGACCGTTCGATGATCGACCACATCTTGTTAAAAGCCACCAATGGTAGTGGTATCAGAGTGGTGATTAATTCCCCTGCAGAAAGCATTCAGTGTGACCACACAGGAGCGCCGTATCTTGACTCAATCAACATCAAAGTCGAAACCGAGTAGTTACACGCTGCTATCGAACAATGCCAGCCCGTTGGAACGGGCGCTTGAGCATTCCATTAGTTTGCACCTAGATGAAATCGCGCCGCCGTTTCCAAATTTGCGAGACGCGACGACAACGCCAGCAGTCGCGCTGCCGTACTTAGCTGCAGATAAGATGCTGACGTATTGGAAAAGCGATGACTCTATCGCGGTAAAGCGTGCTCAGGTGAGTAAAGCGCAAATCGAGCGTAAATACTCAGGTACCAAGTATGGCTTGCGTGAAGCGCTCGATGCGATTGGTTATGGCTGTGAGATTAACTCACGCGACCAGAACCCAGAATTGCCAGCGTTTACGCTCGACATTGTGGCGTGGAAAAATGATTCATCGCCAGTAAACCCAGAGCTGATTAACCAGCTACTGGAAAAAATTGACGATATCAAATCCACAAGAGACACCGTTGAGCTCAGCTTAGCCTTTGGTGTTGAAACCGAAATTTCATTGGCTGGCGCGAAATCACCGCCGACCAATGTCAGTTATACAGATGCCCCTGCAGTATTGTGGCCCATGCCAGAAGCGAAGGCTTCACTTGGCATAGCAGGTGGCATCTGTCCATCTATTACCGTGAACCACCTATACGCAGACGCAACCATTATTCCGGTTGTGCCAACCGCTACGGCTCAAGTCGGGGCTGGTAGCTATAGCGTGTCGGTGGCTCCCATTTCAGCGAGTGCGACGATATGAGCGACGGATTAAGCCTAACGATTACCACCTTAGGTTTGGCAGCGGCGATTAAAGCCAAAGAGAACGGCATTAAAGCGGTTTTAAAGTGGGTCAGTGTGGGCGATGCAGCGTACACGCCAAGCAAAGCACAGAAGGTACTGCAAAGCGAAAAAGCCCGAGTTGAGTTTGGTGAGTTTAAAGATTTAAGTGGTACCAGCATTCAAGCCGCCGCGAAGTTTTCCGGTGATGACGAATACGCCATCCGCGAGATCGGGTTTTGGCTGGATGATGGCACCCTGTTTGGCGTGATTTCAGCGCCAGATACCACGCTCAACTATAAAGCCGCCGGTGCGCATTGTATTCAGCCATTCACACTGAATTTGTCAGCGCTGCCGACTGACGCCGTCACGGTTGAAGTCGGTACGGAAAACTTAAACATCTTGATTGATGCCGAGTTTGCCATTTTAGCGAAAACTCAAGTTGACCAAATGCACTTGGCGATCAAACAAGAGTGGCGCTTGCTGGAAATTGAAAAGCAGCTTCGCTAAGGGGTGAGCATGTACGATCAAGTGCTTGAAATCACCGAAGGGCGTACGTGTGATTTTTCACTGCTTTGGGAAACCGAAGACGAAAACCGCGCGCGAACTCCGGTGGATTTAACCGATGCCATCATTGAGCTTGAAATTCGTAAGAGCAGTGATGACTCGTTACTGCTGAGGCTTTCCTCGGAAGATGGTGAGATCACGATAGCAGAGCCGACCACTGGCGAGAGTCAATATCATATCGCACCAAGCCAAACCGAAGGCCAAGCTGCGGAAAATTGGCGAGATGCATTGTGGGAGGTATTAGTGACCTTCCCCTCTTTGGATAAGTACGCGATTGCCAGCGGCCAGGCGCGCCTTATTCGAGGCATTGTTCAAAGCAGAACGTAGGAGGCGATATGGATAGTCGTATCACGATGAAGGTGGAAAAACGCCAAGTCGTCACCTTAAGCCAGGGCCAAAGCAAGGTCGAACTTCGAACGCCAAGCAAGCAGAAATTCAATGTATCAACACTTGGCAAGCAAGGTCCGGTGGGGTCGGTTGCTGCAGAGGTTTTGGTCATTGCCGCCAACGCCCATACGATGGCCGAAGAAGCGCTGATCCAAACCGCCATTCTTGAACAAGAACAAGCGGAAATGGTCAGCGGTATGTCGATGACCATAAACCATTACATTGGCGTCATTGGCGCTCAGGAGTCGTAAATGTCCACAGCCATTGAGTCCATGATTGAAAAGCTGAGTACATTGCTCGGCACGATTGATGGCAAGTTAAGAAACAAGCTGAGTTTATCCGGTGGTACTGTTGATCATCTCACCGTAACCAACCAGCTTAGCGCGACCGCCGATTATGCCCACGCATTAAAAGTGGCGCGGTTGATATCGCTAACGGGTGATGCAACCGGCTCGGTCAGTTTTGATGGAAGTGGTAGTGCGGCGATTACCGTAACGGTTGCCGAACTGGCCAACAAAGCCAACCAGGCGACCACGTATACCAAGACCGAAGTTGACACCTTATTTGAAAACTTGATTGGTTTAGCACCCGAAGCGCTCGATACCATTTACGAGTTAGCCTCCGCGCTGCAAGAGAACCAAGACAGCATCGGCACCATCATCACTACGCTGGCGGCCAAGGCCAACAGCGATGATGTGTACGATAAGGCAGCGGCAGACGAAACCTTTGCCACCCTCACCAATTTACAAAGCACTAATGATGAACTCAGTAGTGTGATCACTCAGTTAACCGCCGCTTTTGTAGCTGGCACTGAACAAATTAATAATGCGTAAGGAATCTATATGAGTACAGCAGAAACGGCTGCTTTAATTGAGTCGGTCAATGAGCTGACCAACACAGTGGCAGGCAAGGTTCAAGAAATTGATGCAAAGGTGGATGAGGCAACAAACGTTACCCCTGTAACGATTAAAAATTGGATGCATCGTATTTACTATGTTAACGCAGAAACGGGTTCTGATGATAACGATGGTCAAACAATTGCAACGGCGAAAAAAACGATTGCAGGGGCTGTCAGTGATTCGTCTAGTGGCTCTTTCATCTACGTGCGTTTACTTGGCGCTAAAATTTATGACTTAGCCAGTGTGGTAGATCTAACCAATAGAACGGTATACGTTAGTAGTTATGGTGCTACATGGGGTGATGCATCAACAAGATCTACAATACGCGGTGCCTTGCGTTCAGCCGATTATTATTGGTCAGGGCAGTTTAAGCTAGGGTGGAATGGTCGTATTCACTTTGAGCAAGTGAACTTTGAAACGGTGACATTTAGTGAATCAAAAGCTTCATATGATGATTATCGATGCTCTTTAATTTCTGGTTCATCTTCCAGTGGTCAGGTTTGGTTTTATGGTTGTTCTGCGAATTTGAATAATGGCCCATTAGTACACCAACATTCTGGCGGATCTTTTGGGATGCTTGATATTTATCTTAATAACGTGTCGTTAACTAAAAATGATAACTTGCTTATCGCGGATGGAAATCCTGTCCTCGTGGGTGATTATGGTAATGCGCCTTTGCCATTTACGTTATTTGCAAACAGTGTTGCGTTACCTACAGATGAGACATGGTCATCAATGGTAACGTGTAATATTTCACAAATTATTTCTAACGTATCGTTCGAGTAAGGTTTTCTATGACTGTAAAAACATTAATGTACAACGAACGAGTGTTCTCAAATCTAACGAGTGATGCCGCTGTATCATTTGGTATTCCTGATAGCGTCTATAATGAAGCGCTATCTAATCAGGAATGGATGGACATTCGAAGCAAGCGCGATGGGTTAATTGAAGATACAGATAGTACGTATCTTCGTCATCAACGTGAACTGCGTCTTGGTAAGTTAGTCGATGATGCAGACAACCCCACCACGCTATCCAGTGCTCAGCTAACTGAGCTTGATACGTATGTGCAAGCGTTGGCTGACATTCCCCAAAGCTACGCCTCACCAGACGATGTGGTTTGGCCTAAAAAACCAAGCATCTAACCGCCGCTTAAAGCGGTTTTTTTGTATCTGAAATTCACCAAGCCCTGCTTTTTGCAGGGCTTTTTTATTAGGAGCTGCTATGCCAGAACCGAAATCAAAAGCCAAACGCCAGACCTATGTCGTGAATACGCCATTCCCTTGGCACAAAGGGCATTGGACCATGAAAGACCAAGAGCTTGAACTGCTTCCTCAGGAAGCCAAAGCCTTGCTTTCCAACGGTCGTATTTCACTGAAAACCATGACCACTAAAGCCACCGCTGTCAAAGCCACTGCAGAGAGCAAATAATCTATGCTAATCACCTCATTTGAGCACAATGGTATTTCCATTGTGAAAAAAGCCTTACCTGCGGCAATGGGGCCATTGGGTAAGCACATTGTGTGCTGGGTCGGTACCGCACCAGATAAACACGCAGATGTTCCTTACAACGTGCCATACCGCATCGCGAACACCACTGATGCCGCCATGCTTGATACCACAGGCGAAGAAG
>NZ_FNDD01000065.1 GCF_900100015.1 Vibrio xiamenensis | reverse complement strand
AAAAGCCGAAGAATGGGGATAGGGAAGTTTGTAACCGCATTCAGATATCAATGTATAGTCTTGATCTAATTTCTGCCATTTACAGAGCTGCACTCTATGTGTTCGGGACAAAACTCATACAGTTTCTATTAAATGGGGAACGGCTCAAATACAATGAACTAAGGATATTTGAGCACCATTTTTCGGTGATATGAGGAGAGGGCATTCTGGCCTGTGTCACCTGTCATGCTATGAGGTGTATCTTAACACCTCTAATCAGGTGGCCAAATTCACTATGCCATTACACATTCCTTTTGGGGCTGTGGTTCCTATTACATCAACGAGTTTGATTTTCCCGCTCTCCCCCTATTTATGCGGATGCTATCCAACAAGTAAGTCTTAGCAACACCCTTTGAAATTTGCTTGTTATGACTCACTACAAAATGGTAATCATTGACAATTAACCACATAGTTGTGTATACAACTATTATTGAAAGACACAATTGAGATAAGAGTGAAGAACTACAGCCATCAACAGTCACTTGGCCATTTAACGGGCTTAGCTAGTCGACTTTTTAATCGACTACTAACGTTACGCTTTAAAGATGTGGGCATCGATATGACCGCAGAACAGTGGGGCGTCATTCTGGTTTTGAAAAACAGTGAGCCGATGACTCAAAGTCAGATCTGTGAATTATTGTATTTGGAGAAATCCAGCGTGAGTCGTTCAATCGATGGTTTAGAAAAACGTGGCTGGATTGAGCGCCAACGTTCTCCCCATGATAGTCGTAGCAAAATTGTCATGCTGACAGAAAAGTCCCTAGGCGTTGTTGAACAGTGTGAAGAAATTGCTGCGAGTGTTTTACAGGACGCTCAGCAGGGCATTGACGATGCTGAGCTGCAAGCAAGTAAACAAAATTTGTCGCAAGTGATTACTAGTTTAAGACAGCTGAATCGATAACAGCCTTAATTAAGTAATGTGAGGCAGCCACTTAGACTAGACGCTGCCACAATTTGACCTCCAAAAAATCATAAGGAAGTAACATGACTAAACGTAATGCACTAGTTACTGGTGGTGCGCGTGGTATTGGCGCAGCAACTTCAAAAGCTCTAGCTGAAGACGGTTACCGTGTCTTTATTAACTACGTAAACAGCTCAACAGTAGCAGAGCAACTAGCAGAAGAGATCCGCAGTAAAGGTGGCGAAGCTTTCGCGGTTCAGGCGGATGTACGTGATGATGCACAACTTGAAGCGATGTTTGCACAAGTGGACGGGCACGGTGGTGTTGATGTTTTGGTCTCTAATGCCAACATGAACTTTACCGCTAAACCATTTATCGAACAGAGCTGGAATGAATTTGCACAAAAATTGAATGATGAAATGCACGC
This sequence comes from Vibrio xiamenensis, assembly GCF_900100015.1. Lineage (GTDB taxonomy): Bacteria > Pseudomonadota > Gammaproteobacteria > Enterobacterales > Vibrionaceae > Vibrio > Vibrio xiamenensis. Next base: position 3,473 of record NZ_FNDD01000065.1, on the reverse strand, counting down.
AGCATATCAGACAGCTCAGCTAGCAGCGCAACGCATGAAAGAAAAGCAATTTGGTCGCCTGGTTTTTATTTCCAGCACATTGTCAGAAGCACCTGCACTAAACTTTATTGCGCATGGTACTGCTAAAGGTGCGCTAGATAGCTTTAATAAATATCTGGCTCAAGAGCTTGGTCCACTGGGCATCACATCTAACATTGTGGCTCCAGGCCTGGTTGAAACGGACGCAACGAAAGATGCACCAGCAGAATTCAAAGAGATGATCCGATCGTTTACGCCAACTCAACGCGTAGCAACGCCTGAAGATGTAGCAAACACCGTACGTTACCTGGCGAGTGAAGCAAGTTCTCATATCACTGGTACATACAACCCTGTATGCGGGGGGGCGTTTATTCAGTAATCTGAAGCGTAAATTTCGACTTCAATTCAACCATCTAGAATAGTCAAAGAGCCTGTATAGTTGTTTACGCACAGTCACTATGTTTGGCTCTTTACTTTATAGTTGGCTATGACAAGGGGACCTGGACGCTAGAGTGAATCACGAATAAGTATTAGGAATCGTGAGTTTTCACAGGGAGACATTTAGGGTTAAAGTGCCCCTACTGATTTACCGCCATAGCCCAAATTAAGGCTATTTATTTTATTCATATCTTGATCTAGAAGGCTGAACCCCCACATCTTGGAGTTCTCTTCGATACGCGTTTGTTTGACAAATTTTTGTATCACATTAGCACATACGCTGTATGTTCCAACGTAAAATAGCCTTTGTGACCGCTTTAATGGGCGCATAGAAGTTGGATACGAAAATCACTTGCAGTTTGCCTTCTTGGTAGGCATCTTCCTTCGCATACCAAGCTCTAAAATAATTCCCAATCGCTTGGTGTAGCAGATACAGATCGAAAGATTAAAGTATTAAGGTTGGATATTGAGTAAAATTAATTTTCTATACGTGAAGTTATTCGAGATTTACTAATTTAAGCAGGAACTGGAAGCGTCTTTGTCGATCTTCGAGTCAGCTTGATCTGAGCAGACTCATTTATGCCCCAAAGCTTGCTAGCGGCCAACTGCCATTTATCCTCACACCAATCCCCACTCAAACCCGCAACTTTACTCCCTGATCAGAATCGCACTGGCAACCACCTCAAACAGGTGATCTGCCCGCGGAGCATGAGCGGGTTGATCTCTCAACCACGCCAGCGCAGCAATTAGATCAAACAGTTCATCACCACTCAGGTCCCGGCTGGCTTTTCCTTCTGTCTGCGCTCTGGCCAGAAGTTGGGCACCGGCACGGCGCAAGCCATCGCAGGAGACGTGCAGAGCTGAGTCGCGGTCTTCAATCGCGCTCATCATCACCGACAGAATGCCGCGGTGACGGTAAGTAAAGCCGATCACTTCCTGCACCCAGGAGACCAGTGCCTGGTTAGGTGAATCTGCCGTTTTCAACTGTTCTGCTTGTTGCGCTAGTGCGTCAAAGCTTTCTCTGACCAGGGGCTCGAGTAAGGCTTCACGCGATGGAAAATGGCGGTAGAGCGTCCCCATACCAACCCCCGCACGGCGAGCTACCTCGCGCAATGAGGCGTCTGCCCCCTGCTCCAGAAACACTTCCCGGGCGACAGCCTTGATGCTGTCGTAATTCTTTTTTGCGTCGGCTCGCATAAAACCTCTTGACAAGTGGAGCACCGCTCCGTTTAAAATGAACACTGTTCCACTTATTCTAAACCAACATCAGGTCAGGGGAAAGATATGACTGTAAAAACAATGAAAGCTGTACAACAACACACCTTCGGTGGCCCTCAGGTATTGAGCTATGAAGACAGTCCAATGCCTGCGCTGAAGCCGGGCGAACTGCTGGTCCGCGTGAAGGCGGCAAGCCTGAATCCACCGGACTGGTATCTGCGAGAAGGATATAAATCTCTGCCACCAGAATGGCGGCCCGAGGTGGATTTTCCGCTGATTCTAGGCTCGGACGTATCTGGCGTGGTGGAATCCGTTGCTGATGATGTCAGCGACTTCCGCGCTGGAGATGAGGTGTACTCGATGGTGCGCTTTCCGGAAGGTATGGCCGGCGGTAGCCGTGCTCACGCCCAATACGTTACTGTGCCAGCCACGCAAGCTGCGATAAAACCTGCTGGCATTGATCATGACCACGCCGCCGCAGCGCCGATGTCTTTGCTGACGGCTTGGCAGTTTCTGGTCTCTCTGGGGCATGAGGAGTCTAATCCGTTTCAGGAACAACCCCATAAGCCGGTAGCTCTTGCGGGCAAAACGGTGCTGGTCAACGGCGCGGCCGGAGGTGTCGGTCACTTTATGTTGCAGGTTGCCAAATTCAAAGGCGCGAAGGTTATTGCGGTGGCGTCGGGAAGACACGAAAACCTGCTGCGTGAACTGGGAGCGGATGAATTGATTGATTACACACAGACAGCGGTGGAAGAGCAGGTGCGTGATGTGGATCTTGTCGTCGATTGTGTTGGTGGTGCTAATACCGGTCGCTTTCTCAACACACTGAAACCCGGTGGCGCGCTCTTCATAGTGAATCCATTGGGCTTTACTGGCTGGGAAGAAGCTGAGCAGGCGGGCTTTATCGTTTCTTCTGCCCAGGTACGCTCAAATGGTGCGCAACTGGCAGAGCTGGCAACTCTGTTGGATGAAGGGCATATCCGCGCTGCGATCGACAGCGTTTATCCGATGGAATGCGCAGGTGCTGCGTACGAACGGGCGGAAGAAGGCCATATCAGCGGAAAAATTGTGCTGACGGTGTGATCGCTATGACGAGTATTAAAAACGCCATTGAGGCTTTGTTGAACAATCGCGAGTTGAGCGTTACGCAAGCGGCTGACCGCTATTTTTCTGCGCATTTTCGCCAGCGCATTAATGGCATCTGGCTCGATCGACCGGCATTTCTGGCTGGCATTAGTGAACTGCGGCTGATAACGGATAAAGTCACCGTTACCGTGTTGGATGAATTTAAAAACGGAGCGTACTACGCTGAGCGTCATACGATTGATTTTGTTAAGCACGACGGTGAACGGATGCACCAGGAAGTTTACTTATTCGCTCAAACCGATGCTGACGGCCGCTTCGTAACCATTGAAGAGGCGACGCTGCAAATCGATTAATCAAAAACGGAATTTATGGAAGCTAACAAGATAGAATTGTTAGCCAAAACAGGGAATGGATTCCCGACCAAAACCTGCTCATCCTCTTAGCCTGAAAATTCACAGCCGTAATAGGGTGCATATCACCAAGTAGAGTTAAAAATCTAACACGTTTCTGTCCAAATTTGGTTTATAGAGTGTTATCTGGTTAAAGTGTATGGGTCGAGAATAACGTATTTATTGGGGTTGCCGTGTATTTCAATAATACTAAAGGTTAATTAGATGTCTTGACATGGTGGGGGTCGGTGATTCGAGTTCACTCGGACGCACCATTCTTGCTTGAATGATTATTCAGTTGAACACAAAATTTGGGTCCGTAGC
>NZ_FNDD01000082.1 GCF_900100015.1 Vibrio xiamenensis | reverse complement strand
GCGGATGGAGCTATTGGAAGTCGCAGATACCAGGTGGCTGCAACTGTTTATTAAAAACACAGCACTGTGCAAAATCGTAAGATGACGTATACGGTGTGACGCCTGCCCGGTGCCGGAAGGTTAATTGATGGGGTTAGACTTAGGTCGAAGCTCTTGATCGAAGCCCCGGTAAACGGCGGCCGTAACTATAACGGTCCTAAGGTAGCGAAATTCCTTGTCGGGTAAGTTCCGACCTGCACGAATGGCGTAATGATGGCCACGCTGTCTCCACCCGAGACTCAGTGAAATTGAAATCGCTGTGAAGATGCAGTGTACCCGCGGCTAGACGGAAAGACCCCGTGAACCTTTACTACAGCTTGGCACTGAACATTGAGCCTACATGTGTAGGATAGGTGGGAGGCTTTGAAGTAATCACGCCAGTGGTTATGGAGCCATCCTTGAAATACCACCCTTGTATGTTTGATGTTCTAACTTGGCCCCATTATCTGGGGTAAGGACAGTGCCTGGTGGGTAGTTTGACTGGGGCGGTCTCCTCCCAAAGAGTAACGGAGGAGCACGAAGGTGGGCTAATCACGGTTGGACATCGTGAGGTTAGTGCAATGGCATAAGCCCGCTTGACTGCGAGAATGACAATTCGAGCAGGTGCGAAAGCAGGTCATAGTGATCCGGTGGTTCTGAATGGAAGGGCCATCGCTCAACGGATAAAAGGTACTCCGGGGATAACAGGCTGATACCGCCCAAGAGTTCATATCGACGGCGGTGTTTGGCACCTCGATGTCGGCTCATCACATCCTGGGGCTGAAGTCGGTCCCAAGGGTATGGCTGTTCGCCATTTAAAGTGGTACGCGAGCTGGGTTTAGAACGTCGTGAGACAGTTCGGTCCCTATCTGCCGTGGGCGTTGGAGAATTGAAGGGGGCTGCTCCTAGTACGAGAGGACCGGAGTGGACGAACCTCTGGTGTTCGGGTTGTGTCGCCAGACGCATTGCCCGGTAGCTAAGTTCGGAATCGATAACCGCTGAAAGCATCTAAGCGGGAAGCGAGCCCTGAGATGAGTTCTCCCTGGCACTTTAAGTGTCCTAAAGGGTTGTTC
>NZ_FNDD01000069.1 GCF_900100015.1 Vibrio xiamenensis | reverse complement strand
AACCAAGCAGATTACTACTCGGCTCAGAACATCAAGTTTAATGGCGTAAAGGCGCCGCATTTGTATCCTGGTGACAAATTTAACCTGCATTCAGCAGGTAATGCCGATAATGGTTTTTCAGCGTTGGAAGCATCGATCATTCGTTATATTGCAGCTGGTCTTGGACTTGACTACGCGCAGCTATCGAAAAACTACAGTCAAATGTCGTACAGCACGATTCGCGCTGCACACAATGATTCTTGGCGTTACTTCATGGGGCGCCGAAAAATCATAGCTAACCGCTTAGCGAACCAGATCTTTGGTTTGTTGTTTGAAGAAATGGTGGTCCGTAAGTACATCACTTTGCCATCGAAAGCCCGTTATTCATTCCAAGAGCGCCGATCAGCTTGGACTAAATCCGATTGGATTGGTTCTGGCCGTTTAGCGATTGATGGATTGAAAGAGGTTAAAGAATCCGTATTGCGTATTGAGTCTGGTTTATCGACCTACGAGCGTGAAATGGCAATTCTTGGTGAAGATTATCAAGAAACCTTTGAACAGCAGGTTCGCGAAATGGAAGAGCGCAAAGCGAACGGCTTACCACCTCCAAGTTGGATGGCATTGCAGGCGCTTGCGCCAGACAATCAAGATGGAAAAGTGAATGAGTAATTATCAACACCTCTTAACCAAAGCGTTCAATACACCGCTGGCGGTGGATGCGTCCTACGCTCGAACCTTTTTCTCAGCCTTGGCGAACCGAATTGGTGGTATAGACAAACTGGTCGATGTTAATGGCCAGACGCTGGATGCCTCAGCGATGCAAATTGAGGCATCGAGCTACAGCAACAACCGACCTACCAGCCGAAGTTATCAAGAAGTGAATGGTATCGCGGTGATCCCGATTAGCGGCTCGCTAGTTCATAAACTTGGTGCTTTGCATCCTTATTCGGGAATGACGGGTTACGACGGCATTTTACGTAAGCTCAACGAAGCGATGCATGATGATGATATTCGCGGTGTGATGCTCGATATCGATTCACCAGGTGGCATGGTGTCGGGTTGTTTTGATCTCGCCGATATCATTGCGCGTTACCGTAATGCCAAGCCAATTTGGTCATTGGGTTATGACATGCATTGCTCAGCCGCGCAGATGATTGCCTCGTCCTGCTCTCGCCGGTTGATAACTCAAACAGGTACCGCAGGCTCGGTTGGCGTGATTATGGCGCACACCAATATCGAAAAACTGCTGGATAAGCAAGGTGTCGAAATCACCTTAATCACAGCAGGTAAGCATAAAGCCGATGGCAATCCATACGAAAAGCTGCCGAAAGCGGTGCAGGATAAATGGGAAAACCAGCTTGAAACCCTTCGTCAAAGCTTTGCTGCGAAAGCTGCTGGCTTTATGGGTAAGGACGTTAGTGACATTTTGGCTACTGAAGCTGAAATGTACGAAGGTCAAGCGGCCATCGATATCGGTTTTGCGGATGAACTGGTTAACGGCGCTGATGCTATCTCAGTGATGAGTGAGCATCTGAATAATTTGAATACAACTACTGTCGATATGGGAGCTTCCATGACACAACAAGCACAAGAAACAAAGAAAGCCGCTGCAGCGCCATCGGAAGAGAATACCGTTGAACAGCCGCAAGTAGCATCATCACCATCTGCAGATGCGTCGACGTCCGATAAATCGGCGGTAGACGCTGAGCGTGATCGTGTCATGGGCATCATTGGCTTGCCAGAAGCGCAAGGTCGTGAAGCTTTGGCGCATAAACTGGCGGGTAATCCAGCGATTGATGTGGATACCGCGAAAGACTTATTGGCCGCGTCACCAGCCGCTGCAGCAATCGCCGATTCTAAAGCGCTCGCTGCCCTTGGTGCCGAACATGGCGAAACGCTTGGCGAGGATGTTAGTGATAACACCAATGACAAAGACGCCGATGCGATCGCTCTGCTGGTTAAAAACACCCACTAATTAGGAAGGTTGTGCAATGACCGAAGTTTACGATTACACGCCAGATTATTTTATCGCTGGTGACGAACCCCTACGCACAGGTTTAGCGACCGTTGCCGCAGGACAGACTTTTGAACGCCTCACACCGCTAATGCTGCAGAAAGATTCTGGCGGCGGTGAAGACACCAGCTTGCTGGTTGTTTGGGATGGTACGCCGGGTGCAGCGGTGGCAATGTCGGCGAAAGCCGTTGAAGCCCTTGCAGCGGATACCGCAGTGCCGTTTTACAAAACTGGCTGTTTCCGTACCAGCTTTGTGCAATGGCCTGATGGCGTATCGGACACGCTGAAACAAGCGGCGTTCCTCGGAAGCCCAATCAGTGTAAACGACGAGCTTTAAGCTCGTTTTTTTGGCAGCTAATTAATTAGAGAGTTCTTATGCCTGATTTATTTACTCCCCGACAGCTTCTAGGAGCTATCTATCAGAAAGGGGTCCGTCGCGATTCCTTCTTTAAGCGCATGTGGTTTAGTGAAGTACATACCTTTTCCACTGAAAAGGTTGATTTGGATATGGTTCCAAGCAAAACCAAAATTGCGGCTTACTGTTCACCGATGATTGGTGCGGTCGCTGATCGCTCTCAAGGTTTTTCTACGTCATCGTTTAAACCTGCGTATGTGAAGTCAAAGCATCCAGTCAACAGCAACATGACAATCAAGCGACTTCCTGGTGAAGATTACGCATCACCAAAAAGCCCGGCAGATCGTCAAGCAGCGTTAGTGATGCAAAACATCAAAATGGAAAACCAGGCGATTGAAGATCGTGAAGAGTTGATGTGTGCTGAAATGATTTTGACGGGTAAGACGGTGATTGACAGCGAATACATCGAAAAACCTTACGAAATCGACTCCTTGCGCAATGAAGCAAACACGGTGGTACTTGCTAGTGATGAAGTCAAATGGAACAAGGTTGATACTGAAACGCATGATCCTACCGACGACTTCGACACATGGGCCGAAGCTGCTGAAGGTTTGATTGATATCGCCGTGATGGATAAAAAAGCCTGGTCTTACTTCAAAAAGTTCAAAGCGGTTAAAGATGCATTGGATACGAAGCGTGGTTCAAGTTCTCAGCTTGAAACTATGTGTAAAGACCTTGGCAAAACCGTCAGCTACAAAGGCATGATTGGTGATGTCGCTGTGGTAGTGGTTAGTGAAGAGTACATTGACCGCGCCGGCGTAACACAAAAAGTCATGCCGGATAACACGGTGATTCTTGGTCATACTTCCGCTCGAGGCCTCGCATTGTATGGTGCTATTCAAGACCTTAACGCGCAAAACGAAGGCTTAGATGAAGCTGAACGTTATGCTGCTGACTGGATCGAAGGTCACGACCCTGCTATACGTCTCACCAAAGTAGAGTCGGCACCTGCGATGTACATGGCGGATACCAATCATTTTGTGGTGATCACAGTCGCTTAACCATGAGTCATGGGACCACGGTCCCATGACTTTATTCTGGCTTTAACATAGGACACTCACATGTCTCAAGTAGAAACACTGAAAAAGCACATTGATGGTTTGTGCGAAGAGCTTGGTATTCAAACGCCGCCGTACAAAAGCAACGCTACGGTAAAAGAGCTTCAAAAAATCATTGATGATCTCGAAGCACAGTTACCTGAGGAAGATGATTCTGACGACGAAACAGGCGTCTCTGCTGACAATGAAGCAGCGGATGCTGGCGACGATGATATTGCTTCTGGTACCGAAATTAGTGCGGTATCCGAGTCTGATTTGCCAGACGATGCGGTTGTCGAAGACAAAGGCGTTGAAGTGAGCGCGAACAGTTCTGGCGACATCGAAATCAAAGCACACAAGTACACCATCGAACTTGTTTCTCATGGTGAGCGTGTGAAGATCGTGAAAGGCAAGTCGGCTTTCGTTGAAGAGAAAGTGGCGGTGAAAGTGGTTGATGATGGCCACGCCTCGTTTTTCAGCAAATAACGTTTCGTTCTATTTTCCTAAAGGCGCGTTTATCGCGCCTTTTTTAATGGTGACACCATGAACTTAGATTCAATTTTTGATGCAGCACTGACCAAATGCGATCAGGCTGTTGAGAATGTTATGGCATCCAAATTTCGCCTGCGCCTGCGTGATGGGACAAATTTTGATATCAAAGCAATCTTT
>NZ_FNDD01000071.1 GCF_900100015.1 Vibrio xiamenensis | reverse complement strand
GATGAAGAAAGTGCTTTCACGACGCTTGAAATGGCGCTGGTGCATAAAGATAAAATCGTTGGGGTTGGGTTGGATTCTTCGGAAAAAGGCCACCCACCAGAGAAGTTTCAACGGGTGTTTGAAAAAGCGCTGTCAGAAGGTTTTTTAACCGTAGCTCACGCCGGCGAAGAGGGCCCTGTTGCCAATATTCATAACAGTTTGTCATTATTAAAAACCACTCGTATCGACCATGGTGTACGCTGCGTTGATGACCCTAAATTGGTTGAGCAACTGGCGCAACAACGCATTCCACTCACCGTATGCCCACTGTCTAATATCAAACTGAAAGTGTTTGAGACCATGGATGAGCACAATATTGTTGAGCTACTTAGACAAGGTGTGTGCGTGACGATTAACTCCGATGACCCTTCCTATTTCGGTGGTTATATGACCGATAACTTTATCGCAGTTGCTAACGCGCATAACGTGACTCAGCAAGAGCTAGCGCAGTTTACCCTTAATGCGATTGAAGCCAGTTTTGTTGATGAAACACATAAGCAGCGTATGTCAGCGAAGGTTAACGCACTACTCGATAGCTAATTTGCTTACCCGTTAATGAGTTACATCGCAAAGCTCATTGGGCGAGAATAAAAAAGCGCAGCCTAGCTGCGCTTTTTGTCTATTTGCCGTCAATGGTTATCTATCCACAACATTATGTGGAAGAATTACAGACTCCAGTCTTGACCGGTATCTTGTACAAGCAGGTGGTAATCGGCGTCATCGTAGCTAACAGTAACATCTAAATAGCCAGTTTCATCACCGCTTTGGAAGTATTGTTGCTCAATAGTAATGCTGTTGTACTCATCGGAAAACTCGATGTCCATTGGACGCCAGTAGCTTTGAATAACCAAGCCATCGGTGTTATTTTGCAACACATCCTCATTGAGGGTTAAGGTCGAGTCCACATCGAGATAAATAGATTCGAAATTAACAAATTCAATATCGGAAGAATCACCGTATATCTCGATGATATCGTCGCCTTCTCCGCCATCCACAAACCGGATTTGATCGGTAGAAGCCTTTGGCGTTAGCGTTGAATTAAAGCGATCATTGCCATTATTGAGGGCAACATTAAATTCAGTGTATTGAGCGTTATTTTCGCTTGTTCCTTCGATATAGACGTAATCAGAGTTAGTATCGCTGCCTTGAATATCAAACATATTGCTCCATTCACCCAATACACCATTACTTTGAGTTGAGATCTTAATGATGGTATTGGCATTGAAGTCTGAGACGTCAATATCGGCGCGTTTTGCATTGTAGAGCTGTAGCCAAAATTCGCCGCTATAGTCATAATAATCGTCAGATTGCATTTGCCCTTCAAGATCAATATTAACATCGACAAAGTTTTCAATCTTAACCATGCTGTCATTGGCAACAATATTAATCGCGTCATTAGAATTTGATCCAAGATATTCAACCGAAACTTCTTTAGCGCCATCAGCGTTCCATTCGCCATTATTGGTTATATAAGTCGTCGCATAACCAAAATAATCTTGGGTATATTTGAGTGCGATATCATCAATTTCTTGAATAGCAACGTGTTGAAAAGGGTTAGAAGTATCAAGTGTTACATTTTCGATATCAAACTCGTGACCATTTTCGGTAGTTAGATTGCTAGCACTGCCCGTTCCATCGGTGTTGGTTTCGCCAAAGATAATATTCATTTTAACGCCTTTGATTGATTGGATGATTTAAAAAATTATAAATAGTTTTTAAAAATCAAAGGGATGAAATGGGTATGAGTTTTTTAGTTTTCTAAGACTAAGGTAATATGCGTTTGACAAATATGACCAATTTTATCATTTTTCATTTGTTGTTATTTTGATTATATTTTGATCTTATATTTGGTTTTTGGATAGAATGACTGGTTTTATGTTTATCTTGAATGCTTGTTTATTTTTCACTGTAAACTTAAGTGCTGAAATAAATCTCTATTTTTGTTCAGAAGTCGCTCGAGTTTGAGCGACTTTTGGTATTTTTTCGATTTATATAAGAGTGTTGATTCAATATTTTTTGAATGTTGTAAGTCTCAATTTTGGTGACTTTTTAAATAGAAATCAAATATTGGTTTTCTACTTTTATTGAACTCGAACTAACTTCAAAAAACGTTTTGGATAGCCGCTTTGATAATAATTGGTTTCAGTTACGCCAAAATGCTTTTTCGATGATGAGCTATGAATAAAGCTTAATTTTCCATCGCCGACTTGAGTGACAATCCCCGCGTGGCCGGGCTGACGAATATTGGGGTTGGTGCCAGTGAAAACGATAATATCGCCCACTTGCGCGTTATCAATCGAGACCGCTTGGTAGTACAGGCTAGGGTAGGCAGCGGTAGTGCGTGGAATATCGATATCAAAATGGCGATAGACATATTGAATATAGCCAGAGCAATCAAAACCTTTTGGTGTGCTGCCACCCCAAACATAGCGAGTGCCAAGATATTTGCGCGCGTAGGAAACCAGTTCCTCGTTAGATAAACTTTGATCCGACGGTAGTGATTGGGCAGCGAGTGAGCTTTGCGGTGTCGACTTGGCGTTGTTAACCGGCGCTGAGACTTTGCTACTCGGTAAACTCGCCGAGCTGCAGGCGGCCATTAAACACAGTGGCAGCAATAAAAGAGGTTTGAGCGTCATAATAAATATGGGTTTTATAAAATGAGAAATAAAATTAACATGACGTACTGTAACTGGCTATTCACCTGTGCAAAATTGACACACATCTTACAGCCGCAAACATCTGCACAAGCTAGAAGATGAAAAGGGAAGCCCATAGGCTTCCCTTTTTTGCTTGACGTTCAAACGGTGAATTATTGGTGCGGTTTTTCAAATACAGCCACAGACCAAGCTGGCACGCTGAGTAAACCGTCTTCATCGATGCTCGAAGCTAGGCTGTTATAGGCAATCGAATCACTGCCGGCAGCGCTTTGGATATTTTGCGTCACTTAGATGAAGAAAGTGCTTTCACGACGCTTGAAATGGCGCTGGTGCATAAAGATAAAATCGTTGGGGTTGGGTTGGATTCTTCG
>NZ_FNDD01000072.1 GCF_900100015.1 Vibrio xiamenensis | reverse complement strand
AAAACGGAACCAGTAGGAAGTCGGTCTATTTTGGCTAGTAACGTCTTACTTCTAACTTTTACGCAAAATCTATGATGAAGACATAAAGTATTAATCATGAGCCACAAGTAAAAAGGTTACACAAAAATAAATGTATATTAAATCTTGCGCCGACCACCTAAAGGTTACACATTTATACTTAACATTAAGTATTTAACTGTAACGTTACAAATCGCTAAACATTTACGTAAATGTTTAGTAATATGTAACGTTACATATTGATACATGACGTAAATATATTTACACAAATGTAACTCTTACAGTGTCGTGTACTAAAATGTAACTTTGTGGTTATTTGACAACCAATTTATTTTGATGTAACCTTAAGTTAATTTATTGTCGATGGAGCGAGAGCTATGAGTACTAACACTGTCAACCCAAAATCGTTTGATAATTCAGAACGGATAGAGAAAAGAAACCGGAAATTTGACTTCCCTAAACTTGTTACGGCCTTTTTAGAAGAGGTGAGAACAACGGATTTAAGCGACCTTCCCCAAGGGCAGAAAACCGTCAAACATAAGCGTTCTGCACAAAAGGTCATTACAGCTTTGTACGGGAAGCGTGTTCAAAAAGACCGTAACTCCATTTCTTTGAACATGGCCTCTTCTTACCTAAAGGATGTGAGAAATGCTGTTAGTGCCAATGGCGTTAAACACCATTCGTTTGATGAAACGATTGAACGGTTACGGAATAAATACCCGTTATGCGCCTATATGCTGCACGGCTGGGATGAGCTTTCATTAGAAGAAACGCGCAAGTCTTGGAAGACACTGACCGATAAATTAAAGCTAGTGACCGCTTTAGAGAAAAATTTAAAAGGCCTGACGCCAGAAACACCGCGCTATGCCAGTGTGGTTAATGAGCGAATAAAAACGTTACCAGAATGGTCGAGCGAACTGGAAGCGTTAAAGACCATTAAGCCTGCAGAACGTGCTGAGAAAATTGCGCACCTGCACGATGTTATCAACCAGGTACCCGATTTCTACAGCCAGCTCTCTTCACTAAAAATCGACCACGAGGTTATGCGCCACTTACGGAAAGATGCTTTTGCTCGAGATACCAGTTCAGCAGAGAAAAAGCGCTCACTGACCGAGAAGAAAGAAACCGCTATCGAAATCGACTATGTGAAGACCATGCAAGTGCTCGACTTATTACTCAGCCCTTCTAGTGCTGATAGATGGGAAGCGCTGGCGACAGGTGTTGCGCTGGCAACCGGACGCCGAGCGATCGAGGTTTTGTTCCAGGGACAGTTTGAGAAAGTGGATAATCACCAACTTAAGTTCGTAGGCCAAGCGAAGAAACGAGGCGGCATGACGGATGATGCGATGATCATTTATACGCTGACCGATGCCAATAAAGTTCTTGATGCCATCAACCGGCTGCGTCTGTTTCCAAACATTCTTGCGCTTAATTCGCTAGAAGCCACTCGCCAATATTCGGTGAACCAGCTGGTAGCCAATCGCACTGCGCGACCACTAAATGAGTTCATACGTGATCTTTTAGAATTCAAACCTATCACTGAGAACGGTGGGGAGATTTACCGCGAGTGGCTATTTAAGGATACCCGGGCAATCTATGCCAAGGTTTGCTTCGAATTGTTCTTTAAAGAGGATACGCGCTGGAAAAGCAAAGATGAAAACATGTTCTATAAAGAGCTGCTTGGCCACCACGACACTGACGCGCAAGCGCACTACATGCAATTTAAGGTGTTGCATGCTGGCCAATCTTGGGAGCCATTGGTTGTTGATTCAGATAAGCGGCGCCTGGATGCAGTAAAAGCGATGTCCGATAACGAATGGATAAAAGGTACCTCCGCAAGAATTAAACTGCATGAAGCGGTAATTAGCATGCTGGAAGAGGACCCATATCGCGTGATTAAAGCGATAGATATCCGTAAGGACAACGATGGGAAAACTCGTAACTATAAGATGGTCACTGAGTATCTCACGTTAATGGAAGATGCGTTGAAACTCGACTGGTCTATCGACGCCATTATGGATAATAAAGCGGCGCGAAGCGTTACCGAAGAGAAAAAGGCAAAGCCAGAACCTACTGAAGAGGAAGCCATCATTCACCCCAAATTTAAGGGTTCGAAAGATGAAAACGGATTATGGCTGGTGGAAATTAGCCTTGGTGATGATGTGTTCTCTATTGATGCCGGGGAAGCTAAAAATATGATGGCAGCTTTCAAAAAGGCTTGGGCGATTTATGAATTTCGGAAATCACTTCCTGATACGCCACCGGAGCCAATTCTAATCAAGGATAACGGCATGTGGCATGCGAGAATTGAGTTTAAAGGTCGAGTTATTTGTGAAGTATGGAATCCAAATAAGAAGGCCAGTAAAGACGCTGCAGTGGCGATGTATGCCAAGGCTAAGTTGTAAGTAATTTGAATGCCCCTGCTGCAACAGGGGCAAGACACTTAAAATATGGAGCTATAAGAAATGTCCGACAAAGAGACTAGCAAAGAAGATCTTTACTTTCCAGAGTTTGAGGGGGAATGGTTTCCAAACGAGGACCGTTACATGGGCTTAGATGAATTTATGAAACTTACCGAAGAACCAATTACAGCTTAATAGGGGTAATGAGTGCAAATACCTGATTGGACACCGCCACCATGCCCAAAGTGTGGATCAGATGAAATGTATCACAAACTGGTCAGTCACGTTCCATCTACGAAGGCATTCAGAACTGAAAATGGTTGGTATTGCTCAACATGCAATGCAGGGCCGTTTAAGTTGGGAAACGTATCAGAATCGGACGCCGCGCAATTCGCCGTGGCTTTAATAAACAGATAAGTAGGGAAAACGAATGTTATATCCAGTAAACGAAGAAACAAAATCAAT
>NZ_FNDD01000075.1 GCF_900100015.1 Vibrio xiamenensis | reverse complement strand
TGTTGCAGCACCAAGGATGTCAAGAATCCAGCCGATACCGACTTTTTTCTTAGTAGTGTTGTTTTGGTCCCTTGCGAACAAGAAAGGAAAAATGCGATGCATGATCGGCATGTCTTCCCATGCGCCATCAATCTCATCGATACAGAAGTTTTTGGCGTCATCATCAGTTGGCTGATAAATGACGGTGTTGGCCTTGTATTGATGAAGCATGCAGGACACTGCAGCTATCATCATTTTCGACCAACCGATACGCGCTGACTTTTGAAACGCCAGGCGCCGAATGTGGCGGTTGCACATCATGTTCAAAATGGCGACTTGAAAGGGAAGTGTTTCCCACTGCCCTTCTTCCTGAGAAGAACCCGATGCCAATTTGTAATGTTGGTTTGCCCATTCAGTGCCACTAACCGGAGGAACTTTCCTCAAGCTCTTTAAGCCACGCTGGGCCATCTTCTGGATCGCCTTCGATGTAATCTGAGATATCTGGTTGTACATCGGCGCACTCGTTACTGGCTTTGGTAAGTTCTTTCTCGATCACCTCAATAGCTTCTGGTGGCATGTCCTGCCACACCTTTTTGAGCTTTGGGATTAACCCTTCGTGGATCGTGCCAAGCTTGGAAGCCAGCTGCTGAAGAGTTTCGGATATTACGTCGATAGGGCCATACGATTTCTCAAAGAGAACGCGCTTGGCTCTCATCATCGCCACATTTTCTTTTAGCTTTTCGAGCTTAAGTTTCTGCTCGAGCTTAGCCATCGCTTCGGAGTCATCATCAAGGTCCGTTTCCGGTTTTGATTCGTCCGTTTTAACCTGCGATTTGTAAGTGATGTAGCGGTGGATACACTCAAGTGGATTAATGCCATCACGACCTTTGGCTGCTGGCAGAATCCCTTGTTTTGTAAGGGTTCGGACCTGTCTATCTGATATACCAAGGAGCGTAGCAATATCCGACTGAGTGAACTTTTTGTCGGGATTGAATAACGTACTCATTCATGGTCAAAAACCGGAAACCGGAAACCTCCAAAAATAAAAAAAATTTTAACGAGCGAGACTCTGCGAGTCTGACAACCCGTAGTCCGCAAATAAGCCCAAAAGGACCCATGGGACCGCGGTCCCATCACTCTGGCGAGGGCGTCTGAGAAAGCAGGCGCAGCACCGTGGTGATGGCAGCGGCGACAGCATTTAGCACCGCATAAATCGTCACGCTTACATGAACTTCAAGCAGCGGCATTAGCGAAACAATGAGATTCATTGCGATTAGAGCCAATGACCACTTGATGCTCCACCACTGACCAGACTCTTTCCAGTTATCGACTAACTTCATCGTCTGTCTCCTTGGCCGCGCTAATTGCTGTCCAAACAGCCTGCTCTAATAGGTTCTTTGCTTCATCCATTTTGCGAGGGTTCGATGTTGGCTGCTTAGCCATCACGTTTTCTAGAGCCTGCGCTTGGGTGTTCAATACCGCACTAAAAGTATTTACTGTTTGCATCTGCTTTATCTCGTATCGTGCTTATTGATAAACACTCCCAATAAGAAGCGCTTAGCAATAAAACGTCGATTGGTCATGCACAATCCAATGCGCCACCTGCATAACTATCGACTTCTTCCTGGTTGGCTCGGGTTTGTAACGGCCCAATGGATTGGTCAGGCTGTTACTGTCGTGAGGTTGGTTTCCGTGACGAACGCATAGTCTGCCCGTTCAGTTATCGTCACCTGCCCACTTGGGAGTTGCTATCTACATGATTCACCCTCAATGATGTCCACAAACTGTGTGGTCAGTTATTGCAAAACACTCTCGTAAGAGCGCTTAGCAATAAAAAAGCCCGGTACATGCCGGGCTTCTTATCGGAGTTAGTCAATGGATTAATGCGCTATTTATTCGTTAAGCTATTTGTCGGCCTGTTTGTTCTGATACCATTTTTTGATTTCGTCAGGTCTAGCAGCGCATTTCTTGAATTCGGTTACCCATGTCATATCACGGATTGCCGACTCTTTTTCACCAT
>NZ_FNDD01000077.1 GCF_900100015.1 Vibrio xiamenensis | reverse complement strand
AGTCAGAGGCGGTTTATCAAACGGTGGATTGCATGGAGAAAGCAGGGCTGGTGGCGGCAGCATCGGCAGGTATTCAACCTGAATCACCACTTCCCGTTTCGGTACGGTAGTGGTCGAGCATCCGCTGATAGACGCCATCGCTAAACTGCTCAGTGCAGCCACTATTAACATTTTGTGTTTGGTCATCAAACAGCTTCCCTAAATCTAAAATGGTGTTTTCCAGTTTTGAGTCCATGGTCGCATTGAATGTTCGCAACCAATCATCCGCTTTTTGAGCATCAATGAACTGCTGGTTCATTGACTCAATAGTTTTGTTTAAGGATTGATTTAACTGTACAGCCGTTGTCAGTGCGACATCCGATGCACCCTTATCAACGTAAGCCTGAGCGAGTTCATCTTTCAGTTCTCTAAGCTCAATGCCCGTTGACCAAGACTGATAAAACAACGCCAACGCCAAGCCAATCGCAATGGTCCACGACTTAGACAGGCTTCCTATGAATGGCATACGTGAGTCTCCTTCTCGCGGCGAATCACCAAACCAAGCAGCTTTTTACCGCCGCCATAAACCCAAAACGTCAGTTCATTGCAGGCGCCAGTAAACCAGCCTTGTTTGATTTTGTGGTAAATACGAGTCTCACTGCCGTCGCTGTTGTGTCTGAATCGCGTACAGCCTGTGTTGAATATGAATGATGTGAATGCATCAATTTGCCCCTGGCTCATCAGGGACACATCAGCTGATGCAGTGAGACAATTCTGGGCGGCGATAATATTCCGAGTCCAATCAATCGCGATTTGTTCGTCGGTTTTTATCTCGCCGGTAACATTATGTGTGTTGCCAAGGCCATCAGTGAGCAAGCCAGCAGGGCAGGTGTATGGACTTCGAATGCACCCCTCTGCATTGCCGATGATCTCCAAAGCTTGCTGAGAAACGATTAACTCACCGACATCGACGCCATTAATAACGACTTGGCCAATAGCCTGCCAATCGTCTTTAGGCTGAACATCACGAGTTACCGCATCATAGTGCGCTGCAACGGATGGGTTAACTTCAACAATGGATGTGTCAGGAACGACACCACCAACCACTAACCCGATAATCGCCATTACCGAGCAAGTGACTTTTTTAACGTGTTTCATCGCTCCACGTCCTCAATTAACCCCTTGGCTGCACTTTTCTCTTTTAATCTCAGTGCTTCCAGGTACTTCTGCTTATAAACCCAAGACAGAATAAAAGAGGCAAAGCCAAGCAAGGCGCCAAACACCATGCACAGCTCATTAACAGTGAAAGCAGCAAACAATGCAGTCCATCCTGCAAAAAACTGAGTAACTTTATCGCCTTTCGAGGCAAAGAACGTCGCAACAACTCCTGCTAGAGCTACTGCGAAAAACTTGGTTTGTTTTCCTAGCATGTCGTAACAGGTACATTGCTGCACCAGTCTCCAAATCGCAGACATAAAAAAACCCCGCCGAAGCGAGGTTTTGTGAATAAGATAAATTGTCGGCGGCTTTAAATTGGTTACAAAAACCGCACCATAGGGAAACTATATATCAGCAACCCTACCTTTGCAACTATATGGTGATGTAAAAATGATAATCTACACCATATGTAGTATTTTCGTTCTTACGTAATTGCTATTATTTGACTTCTATATCTGAAATTAATTCAAGATAACCCTCACCAACAGTAACAATCGGCAAAGTAACTTGACCAACTTGCCCACAATTAACACATTTAAATTGCTGAACATGATTATCCAATTCAACAGGGGCATGCATTGGCGATCCCCCCCC
>NZ_FNDD01000080.1 GCF_900100015.1 Vibrio xiamenensis | reverse complement strand
TACCCAGTGACTGAATGTATTCATCAGCGCTTTGAAGCGCAGGTAGATGCTTTCCCTGAGCACATTGCGGTTTCCTATCAGACCCATACTTTGACTTACCGCGAGCTGAACGCCAAAGCCAACCAGTTGGCCCATTGGCTGACCGAGCAAGGCGTGGAGCCTGATAGCCGCGTGGCGATTGCGCTGGAGCGCAGCGAGTCATTATTGGTGGCCATTCTGGCAACGCTCAAAGCGGGCGGGGCGTATGTACCGCTTGACCCTAATTATCCGCAGCAGCGTTTGACCTACACACTAGAAGACAGCCAGCCACAAGTCGTGATTACCTCTAGCGAGTTGGTGGAGCGTCTTGGCGAGTTGCCAAGCCATACCCAGATTGCGCAGATGGATAACCCGCAGTGGCTGGCTTATTCCAGCGATAATCTTAGCTCGGCAAGCTTAGGCGTGACGCCGCACAATCTGGCGTACATCATCTACACCTCTGGCTCGACCGGCAATCCCAAAGGGGTGATGGTCGAGCATCAGCAGGTGCTGCGTTTGATGGCCGCGACTCAAGAAGACTATCAATTTAACCAGCGTGATGTCTGGACGCTGTTCCACTCTTACGCGTTTGACTTTTCGGTGTGGGAAATCTGGGGCGCACTGTTGTTTGGCGGTCGTCTGGTGGTGGTGCCGCATCTGATTTCGCGCACGCCAAGTGAGTTTTATCAACTGCTGTGTGATGAGCGGGTGACCGTGCTCAACCAAACCCCAAGCGCGTTTCGTCAGTTAATCGCCGCGCAAGATGCGCGCAGTCATCAATTGCGTTACGTGATTTTTGGCGGTGAAGCGCTGGAGCTCTCAGCACTGGCGCCTTGGTTTGCCAAAGCCCACAACCAAACTACGCAGCTGGTTAACATGTACGGCATCACCGAAACCACGGTGCATACCACTTACTATCCGTTGACCGAGCAAGACGTCACTCGTACTGGCGCAAGCCCAATAGGCCGCGGCATCAATGATTTAAGTTTGTATCTGCTGGATGAACATCGCCAACCGGTGCCAATTGGTGTGACGGGCGAGATTTACGTCAGCGGCGCTGGTGTGGCGCGCGGTTATTTTAATCGTCCAGAGTTAACTGACGAGCGCTTTATGCTTGACCCCTTTGTGGCGGATGGCAGCACGCGAATGTACAAATCGGGCGATTTAGGCCGCTGGCTAGCCGATGGCAGCATCGAGTATTTGGGGCGTAATGATGACCAGGTCAAAATTCG
>NZ_FNDD01000081.1 GCF_900100015.1 Vibrio xiamenensis | reverse complement strand
TGACCTGCCCCCGAGAACTAATCCAAAACTTCATTAGTAATGCTTGTTAAATTACCACTGTTTCGTGCCGTTCTTGTTGTCGCTGCAAACTCAGAAGGAGTTAAGTAACCCAGAGCTGAGTGGGGGCGATTTTCATTGTAATCCATTCGCCAGAGGCTGATTAGGTCACGAGCATGACTCAAATCCCTAAACCAGTGCTCGTTTAAACATTCATCTCTGAACTTACCATTAAAACTTTCAATATAAGCATTTTGTGTCGGTTTTCCTGCCTGGATTAATTTTAAAATCACACCATGCTGATAAGCCCATTGGTCGAGCGCTTTCCCTGTAAATTCTGGGCCTTGATCCGTTCGTATCGATGCTGGATAACCGCGAAACGCAGCGATAGACTCCAGCGTGATCACGACTTCATCTCCCGAGATCCCCGTAGCAACAGGAATATCCAGGCACTCCTTTGTGTAATCATCCACAATCGTCAGGCATTTAATCCGTCTGCCGTTACTGAGCGCATCCATCACAAAGTCCATAGACCAAGTGTGATTTGGTACTGAAGGAAGCAAGAGAGGCTCTCGCTCAACACACTGTGATTTTCTACGTCTCCGTTTGCTGACCGTTAAGCCTAATTCGCAGTACAAGCGATAAACTCGCTTATGGTTAACATCAAAACCTTCTCGCCTCAGAAGGCGATGGATCCGACGATAACCGAATCGACGTCGTTCCAATGCCAGCTCTTTTATACGAGCCTGAAGCTTATCATCCTCGCGATTAGTTTGAGGTTGATATCGCAGTGACGCGCGTTGAATACCGACGAGTAGACAGGCTCTGCGTTCTGAAAGCTGAGTGCTTTTCTGAATGACTTTAACAGCCTTGCGCTTGTCCTCGACGGTCAGTACTTTTGGCTAAGAGCGATTTTAAGTGCTTCTGCATCCAGCAGTGTCTCAGCCAGCAGCTTTTTGAGCCGAGCGTTCTCGTCTTCCAGTGCCTTAAGGCGACGGGCTTCAGAGATATCCAGTCCTGCGTATTTTTTGCGCCATGTGTAAAACGTCGCATCCGATATCCCATGCTTGCGGCAAAGCTCTCTGGCGGGGATACCTGCTTCCGCTTCCTTTAAAATGGCAATGATTTGTTGTTCATTGAATCGCTTTTTCATGTTCATCATCTCCTTGGTTGGATGAACATTACTAAGTGTAGACTGGACTAGATTAAGGGGAGCAGGTCA